>JAIEQL010000033.1 GCA_019747735.1 Chthoniobacterales bacterium | reverse complement strand
CAGCTGGTAGACTTCCCCTCCGACGAACTGTTAGAGCCCATTCTCGGGGAGCCTACCAGCTGGACCTTTTTAGAAGTAAAGGTCTTTAACATATAAGTTCCGCAGTTTGTTAATTTTAAAGAGAGCATCAATTAATAAAGTGGCACCAAAATTAACAAACTGCAGGACTGACCTCTTTCTTGATTTTTTCAAAAGAGATCACCACAGCAGTGGCATTATCCTTTCCAGAATGAAGGAAAGCTTGCTCAACAAGGTGCTGAGAGGATGAGGGAGTGGAATGAAGAGTGAGTAGTTCCAGCAGTTGATGGTCAAACAGCGGATCTGTTACTCCATCGGTAGAAAGAAGAAAACGATGGCCTGCTAGGCAAGGAGCCGAGCCAGTTTGCGGAGTGACGAATTGATGATCTGCGCCAAGCGCTTTTTGAAGCAGGTGGCGGCGTGGATGATTTTTGGACTCACGTTCATTGAGGGTTCTTTGACGAAAGAGCCAACCGACATGAGTGTCATCTTCTGAGAGTTGATAAAGTTCACCGGCTGCAGGGAAGTGATAGAGACGACTATCTCCAATATGAGCAAAATAGAGCTTATTTTTGCTGCTGCGTATCCAAACTAGAGTAAGGGTGGTTCCCATGCCGCGACACTCCTGGTAGCTAGATCCGACAAAAAGAAGAGTACGATGGATTTCATGAAAAAGTTGGACAAGGAGTTGGAAGCAGAGCTTTTCTTCTTCCTCGTCAAAAAAGGGGTCAGTCCCGGGATCCCGGGATCCCGGGACTGACCCCTTTTTTTCGCCTTCTGTCATTTTTGCCAAAAAAGAAGGAAACATTTTAGTGATCTTTTCGACAGCAATACGACTTGCAAACTCTCCTGCCATTGCTCCTCCAATGCCATCACAAACAGCAAAAACATAATCTTTTTTTTCAAAAGTTGTTCCTTGTTTTCCAAGGTAATGAACCTCTTGGGCATCTATCGAGAGGCCTAAAAAAGCATCTTCGTTATTTTGGCGAAAACGCCCACAATCGCTATAGCCTGACCACGATAGAGACCATTGTTTTTCTTCTTCCAAAATCGTTGCAAATTCAAAATCGATCAGGCAGAAGCGACCATCTTTTTGACGATAGGTAACATTTCTTTTGTCTGGGTCATCATGACGAACGCCATATTCTTCAAGCTCAGCAAAGAGTTCTTGGAGCCGCTGTTGATCTAAATGCTCCACACGAGCGCCGCAATTAGTTGTGATGATTTTTAAAAGTAAAGGATCGCTCTCCAAGAGACGTGGCACAAAGAGGCATTCTTTTTTTTCTAAATAAAGCAACACTTTTACTTCGTTCTCAAAGCGCTCTTGGGCCTTAGGGCCACGAAATATTTTGATGACGCGCCCATCAAAAGTGACGTGGACAGTGGCACGGAGAGTGTCTTTAACGGCCTGCATTTTTATGAAATGGGAAGCTGTTTGATTTGCCTCCATGTCTTTGCCTTGGGACGTTTTTGAGCAGCAAGAGGTGTAGCAGTTCCTCTCAAATGAGTTAACCCAATAGCAATAGCATCGGCAGCATCACTGGCTGGAGTTTCTCGCAACCCCAATAGAGCACGCACCATAAAGGCAACTTGGGTTTTGGCAGCAGCTCCTAAACCAACGACAGCCTGTTTCACACGTCTTGGAGCATATTCATAAACGGGCAACCCTGCCTGAGCAGCGGCAAGCAAAGTAACACCTCGTGCGGATCCTAAGACAATAGCGGTCGAATAACTCTGTACATAAATGATGCTTTCTAATACCAGCGCCTCTACTTGATACTGCTTGATGGCAACAGTAAGGCGTTCGTGAATGGCCAACAAACAAGCTGCCACTGTTAGTTTTGGATGATTTTTAATCACTCCATAATCGAGAGCGCGTACCTGTTTCTCCTTTCCTTCTAAAATGGCAAAGCCAGTGCTGCGGAGAGACGGGTCGATGGCTAAAAGGCGTTGCATAATAAGACGCACAGGGATGAAAGCGGGGAAAAAAGAAATTAACAGGGATAGAAGCGATGAAAGGGATGAAGAAAAAAACCAAGTTAATTTTCTTACACCTATTAAACATACTGCTGTGCAATAGGAAAGCGTCGACCGTTGCTAAAAGCTTTTCCGGTGACTTTCAAGCCAGGAGGGGCCTGCTGCCGTTTGTATTCATTACGATCAACAAGTTGCAAGATGTGGGTTACAAGCTTGCGATCAAAGCCACGAGCAACCATTGTTTCCACCGAAGCATTTTTTTCAATAACAAGTTCTAGGATCGCATCAAGCACCTCGTAAGGAGGAAGAGAGTCTTGGTCTTTTTGATCTGGACGCAATTCAGCACTAGGTGGCTTTTCAATACTATCGGGAGGAATGATCTCCTGCTTGCGATTGATCCATCGTGCAAGCTTGTAAACAAGGGTCTTGGGCACATCAGCAATCACAGCAAGTCCTCCGCACATATCGCCATAAAGTGTGCAATAGCCTACCGCAAGCTCACTTTTATTACCTGTCGTTAAGAGAAGGTTATGCCACTTATTGGACAACGACATCAGGATCATGCCCCTCAAACGCGCTTGAATATTTTCCTCAGTGACATCTTGTTTATACCCAACAAAGGATGGTGTCATCAGCTTCTGAAGCTCTTGGCACAATGATGTAATAGGAATAATTTGGTGTTTTATTTTTAAATTCCTTACAAGGGCAAGTGCGTCATCGATGCTTCCTTGGGAAGAATAAGGTCCCGGCATAAGCACCCCAGTGACGGCATCGGCTCCCAGAGCTGCTACCGCAAGAGTGGCAACAAGGGCAGAATCGATCCCTCCACTCAGTCCAAGGAGGACGTTCTCAAACCCACATTTTTTCGTGTAGTCACCGATGCCCAAGAGAAGGGCTTGATAGAGCTCTTCCATGTCGTTATCAGGTAAATTTTCAACGGGTTCTGGTTCTAAAAGCTTAACCACTTTTTTCTCTTCGCAATAACCCGAGAGAGTTGCCACTAAAGCACCTTCAGCATCGACAACAAAAGAATGACCATCAAAAATCAATTGGTCATTTCCTCCAACCGTGTTGCAATAAACGATGGGAACATGGAGGCGCTGAGCTTGGGCCCGTAACATTTCTATGCGCGCTGCTGGTTTTCCCAGTTGAAAAGGAGAAGCGCTGATATTAAGAAGTAGTGTTGCCCCTGCTGCAACCAACTCAGTAGGAGGGTCTATATGGTAAAGAGTGGAAGGCAAATAGTCAGGGCTCCAAAGGTCTTCACAAATAGTAATTCCTATTTTGTGATTTCGAAAAGGAATCACGGTCACTTTTTTTCCTGGCTCAAAATAACGAGTCTCTTCAAAAACATCGTAGGTCGGAAGGAGGCGCTTATGTACAAAAAGAGGTTCTTCTCCTGCAAGTAAAAAAGCAGCAGCATTGTAGAGCGATTTTCCGTAACCGGTTTTATTGCAATCGAGACATCCAACTACTAAAGGAACTTGCCCAACGGCACGGTGCACCTCTTCTAATGCCGCACGAGAACGCTCAAAAAAATGTTCTACGAAAAGAAGATCTTGAGGAGGATATCCGGTGATCGCTAACTCAGGAGTGATAACAAGCTCTGCACCAGCCGTGACAAGCTC
The DNA here is from genome assembly GCA_019747735.1 of Chthoniobacterales bacterium. Classification (GTDB taxonomy): domain Bacteria; phylum Verrucomicrobiota; class Verrucomicrobiia; order Chthoniobacterales; family UBA6821; genus CAIWMF01. The sequence goes on along the minus strand of JAIEQL010000033.1, from coordinate 34,032 downwards.
TCGATAAGCATTAATGATCAGCTCAGCATTCTGCTCGAGAGCTCCTACTGTCGGGTTAATCTGAGCAATGCCGAGGCGCATGGGGAGAGTTGTCGGTTGTCAGTTCCTAGTAGCTGTGCGGTGGATGAGCAAGTTGAGGTCGCTAATTAAAGTTGAAATTCTGAGGTGTTGTTTTTTTAAATTTTTGCCGAAGACAAAAAATTAACCGACAACTGAGAACCGACAACTGTTACCGCACCAGCGATATAGTCAAATTACTTAGAAAGTACATGAAAGAACGCAGAGATTTTTAGAAAAGGCAAGGCCGAATAGCGAGCGCTATATCTTATAACGGGAGTGATGAGAACGCAGTCTTTTCCTGAAAAGATCACGTCAATTTTGTGTAATTTCTAAGTAATTTGATTATAAGAGGGTTTCTTGAAAATGAATAAAATTGATGCAGTACCAGGAGCGAAGCGCACAGACCCGCAGTGTATAGGGACATACTCGAGGACGCGAGCACTGGAGCGACGCCGTAATGCGCAATTTTAGTCTTTTCAAGACACCCGCTAACTACGCAGTAGCCTTCTCTTCAGTAGTAGCTTCCTTAGCAGACTTGTCCTCCGCAACAGGCGCATCAACCCATTCTAAATAAGCCATGGGAGCACTGTCGCTCTGACGAGGCCCGAGTTTTGTGATTCTGGTATAACCACCCTGACGATTAGCAGCAGCAGGAGCAATGCTTTCAAATAAAATTTTAACTAAATCTTTCTGTTTGAGATAAGCGATAGCAGTACGTCGAGCGTGCAAATCTCCTCGCTTGCCCAGTGTCACCATTTTTTCTGCAAGTGGCCTGGTAGCCTTTGCCTTGGCGAGTGTCGTCTTAATCCGACGATGCTCAATAAGACTGCAGACTTGATTGGCAAGAAGTGAATCGCGATGAGCAGTGGTGCGACCTAATTTGATTGTTTTTCTGCGATGGCGCATAAATAGAAATGTTGAGGCGTTATTCTGGAAGAGTCGTGATCACAGCTGGCTCAGAAAAGTCACCCAAGCTAGGATCAAACTTCATTCCCAGTCCGAGACCGAGCTGTACCAATTTATCTTTAATCTCGTTAAGTGATTTTTTACCAAAGTTACGATACTTAAGCATCTCAGGCTCTGATTTAGTAGCCAGCTGGCCAACTGTAGTAATATTCGCGTTGTTGAGGCAGTTAGCGGCACGAACCGAAAGCTCAATTTCATTAACGCTCATGGACAAGAGTTTTTTCAGACGGCTGTTTTCTTGACTGACTTCAGCAGGAGTTTCATCAAACTCTACTTGAGTGTCATCATAGTTGACAAAAACATCGTAATGATGACGCAAGATAGCAGAAGCCTGAAGGACAGCCTCTTCGGGAGTGAGGCGGCCATCAGTCCAGAGCTCTAAAATCAGCTTGTCGTAGTCGGTACGTTGACCAACACGTGTATTTTCCACAGCGTATTTGACACGTGTCACTGGAGAAAAGATCGAATCAATCGCAATGACGCCAATAGGCATATCGAGATATTTATTTTCATCACCAGTTGCAAAACCGCGTCCTACTTTGATTTCGAACTCTGCTTCGAACTTCATTTTTTTATCAAGCGTGCAAATGTGCTGCTCAGGATTGAGCACTTCACATTGTGCTGTGGAAGTGATATCGCCAGCAGTGATAGCCCCTTCCTTGTTGACAGCGAGTGTGAGCTTGCGGGCTTCATGGTCATGAGCTTTGAATTTTACTTTTTTGAGATTCAAAATGATTTCAACCACATCTTCAACTACACCAGGGATGCTGGTGAATTCGTGAGGCACCCCTTCAATACGAACGGAAGTAATAGCAGCCCCTTCTAACGAGGAAAGCAACGTACGACGAAGAGAGTTTCCAATGGTGTGCCCGTAACCAGCTTCAAAAGGTTCTGCAATAAATTTTGCGTAGGTTTCTGTGGCAGTGGATTCCTCTTTAACGAGAGAAGTTGGCATTTCAAAACGACCAAGACGAATAGGCATAATTTAAATATAATTCTTGTACCGGGTTTCCCTTGGCGCGAGATGGTTAGCAGCTAAAAAGCTGACAACCCAAGGACCGACGATACCTCTACAAAATTTGCGCAGCCAGGAAGAGTAACGAAGAATCTGAAGCTTTTCAATAAAATTTTTTGGGCAGAAAAAAGCGAGGAAGGAAAATCCACTATCCTCGCTTCTAATAGCCTAAAGTCTGATCGAGTTTATTGTCCCCAATTCAAATAGCCACGGAGGTGGTTTTGAAACAAAGTCCAGTATTTCTTTGGGGCGGAGCTAGGATCATAGTGATCATTAACAACGGGGGTGTTGTTGCGATCAATTTCTATTTCTGTATTAGGAATAAGGCCCTCAACAAGTGTACGACGAGCGCTATGAATAAAGGCTTGTAAAACACCTTCACTCTTCATCTCTTCCTCACTCATATTTCTTAACACCGACTGCAGTCCCCAATGTTGAGTGTTGCGGATCTCAGTCACGGAGGTTCCCTCTCCTTTCCAATTGTCATAATCCATCAGCGCATAGAGCCCAAGGGGATGACCGGCATCATCACGCATAGCGGCAACCGCATTAAAGCGATCAGCCAGCAGCTGAGCATCTCCGGGAGTAGCATCGGTAAAAATGTAGTGATCGGGGGCATCTGAGTTAGGATCAACAGCTGTTAAGAAACGTTTCCATTTTCCAAAGCGGAAGAGGATATCGAGCGCTTTAGGGTCAGTAGACAATGTGTCTTGCAATGACTGGATTTCATCGTAGTAAGGAAAACCAGATGACAACGCCGCTGTTAACTCCTCTTGATTAGCCCAAGGACAGGCTCCCAAGGCCCATTCGGGCAGTTTCACTCCATTATCTTTGAGAGCCTTGGCAATGGTTGGCCAATCTTCTGTATAATTTAGCTGAGTCTTTTCTCCATACCAGATGCCGCCTCCCATACTCACATACCCTTTAATATCCATGTGAGTCCCATCATAGTTATCTTCCCAACCAATGCTGAAGCGATATCCCTTATTTGACTTTTCTTTGAGTGCATTAAAGTCACTTTTTGAGAGCTTCACATTAATATAGGGAAGCCCGGCTAGGCCAAAGTCATTGGATTCATCTAAGTGATTCATGTGGTCTAAAAAGCAAGCATCGTTATAGACAGGATAATTAACTCCAATAGAGCAGTCACTATGCACATCTGCTAGCAATGCCGAAGAGCTCACACTCCCGCAGACCAGAAACAAAGAAGCTGCGCGGGCGAGTGAAGAAATAGAAAAGCAACGGGATGTTTTCATCATGGGAGTTTGTTTGAATTTGAATGTGGTGAAAGGTTAAAAACTACCTCCGTTTAAAAAAAATGCAAGAGGCGGTCCGGCGAGCAAGTTGAAGTGACTCTACAAAGCGGCGGCAACTTCAACTTTTTCACTTCAACTCTTCACCGCCCTAGAGGGTGTCTTGAAAATGAATAAAATTGATGCAGTACCAGGAGCGAAGCGCACAGACCCGCAGTGTATAGGGACATACTCGAGGACGCGAGCACTGGAGCGACGCCGTAATGCGCAATTTTAGTCTTTTCAAGACACCGCTCTAGCGATGACACTCCACCGTAGCAATGGTCTGCAGCACACGGCCCGCAATCTTATAAGGATCGCCTTGAGAGTTAGGACGACGGTCTTCTAAATAACCTTTGTAGTCGTTCTTAATAAAGCTGTGAGGCACACGAATGGAGGCTCCGCGGTTGGCGATGCCATAATTAAATTTGTCAATGGACTGGGTTTCGTGAAGCCCTGTTAAGCGCAGATGATTGTCTGGCCCATAGACCGCAATGTGCTCGTTTTTATATTTGTCAAAAGCCTCCATCAGCTTTTCAAAATATTCTTTGCCACCATGCTCCCTCATATACTTTGTTGAAAAATTGCAATGCATTCCCGAGCCGTTCCAATCGAGCTCCTTACCAAGCGGTTTGCAATGAAACTCCACATCGACGCCATAGCTCTCGCCAAGCCGTTGTAACAAGTACCTGGCTACCCAAACCTCATCAGCAGCTCGTTTGGAACCTTTGCCAAAAATTTGAAATTCCCATTGACCCTTGGCCACTTCCGCATTGATCCCCTCATGACGGATCCCAGCTGCTAAGCAGATCTCAAGGTGCTCATAAACCATCTGGCGTGCAATGGAACCAACATTGGAAAACCCAACCCCGCAATAATAAGGGCCTTGGGGACCTGGATACCCTTCTTTTGGAAATCCGAGAGGCCGCCCTTCGTGGTAAAGAAAATATTCTTGTTCAAAACCAAACCAAGCATCGGGATCATCCAGGATAGTAGCGCGAGAATTAGAAGGATGCGGTGTTCCATCAGGCATCATGACTTCGCACATCACTAAAAAAGCATCTTCCATCGTCACATCGGGATAAAGTGCCACAGGCTTGAGCATACAATCAGAGCTCTTTCCCTCAGCTTGGCGAGTCGAGCTCCCATCAAAACTCCACATGGGAATATCTTCAAGCGTAGGCTCTGTCGCAAATTCTTTTACTTGAAGTTTGCTGCGAAGATTGGGAACAGGCTCATAGCCGTCAAGCCAGATATATTCTAATTTGTAAGGGGTCATAGGTAGTGGGAGTTAAGTAAGAAATAGATTTTAATTTATAAATTTGCTGATTTTATAAAGAACCTTTCTTCTATCAAGTAACTTTATAAGAATTTGCTTTTTCAAGATTTTCGAGATGATACCCAACTCCAAACCACCAGCTTTTATAACGCATTGGCTAGGGAGGCAGTCGTATGAAGAAGGGTTGCGTATTCAAGAAAAGTTAGTAGCGCAAAAAATAGCAGGGGATCCTCAGAACTATTTTTTGTTTTTAGAGCATGAGTCAGTTTATACCATTGGCCGGACTCAAGATCGCTCTAGCCTTGGCGCAGCAACGCTTCCTCATCCTCTCCATCAAATTGGACGTGGCGGCCAAGCCACCTACCATGGGCCCGGGCAGCTGGTCTGTTATCCAATTCTCGATCTTCATCTCTTTGGTTGTGATCTGCATCGCTACTTGCGCTTTTTAGAAGGAGCCCTTATTGAACTCTTGGCCGGCTACGGGCTTGTGGCCCAGCGTCGAGAAGGAATGACGGGGGTTTGGATCGAAAATCGCAAAATTGCTTCCCTTGGTATTGGTGTCCGCAAATGGATTGGGTTTCATGGCTTGGCACTCAATGTCTGCGGCGATCTTTCTCCTTTTGAACAGATCACTCCGTGTGGCTTGAGTGGAGTGGAGATGACCTCGATTGAAAAAGAGCTGGGTCAGTCAAAAAAAGAACAGCGCTCTTCTCAACTAAGTGTGGAGGGCGTGGGAGAGCAATTAGGAAGATTTTTCAAAAAGAATTTTGTGGCAAAGACGTATCACTCTGAGAGGGTGTCTTGAAAATGAATAAAATTGGTGCAGTACCAGGAGCGAAGCGCACAGACCCGCAGTGTATATGGACATACTCGAGGACGCGAGCACTGGAGCGACGCCGTAATGCGCAATTTTAGTCTTTTCAAGACACCCTCTGAGGCTCAAAAAGAGATTTGAGGTAGGAATAATATTCTGGTTGCTTCTTCTGGATGTCCTGACGAGAAGAATAACATTCCTCCCCTTTTCCTGAAAGATAAGCAGTAGCTGTGTCAGCAAAAAAGGCAGGAATTTCATCGTTATAGTTAGCTCTCCACTGATAAGCACCGTAATACTGATGATCTTGGGCATCTTGTTCATACCTATACACAGTCTCGTTCTCATAACCTCCCGGCAAACGTTGATCTGCAAAAGCCCACAGTAAGGGATAAAGAAGGGCTGTGTCAGAAAGATAGTTTTTGGGTACTGCTAACTGAGTAAGATTATTGATATTAATGATAACACTCTTCGGCAGGATAGAAGACCACAAGCGAGGATCTGTTGCTTTTAAATTTTTTCTTAGGTCATAGTAATACCCTTCGTACTTTCCTTTAGGATCATTGACTAAAACAATGGGGACGCCATGGAAAAAATCTAAAACCTCTGAAGCAATTGGAAGGGCGTTAATAAGATCAATTTGTTCTTTGATAGTTGGTGAAACTATCCACTGATTAGAAACACTAATTCTGGAGTCATCGACAGAAAACCCACGGTACTCCCATCCGAAGAGATTCGTAGCGGTTAAAAAAAGAACAAGAAGGAGTGTAAAAGTAGATTTCATAAGATGAGATTCATTTGCCTAGAGATTCAAAAAGGTAATGCTTCTTAGGAAAATTGCAAAAAATTCTTCAGCAATTCTTTCCCATGAGTTGTCAAAATTGACTCCGGATGAAACTGCACACCCCATACGGGAAGTGTTCGGTGTCGAAGCCCCATCATTTCTTCCTCGGCGGTTTGGGCTGTGATTTCCAGGCACTCAGGAAAGCTCGAGCGCTCCACCAAAAGACTGTGATAGCGCGTGGCTGAAAAAGGGTTTGGTAGTCCATGAAAAAGATCTTGGCCGTTGTGATGGATGAGCGACGTCTTTCCATGCAGTAGCTGAGTGGCTCGGACGATCTTTCCTCCAAAAACTTCTGCGATGCATTGATGACCAAGGCAGACGCCAAGAATGGGGATTTTTCCCGCAAAGGCACGGATCACCTCTTTGCTGATGCCGGCTTCTGAGGGAGTCCCCGGTCCAGGCGAGATACAGAGCCACTTGGGAGCAAGTCGCTGAATTTCTTCAATGCTAATTTGATCATGATGATAAACGACGGGCTGGGCTCCCAACTCGCCAAAATAGTGAACGAGGTTGTAGGTAAAAGAATCGTAGTTATCGATGACAAGAATATTCACAGAGATCGAAACGGGGAAAAAAGACTAACAAAACACAGGCGGTCGGGAGGCCGCTGGGTAGACTGCCAAAGGCAGCCCGGAGGGCGAGACGAGTGAGAGCGAGAGAGTCAAATGGAAGGGATGAAGAAAAAAACCAAATGATTAAAAAGATATTGTTATGCAATATTCTGCTTCAACTTCAACTTTTCACTTTAGCTAATGCGAAGCATTTTATCCCTTCCATCGCTTCCATCCCTGTTAATATTTTCATTATTCCATCCCTCTGAATCTACCTCTTCCCACTTCGAAATTGTGCAGCTTCCCGTTGCATTTCTCGCTGGACTTCTCTCTTTTTAATATCCTGACGTTTGTCGATAGTATGTTTTCCTCTGCCAATTCCCAGCTCGACCTTGACGTGGCCTTTTTTCCAGTAGAGCCGAAGAACAGGGAGCGCTCTTCCTTGCTTGAGGGTCTGTTCTGCGAGGCGCTTGATTTCTAGTTTGTGCAGGAGCAGTTTGCGAGGGCGCTTGGGATCATGGGTTTCATGACTGGCTTGCTCATAGGCTTGAATAGTGGCTTCGTAGAGGTAGACCCCCTTTTTTTCAACCCGAGCAAAAGCTCCTAGCAGATCAACTCGACCTAAGCGGATCGATTTTACTTCCGTCCCAACTAAGCAAACACCTGCTTCCATGCGATCTAGAATCTCAAAGTCGCGAAGGGCTTTGCGGTTGGTGACAATATCAGAGCTCATAGAACCTGCCAAAGTAGTGCTTGTGTTACAAAGTGTCAAAAACCAATGGAACCTGCCTTAGAGGGTGTCTTGAAAAGACTGCGTTCTCATCACTTCCGTTATTTTCAAGGGTTTTAGCGACCTGAAGTGGCCAGTACCCATTTCTCAATAAAAGCGAGAGATTTGTGCTCATTGATTGTAAAATAGCAGAAAAGAAGTAATTTCAATACGATGAATTTGTAGGTCTTCTGCATCCTCACGTTGGCGAGGATGCCGTAATTTTGTGGCGACACTTCTATTTTTCCCAAAAAAATGGAGCTGATAAGCCAATGAAAGAAAATAAAACTAACATGATTGCTCCACTTTCTGATGATGATTTTTATCCGTTGCTCGAAATTAGGCATAGCGATCCGCATCGTTTATTAGGGATTCATCGGCTTGATCAAAAAACTTCTTTGCTTCGTATTTGGTATCCAGGAGCAGTTGCTGTCACAGCCGCCCCACTCTCGCACGGACGCAAAGCCTGCTCTGGGGTGACGCTGAGGTGCATTCACAGTAATGGTCTTTTTGAAGCTGAAACGGAGGCCGCTTTTTTTGAAACCGAAGAGGGAGCTCCCATTGCTTATCAACTCTCCATCACTACGGAACATGGAAAGAAACTCACCCTCCGCGATCCGTATTCTTTTGCACCACACTTAACAGAGTTTGATCTCTATTTGCTTTCGGAAGGAAAACATTGGGAGGCCTACAAACGCCTAGGAGCTCATTCTAAAATAATTGATGGTGCCTCAGGAACTCTCTTTGCCCTCTGGGCTCCCAACGCCCAGCGCGTCAGCGTTGTCGGCGATTTTAATCATTGGGATGGTCGCTATCATATGATGCGCAGGCTTGGTTCTTCTGGAATTTGGGAGATCTTTTTGCCCGGCGTGCAGGAAGGTGCTCACTACAAATACGAACTTCGTGGGCCGCATGGAGATTGTTTTTTAAAAACAGATCCTTACGGCTTCTTTGCCCAACACGATCTCGACACAGCTTGCATGGTTTACAATTTAGATCGTTATCAATGGAATGATGCCCAGTGGCTTGCTAAGCGCCATTCTACCGACCTCTACCGAGCACCCCTTTCGATTTATGAAGTTCATTTAGGTTCTTGGCGTCGTGTTCCTGGAGAAGGAGACCGTCCGCTAAGTTATCGAGAGCTGGCCCAAGAACTTGTGCAGTATGTGAAGGAGATGGGATTTACTCATATCGAATTGATGCCGATGATGGAACATCCCTTCGAAGGTTCCTGGGGTTATCAAGTTGTCAATTATTACGCTCCAAGTAGTCGTTTTGGAAAACCAGATGAATTTCGTTACCTTATCGATTGTTTACACCAAGCTGGCATCGGCGTGTTGCTCGATTGGGTTCCTGGACATTTTCCTAAAGATGCCCACGGACTCTATCGCTACGATGGAACAGCCCTCTACGAACATGAAGACCCACGCCGTGGAGAGCATTATGATTGGGGGACAATGATTTTTAATTATGGTCGCAAAGAAGTTAGAAATTTCCTGATTGCTAATGCCCTTTATTGGCTCGCCGAATACCATATTGATGGACTGCGCGTCGATGCCGTAGCTTCCATGATTTATCTCGACTATTCGCGCAAGGAGGGGGAATGGATTCCTAATCAGTTTGGAGGGCGCGAAAATTTGGAAGCCATTAGTTTTATTAAAGAATGTAATGAACTCTGCTACTCGCGCCACCCTGGAATCATGATGATTGCGGAGGAATCGACGGCATGGTCTGGCGTTTCCAAACCAACCTACACGGGAGGCCTTGGCTTTGGTTTTAAATGGAATATGGGTTGGATGAATGATTCCCTGCGCTACATCAGTCGTTCACCAATTCATCGCAAGCATCATCAAAGCGACATCACTTTTTCCATGCTCTATGCCTATCACGAGCATTTTATCTTGGTCTTAAGTCATGACGAAGTGGTCCATGGAAAACAATCGCTTCTTTCTAAAATGCCTGAAGATGACTGGCAGCAGTTTGCTAATCTGCGTCTTTTCCTAGCTTGGATGTGGAGTCATCCTGGGAAAAAATTACTTTTTCAAGGAGGAGAATTTGCACAGCGCGGTGAGTGGAATCACGCTCACAGTCTTGATTGGCACTTGTTGCAATACGCCCCTCACCAAGGAATGCACCGCCTTGTGCAACGTCTCAATCATCTTTACACCACAGAATCTGCCTTCTGGACTCTCGATGATCAACCTGAAGGATTTGAATGGATCGATTTTAATGATAGCGACAATAGCGTTTGGTCTTTTTTAAGAAAAGCTCCCTCGCTTGCAATGACCTCGGAGGAAAAAAATCGGACTGATATTCTCGTTATCGTCAATGCTACTCCTGTTATTCGTCATCACTACCGCTTGGGAGTCCCCAAACCAGGGGCTTATGAAATCTTGCTCAACAGTGACGACTCTTCTTTTTATGGAAGCAGCATGCCTTTGCCCACGACGATTTATTCCCAGCCGCATCCTTATCATCGCTTCGGGGCCTCAATAGCACTTGATTTGCCACCGCTGAGCACTCTTTATTTGAGGGTTCCTGTTCAGTAGAACGGATATTCAGTACAAATAAATCTCCCCTCCTCGAACCGACGCATGCCGATTTTGAGGGAGATTAATTTTTTTAGGAGCATTGGGAGCCAATAAGGAATGGATCAATTCGACTTCATGAAAACCGACTTCTGAAAAATGATGGTTGCGCAACCAACGATGAATAATTCTGCGACGTAAGGCCAGCGGGTGTGTATTAAGCTTATGAACATTCAGTGTTAATTCCGCAGCAAAAGGAGCAGCTAAGGATTCTAAATATTCTTGTTCGGCACTGAGAATAGTTGCTGTTCTTAAAATGGCCTGGCGATAGGTTGTTCCAAAAATGATATCCAGCAGAGGAAGCAACTGATGCCGGAGGCGATTGCGCATAGGAACAAGGCTTTCGTTGCTACTGTCTTCGCGAAAAGGAAGAGCACGCTTTTCCAAATAATTTTTTAATTGTTTTTTAGAAATCGCTAAGAGTGGTCGTATCAGCGTCAACTCTACTCCTCCAATCATACGATGAGAAAGAGGCTGCATACCACTTAACCCAGCAGCGCCACTTCCTCGCAAATAATGAAACAAACATGTTTCGATCTGATCATCGCTATGATGCGCTAAGAGTAGTCGCGAGCATTTTTTCTTTTTTGCAACCTCTGCAAAAAAAGTATAACGGGCTTCACGAGCTGCTGTTTCCAGGGACAGGCGATCTCGTTGAGCTCGAAGAGCAACATTTTCTTGACCCAATTCACAAGGAAGGTGAAGCGATGCGGCCAACTCTTCTACAAAGCGTGCATCCTCTTGCGAAGCAGCTCCGCGAAGTTGATGATCAAAATGACAAAGCACTAGCCAGTGGTACCCATGCTCCAACAACAAGTGCAACAACGCCACAGAATCGGACCCTCCAGAAATGCCAAGCAGGAGTGTTTCTTCTGGATCGAGCAAGGCAAGTGAAGAAGTAAGGTCGATGGAAGGCATGGCAGGTTACGGGTGGCAGGACAAGGTAAGGTCTTCGATAAATCTAAAAAAATCAGCTCTATGAATCATGGATTCAAAGGATGCTCTGTTTTTTGAACCCTGCAACCTGTAACCTGCCATCTGTATTCTTCACCAAACCTCTTTTGCGCCAAAGTAAGAATGCAAAACCTCAGGAAGAACTAACGGTCCTGCTGGTTGGGTATAAGTTTCTAGTAGAGCGACATAAAGCCTGGGAAGAGCTGTTCCAGAGCCATTGAGCGTATGGCAGAAATAATTTTTTCCGTCGTTGCCCTTGTAACGAAGATTCATGCGGCGTGCTTGATAGTCACCAAATTGAGAGCAGCTGGAAACCTCCAAAAAAGCTTGTTGCCCGGGAGCCCAAACCTCTAGGTCGTAGGTACGTTGGGCATTGATGCTAAGATCTCCTGCGCAAAGGTCGAGCACACGATAGGGAAGCTCCAGAAGTTGTAGTACACGCTCAGCATTCTGCGTCAGGGAAAGAAGCTCCATCTCGGATTGATTGGGATGACAAATTTTGACCAGCTCCACTTTATTAAATTGGTGCATTCGGATAATCCCTCGTGTATCACGGCCCGCAGAGCCTGATTCTCTGCGGAAGCAAGGCGTACAGGCTGTCATTTTAAGAGGAAGCTCTTTTTCCGAAAGAATCTCTTCACGATAAAAATTGGTCAGGGAAATTTCGGCTGTGGAAGTAAGAAAAGCTTTTCCTTCATCAAAGCTATACATCTCTTCTTCAAATTTAGGGAGCTGTCCTGTTCCTTCCATGCAGTGACGCAGCACCAATACAGGCACTCCCATTTCCCTGTAGCCATGCTCTTTGGTTTGTAAGTCGAGGAGAAAGTTAATGAGGGCTCGCTCGAGGCGTGCTCCCTTTCCGGTGAAACAGACATAGCCGCTCCCACTAAGCTTGGTAGCACGATCCAAATCAAAAAGCCCCAAGCGTTCTCCAATGGCAATGTGAGTTTCTCGTTGTTCTGTAATGGGTGTTCCCCATGTTCTCACTGTTTGATTGCCAGAAGCATCTTCTCCTTCGGGAACTTCAAGATGAGGAATATTGGGAAGCGCCAGCAGCATCTTGCGCTGTTTCTCCTCCAGACTCCGTGCCGCGGCATCCAAAGCCTCCATCTTGAGGGCAAAACTTTTGACTTCAACTTCAAGAGAGGTTGTTTCTTTTTGGCGACTTTTGAGAACACCGATTTCTTTACTCAAGCGATTGCGCTCGGCACGCAACTGCTGCAACGCTGTTTCCGTTTCACGGCGTTGCGTATCACAAGCAAGGATTTCATCAACGGCCATGACAAAAGTAGCAGAACGGCGTGCTAGCTGTTTTTTTATAAAAGTGGGGTCTTCACGAAGAAGTCGAATGTCTAACATGGGGCTAAGTTAAGGAGGTTTTGGGACTACTTTTAAAAAAAAGAATTTAACAGGGATGGAAGGGATGAAATGCTTCGCATTAGTTGAAGTACCGCCACGAAGCAGCGGCATCCCTGTTAATAGTTCTTCTGTTTTGTCTTTGTGTGTAAAACGACGAAGGTTTGAGTTTAAGTACAAATTAGCACTTCGCGAAACAATTTTTTGCTTCGCGACTCCGAGGAGATCTTTTATCATTTACCTTTATGAAAATTGCTCTCGGTTCAGATCACGCTGGTTTTCTCTACAAAGAAGCTTTGAAAACAATGCTGACAGAACAAGGCTATGAGGTTGTTGATTGTGGAGCCTATAATACAGCACCTTCTGACTACCCTCTTTATGTCATTCCTGCTGCCCAGAAGGTTGCCGCAGGTGAGTGTGAGCGTGCCATTGTGTTAGGAGGCTCCGGCAATGGAGAGGCGATGGCTGCTAATAAAGTCAAAGGGGTTCGCTGTGCTTTAGCTTGGAATGAAGAGACTGCTCTGCTTTCCCGCAAACACAACAACGCTAATGTTCTTTCGCTAGGAGCTCGTTTGCTTTCACTCGAAACCGCAAAACAAGTGGTGATGCTTTGGTTGACGACTTCTTTTGAACACGGACGCCATGAGCAACGACTTCAACAATTGAGTAATTACCAAGAGAACCAAAATATTACTTTATGAATCAACAAAATCACAATAAGAGAGAGGCTGCTCCGCTTGCAGAAAACAAGACAGTAGCTTTACCAGTCTTTGAGCTTTTTTGGGAGGAGCACCATCAGAAGCTCTTAGTGGCTGCGTTGGCAAGCGTCCTATTACTGTTACTTACAGCAGGAGTCTTTTTTTGGAATCATGCGCAAACCATGGCTGCAGAAGCTCTTTTTTTTGGTGCTACTGACAAGAGCTCTTGGGAAAAGGTGGTAGCCCGCTATCCTCGCTCTCTTGTCGCTGGCAATGCTCTTTTACTCATAGCACAAGCAGCAGCACAAGAGCAGCAATATGAGGCAGCCAAGGAAACATACCAACGTTTTTTAGAACACTTTCCACATCATCCGCTCGCCATCAATGCTCTTTTAGGAAAGGCGATGAATGATGATGCTATGGGGAACTTTCAAGCAGCAATTGATGAGTTTCAGCAAGCAGCGACTGCTTACGCCTCTTCTTATGGAGCTCCTTTGGCATTAATGATGGAAGCACGGCTGCTCATTCGTCTTGGAAAAAAAGAGGAAGCCAAACGAGTACTTCAACTTGTTGCTAGCCAGTTTCCTGATTCGTTTGTGAACAACGTTCTTCGGTGACTATCAACGTCATTTCCTTTCAAAAAAAAATTCACCACAAAGAACACAAAAGAATTTTTTTATAAGAAATTTTATTTTGCGTTCTTTGTGGTCGCTTTAGCGGCTTTGTCTTCTTTGTGGTGAATTTCTTCCTGATTCGATTATAGTGGATTAAATTGAAAAGAGCGCGTTAGAAGCGCTGAAATTTTTTCTTAAGACAAGGCCGAAGAGTTTAGGCTATCCAAAGATAACCTAAAGGATGAGAACACAGTCTTAAGGAAAAAGAGCAAGCTTATGATGTGCCCTTTTCAATTTCATCCACTATACGTTGGTAGTTGCTCTTTACTCACACTCCTTCAGCCTTTAGCCTTTAGCGTTCAGCCTGTTTCTTTATGTCCCAAAATCATCCGATACCATCCCCCGCATCACCTTCCTCTGCCGAAGAAGAAATAATCCCAGAAAAGCAAGATACAGCTGGAGGGGATACCTATGGAGCTGCACAGATTGATAAACTGGAAGGACTTGATGCTGTTCGCAAGCGACCTGGAATGTACATTGGCGACCCTGATGAGCGTGGGTTACACCATTGCGTTTTTGAAGTCTTAGATAACTCTATCGATGAACATCTGGCCGGTTTTTGTTCTCGCGTCGAAGTAACACTGCACACTGATGGTTCTGTTTCCATTCGTGACAATGGTCGTGGCATCCCTGTGGAGATTCATCCTAAGTTTAAAATTCCTTCACTAGAGCTTGTCCTAACTAATCTCCACGCTGGGGGCAAATTTGGTCAAGGTGCTTACAAGTATAGCGGTGGTCTTCACGGCGTTGGTGCCAAGTGCGTTAATGCTCTTTCTACTTGGTTTAAGGTCGAAGTCATGCGCGAAGGGAAAGTCTATTTCATGTCTTTTGCTCAAGGGAAAACGACCCAAAAATTGACCGTCTTAAGCGAGCTTAAAAATAAAAAGCAGACAGGAACTTTTGTTACTTTTCTTCCCGATCCAGAAATTTTTACAATCACGACGACTTTTAAGTTTGAGCGGCTGGTTTCCCGTTTGCGAGAGCTGGCTTTTCTCAATCCTGGTATCGAAATTGTCTTAACCGACGAGCGTGACGATGAGCATCACAAGGCACGCAAAGAAACATTATTTTACAAATATGGCATCGTCGAGTTTGTGCGCCAGCTTGGCGAAACCCGTCAGGTGATTCATCCCAAGCCCATTGTAATCTCGCGAAAGCGGGAAGAAATCTTCGTTGATGTCGTTTTGCAATATAACGACTCTTACCAAGATCAGATTCTCTGTTTTGCTAACTCCATCCCCAATCCTGATGGAGGAACCCATTTGACCGGCTTGCGCACAGCTTTGACCCGTGCAATCAATCAGTATGCAAAAGGAAACAATCTGCTCAAAGAAAAAGATCCTGCTCTGTCTGGTGATGATGTGCGTGAAGGGTTAATCGCCGTCCTGAGCGTCAAGCTGCCGCACCCTCGTTTTGAATCTCAGACAAAAGTTAAACTGGTCAACACAGAAGTTGATGGGGTGGTCAACTCGGCTGTTTATGAGGGACTCATGGATTACTTTGATCAAAACCCTTCTGTGGCCAAAAAAGTAATAGAAAAAGGCCTCACTGCTGCACGTGCTCGAGAAGCAGCTCGGAGAGCCCGTGAAACCGTTCGCAAAAGCGCCCTGGGCGGAGGGGGGTTGCCAGGAAAACTGGCTGATTGTTCTGAGCGCGACCCTGCCTTAACAGAACTCTACATTGTAGAAGGAGACAGCGCTGGTGGCAGCGCCAAACAAGGCCGCGATCGCCGATTTCAAGCTATTCTTCCCATTCGTGGAAAATTAATTAATGTTCAAAAAGCACGCCTTGATAAGGTCCTTCAAAATACAGAAATTCAAACAATGATCACGGCCATTGGAACGGGCATAGGAAATGGGGATCAGGAGGGAGCTTTCAACATCGAAAAACTTCGCTATGGCCGCATCGTTATTATGACCGATGCTGATGTCGATGGAGCTCACATTCGCACGCTCTTATTGACCTTTTTTTACAACCAGATGCCTGAGCTTTTGCGACGCGGCCATATTTTTATTGCACAACCTCCCCTCTATCAAATTAAGCGTAAAAAACGAGAGGAATATGTCGATGATGACCTGCAGCTCAATCGTATTTTGATCTCACTGGGAGCCGAAGAACTAAGGCTCCTTCACCTTGCTGATAAAAAAGAATTCACCCCAGCACAACTGAAAGACATCCTTGATCTTCTTGACCGTCTTGAAAAACACAGCCTTGCGATCAAACGCCTCGGAGGTGATTTTCATGCTTACTTGCAAGCAGCATGTGATCAAGGGCTGCCTAATTATCTTGTGGTGATTCGAGAGGGAAACCAAGAGCGTGTTGAATATTTTCACAATGAAGCTCTCTTGCGTGATTTTGCAATGACTCACCCTGACCTTAATCTTTTTGAACTTTCAGAAAAAGAACAGGAGACGAATCCTGAAGCTCTTCCTAGCAAGGTTGAAAAAGATAAGTCCCTTAGTGCTCGTAAGCGCCGCGCACGCTTGATTGAAATTCATGAAACAAAAGGCATTGAAAAACTGATTCAAGAGTTAGCAGCAAAAGGGTTGAAGATGGAGCATGATGCCAAAGCACAAGAACCGTTATTTCACCTCCTTGATGGAGAAACGACTCACGAAGTTTATTCGATCATGAATATTTTAGAGCACGTTAAAGAAGTGGGACGGCGAGGCGTTCAAATCAAACGATTTAAAGGCCTTGGTGAAATGAATGCTAAAGAACTTTTTGAAACAACGATGAATCCCGAACAGCGCCGTTTTCTTAAAGTCGAGCTCAACGAAGACAATTCATTGGAATCTGGTCGCATGTTCAGTCTCCTCATGGGAGAAGTCGTTGAGCCACGGCGTCATTTTATTGAAGATAATGCACTAAATGTTACCAATCTGGATGTATAAGCCTTTTCATTCTTTGCTCCTCTCTCTTTTTGGGATCACTTGCTTGAGTGTTCTCCCTAGAGCAACTTTTGCAAAAGACAAAAGCCAAGGGCTAACTCCTGAGCAAATAAAAAAGGCTGTTTATCTAGATTCCCTAAGTGTTCCCTGCCCTGGGGAAATTTTTGCAGCAATTAATAAAGTAAGTCGTCCCAATTGGGTGACCCTGGATCGTAATTCCAGCGCTCCTGTGACAACACGTCGTGCTCAATTGGCCTTAGCAGTTGGGGTGCTTATCACCAATGGGTACATTGCCGTTGAAGCGCAAGACAGGCAGCAGGTCAAAAATATTGGGCGCGATATTATGAATATGGCCAAAGCACTCGGGGTGAGTCAGAGCATTCTAGGGCGGGGCAATAATCTCATTCAATTTGCCGAACAAAATGAGTGGAATGAACTGCGCAACGAGCTGGAAGCAACAGAAAATGAAGTGAAGACAACCATGATCGATCAGCAAGATAAAAATCTGATTACTCTCACCTCCACAGGCGCATGGATTCGAGGTTTGGAAGCGGCTTCTCACATTATTAGCAACCAGTACTCTCTAAAAGGAGCGACTCTTTTAAACGAGCCTAATTTGGCATTGCGCCTGGCTTCAAACTTAGAAGCTCTTCCTGAGAAGTTGCGCAACGATCCTCTTGTACTCTCTGTTAAAACAACCCTCATCACTATAGCTGACTTATTAAAAAAAGAGCCGCATGGATTAAGTAAAGCAATGTTACAAAAGGTAGAACAAGAGACTGGAAAAGTAGTGACTGCTATTTCTACTTCTGATGCGCTTCCCAATCAACCTTCCTCACCTTCACCCGTACTCAAACCCATTTCTCAGTAAATGAAACGACTCATTCTTGTTTGTTGTTTTCTCCTTTTCAGCGGTCTTGGTATTACTGTTACAGGTTCTACGGCGGGTCCCTCGACGACTTCTACGACGCCGCTTCCATCGAATGAAGAAACTTTCTTTGCAGCATCCAAACGCACTGTTCTCGATCTTTCAGGAACTTTAATTAACGATGGCTTTCGTGATCGTGATGGCGTTTGGAATATTTCTTTAACACCAGGAGAAACCTCTTTGCTAGAGGTTACTCTTTTTGAAGGAAATCAATATTGGTTTGTAGCTGCAGCAACGCCTCCCGCCAAGGCCTTGAAAATTACCTGTTATGATCATGAAGGACATCCCATCAAGTTAGACTCATGGAAGGACTCAGGCACTACTCAGGGAGCTAAAAGTGCCGCTGGTTTTCTAGCACCAAAAAGCGGTAGTTACTTTGTGGGGCTGTCGCTAAGTAGCGCTCATGAGAACCAAAAAGTAGATGCCAGCTTGGTTTATGCGTACAAATAGCATAACTCAACTGTTTTCACCAACGTCACGTTGGTAGTGACTAGCTTTATGAAAAAAATCCCCCTCTTTTTCTTAGTAACTCTGCTTTTAATCATCCCATTGCAGGTGATGGCTATGATGAAAAGAGGAAAAGAGGGAGACACAACCAGCACAGAGGAAAGCTCTCGGGAAAAGATAAAAGAAGATAGCCAAAAGGAAGCAGACCGAGAGATTATCGCCTCAATTGGACCAACCCAAATCTCTTCAACCTCTCTTTTTTCCGTAAAGAACGTACTCTTTAAAAGCGAAAGCAGCGAAAGCAGCGAAAGCAGCGAAAATATTTCTTCTCAAGAAAAAGTCCCACCTATTATGAGTGCTCCTAACATTTCTTCCCTTCAACCTAATGCTCAACCTCGGTCATTGGAGGAGCCTTCTTCTGCCTCAGTAGAAGAAAAAAGGAAAAGTCCTTTCGTATTGGAAGAAGACAATCAAAGGCAATTAAGGCAAGCAATGCTAGCAGAGATTAGAAATAAAGCTCAGGAGCGTCTGCAGAAGGCCTCTTCTAGTTTTAGAGATGCCCTTTTCCTAGAAGAGGAACGTCCTGTTTTGGACCCTATGACTTCAGCAAGAGTGACAAGAATTAACTTCGAAGAAGTACCCAACGAAAAGGGAAAAAAAACTCAATCTTTGAACACCTTCAAAAAAAACAAACCAGCAAAAACAGAAAGTGATAAGGAGTTTAAAAAAAAGGTTAAAGCCTTCAAAAACAAGATCATTGATCTAGAAACGATTGTTGAAGCCATTAATGATCTTACTGATGTGGATTCTCAACGCTCTGAACAACTGAATCAAATCGTCCATGCTGCCAAACCCGATATTGAATCAGCTCTTGAAAAGCTTGTCCCTTTGTCCATAGGAGCCATTTCCAAACTCGATAAGGTAGCAGCAGTTTATAAAAACGCTGTCCCTGAGGTAAAAGAATTTCTCCAAAATCTATTCCATACCATGGCTGAGGAGACGGCTCAGGAACTTGATAAGCAACAAGAGCAAGCTCTCATGAGCTCTTTGCCTTCAACCATGCAGCTTTTTGAAAAACATCTCTTTTTTAACTATCTCACTGCAGAAGCAGAGAGTGATCAGATCTCAGAAGAGGATCCTGATAAATCCAGCAAAGTGGCCGCGATTTATAGGCAAACTTATCAAGAAATGAGGCCTCATTTTGAATTTCTTCTTGCTGAGATCAACAAAAATCCAGAGTCGGTCAACCAGGAAGTCGCCCTACAACTGGCTCGTAGCGGCATGCAGTTATTGGAAGTTGCTTTTAAAACGATCGATCGAGAACACATGAGGCCGATTAAAATTCAAGTTGGCATTGATGATGATATTCTCAATGCTAGAAAAATACCGCAGGAGCCAACGCCTTATGACAAATTAGAAGAGGAGGATGACGAGGCCGGCTATATTATCTATGAGGCTGATAATGCAGTTACTAATTTTAAAGACCTTATCAAGGTGTTTAATTTTCCTGATGCTGAAATAGGAGCTGCTTTGCATAAGAGTCAATATTTAAAATCTTACAAGGTTGATTTTATTGCGCAAAAAAAATTCCATGCTGCTAGCAGAAAAGTTACTCTTCTATCACGTACTCAAGATCCCTCATCCGAGCTGCTACAGGCCAGAAAAAAATCTAATTTGGCTTATGAAGATCTTAGAAAGTGTGATGCTGATTATGACAATCTAACAAAAGCAACTCCTGTGATTGATCCTAAAAAAGCAGAAGCGATAGCTATTAAAGAAATTTTGGGTGTTGCTAATACTATAGGGAAGACTAGTAACCAGTTAGTTTTATTTCTAGAAAACTACCTCAATTCAAATTTATGAACGATATGCCCATTCCTAATTATCATAATTTCATAGCGTTGCCCCATCCGAATCGTCTTACTTATCTTACTGATACGATTACTGATATTGAGCCTCACTTTGGTCATCTTTATAACCACATTGTACAAAATGTTGGCGCATATCATCCACATGCTATAGAAATAGCGACCCAAAGATCGCGTCTTCAATTATATCGTCAACAGGCTGCCGCCAACCAACTGCAAGGCCCGTTGCTCGCCAGTTTTCATAATGTACGCAATGCTTGTATCAAATATAACGAGATTCATCCTGTTTATCCTCCTCCTGCTCCTCCAAGTCCTAGTGATCCAAATTTGACCGATAGTTCATCTGATGTTTCCAATGATTAATGCTTGTTCGCTATTATTGTTAGAGAGCTGAGAATAAAGCCTTACTTACCTCAACCACTCTCGCTTTTGAACAACAGGAACAAGTATCTCTTCCTCTTCACCCTCATGAACACTCGCTTCAGAGACTGTTCTTTTTTTCTGCGGAAGCAAAACCACAGCGGCTTCCAGCAGTGCCTCTCCCAACTCCTTTCCAGCAGCGTTGAGCGATTGGCCTAGAATATAAATACGGAAAGCACGCGACTGGACACTGCAGAGAGAAATTATTTTTCCAAAACCTTCCTCTCGTGCGCGATCGAAGACTGCTGCTAAATTTTCTCCTGAAACATTGACAGAAAGAGAAGGAGTATAAGTCATCGCATTGGCAAGCAGTGGCGTGATGATCCTCAAATCAGAAAGCTTCTCATAAGGACGATGCTCTTCCAGGAAGGTGGCCAGCTCTTCCGCGGTTGCGGAAGTGATAGTGGAGTTGGTAAAGCGCTCATCGGAGGTAGGTTTGATGCCGTAGAAAAGGGCTGTCAGCACTTCATGAGGAGCGGTGTTGACGTTGATGAGTCCTTCTCGCCAGATAATGGAAGAGGAGACTCCCTTTGTGACAGCAGTTTTAATAACTGTTGCCGAAGGGTTATTCGTTGTTGCTACAGTAAAAAGATCGATGAGATTGATAGCTCGCTTTTCTGGAACATCCCAATAAGAAAATTCTGGCTGTCCGATACGTAACGTTCGACCACCTCCTGAGGCATAGATGCTACTTTTACTATGACTGGAACCTGCATTGGGAGCGGCCCCTATATCATCAGCTTGGGCCGGATCATTAATATTTCCCAATTCTACGATGGAATTCATCGCTCCTTTGCGCAATACAAGCGGAGCCATCATGGCATCACAAGCTTCATTGTAAGGAGAAGGAACTTCATCGGGAGTCATCGCTAACGAGCTCGGTTTATTACCTCTAGGAGGATTGAGTGGCACCAAGTCACGATGAATCCAGGTCGTAGTTGGGCTAAAAATCCGCTCTGGACTTGCGTCGCTCATGGCCCCTTTCCAACGAGTGTTTTCCAGATAACTTTTAGCACTTGAATAGGATTTCCAAAGATAGTTGCTCAAATAAGTTTCACGAGGATCTCCTACAAATCGAAAATGTCCTGAATGATCTTCTTCGGTCGGAATAAAATTGCATTGCCAATAATTGAAAGCATCAGCGAGAGAGGCTTCATCATGTTCTAAACCTCCTTGAGACAGGCCTGGAGCGACGGGAGGACGACGACTCATTGTTACCAGAGCGCCATTCCAAGAAAAAGTGAATGCCTGATGTTGGGTGGGATCAGCATTTCCTTCAGGCCCTTCTTCCCAGTGAGGATGAAGATGAGGCGGTACATTGGTCAAAGAACTCCATGTTTGAGTTACTGATGGAAAAGCAATCACGGAGGATTCATTAGGGCGCAAGGAACTCATCATGACTGCCTGCTGCACGTAATCCTCAAAAGGCGTTGCTGGCGCATCTCCAAAAAGCAACCGCTGACGGTTGTGTAATGAAAACGTTGCTACACCTCCTGCTGGAATAGCCTTCGTATAAGGATTCCAAACTTGGACGAAGTATTGGTTTTCAATCGTAACGCTGTTACTGGTTCTCTCCAGCAAACGGCATCGCTCGGCTGTTTGAGTGACAAGAGGCGTCAAGCTTTGTCCTGCTGGCTCGCCTCCATTAATCAGTGTTGGAGCAGTATCAGGAGAAATATAATCAACAATACAGGCAGCCAAACGATTGAGATAACGCCGCTGCTCACCAGCAGACAATCCAAGAAGTGAGGGGTCGCGTTCTTTAAAATGAGGAAAGTTGCGATCGATGATAGCAGCAATATAGAGAGCGCGATCGGAAGAGGTAACTCCATAAATGGGATTCGTGGCTAGCTCATTAAGATCATACTTGGGAGTGCCTCCTTCAGGGAGAGATGCTGGAATCAAGTCAGGAAGAGCTACAGCAGCTGTTGTCAGAAAAACTTTTTTAACATTGTAAGCCTCTTGATTAGTGAAAACCTTTTCAAATCCTTCTAGCGTGACCGTAGAAGAAGAAAGAGAGCGTGCTTGATCGGCTTCTTCTGGACTGAGCAAAAGAGCGTTACTCAAAGTCAGAGAAATAACCCGAGCTCCTTGATCCCAATTGAGAGGATCAGTCCGAGGAAATCCTTGATGTAATATCGGATTGAGGCGTGCTTGCTCATCTAAAACAACATAGGCATAACGGGCCACAGGGCGACCTTCTGCATTAGTGATCACAACCCAAGGGGCATTGTAACTTCCTGTAGCAGCGATCGAATGATTTTTGTTCACATCTACCGAGTTAGAAAAATCACTTCCTGAAATCAATAACGTTACCTGTTCAGGATTAGTCAGGTTTGTTGCTCCTATCATGAGGAGTGGTGCTGTCGAGGAAGCAAGATTTGTTACTCCCACTAAAAAACCAGGATGATTACTGGTTGCTAACAAAAGCTGTGAGATTGCTGCATTTAGTCCTGATTCTGCAGCCTCAGAAGCCTCATAAGAACTGGCAAGAGAGAGCGTTGTTCGTTTTTCAAGAGAGAGCGTTTGAGTCAAAAAAAAGCATAAAAAGCTCAAGAGCGCCATGAAGAGCAAGAGCAGGAGGAGCGCAGAGCCAGAGGAGCTTCTAAGTCTACTCATGCAACGCTACGATAGTTCTCCAATTCTTAATTCCTTTTTTCCTAGAAGAAGGCTGCGATACTATTTCCAAGACGATTTCAACAAGAGAAGGTGGAGTTTGTTTTCTATCGATAGAAAACTGTTTTTCTTCATACCAAATAGCTGTTGTTTGAAAGTGGGTAATATTAGAGGCGATACGCTCACAGAGAGGATTGGTCGCAGAGGCAGTGAGCATGCAAAGTTCCAAAAGATTCCTTTCTCTTAATGCTTGAGCGGTTGTGTTACTAGGAAGAGAAAAACGGTAGAGGTGATGAACAAGCTGATCGCGCGTTGTTTTTTCACTACTTACAAAATAACCAACAGCGCACAGATCTCCTAAGTCAGAAGGATTTCTTTTTTCAGGAGGAAGTGTTGCAAGAAAAAAAAGACAACTGTTTTCGGATTGCGGATCAGAGCTAACAAAAAAATAGTTTTTTGAAAGCGTGTCACTCGCGGATAAAACCGCTGAACGAAGATCGCTAGTTATTATCTGCAAAGCTGCACGAGCTTCCAAAGAGCTCTTTACCTGATCTTGGGAGCGGTGCCAGAAATTCAGTGCTGTGTTACTTGCCACCACAAGCAATAACAGGAGAAGCAGAAGTAGGCTTATCGAAACGAGCACTTCGAGAAGCGAAAAAGCTCTTTTATTCTGCGATACTTTCATGAGGAGACAACGTAGAAAGCAAAAGAGAAAACTCCAGATGATGGCGCTCTTTCTCTGCAACATTTGCAGGAGTTGCGATGGTGATATCGACCTGTGATAACCCTGGAGAGTCCTTTTGAGGAGTAACGATGATAGATGCTAAAGAACTCACCCCTTCTTCATGGAATGGCTTGTTGTACTCTTCCAAAGCCACAATGCGCCGCGGTTGATCGCTATTATCGTAGGCAACAAAGTATGTTGAGGAAGAAGTTAGCGAAAAAAAGAGAACATCGCTGGAGCTATTTTTCCAATCTGGACCAGTGGCTAACACACCTTGAGGAGCGGTTGCTTTTAAAATATTGAGAATGCCCTCTGCAATAAAAATGCTGTGTGTGGCTTGTTGGGACTGACTTTCTAGCCGATAGGCTTGAGGAAAAAATTCTAGAACTCCCAAAACGACCATTCCAAAAAGAGCCAGCGCTAGGACGACTTCGAGTAAGGAAAAACCGTAACTACCAACCGCCTGTTGGTAGTTAGTTCGCAGTTGGCACGTCATTCTCGCGTAGGCGGGAATCACAGTTCGCAAAAAGTTCAAAGTGACCTGTGGCTACCTTGGCAGTTACAAAATTTCCTTAACTTGTTCGAGCGAAAGCTGAGCCGCAGCAGCAATCTGTTCTATCGGAAATCCCAAGCGATACAGATTGAGGATCATTTCTGTTTTTCCTTCGACACGCCCTTTAGCAACCCCCTCCGTAAGCCCTTCTCGTTTCCCATCGCTGTAGTACGTGCGCCACACACTCTTCTCGTTTCTGTTGTCACCGACATAACGCTCATACTCGGTACGTTCAGCATCTGAAAGTTGAAGAATGTTTAATTGATCGCCTGCTTCTTGAATTCCCTTGGCCTTGAATTCAGGTCGAACCTCCGATTGTTGTAACGCATAGATCCACTCATCGAGTGTATCTTTTATTTTCAAATCAAACTCACTGACTTTCAAAACATAATATTCTGGAAATACTTTGGAGATCTGATCGATGCGCGGAGGATAGTGTTCTTTTTCTTGAGGACTCAGCTGCAAAATATCTTTCTTGTGGATGCCTTTAAAATCAGTTGTTCCATGATAAATATAATCTTCACCGTGACCTAAATCAAAATAGACGATATTGACGGAAATCACCCGTGGCATGGTGCCATACTCTTCTCCTTCTTTGAGGTGCTCGACGACAACTTTGGAAACACCATACAACATGCGCGATAAAAAGTCCCATTGGTGAGCACACTGCACCTCAATGATAACCTTCTCTCCGCTCTTGAGCTCGGCTAGCACATCAACACGATTCGATTTATCCTTGGCGTGCTTTTTGTTTGATTCGCTTTCCAAGAGAGACTTAATTTCTACATCCGTGTGAAGAAGCTCCGATAAAAATCCTGCGAGAATTGGAAAATGACTTTTGTTTCGTAAAAGCGTTTTAATCGCCCAGTCAAATTGAATTAACTTCTTCGTTTTCATAGGACTTAGAAAAGTATTCGGCGATGTCAAGGAGTGTCAAATGGAATGAGGAAAAAATTAAATGCAATGCAGCTGTATCATACTGCACACAGGCATTGATGTACCCGCCATGGCTAGCTACCTCTTGCATAATGCTTCCTGGGCTCGACGAGCAGTTCCTTTAAAAAACATATGCTCGAGCATATGAGAGATTCCTGATCCTAAATATTTCCCCTCGTGGAGAAGGCCCGTACCACAACATGCATTGACTGCAGCAACAGGAAGCGTGTGATCTTCCTCCACAATTAAGGTTAATCCGTTGGAGAGGGTGAAAAGTTGAGGCTTGTGGAGAGAAGAGCTCATCTTATTTTAAAATGCCCTTAATTTCCTTTCCTTAACTTCTCTCTTGTTCGTTCTACCACATGAAAACTTCTCCAATAGAACTAGCATCCATGAGTTTTTCAATCCAAAGAGAGAGCGATTCACTATCGGCTTCCTCTAATAATTGAAGATGATTCGAAGTAATTTGATTTGGAAAACGCCGTTCTAATTGCTTAAGGAGCAAAGAGCGAAATTTTTGACGTTCTTCTTGTCGACCTTTTTGCATGCCTTCTTGCCTACCTTCTTGTCGGCCCTCTTGTCGGCCTTCTTCAACAAATGCTTCTGCGAGAGTCATAATATTTTTTTGAGTTGGTGGTGATAAATGTTTTTTAAATTCGTTTAAGACTGCATGTTTGGAAAGATTATCTTTAGTAGTTTGAAAAACATACTCAGCACTCTCGCGCAACAGTTCAACTTCCTGCATCCTATCAGCTTGCTGCAACAAGTCGCTCATATTTCTAACGAGAGCGATAGTATCACGTGCAAAGGCATATTTCAAGAGCATCTCCATGATGCCAAGCAGTGACTCTTTTTTTAAATCATCATCAGAAAATTGTGTGAGGTCGATGAGCTGAAAGGGCTTTAAAAATATTTCGCGAGCAAAGCCTGGATCTTGAAACAGCTCAAAAATATCTGTCGTGTAAGGATAAGGCTTAGAGCCATTATAGAGGACGCAGGGATAAACGAGAGGAAGTGGACCATTTCTGTTTTTCTGCAAATGCATCCGGATAATTTTGGTGATATATTCCAGCATCCGCAATGGCATCAACTGCTCAGACTTCCTTTGATGTTCGACAAGAAGATAGATATAGCCAGGAGTCCCTTGAAAAGTGACTTTGAAAAGCAGATCCGTTTTCCACTCCTGCAAATCTTCAATGAAATTTACAGGCATCATCTGCAGTGAGTCTTTATCGATCTTTGTCGCGATATGCAGAGGAATGTGCTTTTCAATAAACTGCAGAGCAACTCGCGGATTGCTCATAGAAGCGCGAAAAAAACGATCGTGGGGATTTGGGATGATAGATGACATGAAGAAGATGGTTTTTTAAAGGAATCATCCTCTCTATCAGGAGATTAGCTAATACCCAAGCTCAAACTGAAAAATTCGGTGTTTCTTTCGTAACTACCAACGTCATGAATTTTTCTTCTCAAAAATCACTTTTTCTAAACGCCCTCCCTGTGAGCGGAGAAAAGAAAATTTGATCATGGATGGCCGGTTGGAGCGAGGTGGTGACCAGATCAAGATGCAAGGGGTGACTTGCGGCACTAGGAAACGTAATCGCCCCCTGAGCGTTGTAGCAAAAAGCTCCCCACTTGCATTCTTCTTGCGAGGCATCTTCAGAGAGAGTTTGGATGATTTCTGAAGGAGGAGTTACTGTCATGATACTCTCGGCAGCAAGTTCCAAGGCCATGTTCGAAGGAAGAGAGAACCATGGTCCGAGAGGATGGAGAACGCCATCTTTTCCACGTTGCAAGCTGCAGCAACGATCGCCTTGAGAGCGATGTTGAAAAACAATCCACGTCTGGGCATGTTTTTGAAGAGCACTCAAGCGTGCCTCTTCGAAAGAACCAAGTAAAAGCGCCGTTGTGTTAGCAGTAGTCGTGCTTCGGAAAAGCCCTTTCCATGAGGGGAAGAACAAGGTCGCTAACAGAGTGAGCAAGGCGAGGACGATCACCATTTCTAGCAAGGTGAAACCGTAATGACTTTTTCTGCAATTGCTAACACTTTTAAAAAATAAATTCACAAGGATGGAAGCGATAGAAGAGATGAAGAAGTTTGGGTTACTTCTGCTCAACATTAAAACGTGAATCAAAAATAAGAATAAGAAATAGCCACAAAAGAACTCAAAGAAACACAAAGAGAAAAGCTCGTTATTTTTTAAAAAAGCTAGCTAATTATTCCGTGGACTTTTTTTTATTTGGCATCTCTGAGTTTCTTTGAGTTCTTTTGTGGCTATTCATTTTTTTCTGCCATCCCTTTCATCGCTTCTATCCCTGTGAATCTCTTTCCTCTTCAGCCTATTTTTCTATTTCCACTCATGCTTGGGATAACGCCTCGCCAATTCGACCTTGAGCTTGGGATAAGTCTCTTTCCAAAAAGAAGGTAAGTCCCTTGTCGTCTGGAGAGGGCGTTTGTTAGGCCCCAAAATTTCTATGACCATTTCTACTTTTCCTTCTGCTAATCGCGGTGCTGTTGTCAGTCCAAAGAGTTCTTGAATAGTAGCGCTTAAAACAACATCCCCTGTTGTTTTGTAGATGAGAGGGGCTTTGCGGCCCGATGGAAGTTGATAAGTGGTTGGTGCCTTTTTTTCGAAAGCAGCTTGTTGCACAGGCGTGAGCAGTGAAGCCAACGCACAAAGTGGAGAACGTTCTTTAACATCTCGATAGCTCGCAGCTCCTTCACACCATTGTTCTAAGGCCATCAAGCGTTCTTCTTCAGTGACAGTAGGAAGATTCAACTCAGGGTAATGAGCCGCAAACCAACGCAGTCGCTGGATCCAAGGCTCTGCTTCTTCTTTCCAAGTTGGAAGGGGAAGATCCCCCTCCGCCAGTGCCTCAGCTAGTGTAGCACTTACCTCTGGAGAGGGTGCTGCTTCATAACTCATCGATTCTAAGAGAAGATCGCGATATTTTTTTTCTTTTTTCCACATCACACGATTGATGGCGTTGTCGAAAAAAAGTTTTCTCTCTTCGAAAAAGTTGTCAGGGAAAAGTTCGCGCAGCATCTGTTCATCAATCGCTGTCGCCATCGAGAGTTGAGTGCGCACAGTTCCACTCCCTTGGCCAATTTCATTAATTTCTGCAGCAACCAACAGGCGACTCGAAGAGGCCTCACTCTCTTTGCTTAAAAAGCCGCGACGTCCATGAACGAGATCACAGAGGTTGCTTCCTGCATCACGCCGCCGAGCAACTTGATCTGCAAAACCTACTAAAATACAGCGTGCAAGAGCATCGTCACTAACGGGAGTTGCTTCTACATTAAGATGATGAGCTTTGGCTAGGTCGCAAAATTGTTTAAAAAATCTTCCCGTTTGTCGTGCGGCATCAGCATGGATGGCATAACGACGACAGTGATCAACTTTAAATTGATTGCGCTCGGCCCAAGTAAACACGCGGGAAAGCACAAGAAAATCAGAGTTTCCTCCTCCAAAAAGATCGTTGCGTTCCTCTTCCGTCTTGCGATCTGTTTTTAGCAAGAGCGAACGTGATTGTGTTAGCGCTGCCATCAAGGCCACAGCACGCACACAACCCAGTTCCTGAGCTGCTAAGAGCATCCGCGCATAACGTGGATGAGTTGGAAAGACGAGCATCTTTTTTCCAAGGGCGGTGAGATGACCTTCCTTGTCAGTTGCTCCTAAGTCATACAAAAGCGTTTCTGCTTTTGCCAGAGCCTGTGCATCTGGTTGGTCGAGCCATTTCATTTCTTCTAGGGATTGAGACCCGGTCCCTTTGAGAGTGAGCAATACTTCCGAAAGATCAACGCGATGAATTTCTGGCACTTCTCGTGCTAATCGCCGCTCATGATCGCGCTCGGTCCAAAGGCGCATGCAGTGTCCAGGAGCTGTTCTTCCAGCGCGGCCGGCACGTTGATCGGCAGAGGCGCGGCTAATTTTTTCAATTAGTAACGTGTTCATACTGCGGCGCACATCAAAGGAAGCAACACGAGCAAGCCCTGCATCAATGACACCAGTGACCCCATCAATAGTGAGCGAAGTCTCGGCAACATTAGTAGCTACAATAATTTTCCGAGTTGCCGCCGTTGCAACAGCAGCATCTTGATCGGCAGGAGTTAATTCTCCATGGAGTGCAAAAATAGGAATCGAAGAAGAGATTTGGGCTCGCAGCGCAGAAATAGTACGAGCGATTTCATAAGCCCCTGGCATAAAGACCAGGAGATGTCCCTCGGTGAGATGCAATAATTTTTCAACGCCCTCGATAGCAAGCTCCCATGGTGTTTCTCCAGTGTTTTCTCGCGCTAAATAATGAGTTGTTACTGGATGAGTTCGTCCACTAGAACGAAGAATAGTGCATGGCTCTAGATAAGTTGCCAAGGCTGCTGTATCCAAGGTCGCCGACATGACAATGATTTTTAAATCGGGACGATGAGTCTCTTGAAGTGCCAGTGCCTGCATCAGGCCAATATCGCTGTAGAGATGGCGCTCGTGAAATTCATCAAAAAGCAACGCAGTGACTCCTTCTAGATAAGAATCGGTTAAAAGCTGCCTCATTAAAATTCCCTCTGTCACAAAAAGGAGTCGCGTCTGGTGGCTACAGACTTCCTCAAGGCGAATTTTGTAACCGACTTCTTTTCCAAGTTCTTGATGACGCTCTTGAGCCACCCGTGCCGCTAACATGCGTGCGGCAAGCCGACGTGGCTGTAAAATCATCGCGCGTCCCTTTCCTAACAGACCACCCTCTAAGAGCATCTGTGGAATTTGTGTCGATTTTCCAGAGCCCGTGGGAGCTTCCACAATCAAGCGATTGCTGGTCGCAAGCGATTGCAGAATATCAGAGCGAAGTTCTTCGATGGGCAGGTTCATTGAGCAGAAAAATCGAGGTAGCGCCGTTGAAGGATCTTTTCTGTTGCAGGATCAAAGGTTTCTATACGCATTTCTTTAAGCATCCAGAGGTCTTCTATTTTTTGAGCGGAGATGACTTCAAAGCGTTTGAGAAGGTGGCCCCTTGGATCAAACCCCTCCATGCGCAATGGCATTCCATTGTTAGCATCAACCCAAACACGGGCACTTCCATAAGGTGATTTGGAAATATCCCGGGAAGAGGGTGCACACAGTTCAATGACCGCAACTTTCATACCACGCAGCAGTTCGTGTTTGAGCAGATGAGGTTGTGGCCAATAAAGAAATCCCAGAGAAAGATCATCATAAGTGACTCCTGTATCACGAATTTCCTGATAACGCTTAGCTTCTGTGAGCAGGTGGCTTGCCGTTCCTTTTGTGGAGGCGCTCAACGAGGAGGAGACTGGTCCCATTGTTAAGAGGATGGTTTCTTCAGGATCGTAAAATTGATAACGCAATGCTCCTTTTTCAATTGTTAAAGTGAAGGGGAGAGGCTGCTCCCTACCGCGAAGCTCTCCTGAAAGCTGTAGAGGGTGAGCTGTTGGGTGAAGACGCGCTGCCTTCAAAAGATCTTGGGCAGGGAGTTCAGAAGCACTCTCGCAACGAAAGGCTAGCAAAAAAAGAAAAAACAAGGATGGGCAAAAAAAAGAAAAAAAGAAATTCACAGGGATGGAAGCGATAGAAGGGATATAGTGTATTAAATTAAAAAGAGCACGCCATAAGCTGGCTCTTTTTCCTCAGGACTGCGTTCTCAGATCTCACATTATCTTAGGATAGCGCTCGTTCTTCGGCCTTATCCTAAGAAAAAATTTCTGCACTTCTACCATGCCCTTTTCAATTTAATCCACTATAAGAGAAAAAACTAATTGTTTCGCAGTTATCCTTTTTTGTTCTGCCATCCCTTCTATCGC
Source organism: Chthoniobacterales bacterium (assembly GCA_019747735.1). GTDB lineage: Bacteria > Verrucomicrobiota > Verrucomicrobiia > Chthoniobacterales > UBA6821 > CAIWMF01. Next base: position 2,983 of record JAIEQL010000033.1, on the reverse strand, counting down.
TTCCATCCCTGTGAATCTTTCTTCTCTGCTTTTAAGCCGGAACCGGCGCCACCAGCCCACCGGTAGGAAAATCTGGAAGTGTTGGCTTGGCAATTTCCGTGGCGGGAGCCATCGGAGTCGGTGGGATCGGAGGTGGCTTCCGTTCTAAAACTGGAGGATTTTTCATATACCCCAACTTGATCAAATCCTCTACCTGAGAGCCCTCGAGGGTTTCAAACTCAAGAAGAGCATGAGCAATCAAAGCCACTTTCTCTTTGTTAATTTCAAGGAGCTCTAGAGCGCGTGCATAAGCTTCGTCAATAATACGCTTCACTTCGGAATCAATTTGCTGAGCAGTGGCTTCGCTATATTCGCGCTTGCTTGACATATCGCGTCCTAGAAAAACGTAATCATTCTCTTCGGTAAAGCGAATCATTCCAAGTTTGCTCATTCCCCATTCACAAACCATCTTACGAGCCATTTTAGTAGCTTGTGCAATATCACCTGCAGCTCCGTTGGAGACATCATCGGTGAACATTTTTTCAGCAATGCGCCCTCCCATCGTCATGACAAGCCCGTCAAGAGCTTCTTTTTGTTGGGTGGAGTGTTGATCGTTTTCTGGAAGATACATCGTCGCTCCAAGGTACTGCCCACGTGGAATGATGGTGACTTTATGAAGAGGATGGGTGTGGTCCAAAATAACATTCAGTAGCGCATGCCCTGCTTCGTGCCATGCCGTAGTTGTCTTTTCTTTTTCTGTCATGGCCATGCTGCGGCGCTCTCTTCCCCAGCGGACTTTGTCCCGCGCCTCTTCCAATTCAAACTGATGAATGGCTTTTAATCCCTTGCGAGCAGCCATAAGAGCTGCCTCGTTAATCACATTGGCTAGCTCTGCCCCAGAATAACCAGGGGTGCCTCGTGCAATGCGAGCAAGATTCACATCCTCAGAAAGTTTTACTTTTTTAGCATGCACCTGCAGAATTTCTTCACGACCTTTGACATCAGGAAGGTTGATAGTCACTTGGCGATCAAAGCGTCCAGGCCTTAGTAAGGCTGGGTCTAGGACATCAGGACGGTTTGTCGCAGCAATGATGATGACTCCATCTTGAGCATCAAATCCATCCATCTCCACAAGCAACTGATTGAGCGTCTGCTCGCGTTCATCATGACCCCCGCCTACACCATGACCACGATGGCGACCAACAGCATCAATTTCATCAATAAAAATGAGGCAAGGAGCCGATTTGCGGCCTTGTTCAAACATATCACGGACGCGAGAGGCACCAACACCGACAAACATTTCGACAAAATCAGAACCACTAATGTTGAAGAAAGGAACGGCGGCTTCTCCTGCAATAGCCCGGGCTAAAAGCGTTTTGCCAGTTCCTGGAGAGCCAATCATGAGCACCCCTTTAGGAATGCGTCCTCCTAGTTTTTGAAAACGCTTAGGATTTTTAAGAAACTCCACGAGCTCTAACACCTCGTCTTTGGCCTCTTCGACACCGGCAACATCTTTAAAGGTGATTTTATTTTTTTCGCGAGCGAGCATTTTTGCTTTGCTCTTTCCAAAACCCATAGCGCTACGGCCTGCCATTTTAATTTGGGAGCGAAAGAAAAAATAGAGAACAACGACAAAAAGAACAACTGGGAGCACATTGATGAGCGCTGTCACAAAGACATTGGACTCGGCACGTGGGGTAGGAGTAATGCCAGCAGCGGTCAACTCTTTTTCTAAGGTGCCACTGTTGTAGGGCATGTAGACAGTAGTTTTAAAAGCTGCTGGAATTTGCCCAGTAGCCGTTTTTTTCAAATAGAAACCACTAAGATATTGCGTGTTTTTTCCTTCCTCGATGAGAAGTTCTAACGGTTTTTCATTGGTGGAAATAATTTTTCCATCCTTAAGCAAGGTTTCAAATTTTGGCAGAGAGAGCTCTTCCGAAGGCATGAGATTATTGCCCCTGAAGAAAAAAGCACCGCCAATGAGGGCAAGTGCTATCAGCAATAAAATGAGAGAGCGCCAGTTAACGGGTTCGGTAGGCTCTTTCCCATTTTTGAGAGGGGGGAGCTCGTCGTTATTATTAAGATTAGGTGAAGGTGTATTTTGTGAAGACATTACTTTTAGTCCATACACTCTACAGATATATTTGCTAAATGCAAATGTTGGTCATCTCTATTCATGATGTTTCTCCTCAAACGCAGGCTGTTGTAGAGGAGATGCTGCGCGACTTGAAATCGTATGGCGTGGATCGTTGTTCCCTCTTGGTGATTCCCAATCATCATGGCATTGGGTGGTTAGAGGCATTTCCTGAGTTTGTAACATGGCTGCATCAAAAACGACAGGAAGGGCATGAAATCGTGCTTCATGGGTTGTATCATTCCCGACCTCAGGGGCCGAAAGAGAATCTCTTAACGCGTTGGATTACCAACTACTATACTGCGGGGGAAGGAGAATTTTTTGACCTTTCTTATGAAGAGGCACATCAAAAGCTTTCTGAAGGACGAACCCATTTAGAGAAGATTGGCTTTTTGAAAGAAGAGTGCGTCGGCTTCATTCCCCCTGCATGGTTGTTGAGCGCCGCTGCAGAAAAAGCAGTGCACGATTTAGGATTTTTGTATACGACACGACTGGGAGGAGTTTTTGATACAACTCGGGAACCCTCTCGTTATGAGCCTTCACAAAGCATGGTCTATAGCGTACGGGCACGATGGCGGCGCTGGGTCAGCCTCCGTTGGAATGAATTTCTTTTTCAAACCATCACCAAAAAGAAAAGACCGCTTCTGCGCATAAGCCTTCACCCTCCTGATTGGGGTCATGCCACTATTCGTGCTCATGCACTGAGAAGTATCCAACGAGCTTTGTCTCATCGTGTGGCGGTGACTTATCGGGACTATCTTCTTAAAAAATCAGGATCATTTGGAAAATGTACATAGAGGGTGTCTTGAAAATGAATAAAATTGATGCAGTACCAGGAGCGAAGCGCACAGACCCGCAGTGTATAGGGAC
>JAIEQL010000020.1 GCA_019747735.1 Chthoniobacterales bacterium | reverse complement strand
GCGGCTGTCGTATTGTTCTCGTTTTCTGTGACGTAATGATAAGGTGTCCCTGACAATGATGGTTTAGTGATATTCATCTTGTTATGTTGTTGATTTTGAATACTATAAGAAAATTCTTCGATCCTTGTTGTATTAGAAAAGGTTGCTAAAGCTTTTTCCGCTCCTTCTAGCATTATGATAATTTCTTGAGAAATTCCGACAAGCTCTCCAAGCTTTTCTAGCTTTAGCTGGTTTTGCTCTCCTTTGATGGGCTCAAAGTTATTGTTCTTAAGAAGAGATGACTGAGCTTCTTGGTAACGCTGGTAGCGTTGTGACCAAGTTTGATTAAGGTTACCAAGTTCTTGTTCTGAAATGGGCGTTCCTTTTCCTCCTAAATCATTAATGACCTCTTGAGCCTCTTGGATTTTTTGTTCCAGGGTGGTGAGATCGGAAAGATCTTCCTCTTCTCCATTGTTTCCTCCATTAGAAGCTTCTGCTCCTCCTGGGGTTGGGGAAATCTTCTCTTGGTTCAAGCCGTCTCCTGCTTGCTTGAACAGTATCTTCTTACCAAAAGAAGGCATATAGCTTGCTCCAACATTTTGGATAAGGGCCCGCTCTTCTTCCCTCTTGCTGCACTTAAGCGTCTCTTGGTTTTTGGACTCTTCCTCTTTTGGATCTGCTTTTCTTTCCATCATCGCGCTTACGGGCAGGGGCCCGAGCATAAACCAGCTCAAGAGCAAAAGGAGGGAAAGATTTTTCACAAACTAATTTTTATGGGAAAGAAAAAATTAAGAAAAATCCACCTTAAGATAATTATCAGGAGAAACTTTAAAAGGTCCGATAAACGGATAATGGAAGGTAATCAGCAATCCTATAGAAAAAACAATCACCAAGCTAGGAATTAAAATAGGAATAAGAGTACCAATCCCCTTCCATGGGTTAGTGTAAGCTAAGAGAGCAAAAGTTAAGAGTGTCATCAAGAAAATAACTCTCCAAAATTGAATAGGCAAATGGAGATCGGCAGACATAATTCTTTCCCGTTGAGCTACCTCAAGATGATTAAGCAACTTTGGAAGTGTTGCGTAAAATTTGTCTTGAGCCACTCCTTGCGGCTTGGCTTCTCGAATGGTTTGATAAAGCGGGTTCAAACTTGTAATAGAAGAATGTAAAACTTCATCTACCTTCCCGGCACAAAGACGAGGCCATTGATCTTCTACAACAACCTTAATATAATCTTTAATCGCTTCTTGAATTTGAGAACTATTATCAAGAATCTGAACGTTTTTTGATATTGCTGTCAAACATCCTACCTCTTTATCAATACTTTCTTTTGCTTGTTGATTGCCATCAAAAAAGGCCACTACAAAAAGAGCTAAAATAAGTCCGTAAATCGACACACTAGTCGTGTTCGCCATAGAAGCTCCATCAGAAATTTCCTCTGATTTACGAAAATAATTCATTAGGAAAATGAAGATTCCCAGAATTGAAAAACCTATTCCAAAAAGAATAAAAATCAAATTGAAAAATGAGGTTCCGGAAAGCCAAAAAATTGTCTTCAAGATTTTGTCACTAAAGGAATCAAGAATACTCATATTCATAATAGGTTGAAGTGGTGATTGAGAAGAAAGCTCTCCAATGTTATTTATATAATCTTGAATCTGTACTAGTGCATCATTAGAAACGGCTGATGGTCCTAGAAAAGGATAGTGAAATGAAATTAAAAGCGAATAAGCTAATGCAACTACAATGCCGGTACTTATGGCAGGAAAGAATGATCCTCCCCTAAAGTTTCCATAAACTAACAAAAGAAGGAGCAAAATTGTCATTAAATTAATAACTCTCCAAAACTGAATTGGTATAAGAATACCAGCCATGTTCAAGCGGGTTACTTGATTCTTATTAAGATTGTTTAAAATACCAGGCAAAGTCGCATAAAAACTTGTTTGAACAATACCATTTGGTTGGAATCGCTGAATGGCTTTATAAATGGGATTAATTGCTTGTTCTGTAAGCGTTCTAGCTTTATCCAGCTCTCCTCTATACATCAGGGACCACTGCTTATTAATAACGATGTTTGTATAATTTTTGACTGCTGCTTGAATTTCGAGACTATTATTGAAGCCTTCTGAATTGCGCAAAACAAATAGAAGATTATTAGCTTCACTGGAAACGCTATTATCGGTTTTTTGAGCTTTATCAAATAAAGCAACCAGAATTAAAGCTATAATCAAGCCATAGACTGCTGCATTCAATTCATTTGCGATGCAAACCCCTTCCATATTTATGTCAGCCTTACAAAAAGTTTTTACCAAAAGGTAAAAGATGCCCATCGTTAGAAGAGTGAGCGCGATAACGATCAAAACCATTTGCAAAAAAGGGAGTTGATCTAAAAGCCTAATATTTTTGAGAATCTCTTTATCGATTAATTCAAGTGCTATTGTAGAAAGATAGTTTTTCATTTTGAAACGAGGATTTTAACCTAAATTGCCCAATTGAGAGCAGCGAATTTACACAATATACTTTCTCCCAAGTAAAAGTTTTTTTAAACAAAAATACCTACGGCATTTGTCTTATGCACCGTCCAGGTGGGCCCCAACGTTATAAAAACCATTTTGGAAAAGCTTCCCTTCCGGAATTTAGGATAAAAAGGAGCGCAATAGCAAGCTATGCCTTAAGCATGATGCGCTTAAGGTACGCTACACCGATTGAAAAACTCTATTGAAACTAACTCCTTACAAAATATTATTCATGCCCATTCATTTTTTATGTTAAAACGCCTCTTTTTTTCTCTCATTGTCCTATTACTTTTGTTGGCGGTCGTTCTTGACCGAAGTGCTATGGGATGGGCTTTTGAGCATCCTGTTGTCGAGTTTCTAGCAAAAAAAACAGAGCGTCCTCTTCCTCAAGTGACAGCCGTCATGCTTCCACTTGTTGAAGGAACCTTGGTGCCACAAGATGTCGCTTTGACCCTCAGGGCGTGTTGTGGCTTTTATCCTCGCATGATTTTGGTGGCAGAGCTGATGGGAGAGATAACCAGTGGCCCTTTATCCTTGGTTCGAGAAGGAATAGAGACTGGCTACGTTCATGGGAGTCCTTTTTATTATGGGCTTTTGCCCCAGGCCTCGAACGAAACAAAATGGTTTCCACTGACTCTTTTTTTTATGCCTTATGAGAAGGGTCTTCCACAACTACAAGGCGAAGCAGAGTATTCCTCTCATGTTGGATTTCTTGCTCCTGAAAATAAAAGCATGCCATTGTTTGGTAAGGCGGATGGAAGTAGCATAGTAGCCTCGCTATGGGCGTTAGGACTGTTTTCTAAAACAGCTCCTGCAATGGTGAGCAATAGCAAAAATACGATGACCTCTTCTTCTGGAATGCCTCCTAAAATGATTCTATTGGGAGGCCGTTTGCTGTGGGATTTAGAGCACAACGCTGTTCTTTGGTTGGAGGCCGCTGCTATGTTGCCTGCTTTCGAAAAAACGAAACCGCGAGTCCTTGCGCTTGATGATTTTTTATTAAAACGAGAAGAGATGGAGCGTGGCGAGATTTGTCCTGATTTAGATGTTTTTTTTCGTAATCAAACAGTACTCATTGGTGGACCTAATGTGGTGGCTCAGGCAAAACGCCTGCAAGGAGCCCAGGAACAGTTTGCAGTGCGTCGTATTGGGAATATATCCTATGGGGTGTTGCTGCTTATTTTAGGATTAGGAAGCATGATCATAGCTGCCCTTTCCCCTATAGATATTGCTTTGGTCACTCTCTTCTTTTTTTTATGCTATGCGCTAGGAGAGTTTTTATTGTTTCGTTCGCAAGGAACGTTGCTCCCTATTTTTTTACCAATCGTTTTTTTACTGGTTGCTGTTTTTAAAAAAATAATTCCTTCTTGCTCTATACGAAAAGAGCGGTGATGCTACTAAGTCACAACGGGCCGTAGCTTAGCTTGGTAGAGCGCTTGGATGGGGTCCAAGAGGTCGTGGGTTCGAATCCCGCCGGCCCGAAATGATCAGATTAAATGATCTGATCAGTTGAAGTGAAAAGTTGAAGAAGTTTAGATCGAGGATTAAAGACTGAAGGTCCTGCAATGTTTCTCTCTTATCATTTTTAAAATCCCACGCTGAGGTGTGGCGAAGCATTACTTCAACTTCAACTCTTAACCTGAACTTTCATCCTATGACCTCGACCGCGCTTCCTTTCTCCCAAAACGCTGGGAACAGCAAACCGCTCAACCAAGAAGTGCTCGCGTGGGTTGAACAAGTAGCGGAACTGACCACGCCAGAAAATATTTTTTGGTGTGATGGAAGTGAAGAGGAAAAAAATTATCTGACAGAACAAGCCCTCAAACAGGGAGTATTGATACAGCTCGATCAGAAAAAATGGCCTGGTTGCTATTATCATCGCTCGAACCCCAATGATGTGGCGCGTGTCGAGCAGTGTACTTTTATTTGCACTGATCGTTCTGAAGAAGTGGGTTCTACCAATAATTGGGCTGATCCCAAAGCCATGCATGCCAAACTGGAGTTGCTCCTTGCTGGGGCGATGAAGGAGCGAACCCTTTTTGTGATTCCTTATTTAATGGGACCTCCAGGTTCACCCATGACAAAAGTTGGTATTGAATTGACCGATTCGATTTATGTGGTCCTAAACATGAGGATTATGACAAGGATGGGGGAGGTCGCTTGGAAGCAGCTTGGCAGTAGTGCTGATTTCAATCGCGGCGTCCACTCCCTTCTTGATTGTGATCCTGATAAGCGCTTCATTTGTCATTTTCCCAAAGAGAATGCCATTATTTCGGTTGGCTCAGGATATGGTGGCAATGTCTTATTAGGAAAAAAATGCTTTGCCTTGCGCATAGGATCAGCGCTGGGGCGTCAAGAGGGGTGGTTAGCAGAGCACATGCTGCTTCTTTGTGTGGAGGATCCCGAGGGGAATAAAACATATGTGGCAGCAGCCTTTCCTTCGGCTTGTGGCAAAACAAATTTTGCGATGATGATTCCACCTGCTCATTTTGAAGGTTGGAAGGTGACAACCATTGGTGATGACATCACTTGGATGAAGCCCGGAGCTGATGGGCGGCTCTATGCTATTAATCCAGAGGCTGGCTATTTTGGTGTTGTGCCAGGGACCAATGAACAATCCAATTGGAATGCGATGCGCAGTATGGAGCGAGATACCATTTTTACAAATGTGGGACTGACTCCTGATGGTGATGTTTGGTGGGAGGGAAAGGATAATCCACCACCTGACAACCTACTCGATTGGAAAGGAAATCCCTGGACTCCTCACTCAGGAGAAAAGGCAGCCCATCCCAATAGCCGTTTCACAGCTCCTATGCACAATAATCCAGCACTTGCCCAGGAGGCTGAGTGGCCTGAGGGCGTACCAGTCAGTGCCATTATTTTTGGAGGGAGGCGTGCGACTACTATGCCCTTGGTTTTTCAATCATTCAATTGGATCCATGGTGTCTATGTGGGTGCAACGGTTAGTTCTGAAATGACAGCTGCAGCAGCAGGAGTGCTTGGCCAGGTCCGTCGGGATCCGATGGCGATGCTTCCTTTTTGTGGATATAATATGGGAGATTACTTTGATCATTGGCTAAGCATGCGCTCTTCTATTCAAGTCTTGCCACGTATTTTTCATGTCAATTGGTTTAGAAGAGACCGAGAGGGTAATTTTCTTTGGCCTGGGTTTGGAGAAAATATGCGCGTTCTGCAATGGATCACCAAGCGTTGCCAAGGTCGTTCCAATGCCCTTGAGAAGGCTATTGGTTGGATGCCTCGTTATGAGGATATGAATATGAAAGGCATGCCAGGAGTGATGACTCCTGAGCGTTTTGAAGAGCTTCAAAAAATTGATCCCGAAGAATGGAAGCGAGAACTCATTTTGCAAGATGAGCTTTTTATTAAAATGTATCGTGATCTACCAAAGGAGCTGATTTTCCAACGAGAGCTCCTTATCTCAAGGTTGTAGGCTGGGGGGGATCGCGAGTATTTTAACATCAAAGCGCCAAGCCCCTTGCAGTCCTTACAAAATATAGTGGGTCAACTTTTATTTTGGACAAGAGTGATTCCCAACAATTTTCAACACCAATTGTGTGAGCAAGACATCCTCAGCATGCGCTCCTTGCAAGAGTTGTTGGTTGGTATCGCGGCAGGCTAGAAAGCCCTTCACAAGCTCATCGCAGCTATAATGGTGAGCCTTCATCGCTGCGAGACCAAGTCCATAGGCATTGAGAGTTCCCTCTTTTTTTCGTGGAAGGTGACTGGTTTCACTTGGTGGGAGTTTTTGTAGTGTTGCTGCGAAAAAATTTGCTCTACTAGGTGGGGAGAGGTGATGGCGTTGCAGGAGATCTTTAACTAAAAGAAGATTCCGTAGGGTAGGAACAATGGCAGCAAGTAAAATGCCAATGCTTGTCTCTCCTTGGCCCTGCAGTTGTTTTAAGACTTTAAGAGCAAGAGGAAGATTGCGGCTGCTGATGGCATTGCTTAAATCAAAGATGCCACCTGTACGTGTCATGGGAACGAGATTGCGAGCCATGACTTCTGTGATCGTGTTTTCTTCACCGGCAGCCGTGGCAAGTTTGGCTAATTCTATTTCGACAGGTCCTGATTCAGCCCCAATGCGCATCGCTATTACCTCTGCAGCTTGAGGTTCCAAGCGGATATTGCGAGAACGAGCCCGCTCAAGAATCCATTGGACAATATCTTCTTCAGTTGCTTGAAATCCAAAATCGGGTTGATTGCAGAGGGTCATCGTTGCTAGTGCCGAGAATCCTTTAAAAAAAGTTCGGCGCTTGTCAGGCTCCAGAGCACTGATTAAAAAGGTAATCCCTTTAGGCAAGCCTTCTTGGAGAATGGAGAGAAGTTTTTCTAATCCTTTTTGAACAGCCTCCGAACGCCCTGCTGGTGAGTCTTTCAGGAAGGTGATATTTTTGAGCCAGACTAACTTGCCACTGCTTAAAAAAGGAAAAGTTAAGAGGGCTTGGCATGTCTCTTCTAAAGCATTGAGAGAAGTCTCAACGGTATCGTTGCCCGTCTCAATTATTTCTAATCCAAAAGCTCCAGCGTCTTCTTGAGTTAGCTTTAGGACTTTTTCTTGAGCTACGCGTCGCACTTCGGATTCATCATTACCAGTGATGAAATAAAGAGAGGAAGAATTCATAAAGAGGAGGTTGCCTTTTCAAGCAGAGATTGTACTTCTGTACGGGCAAACATTTTTGCAAAATCAAGAGGAGTCATTTCTTTTTCCATGGCTCCTACTCCTTGTGAAGCGAGGGGATCTGCCCCTGCAGCTAGTAAAATGGCTGCTACTGCGGCATATCCTTTAAAAGCAACCCCTGCAAGTGGTGTTTGACCGCGATCATTACGTCGATCTGGTTCTGCTCCAAAGTCCAAAAGAAGCTGTACTGTTTGTGGATGATCGTGATAAGCCGCTAACATGAGAAGTGTGTTTCCTTGGTGATCAGCAAGGTTTGCTGGAAGTTGATGTTCCAGCATGGTGCGGAGTGCTTCTGTTTCTCCAGCGCGTGCGTGATCCAGTGCCATAGCGAGCAGTTCATCGTAACGTTGTTGTTCTTTTTCCAAAGATGTAGTCATTGGGCGAGTATTACGTTGCAATAACTTGAAGTGGAAGGAGTGAAGAACAAGTTTCTAGTAATTTTACTACGAACTACGAACTGCCAACTGTGAACTGGCGTTGTTAATTTATTTAATAACGCTCAGAGCTAGTCTCACACCTGCGCCGTAGGCAGGATCGGCTTTGGCGAAGAGGGCGCACTGACGTTCTTGAATTTCTTGAGGAATGTCGCTCATGGCTGCTGCAATATTAGAAAAAAGTCGTGCTTGTTCTTCATGATTCATTAAAGCAAAAAGAGCACCGGCTTGAGAAAAGTCGTCATTTTCTGCGTTTCCATTGTAACGATCTACCGCTACAGAACCTAGATTATAAGCTGGTTCGCGGTAGGAAGGATCTTCTTGAGGACCGCCAAAGCTGTTGGGTTCGTAGTAGGCATCGCCTATCGCAGGGCGATCAAAGCGCATAGCACCATCGCGATGGTAAGTTCTGACAGGACATTTTGGAGCGTTTACCGGAAGCATTTCGTAATGCGTCCCAAGGCGATGGCGATGGGCATCTGCATAACTAAAGATACGGGCTTGTAGCATTTTATCCGGAGAAAATCCAATACCTCGCACTATATTAGAAGGAGAAAAAGCTGCTTGTTCTACCTCTGCAAAATAATTTTCTGGATTGCGGTTGAGTTCTAAGATCCCAACATCGATCAATGGAAAATCGGCATGAGGCCAGACTTTCGTCAGATCAAAAGGGTTGAAAGCTGTTTTGGTAGCGGCTTCTTCGCTCATGATCTGTACTTGCATTTTCCAACGAGGGAATTTTTTAGCAGCGATATGTTCAAAAAGATCACGCTGATGGCTCTCACGATCTTTGCCGACAAGTTCTGCTGCTTCTGTATTTGTTAAGAAGCGAATTCCTTGTTCTGTTTTAAAATGAAATTTCACCCAATGGCGTTCTCCTTCTTTATTAATGAGGCTGTAGGTATGGCTTCCATACCCATTCATGTGACGATAACTAAAAGGAAGTCTACGGTCAGAAAAGAGGATGGTCACTTGATGCAGGCTTTCTGGAGAAAGGGACCAAAAATCCCACATTGCCGTCGTACTGCGTAGATGCGTTTTGGGATGCCGTTTCTGGGTATGAATGAAGTCAGGGAATTTGTAAGCATCCCGTACGAAAAAAACTGGTGTGTTGTTTCCTACCAGATCCCAGTTTCCTTCTTTCGTATAAAACTTGATTGCAAAACCACGGACATCGCGTTCGGCATCAGCTGCCCCAAGCTCTCCTGCAACGGTAGAGAAGCGAAGAAGGAGGTCTGTTTGTTTATTTGGTTGAAGCGCATCAGCACAAGTAAAAGCGGAAATATTACCAGTAATGGTCAATGTTCCATAAGCGCCAGAACCTTTGGCATGGACAGCGCGCTCAGGAATGCGTTCTCGATTTTGATGAGCTAGTTTTTCTAAAAGCTGATAATCGCTCATCACAAGAGGACCACGCGGACCTGCTGTGAGACTATATTGATTACTAGCAAGAGGAGCACCAGCTGTGGTGGTAATGGTTTTTGGATTCATAAATAGAGAGCGGTGGAAATGGCAAAAAGATAGAAAAAGATAATACAAACAACCATCGCAAGATAGCTTAAAAATAATGAAAATTTTTTATCTTTCTTATCCATTACACGGCTTCTATTCTTGATGACTTTTCATGAATAAAAAGCGCCTCCAACTCAGCATTCTTTTTTTGACGATGCTTATCGAAATGTTGGGCGTTGGTATTTTGATTCCTATTTTGCCTCGTTATGCGGAACAATTAGGGGCAACATCATGGCAAATCGGTCTTTTGATGGGCATTTTTTTTCTAGCACAAGTGATCATGCTTCCGTTATGGGGTGAACTATCCGATCGCATAGGACGCAGACCTGTTCTTTTAATTAGCATCTTAGGCGCAATAATTGGTTATCTGATGATAGGATGGACCCATTCCATTTTAATCATGTTGCTAGGACGTATGATTGACGGAGTTGCAGGAGGTAATTTGAGTATTGTCCAAGCTTATATGAGCGATATTACAAGGCCCGAAGAACGCTCCCAAGGGATGGGCATGTTGGGAGCTGCCTATGGATTGGGGTTTATTGTTGGTCCAGCATTTGGAGGATGGGCCTGCTATTTTTATGGAGCATCAATAGCCATAGCGATGGTAGCAGGACTATCATTTATTAATTTGCTTGTTGTTTTCTTCTTTCTTCCTGAACCCCTTTCGCACAAAAAAAATACTGAAAAACGCCCCTCTCTGCTTTCCATTTTGCAACACCTTAATAAGAAAATTTATTTTCCGACAGTGGGAACAGCTTTTTTTATGTTCATCGGACTCTCTATGATTATTACGCTATTACCGCTTATTAGTTATCATCGCTACGATATTAACGAACGACAAACGGGATATATTTTTGTAATGATAGGAATTATTGCAATTGTAGTTGAGGGAGGTCTCTTTGGATTGTTTTCAAAATATTTTAAAGATTATTGGATGATTGTTAGTGGTGCTATTTCCATGATGCTTGCTTTTTTCCTACTTTCTTTTGCTCCTAACATTCAGTGGGCGTTGCCGTTATTTGCCATGATGGCACTCGGGGATAGTCTTATGACGCCAGCTCTTCCTGCTATTATCTCGCGTCATGTTGATTCTGCTTGGCATGGCGCAGCGTTAGGTCTTTACCAATCATCAACAAGTCTGGCCCATTTTGTGGGACCTTTATTAGCTGGTCTTTTCGTTGCATTAGATCCTCGTCCTTCTACCTATGCACGAACAGCTTGTTGGATAGCTGCTGGAAGTCTATTGTTATCTTTTCTCTGCTCTTTAAAAATACCGAAAGAAGAAAAATAAGATCATGAATTTTTTCATTAATACATTTGGCTTGCTTGTTCTTCTTATCGGTTTAGAGCTTGTCCTGGGAATTGATAACGTTCTGATCATTGCTCTGCTGGTCGATCCTCTGGAACCAAGGCTCCGTCAGCGTGCCCGTGTGATGGGGCTTTTGATAGCATTGGTATTGCGCTTTGGGTTTGTTGTAGGGGCGTTTTGGCTAAGTATGCTGACAGTACCATTTTGTTATCACTTTTCAGCAAGAGATCTTCTCCTTTTACTAGGGGGGCTTTTCTTGGTTGCAAAAGCTTCTCAAGAATTGGCTGTGATGGTTTTTTTTCAAAAAAAGGAGAGCGCTTTTAAATTAAGAAAAAAGCGAACACTCATTACGATTGTTACCCAAATTGTCCTATTAGATGTTTTATTTTCTATCGACTCAGTGATTACTGCTGTCGGGTTAACATCACACTTAGTGACAATCTTAATAGCCGTTGTTCTTTCTTTTGCTCTTTTGCTCTGCTATGTGAAGCCAGTAGGGGAGTTTATCTTAAATCACCCCTCATTAAAAATAGTAGCTTTAGCTTTTCTGATTCTTATAGGACTCTCTTTTATGAGTAGTTCCTTGGGATTCCCTATTAATAATAGCCTTATTTATAGCGCTGGGATATTTGCTCTCATCACAGAACGGCTCCAGAATTTCTATTGGAGAAAAGGAAGAAAGATAATTAGTGAAGAGTAAAGAGTATTATAAAATAGGGAGAAAAGCACTCTTCACCCATCACTTATAGGCCTTAGCCTTGAGCTCTAATTCTAAAAATACCTGCTCCTACGCGTTCAATTTCAGGAAGTTTTTTTCCACTGCTGCTAAGCCAAACATGAACGTTAGCATTTTTAGCTCCTATTTTTTTTGCAAGTTCAGGGACCTTGATTCCTTCAGGACCCGCTTCGGCTAATGCTTTCAAAACTTGCTGCTTCATCTCGCCTCGTGGGGCGCGGTGACGCTCTTGAAGAGGGTTGGCTATTTTTACTTTTTTTTCTTTTTTAGAGGCTTTAACCGTTTGTCCGGATAAAAGTTTTGCATTCCCGTTAAAATGAGCAAGAAGCTCTTTTTCTAATTTTTCAAGCTCTGCAAGGAGCGTTTCCTTGCGCTCGGAGAGTTTCAATATAGCCCGCAACGAAGTAGTATTAATTTTTGAAAAGTCCATAATTTTTGAAAGCTATAACGAAGAAAGACTAATAGCAAGTAAAAATTTATTAATTAAAAAATTGATCCTATCAGTTTTCTTTTGTTATGGTCTTCGTTTTAAGCTTTAAGGTCCAGGTTCGTGAACTTTTTTTTACCATTAGAAGAAATCCATGTTTGGTTTTTTCCTGTTAGTTTACTCAATGAGACTAACGCTTGTTTTCAAAGACACTTTTTTAATAGCGAAGTAGCATCTTCACGAGATGTGTTACGCTCTTTGTTAAGTCGTTATTTAAACTCTTCTCCTGAGGAATTAGTTTTTCAAAAAACAACTCATGGGAAACTATTTCTCCCTGAGCATCCTCATTTCTTTTTTAATATGGCGCATAGTGGGGATCTCTTGGCGTTAGTCTTTAGTCATACTCCTGTTGGGATTGATTTAGAAAAAAAAAGAAAAGTTAAAGCGTTGGCTCTGGCTAATAAATTTTTTTCTGCAGAAGAAATCGACTTCATCACTTCGGAAGGAGAGGCGTCTATAGAAAAAAAATTTCTACAACTCTGGACGGCAAAAGAGGCTGTTCTCAAAGCTGATGGAAGAGGGATTACAGAAGGGTTGCGAGAGGTTTTTGCAATAATTGAGGACAATAAAATCGTTTCTTTAACTTTAGAAAAACAACCATGGCATGTCGCTTCATGGTTTTTAAGAAGCAATGCTCAACACGTTTCCAAGCCCGCCGAATATGCAGGTGCTGTGGCCACCTTGCTTGCTGATCCTTTAACCCGAATATTTCATCTCTCTCTACTGCGGAAACCGGGAAGCCCGATGGATACTTCGTTAGGCTCAGATTTTAATTTGGACAGTATGTACACATACAGCCCTGCATCAAAATCATCGCCTGCCTGATTCCATAAGCCTTCGCGGCTCCCTCGCTACGAGAGTGATGAAATATCCGGGTTTTAATTCGCTGGTACGACCTCACCGCATCTGTTACTCTCAGCGATTCATGTCATTTCAAAACTTTAATTTAATAGATTCCGTTGTTCATGGAGCACAACGAATGGGGTATGTAGAACCAACCTCTATTCAGCAAGAAGCAATTCCAAAAATTTTACAAGGAGGCGATCTGGTTGCCTCTGCTCAGACGGGAACAGGGAAGACAGCTGCTTTCGCTTTGCCGATTCTTACTCTTCTTAAAACGCCTCAAAACGGCTCTCGTTGCCTCATTTTAGAACCAACAAGGGAGTTGGCTATTCAGGTTGAGGAAGCATTTCGAGACTTTGCTTTTTTTATGGAAATCAAAACCACCGTCCTTTTTGGAGGTGTCGGTTATGCTGCTCAAAAAAAATCGTTGAGCGAAGGTGCTGATATCATTATTGCAACTCCTGGGCGACTTTTGGATCTGTTAGAACAAAGAGAATTAACACTAAAAGATATCTCTATTCTCGTGCTTGATGAAGTCGACCGAATGCTGGATATGGGATTTCTTCCTGATGTACGGAGAATTGTGAATCAATGTCCAGAGAAACGGCAGACGCTTCTTTTTTCTGCAACTGTTCCAGATGAGATAGAACGACTCTCAAGTTGGTGCCTTAAAAATCCTGAAAAAATTAACATTGGAGAACGCCGCTCGGCCGCTGAGTCGGTGACCCATGCTTTTTATCCTGTTGCGATAGATCAAAAATTTGATTTGCTTCTAACTTTATTAGAACGAACTCACTTCCAGAGCGTTCTCATTTTTTCTAGGACAAAAGATGGAGCTGATCGTATTGCAAGACAGCTTTTTCAGCAGAACCATACGGTGGCAGTACTTCATTCCAATCGTTCTCAACAAGAACGGATGGATGCTTTAGAAGGCTTTAAAAATGGGCGTTATGAGGTGATGGTCGCTACCGACATCGCTGCTCGTGGTATTGATATTGCTGGGGTAAGCCACGTGATTAATTACGATGTACCGCAACATCCTGAAGATTACGTGCATCGCATTGGGCGTACAGGTCGTGCTGCGACCTTGGGAGATGCTTTCACCCTAATGACTGTCGAAGATCTTCCTCATGTCAAAGCCATCGAATCTTATATTGCAAGTAAAGTTCCTCGCTTAAAACTCGACAATTTTCCTTACCTCTACACGACTCTTTTTAATGAAGAAGCTGCAGAAAAAATCCTACGCAATGTGCGCGGTGCTCGAACGCTGAAGGGGTATAGTTATGGAGCGAGGAAGAGGAAATGAGGCCTACTTGTAGGCTTGTTGAAGTCAAAAGTTGAAGTTGAAGTAAATTCTTCGCCTTCGGCATCATTGTTGCCCAATAAGTTTAAGATGAAGATGAAGTTGAGAGTTTAGGTTAATTTTTCCTTTTTAAAAAAGCTAAGCAAACGATTCTTTTAACTTCAACTTTCATGTGGATCGTCCGTCTTGCCCTCAATCGTCCTTATACTTTTGTTGTCTTAGCGCTTGTCGTTCTTTTGGCAACACCGGTTGTACTTCTGCGCACACCGACGGATGTTCTCCCTGAGATTAACATTCCCGTCATCAGTGTTCTTTTTAATTATACGGGACTTTCGGCCGATGATATGTCCTCGTGGATTACCTCCAATTATGAACGGGTTCTAACGACGACTGTTAACGATATTGACCATATCGATTCTCAGACGATGCGAGGGCGTTCGGTAATCAAAATATTTTTTCATTCGAATGTGAATATCGCGATGGCGGTTGCTCAAGTAACCGCTGTTTCACAAGCGATCCTGCGCAATCTTCCTCCGGGAACATTGCCTCCCTTTATCATCACCTACAACGCTTCTTCGGTACCGATTCTTCAACTCGCTCTCAGTAGTCCCTCTCTCACAGAACAAGAGCTCAATAACCTTGGAATGAATTTCATGAGGCCGCAGTTGGCCACGATTCAAGGAGTTGGGGTGCCTTATCCCTATGGTGGAAAAATGAGCCAAGTGATGGTCGATATCGATATGGATCGTTTGCAAAGTGAACGCCTCACTCCTTCCGATATTGTCGATACGATCAATGCTGAAAATCTCACCGTGCCTGCTGGCACGGCCAAAATTGGGGCCACCGAGTACGATGTGAGTATGAACGGGAGCACTCAAACGGTGGAAGAACTCAACAAGCTTCCTATCAAGACGGTTAATGGTGCCGTGATCACAATTTGTAATGTGGCTCATGTGCGCAATGGCTTTGCGGATCAAACAAATATTGTCAGACACAATGGAGGAAGGGCAGTCCTGCTTTCCGTTATGAAAACAGGAGCTACGTCAACTCTGGAGATTGTTAAAAATATTTATTCTCTCCTTCCTAAAGTCGCTAAGCAGCTTCCTGAATCACTGGTGATCAAGCCGCTCTTTGACCAGTCACTTTTTGTGAGAGCAGCAATTGAAGGGGTGCTCCATGAGTCAATTTTGTCGGCTCTGCTAACAGCATTGATGATTCTCCTTTTTTTGGGAAGTTGGCGTAGCACCCTCATCATCGGCGTTTCTATTCCCCTCTCTATTTTGTGTTCGCTGACCTGTCTCAGTTTTTTGGGCGAAACCATCAACATTATGACCTTGGGTGGGCTTGCTCTTGCGGTGGGGATTCTTGTGGATGACGCTACGGTAGAAGTAGAGAATATCCATCGTAATCAGCATATGGGAAAGCCGCTGCGAAGCGCTATTTTAGACGGTGCCCAGCAGATTGCCCTTCCTGCTTTTGTCTCGACGCTGTGCATTTGTATCGTCTTTTTACCGATATTTTTTTTAAGTGGGGTCTCTCGTTATCTTTTTGTGCCTTTGGCAAAAGCGGTGGTGTTTGCCATGTTGGCCTCTTATTTTTGGTCGCGTACCTTAGTCCCTACCATGGCTCTCTATCTGCTTCCAGAAGTAGGTGAAAAAAAACCATCGAAGCATTTTTGGTGGATGGTTCCTTTTGTTCACTTTCAAGAGCGCTTTGAAATTTTCTTTGAACACTTCAGGCAACGGTATGGTCAGTTTTTAGAAAGAACTCTAAAAAACCCTAAGCGCTTTTTTTTATTCTTCTTAATGCCTTGCTTGTTGAGTCTGCTTCTTTTTTTCATTGTAGGAGAAAATTTTTTCCCTGATGTCGATGCTGGTGAGATTCGTATGCATGTTCGAGTCAAGACAGGAACACGTATTGAGGAGACCGTACGCATTGTTGATGAAGTGGAGAAAAAAATTCGCACCCTCATTCCTGAGAAGGAAATCGACAATATTCTCGATAATAGCGGACTTCCTTACAGCGCTATCAATACAAGCTACAGCAACAATGGAACTTTTGGCCCAGCAGACTCGGAGGTCTTAATTTCTCTTTCTAAAAAGCATGCCCCGGTGGCGGAGTATGTTAAAAAGCTACGCGCGACGCTGCCACAGTTATTTCCAGGCGTCGATTTTTATTTTCAGCCAGCTGATATTGTGACACAGATTTTGAACTTTGGACTTCCTTCGCCCATCGATGTGCAAATTGTTGGATATAATCTCAACCAAAACTTTTGCTTAGCTTCTCATTTGGAAGAAAAACTCAAAACGATTCCAGGTATTGCCGACGTTCATATTCAACAAGCGCTTGATCAACCCATCATCAATCTGACCGTGGATCGCATTCGCTCAGCTGGCCTTGATATTACTCATAGTGATGTTGCCAATAGCATCTTGGTGAGCCTTACCGGAAGTAGTCAGGTGAATCCAGCCTTTTGGCTCAATCCGATGAATGGCGTTGTCTATCCTCTCTCAACAAAAGTTCCTGAGTATCATATTGAGTCACTGGAAGATTTAAAAAACCTTCCCATTACTCGGAAAACTGCTTCCCAGGCTGCTCCTCAGATTTTAGAAAACATTGCTACGATTTCACGTTCGAATGGATCAGGTGTGGTAAGCCATGTGAATGTCGTTCCTGTCATCGACATTTATGCCACTGTGCAAGGGAGGGATCTTGGTAGTGTTGGCAGAGAGGTGCAAAGAATCATCAATCAAGCTAAAAAAGAAGCGCCACGTGGCATGAGGATAAGTCTCCATGGGCAATATGCAACGATGCTTTCTTCTTTTGTAGGGCTTGGGATAGGACTCATCGGCGCTGCTTTTTTGGTCTATGCCTTGATGGTTATTAATTTTCAATCTTGGAGTGATCCTTTTATTATTATTACGGCTCTTCCAGGTGGCTTAGCAGGGATTGCTTGGATGCTCTTTTTAAGCCGTACAACCATTAGCGTTCCTGCCTTAATGGGAGCTGTCATGTGTGTTGGAGTTTCTACTTCCAACAGCATTTTAGTGGTTTCTTTTGCTAAAGAGCTTTTTGAAAAAACGGGAGATGCTTTTGGGGCAGCCTTAGAAGCAGGAAAGACGCGCCTTCGTCCTGTTCTCATGACAGCAGCGGCCATGATTGCTGGAATGATCCCAATGGCTTTTGGAATGGGGGAGGGAGCAGAACAAAATGAACCGCTCGCTCGTGTGGTTATCGGAGGATTGTTTGTAACAACCATCGCCGCGTTACTGTTTGTCCCTGTTGTTTTTTATTTATGGAAACGTTCAAAATAGTTTGCAGGTTGCAGAGAATAAACTTTTGAAGAAAAATTAATTTCTAAAACCTTTATGGAGTCTATTTCTTTACTAACTGAAAAGCCGCTTCAGAGCTCTTCTCGCTGGCGTTGGTTTCTTTTTTTGATCCTTCTGCTTTTCTTCTCCCTGCTTGCTTTCACCATTGTTGAACGTCTGGATCAATCTCATGATATCAAAAAAACAACAGCAATCGCTGCGGTCCCTTCTGTTTTTGTTGTTTTTCCTGAGTTGGGAGAGGCCACGATCAAGTTGCGCCTTCCCGGAGATGTCAATCCCTATGTCGACACTCCCATTTATGCTCGTACGGATGGTTATTTAAAGCGGTGGTTAGTCGATATTGGAGCTGTGGTCAAAGCTGGAGATCTACTTGCGGAGGTTGAATCTCCTGAGGTTGATCAGCAATATAATCAAGCTGTAG
The DNA here is from genome assembly GCA_019747735.1 of Chthoniobacterales bacterium. Lineage (GTDB taxonomy): Bacteria > Verrucomicrobiota > Verrucomicrobiia > Chthoniobacterales > UBA6821 > CAIWMF01. The sequence goes on along the minus strand of JAIEQL010000020.1, from coordinate 19,225 downwards.
GGCGCTTGCAGCAGGCTCAGGCAAATTTTAAATTGGCTGAAATTACGGCTAAACGTTGGAAAGAGATGCTCGATCGTAATACCGTTGCACGCCAAGATTCCGATCAGAAACAAGCTGATCTGGAAGTTGCTAAAGCTAATGTTATCGCTGCAGAAGCCGATGTAAGCCGCTTGCAGAAACTCAAAGATTTTGAGCAAATCACAGCTCCTTTTGATGGGGTCATTACTCAACGTAATATCAATATTGGCGATCTCATTCGTGCTAGTAATATTGCAGGACAAAAGCCGCTTTTTGAATTAGTCGATGACAAGATCTTGCGTGTGTATGTGAATGTCCCTGAGTCGTTGGCTAGTCATGTCCAGCTTGGCCAGGAGGTGACGCTAGAAATAACTTCTCAACCAGGAAAATCCATTTCAGGAAAACTTGTCAGAACGGCAGACAAAATCGATCCTCAGTCGCGAACACTGTTAGTGGAAATACGGGTTCTCAACACTGATCGAAAGCTTCTTTCGGGAGGGTACGCCACAGTAAGTCTTCCTATCCACACGGATCATCCTGCACTATTTCTTTCTACCAACACCTTGCTCTTTCGACCCAAGGGATCCTTTGTCGGAGTTGCCAATGAGCAAGGCATTGTGAGCTTAAAAAAAGTACGCATTGGAAAAGACCTGGGAACAAAAGTAGAAATAGTCGAAGGCCTTGATCCGAAAGATCGGGTGATCCTCAATCCTTCGGATTCGTTGCAGAATGGGGATCGGGTTGTGATTAAGGAAAAATCTTAACTGCCAACGTCCGTTGGCAGTTAAAAAAACCGATGTTCTTTCATCCAATCATCATCCACAAATTTGCTCAGGTAGTTGCGAATTCCATCGGCTAATATCGCAACGCATTTTTCTCCTTTTTGTAAGGATCGAGCTGCTTGGAGAGCAGCCCATACAGTGGCTCCACAAGAGCCTCCGACAAGCAGTCCTTCTTCGCGGATAAGGCGTCGCGCCATAAGAAAAGAATCTTTGTCGTTGGTCTTCACATAATGGTCGACAAGAGAGTTATCTAAAACTTTTGGAAAAAAATCGTAGCCGATCCCTTCTACATGATAAGAAAAAACTTCTGTGCCGCCTCCTAGAATCGAGCCGTAGGGATCCACACCAACAATTCTAATTTTAGGATTAACCTCTTTTATTTTGCGGGCAATGCCAGTAATCGCTCCTCCCGTGCCTACGGAAATCACAACCATTGCTAAATTTTCTCCAGCGTCATCCAAAATCTCTTGAGCCGTTGTCTCATAATGAATATCAGGGTTTTCGGGGTTGCTGTACTGATCGAGGATGTGAGAGTTGGGAATTTCTTGCTGCAGTTTTTTAGCAAGAGAAATATGACTCTCGGGAGCATCGAAGGCAGCTTCTGTTGGAGTACGATAAATGGTTGCGCCTAATGCTTTGAGCACAACTTCTTTTTCGAAACTCATTTTTTCAGGCATGGTGATAATGAGCCGATATCCTTTGGCTGCTGCAGCAACAGCAAGACCAATGCCGGTATTGCCAGAAGTTGCTTCAATGAGTGTATCGCCAGGTTTGATGCTTCCTGCTTTCTCAGCTGCCTCGATCATACTCTTAGCAATCCGGTCTTTCAGGGAACCGCCAGGATTAAAAAATTCACACTTGCCATAGAGCGTGCAGGGAAGGTCTCTTCCAATACGATGAAGTGGTACGAGAGGGGTGTTGCCAATGGTGTCAAGAATAGAGGGAAAAAGCATAAGGGGTAGGGTTAGAGCTTGTCCAAAAGTGAACAGTTTTTGAAAATGAATTTAATTTTTCTTTATTACCTAGTCCAGCGATAGACCAAGTAATGGGTAATGAGTAAATACCGGAAAGCTCCAACTATAACACGTGTTTGATCAAATCATGAATAGCGGTCAGATCAATAAAGCCGTGGATTTGTTCTGAGTAAGGCCCTGTGGCCACGGTAATCGTATCTTCTGCTACTCCAAGTGCTGATGGAGAAGAGAATGCTGTTGGCTCAGCTAGAATACTAGCATTTTCTTTGCTCTCTCCAGAGCTGCTTGGAGAGCCAATATTGTGGCCAGGTCCTGTAGACCAAGTAATGGAGGAAGTTCCCTGTGCATTGACGCCAAGCACAGCAACCCCTTTATCATTGCGAAACGGATACCCATTCATTCTAAGGCCACCTAAGTTTTGTTTGCCTGTAACGATAATGAGCGTGTTAGGGCCGGCGTATTGGTAGGCTGTGGAGAGTGCTTGGTCAAAAGAAATAATTTCACGAAAAACTTGCTCTGCATTATTGGAAGAAGCTGCTTTGGCAATAAGAGCATCATCAACAACAAGAAAATAACCGTGGCGACAATGTTGAAGCCGCTCAATGGATTGTTTGACAAGTTCTGAAAGAGATGGTTGTGCGGCTTCGGTGTTCTCCTCATTTGAAAAAGGCAACTCATCATCTGCAAGTAGTCCGAGGATGGGGCCCGATTTCCATTTTGGAATGGTAGAAAGTTCTTCTAGGGAATTTACGAGTGTTGTTCCTTGATGTTTCAGATTATTAATGAGTTCGGATGGAGTAGGTTGCCCTGCTGACTTATCAAAGGAAAAATATTTTCTTCCTCCACCAAGAAGAAGATCAATGTTAGCATGATTGCTTAATTGAGTGGCGTTATTGGTATCATCATAAGCATTGAGTGATTTCCCATAGAATGCTGCTGCAGTAGGGTTCATAAGAGAACCATTAGAAATCAGCCCCACCATTCGATGCTCAGCTGCTGCTTCTTCCAAGAGACTGGTGAGCGGCTTTCCATAAGGATCCATAGCGATGCTTCGATTATTGACATGCTCTCCGGTTGATAGGGCTGTTGCTGCAGAAGCAGCATCTGAAACCGCAAAGTCATTAGCATAAGTGCGGGTTAAGGCACTTTGAGGAAACTCTTCTAAAGTTAAACGGTTATCCGCTCCACCTTGATATAGGCGTGTTGCCGTGAGCATTCCTGGAGACATTCCATCACCAATAAAAAGAATAATTCCAAATGGTTTTTGGATAGAATGACGCAATAAAAAAATAGCTCCCACGCCAAGAAAAAGTAAGAAGCAAGTCAGAGCAATGAGGCGGTTGCGAAATTTAATGATCATGTCAAAGGGGGAAAAGAGTAAAGGGTGAAGTGTCAGGGCTGAAGAAAATTCGAAAGAAATATAAAAATTTTAATAATAACGAAAAAGACATTGCGAATTGAAGTAAGGATCAGTACAAATAACGGCTCTCATTTTTTTCTTAGAGCAGCATTTTTTGAAGTGACCGAAAATTTTTTTGTCCTGTGGTGTAATGGTAACACAGTGCCCTTTGGAGGCATTATTCATGGTTCGAGTCCATGCGGGACAGCCACTGCTGTGGCTTTGCGACGAATTTACTTCTCCTGATGGACCTCTCTGCGAAACTATCTCAGCAACAAACTTTTTCTCCCCATATGCAGCGTGGCCTCCAGCTGCTTCAAGCCCCTCTCATGGAGCTGCGTGGCCTCATAGCAGCAGAACTTAGTGCCAATCCAGTCTTGGAGGAAGTTCTTCCTGTTTCCAATAATTTAGAAGAGCTTGTTCCAGGAGAGGCCTTGCCAAGTAAAAAAGAAGAGGCTTTGCCTTGGGAAGAGGCCCTGCAGTTTTCAGGCAATTCTAGAGAAGAACGACAGCGCTCTTTTTTAGAATCAAGGCCCTCTCCTTCAACGCTTGCTGAGGTTGTGAGAGCTCAAAGTGCAGCTTTTCCAAGCAAGGAGCAACCAATTGTTGAAGCAATTATTGGTAATCTCGACAACTGGGGTTATTTTCGGATGAGCGTTGCGGAGCTTGCTAGTGAGATGCATGTCAGCGAAGCCGCTGTCGAAGAGGTTTTAGCAAAAGTGCAGCAACTTGACCCGCCAGGTGTTGCCGCGCGTGATTTGAAAGAATGCTTGTTACTACAGCTTGAGCGTCAGGGAAAGGGAAGCAGCCTTGCTAGTCGTATTGTACGTCATTATCTGCTTCAAGTAGCGCGCCATGACTATTTGGAAATTGCAAAGGCATTACACCTTGATCTTGCAGAGATACGCAAAGCACAAGGGGTAATTGCAAAGCTCGAGCCACATCCTGGACGCCCTTATTTTTTTATTGAAGAGGGAGGTATTGTTCCTGATGTGATCGTCATTGCGCATGGAGATGAATTTGTCGTCAGGCTCAATGAAGAGGGAATATCTCGAGTGCAACTCAATGATCAGTACAAGGAACTCTTGGCAAAACGATCAGATAACGACGAGCTTCGCCATTATCTCAAAGAAAAAATTCAAGAGGCACGTTCTTTTATTCACCATCTGGAACAACGTCATTCTACGCTCCTTTTCGTCGGTAAAGAGATCGTAAGGCAGCAGTACGATTTTTTTAAACATGGTACTTATGGACTGCGTTCCTTGACTATGGCAAAAATTGCGCAAGCCTTGGATCTTCATCCCACAACCATTAGCCGTGCTATTGTAGGAAAAACAATGGAGACGCCTTATGGTTTATTTCCTCTAAAATATTTTTTTACCTCTGGTTTTGAAAACTCAACCGGAAAGGAGATGAGTAGTGAAGTGGTGAAAGCTTTCCTGCAGCAATGGATTGACCAAGAAGATAAAAACGATCCGTTGAGTGATCAAGAAATAGTCCAGCGTTTTCAAGAAAAAGGAATTGCTCTAGCACGCCGTACGATTGCTAACTATCGGGATCAGATGAAGGTGCTGCCCAAGAAGCTCCGCAGGATCTAGCCGTTTACCATATCTCTAAAATAACGAAATGCTCCTAAGCGGCTCAGTATGCTTTTGATAACATCAAAAACAATCATCAAGCCGGTGCTCAGCCCAGAAGCGCTTAACAAGCCTGCATAGAGCGTCTCCATGTGAGGGCTAAGATGATCAAATAACATCGAAGTGATATCCACGCTTGCAAGATCAGCTTGATGTTGTTCAATTTCTTTTATTAAAAAAGATCTCATGTTGCCCACTGTGAAAGGCTTTCCCTCTTGTTTTTCACTGCTCTCAAACTGTTGAGCAAAGTGTTCTAATGTCTTGGCTAATTGCGGAGGAGGAAGATTCTTAAAAAATATCTTGATCTCTTCTTGAAGGGTCTTAAAAAGTTCTTTTTTGTTTTCATTTTTATCAAGAGCCCTTCTCTCCATGGTGTGGGTGGGAGCAAAGGTAAAGGAGGCTGATTCTACATTAATAAGTTTTGCATCCTCTTTTTTATCGGGCTCGCCGACGATTAATTCTTTGAGGGAGCGCGCCGATGAAAGGTAGTAGGCGCTTTGATTCTTAGCATTCTCTTGATCAATAAATGCAATCAACTCACCAAGAGTAATAGGGTTTTCTAGGCGAATCTTTTCTTGAAATTGCTCATCAAAGCCCGCTAGACCTTCGGCGCCATAGTCTCGAAAAATAGCCAGTCGAGTTAGGTGAAGACCCTCTAAGCCTTTTTCTTCCTTGGCCTGCTCTGGAGGGACTAATCTTATTTCACCTCTTTTTCCCACAAAAAAATAAGAATCTTTTTCCTCGGGAATTTCCTCTAGCTTTTCAAGAAAATCGAGTCCAAAAACTTGGTCATTTACTATCTCTTCCTCGTTGTCTTCTTCGATGACTTCTAAAAGAGGGGAATTCTGCCGGATAGAGGTCACTCTTTCCAACTGGAAGCGTTCACTAACCTGTCGTTGTAACGTGAAATTTGTTGTTTCTAGATCAGTAGAAACGCCTGTGGAGGGTGTACGCACAAGGACATTCTCTCGGCTAACGGCATGCTGTTGGCTTAAGGTTCCTTGTAAGTTGAAAGGACTTCCTCCAGATCCTTGGCGGACCAATAAGGAAGCCTTTTTAAAAATAGCAACCTGGTCTTTAAACTCTAAAATATCTTTGACTCTCACACTGCAATCTAAGGCTATCTGCTTATAGGCTTGTTGAGCTTTTTTTAAGTGGCTTTGGAGCTCTTGATAAAAAGTGATTGTTTCCTCCACTTTTTTGGTTTTTTCGCTTTTGTCGATAGTAGCTTCTGACTCATTTGATACTAATAACTCTTTTTCTTGCTTAGCTGCCTTCAATCGTAAGGCTAGTTTTTCTATTTCCTGTTCCAGTTGGTTCACGGCCTCCTCTGCTACAGACTGAGCCAGATCTGTCGAAATAGCCTCCGCCACAAAATAGTCTGTATGCATTTTATCGAGCTGCTGGAGAAGCTCAGTGGCTTTTGTGCAATGACTAGGTTTGTTTGTATGAAGAAGCTTCAATTGATGAAGGTTTTCTTCCATCTCAGTTAGTGTTCTCAGATGATGAGTGGTAGAGGCTCTTATAAGTTGTTGGAGCACGATGAGACGAATGCGATCTTCTTTTTCAACCTCTTCGATTGCATGAACAAGCTCTTGGCTAGTGGACTGAGGTGATATTTTCTGTAATACGACTTTTTCTCGTTGAAAACTTTCTTTTACATGCAAAAAAATTTCCTCTATTCGCGTTGTTGAAAAAATTTTATTTTTTTTAGTCAATTTCTGATCATACCCCTTGAGCACTTCTATAAAAAAATCTTTTTGATAAGGATGACACTCCAAGGTCGCCTCCAAAAATAAGCGGTTTTTTTTATCCACAGCCTCTTGCCTTACTCGATCTATTCTGGGCTTCAGCTCCCCAACCTCCATTCTAAAACTGCTATCCCGCCTAAGCCTAAAAGTTGCTTTGGGATCATTTTCAATTTTTTCAATGGCCTCTGATTCCTCTTGCTCAATAGTAGTCAGCTTTGTTTTGTAGTTTTGAAGGAGCTCTTCGATCTTTTGATCTTCCGGATAGAGCTCTTCTCCTGCACGAGCGAGAGGTTCTGTTGTTGGATGTGCAAGAGCTTTTATGTTGTGAAGAGCTTTCTCTTTTATTTCTTCTACTTTCTGATCTCTTTCTTGGAGGAAATAAAGAGTCATCATGCCTTCGGGATCTCCTGTTAACCCTTTAATGACTTCATTATATTTTTGATAAACATCTGAGATCTCGGCAGCTGCCTCTTTCTCGATCTGTCTAGCTTCGCCTCTCTTGCGAATCGGAATAGTGACCTCTTTGACTGTATGAGTGGCCACAGTAGATTCTATGGTTGCTGAGAGTGGCTTTAAAGCAGATGGCTCAACTTGCTGAAGGGAACCTTGTATTTTTTGTAACCTACTTACTCTTTCCGCCTGTTTGAGCGAAGAGGGTGGTAGTGGATTATTTCCTGCTAGAGGTTTATTGCTTAGGGGCTCCATCATAAGAATTTTTTTCTGGTAAAGAAGCAAAACGATTAATCATGCGGTTCCAGACCTCAAGGCCTTTCAAAATAGAGATTTCGATGCGCAAGTAATAAATCGGGATTTCGGGATCACTCAGTCGCGGAATACGCACGGCATCTTTTTCCGTGGTGAGAATCATAGAGAGCCCTCGACGTGTACACCTCTGCAGGAAGCGCTTAACTTCTTTGCGAGAGTAACGGTGATGGTCTGCATAGCTTTGTGTTAATCCTAAAGTCGCACCTAGGTTGCGCAATCCTTGCTCAAAGCTCTCCGGAGAAGCGATGCCAGAGAGTACTCCTATTTTTAAATTTTTTAAATAGGCAAGGGGAAGTGTTTCTCCAGTAAACATGTCACAGAGCTCGACGGGGTGGTGGCAGCATTCGATGATTTCTGCAGTACGGTTGAGGTTCCTGATCCGTTCATAAAGGGAGGTCAGATCGCTTCCATTGCACTTGGTAATGACAATGTGTGTGGCTCGGCGCAAGTGCTCGGGAGGCTCGCGAAGCGTCCCTCGGGGCAAAAGAAATTCATTTCCAAACGGAGCTTCGCAGTCAATGAGGACAACGTCAAAACGATGACGTAGTTTGAGATACTGCAATCCATCATCAAGTAAAAGGAGATCACATCCCAATTCTTTAATCGCATACAATCCGCTTTTCGCACGATCACGGTCTACAAGAACAGCAACTTTTTTTAAGTTTTTGGCCAACATGAAAGGCTCATCCCCTGCTGTTCGTGAATCGAGAAGAAGAGGGCCTCCATCCGAAACAACACGAGGCGCAAAAAGGCTTTGGCGTTGATGAAGCCGTTTCATTAAGCGATAAAGAAAAGGTTTGGGGACACTTTTGTAGCCGCGACTTAAGATCGCTACGCGTCGTCCTTTTTCTGTAAGCTCTCGAGCTATTTTTTCAACAATAGGTGTTTTGCCTGTTCCTCCGACAGTCAGGTTTCCAATGCTAATAACGGGACATCCAACGACATGCTGCCTAAACGTGTGAGAACGATAGAGAGCTAAACGGAGTTCTATGATTTTTCGATAGAGATAAGAAACATAAAGCAGAAGTGTGCGTAAGAAAACAGCCCGCTTTCCAGCACGACGTTCCATAATAACATCGATGGCGGCTTGTTCTAAGCTTTCAAAAAATCGGCGCATGCGAAAAAGAGTTTGAGTATAAGGTTTGAGTTTGAGTCAAATAGGCGCTTCGCGCTTAGAGGGTGTCTTGAAAAGACTAAAATTGCGCATTACGGCGTCGCTCCAGTGCTCGCGTCCTCGAGTATGTCCCTATACACTGCGGGTCTGTGCGCTTCGCTCCTGGTACTACATCAATTTTATTCATTTTCAAGACACCCTCTAAGTTAAAAAATGAATAGCCACGAAAGAACACAAAAGACACAAAAATTCCAAATAAGAAAATCAAATTTTATGGCAGCCGTTTTCTTCCCTTTTCTGTTGCTTATAAGTAACAGAAAAAAATGTCAGCGGAATAATCGACTGATTTTTTTAAAAAATAATAGGCAATCTTCTTTGCGTTTCTTTGTGTTCTTTTGTGGCTATTTCTTCTTATTTTGTATCGATTACTCTCACCCCTTGATTATCAGCCCTTGCCAAGACCACTTGAGTTGCTGGAGGGGTTACTTTAGAGAGAGCCTCTATGACTGAGTTGGCTAGAGAGGATTTTTCTGCCAGAAGAGCAATGGTCGAACCTGAGCCGCTCAACCAGCCACCAAGAGCTCCAGCGGCTTCTGCACATGCAATTACTTTTGGCAAAAAAGTAACCAAAGGCAACCGATATGGTTGATGGAGGCGGTCGTGAAATGCTCGGCGGAGCAAAGTGTAATTTTGCGTTGCAAAGGCGACCGCAATGACAGCGGCATCGGCGGCATTGGCTGCCGCATCACCCGTGGGAATTGTTGTCGGCAACAGCTGACGTGCTGCAGCAGTGGAGACTTCAAAATCAGGAATAACAAGAATAAAGAAAAGTTCAGAGGCAATGGGATAACGAAGTGGTTCTTGATGAGCACGAGCCATGGTAAAGCCCCCAAAGAGTGCCGCTGCAGCATTGTCTCCATGTCCTTCTAGGTTTGAGCAGAGGTGATAGAGTTCTAAAGAAGTGAGGGGATGATTGGTTAGTTCATTAAGCCCTTGAAGTATCCCAAGACGCACGGTCACACTACTGCCTAATCCTCGAGAAGAAGGGACATCACCTGCGATGCTTATGGAAAAAGGGAAGGGAACTAAGTTTGTTTTTTTAAAAAAAGCAGCAGCAGCTTCTTCTATCATCGGAGAGTGACTCCTCAGCTCTTTTTCTTTTTGGAGAGTGACGTTGTTATTTAATGTTAATGCTACGCCAAAACAGTCAAAGCCGGGACCTAGATTGGCAGAGGTTGCGGGAATGCTAATAGTTACGGAATGAGGTGATGGCATAGATAGAGTCTGTCCGCGCGGAAGCAATTTTTGAAAATATTTTTTTATTTTGGTTTGATGACTGAGCTTGCTAAGAAAATTTTACCTGCAACCTGTTATCTTAGAGCCTTTCGGAAAAATCATTTTTTCGGACAAGTTCTAATTAGCTCAACATCTTTTTCAGCGTCTTAGCAGCATCAAAATATTCTATAGCTGTGTTCCTTGCTTTTTTAGAAAAGTAGTCCCAATCGTGTAAGACAAGGCGAGAGGCCTCGATGGCTTCCGGTAAATTTTTTACAAAAAAGAGGCCGCTCTCCTTAGGAAGAAAGCGCTCTGCGCCGGTGGGTTCGGTAATCACAGGTCTTCCCATGGCTAGATAGGCTGCGGCTCGGTCGCTAAGCCAACCACTTTGCATCTGAGCTTCTAATTTGACGGCGGTAAACTCTGCAAGCGACCCTGACAAGTAATTGTAGTAACGGGTGGGGGTTGGCATCAAACGATGAGGGGAGACGACGTGCCAACCTCGTTTTTTCAAACGCCCGCGCTCTGGATCATCAGGATTAAGATTCATAGCAAGCTCAAAAATTGCTTCTGGAACCTCTCTTGGCAAATCCAGGTAGGGAGCGAAGGCCGCTTGTTTGGAAAAGTCACCATAAACGCCATCAATTTCAATGGATCCATCCCAATACCATTGGCCAATGGTTGTAAAACGAGGGCGTGTTTTGAAGAGAGGCTTTGGCTGAATCTGCAAGAAGGCTGTGTCAACCAGTGGAAAAAAGGATTTCCAAGAAACAACAGAAGCAGGAAGTTTTGGGCTAATCGTATCCATGCAAAGTCCCACAGACCAAAACTCATCATGGAAGGATTGCCCCATTTCCAAATGACTCATCCAAAAAAGAACTTCTGAAGGATCGAGGCTGCAGAGCAATTTTCTTTCAAAAAGAGAAACCAAGGGAGGCTTAATCGAGTAGCTCAAGTTGAGAAGTGTCCCATGCTTAGCTAGGTTACGTAGCTCAGAGAGTTCCATCCCATAAGACTTCATGGCCGAAAGATCATATTCTTCGGGTTTCTTTTTTTGTTGTGTGAGTGGATGAAGCAGGAGGCAGTACTCAATCTGGTAGTGTCGTAAACGCTTTTCAAAACTTCGAATCCAAGCCGCATCGAGAGCTTGATTTTCTGTCTCCGGCATGACTTCCAGCCAGATGCCACGAACCCCGAGGCGGTTGAGTCCTAAAAGATATTGCAGAGGTACAGAAAAATTACCACCCCCCATTGGGTACTTCGCTGCAAAGCCACAGCCGACGAAGACAGGTGGGGAGGAAAAGTTGCTAGTTGTCAGTTGTCGGTTGTTAGAGACTTTGCTTGGCGGGACGAGTTTGTGATTACGATCGTAATTTATAGTGGTCATTTGTTGAATAGAGTCCCTTCAAACTCCAGCCCGCTCTAGGAGTGATTGCAATACTTTTTCTGCTTCAAAAAATTCACGCGCAATTTCCAAGGCAGCTTGAGAATGCTTTTGATAACCGGAACGGATCGAGCGGACCGCTTCCACAATTTCTTCTATCGTTGAGAATCCGAACAAGCCATAACGACCACCATAAAATTTACTAAATCCTGTCTCTTGGGTAATCACAGGCCGCCCAGCTGCTAAATAACAGGCGCTGCGGTCACTAAACCAACCTGTATGGAGGCGCACATATTGGTCCTTGGCACAAGTGAATTCTCCAAGCGAGTCTTGAATATAAGTGCGGTAACCCTTCCAGTTGCTGCTCAATTCATGAGGTAAAACAAGTTTCCATTGATTGTGAAGAAAGAGTTCTTGTTCTGCTTTTTGCTTAATGTCTGTTGCCAACTCAAAGGTGGTCTCGCATTTTTTAGGAGCTTCACAAAACTTGAGAAACTCCAGCGATTTGCTCCAAAGGTAGTTGGAACTTTTCCAAAAAATGTCTTTTTTTCCACTCGTTGACCAGTTGCAAATCGAGGTGTAGAGCGCTTCTGAAGAGGGAGCTGGTGCCATAGGTTGATGGCACCAAAGATCAGTTACGATCGGTTGCCGTGTAGGAAGCCAGTTGAGCCCATGCGTTGGGACAGGAAAGTCAGGTGTTCCAATATTTTCTCCAAAAGTAAAGAGAGCTGCATGATGTTTTAAAAAGGAGAGGGTTGTGGCGTTCTGTTGGTCCACTTTGATTTGCTCGACTCCCGGATCGCTCTCCACATAGATCAGGCGAGGGATCAGCGCCAGGTCTTCATTGAGATCATGAGAGCCACAAATATTGAGGGCAGCATCACAATGGCGGTAGAGTTCTCGAAGTTGCGTTTGCTCCATCCCCACACTTTCAAAGGGGTCACGGTAGCGAGCAGAGTAAGTCCATTTTTGCTCAAAGCTATACTCTTTGGCTAAGGTTTCTAGCGTCTGAGTCGCATAAGAAAAATCGTCAGAAATATCAAAGGTAACCGGGTTGTAAGGAAAACGAGAGGTATCCTCAACGTAGAAGACCTCATGTCCGAGACGCTGTAGTCCGACAATGTAATGAAGGTGCTGCCAGATTACTCCTGCAATGGGACAACCGCCCATAAAGCCTAAGACGATGATTTTTTTCTTTTTCATAAAATGCCTCTAAGAACTCAATACGTAAACCTTGAGGTTTCTATATTAATCATGCAAGTCGGTATCTTGATGTGAGAGAAATGAGTTTTGTTTTGCCGAAGTCATTAAACTCATTACTTGCTCCTAGCTGGAGCAGTAAACAGATAAAAAAACCTAAAATTCATTCGGGAAAGGTATAAATATTCATTTTCAAAAATCGTTCACTTGCGGAACGCTCTAGTTATTTTTGCTTTAGCCTTCAGCCTTCAGCCTATAGCCTCAATGGATGTTTCAACAAGTTCGCTCGGCTGTTATCTTTGCTTCTCACCTTCCTCGCTATCGAGAAATTCTTAGTATTCTTTTCAAATATGGTTTTGCTGATGTCTTAAAATTGGTTGCTTTGCAACATCTACTTGGCTTCGAAGATGCCACGATGACCAAGCATGAAAAAGGAATTCTCTCCAAACCTCTTCCAGAGAGGCTGCGATTGGCTCTTGAGGAATTGGGACCTACTTTTATCAAGTTTGGCCAGATTGTTAGTTCTCGCCGCGATTTGATTAATAACGCCTACTATGAGGAGCTCTGTTTGCTGCAAGAGCAGGTGCCAGCATTTTCTTTTAACGAGGTTGTTTCCACTATTCAAGAAGCTCTAGGGGCTCCTATTAAAACTCTTTTTGCTTCTTTTGAAGAAGTGCCGCATGGATGTGCTTCGATTGCTCAAGTCCATGAGGCCAGGCTTGTTGATGGCACACGGGTTGCCGTTAAAGTACAACGACCTCGTATTACCCAAGTCATCCAGCAAGATCTGGCTATTCTAGCTGACCTGGCAGCTTTTTTAGAAAATCATGTTCCTGATATCCGAGGGCTCAATCCGCAGAAAGTGATCGAAGAGTTTTCGGTAACCTTGCTCAAAGAACTCGACTTTACGAACGAGGCAGCCAATGCAGAGCGCTTTGCTAAGCAATTTGAGGAAGAAAATTTTATTGTTGTTCCTGCCATTTATCGAAAGTTTTCCAGTAATAAGGTTCTGACGATGGATTTTATTGAGGGACTGCGAGTCAATGACCTCAAGGCAATCAAGCAGCATCACCTCTCTGCAAAAGACACTGCAGAACAGCTTACAAAACTCATCTATCAGCAAATTTTCACTTATGGTTTTTTTCATGCTGATCCTCATCCTGGCAATATGGTGTTATTACCAAGTGGAGCGATTGGCCTTTATGACTATGGGATGATGGGGACTTTTTCCATGCAGTTCCGTCAAAGTATTGCAATGCTCATTACCGGGCTCGCGAAAAAAAATCATCGTCAAGTGATGCATGCGCTTTTGGAAATGTCAGAAGAAGGTGACGTTGAAGACTCCGCTAATTTTCTGGCAGAGGTGGAAGAATTTTCTCAACAAAACTTAGCGGGTGCCCTTGCTGATATTCGCTTGGGAAAAGTCCTCAATCAATTGATCGAAATGTTGAGAAAAAATCACCTGCGGATGAAGGGAAGTTTTTATCTTGGAATTAAAGCATTGACGCAAGTAGAGGCGATCGGCCGCGAGTTGGATTCTAAGCTTAATTTTATTATGATTGGAAAACCGTATGCCATGGAGCTCATGACGGAGCGCTATCAACCAAAGAGAATGTTGATTATCCTGGCTCGCTTATTCACAGAGAGCATCGATTTGCTCGAAGAGCTCCCTCATGATGTGCGGCTTTTTTATAGTAGGCTCAAGCGTGGCCAACTCCAGATTCCGCTAGAACATCGGATTGCTCCAGAGGGGATTGAGCCGCTACGTCAGACGCTAGATTCGGTTTTCAATCGACTTGTCAATGCGCTGCTAGCCGCTTCCTTGTTGATTGCTTCTTCCATTTTAATCCACTCAAGGTTGCCACCAAAAATAGGAGACATTCCTCTTTTTGGCCTCATTGGCTTTTTGATTGGTTTTTTTATGTGCTTGCGTTTGGCGTTTTCCATTTGGAAACATGGGGGGCTCTGAGCGGTTAAGTTTTTTAGAAGAGAAAACATCTTAATTATTTACCAGATCCTATGAAACTACTCGAACTCGGCTCATCAGCTCCTCAGCTCTCGGCGCTTGATCAAGATGGCACTGAGATTGTTTTTGGAGATATTTATAAAAAAGGAACGACGCTCGTTTATTTTTATCCTAAAGCAGCAACACCCGGATGCACAGCAGAGGCCTGTTCGCTGAGAGATTCTTTTACAACGCTTCGCGATCGAGAAGGGAAACAAATTCAGATTTTAGGAGTGAGTCGGGATACTCCTGCTGCACAGAAAAAGTTCCAACAAAAGCAACAGCTCCCTTTTCCTCTCATTGCAGATCGAAGTGGTGAGGTGGCTAAGGCTTTTGGAGTTAAATTGAATCCACTGTTGGGATTTACCAGTCGTGAATCTTTTTTAATCAGCGATGGAAAAATTGCTTGGCTTTCACGCAAAGCCAAGACCAGCGGTGCTGCACAAGAAATTCAAGAAGCTCTGCAGGCCCTGGAATAGGGCATCATCGCTGGCGCTTGAGTTTGTAGTTCGTAATGAATGACGTACGAACTACCAACTACGAACTTTCTCTCAAATAAACATCCCCCGTCCTTGTCCATATAGAAGATCCCTCTGGAAATAAGAGTAAACCGCGGTGGAGAGCATTTCTAATGGCTTTACGAAGGTGATAGGAGTCCTCTTTTTCTGCTTCCTTGGGGAGTTGTAGCGCGATGAGGCGCATCCTTCTTGCTCCGACGCCATTGATAGGAGCTGCCTCCGGGGTCATGAGCTCATAATGGAAAAAAAGATATTTTCCGTGATAACGAGGATCATCTGAAAGGGAACAAAGTGTTAATAATTTCAAATCATCTACACGGGAAATCCATCCTACAAACTTCCAGGGATGATCTCTGTTTTTATCTTGGTTCCAAATAGTGACTTCGTAATGAATGTTATCTTTGGGGGCAACAATCGCTTCAAAAATTTTTCCACTTTTGTCTTGGGTCATCCAATGCCCTAAAAGCCATGTGTTAATCTGGCTTGAGGGGATGCTAGGAGCGCTTTCATAGAGACAACTTGAGAGAAAAAGAGACGTTATTAATAAGAGTAGAAGTCGAAGGGCGAATTTCATGAAAGCCACATAATGAACCGATTTTTTATTCAGCAAAGCCAATTTTCGTCCCTGAAGGAATCACCGCATTTTTTAAGATCACGACAATTCCCTCGCAAATACAATATCCTGGCCCATTGCTAGAGTCCTTGTTGCCTTGGGAAGAAATGATGACATTGTTTCCAATGCGTGCATTTTTATCGATGATAGCATTTTCAATAATGCAATTATGGCCAATCCCAATGGGAGGAAGGTTATCCAGAGGGGCTTTTAATTCTGATTCGTAATAGTCGGCTCCCATCATGATTGTATTTTTGAGTTGTGTGCCAGATCGGATGATGCTGCGAATCCCAATCACACAGCGTCTAATGAGTGCGGCATTGATGATGCAACCATCAGAAATAATGGCGCGATGGACGGTAGCTTCCTCGATAACGCTTGCAGGTAAAAATCGTGATTGTGTGTAAATAGGAGCTCCAGGAGCATAAAAGCTGTAAGACGGATTCGGATCAGTAAGCTGGAGATTCGCATTAAAAAAAGAACGCATGGTTCCGATGTCTTCCCAGTAGCCTCGAAAGAGGGTGGCTTTGACATGGTGTGTTTTAATCGTTGCTGGAATCACATTTTTTCCAAAGTCAGGAAATTTATTGTCGAGGCAGTCGATGAGCACTTGGCGATTAAAAAGATAAATTCCCATGGAGGCCAAATAGAGCTGTTGATCATGGGGCTCGTTTAGTTGAGTCAACAGAGCAGGTTGTAAACATAGTTCTTCCAAAGCAGCAGGATCCTTGGGTTTTTCGACAAACTGAGTGATTTTCAAGTCCGGATCTATTTTCATGATACCAAAACCAGGAGCTGCTTCTCGATTGACGGGAATACAAGCTATGGTGAGGTCCGCTGCTGTTTTAATATGCTGGTCTAAAATCGCCCTATAATCCATGCGGTAGAGCTGATCGCCGCTCAGTACAATGAAATAATCGTAATCGCGATCGAGAAAATTATGCAGGTTTTGCCGGACGGCATCGGCAGTCCCTTGATACCAATCAGAACCTTGAGGGGTTTGTTGAGCTGCGAGAACTTCTACAAAACTATTATGGAAAGGGTCAAATTTGTAACTCTCACTGATATGACGATGAAGGGAGGTGCTGTTAAATTGGGTGAGGACAAAGATCCCACGAATACCAGAATTCAGACAGTTGCTAATGGGGATATCGACAAGACGATATTTTCCACCAATGGGAACTGCGGGCTTTGCACGCTCGCGGGTGAGAGGAAACAAGCGGGTTCCAGCGCCTCCTCCCATAATAATCGCAGCTGTTTTTGATTGTGGTGAGATAATTTTGGAAATCTCCATAATGAAAAATTGAAGTTAAAAGTTGAAAATGAAATTTTCAAGCTATTGCTAAAAAAAGCCTTTAGTCTACAGCTTATAGCCTATAGCCTATAGCCTATTTATGTGTGGAATTGTCGGATATGTTGGCCCTAAAGATGCAGTCCCTACTTTATTGGAGGGATTGCGTCGTTTGGAATATCGAGGCTATGACTCTGCTGGGGTGGCAACTCTGGATCATGGAGAACTTTTTATACGTAAGTCTCCGGGGCGGATTGAAAATTTGAGCAAGTTGATTTTGGAAGAGCCTCTAGAAGGACATGTCGGCATTAGCCACACCCGTTGGGCTACTCATGGGCAAGTGACCTATGAAAATGCACATCCTCATGTTGATGGCTCTGGGCGCTTAGCCTTGGTGCATAATGGAGTCATTGAAAATTATACAAAGCTACGCCAGCAGCTCGAAAAAGAGGGGCATTTTTTTTACTCCCAAACGGATACAGAAGTGCTGGCTCATTTAATTGGGCATATTTTTGATTTTGCCCCAGTTAAAAGTGAGGAATCGTTAGTCACTGCTGTTAGAGAGGCGCTTCGTTGTGTTGATGGGACTTATGGCATCGCTGTGGTGCATGCTGATATTCCTGGTCTTATTGTAGGAGCCAGGCGTGGAAGCCCTTTGGTTCTTGGTATTGGACGTGGTGAACATTTTTTGGCAAGTGATGTGAGTGCTATTGTAGCCTACACGCGTGATGTAGTTTATCTCAACGACAACGAAATTGTAGCTATCAAAGATGATGGGTTTACTCTTTCCAATCTTGATGGGAATGGAGCGCACTACAATATCACGACGGTAGAAGCCTTGTCTCATGATGTTGCTGATAAAGGTCTCTATCCCCACTACATGATCAAAGAAATTTTTGAACAGACTCATACTGTTCATGAAGCAATGCGTGGGCGTTTGTCTCTCGAAGAAGCCACAGCAAAGCTAGGCGGTTTAGAGATGTCTAATGCCCAGCTACGCTCAGTGGAACGGATTGTTTTGAGTGGTTGTGGTTCCGCGATGCACGCAGCCATGGTTGGAGAATATTTGATAGAATCATTAGCTCAAATCCCCACGGAATGTGAGTTTGCGAGCGAGTTTCGTTATCGTAATTTGCCGATGACCAAAGACACTCTTGTTTTTGTATTGAGTCAAAGTGGAGAAACCGCAGACACCCTTGCAGCCCTGCGCGAGAGTCAACGGAAGGGACATCGAACGCTGGGAATTTGTAATAATGTCGCTAGCACTATCGCACGAGAAAGTAATGGTGGGGTTTATATGCATGCAGGTGCAGAGATTGGAGTAGCCGCAACCAAGAGTTTCACTTCACAAGTAACGATATTGACATTGATTGCTCTTTTGCTCGGCCGTATCCATTGCCTCTCCAGTTGGGAAGGAAGCAAAATTATCGCTGAGTTAGAAACCTTGCCTGGAAAAATAGCAAAAACGCTCGAGCTCAATGATAAAATAGCAGCGATTGCTCAGCGTTATGCTTCTTCGCGGGTGATGCTTTTTATGGGGCGACAATTTAATTATCCCATCGCATTGGAAGGGGCATTAAAACTAAAAGAAGTAAGTTATATTGCTGCTAGTGGTTATCCTAGTGCCGAACTCAAACATGGGGTCATCGCTCTTGTGAATGAAGAGACTCCTTCGGTTTTTATTGCTCCTCACGATGCAGTCTTTGCGAAAAACAGAAGCAGCATCGAAGAGGTCCGTGCTCGCAGAGGTCCTGTTATCGCCATTGGGACAGAAGGTCATTCTCAAGAGCTTGAGGAAATCTGTAACGACGTTATTACTATTCCAGCTACTCCTGATTACCTAACTCCCATTCTTTCTACGATTCCCTTGCAGCTCTTTGCCTACCATACCGCACTGGCGCTTGGTTGTGATGTGGATAAGCCAAGAAATCTAGCCAAAAGTGTTACGGTAGAATGAGGGCCTGTTTTTACAGTCTACTGTCAGCTGCAATGGGCTGTTAATCCTTTCAGTATTTCACAAAAAGCTTCTGCCTCTCCTTGAGAAAACTTGTTTCTCAGTTTTTTAAGCAGAACAAATTTTGAATGTCGATTAACCCTACTTAGGATCACTCCTTGATTCTTGGCTCCCATGATTCTATGGGATTTTCAACCCTCAATGTCTATTTTCTTCTCAACAATCCCTGGGCCCTGCGAAATATCTACTCGGGTTGGAATAAAAATAATCCTAAAACGTGAATGGAAACAGAAAATCTGACGCAATATACTCGACCTCAAAATTTTTTTTCAATCGGCTTACGTACCAAAAGGGTATCATCTCAATTTTTTCGGGAAAGAAGACCTCCGGAGCAAGCGGGTCAGTAACGGTGTTGATTAGGCAAGAGAAAAGTTTGGTTGCTTGATAAGTTTGTTAAGCAGGATAATAAGTTTTCGCATAACAGCGGTGAGAGCAACCTTAGGTTTTTTTCCATTGGAGAGGAGACGTTGATAGAAAGCACGTAG
>JAIEQL010000043.1 GCA_019747735.1 Chthoniobacterales bacterium | reverse complement strand
GGCATTACGGCGTCGCTCCAGTGCTCGCGTCCTCGAGTATGTCCCTATACACTGCGGGTCTGTGCGCTTCGCTCCTGATACTGCATCAATTTTATTCATTTTCAAGACACCCTCTAAGGCCCAAAATATCGCAATAACTCAGAAGGTTTATCAACGAGATAGTGCGGAGACATCGAGCCTAAGACTTCAGCCGAATTGTAACCCCAGGTGACAGCAGCCATGGGAATGGAGACCGCTTGGGTTGCCTCAATATCACGCGTTTCATCTCCAATATAAATAATCTCATGCGGGTGGAGGCGATGCTCTTTCATAAAGCGCCGTAACTCACGAGCTTTGCCAAAAAGCTTGGAAGAGGTGCGAATAAAATGAAAGTAATCCAGCTGATGTTGTTTCAAAAACCCAGTCACGTTGGCTTCGGCATTCGAAGTTAAAATACCTAGTTGAAATCCTTGGAGGTGCAGGCTTTTTAAAATTTCTGGAATGCCTGCAATGGGCTCAATTTCTAAAATTTTTTCTTGGAATTTAACCAGTCCGCGAGCGGCAATGGTTGGGACCCGCCAACGGCTAATGCCTAAAAATTTGATCAAGTCTTGTGTCTTCATGTGACGTGCTTTTTCCAATTCCTCATCATGAAGAGCACGAAAAGAGAACTCGCCCGCAAGTTCTTGGAGGATGCGAAAGGCTAAAGCCCGGGTGTCAGCGATGGTGCCATCGAAGTCAAAGAGTAAGACTTTAGGCAAGGAGCTGGTATGCTCTTTATTCATGGAGAAGTCCTAGTCCTCGAAACCTCTCTACAAAAGGGCTTGGAAGCTCTGACAAACTCATCGTCCCTTTGAATCGTCCCTCTTCCGCTTCTAGTCCAAAGTTATTGGCATAGAGTTGGGTAATTTGATCCATTTCTTCTTTTATTAACGAAGGAGTTTCTGAGGTGTTTGCAAATTCACGAAGTTGCTCTTCATTGTAAATATTAGGTAGGACTGTGGCTACGCGGGGGTCATGAAGCAGCCATTGGAGAGCTGCTTGGCCTAGTGTGCGGTTGGATTTTTCTAAAAAGCGAAGTTGTTCCACTTTTTGGATTCCATCGAGAAGCCACTTTCTAGGGCGATGAGAACGATGATCACTGGGTGGAAAAACAGTTTCGGTAGTGTATTTTCCTTCCAGCATGCCTGAGGAATGAGGCACACGAACAAAAAACTTGGTCTTCGCTTGAGTGGCCTCGGCGACCCGATGCAGGCTTGATCCTGGCTCTTGCTCGAGCATGTTGTAGATATGCTGCAGGATATCAGGTTGGCGTGTTGCAATCGCAGCAGCTCCTTCTCCAAGCCATCCAATGGCGGGCCCAAGAGCAACGCCATGGTGTCTTATTTTTCCTTCAGCTTTGAGTTGATCGAGAGTTTCCCAAAGAGCATCATCTAAGACTTGTTCCAAACGAATATTATGCAACTGAAGGATATCGATGTGATCTGTCTTGAGTCGCTTGAGAGCTGCTTCGGTGGCTTGTTTAATGGCTTGAGGGCTGAAATTTTGAGGGATTTCTCGTTGTCCGCGGCGAGCATCTCCTCCGTAGTTAATAAAATCGTAACCGACTTTTGTTGCGATGACGATGCGTTCTCGCTCTCCAAGAGTTGTGAAGGCCTTGGCCAGCAGCTCTTCGCTCCGTCCATTGCCATAAGTGTCAGCGGCATCAAAGAGCGTGATTCCAAGATCAGCCCCCAGTCGCATGAGCCGTATCGCTTCTTCATCTGTAAAAGTGCCCCACCATCCTGTCGAGACAGTCCAAAGACCAAAACCAACTTCACTGATTTGCAAATTGGAGTCAGGGAGCGTGCGGTATTTCATAAGCACTTGAAGATAGCATGAAGAGAACTCCTGCTTCAAGTGTGCGTTTTTTAAAAGATGCTCTTGTCTTCTTTTCAAGATTTCGTTCTGCTTGTTTTTCTTTTATGAAAATTTGTTTCTCTCTGCTCAGTGCCATTATCATCCTTGCTCAAACGGGATGTGTTTCGCTTCCTAAGGTGCAACAAAATTATTCTCACAATGATGCGATTATCTTTGTTAAGATGCCTCATGAAAAGACACCCAAATATGTGGTGATGGCCTTGCGTGAGGAGGCTGCTCCTCAAACGGTGGCTAATTTTAAAGAGCTGGTGAGAAAACATTACTATGATGGGATGCTGTTTCATCGTCTCTTTGCCCATTCCTTTTTACAAACCGGAGATCCTAAGAGCCGTCATGGGGAGAGCGACCATTCAGGAACAGGTGGCCCAGGATACACAATTCCAGCCGAAATTAGATTGCCTCACCTCAAAGGTGCTGTCGCGGCCTCTCGCCTTCCTGATAACATCAATCCACTCCGCGCTTCGAATGGGAGTCAATTTTATATTTGCTTAGAACCAATGCCTCAGCTCAATGGCCAATATACGGTTTTTGGCCAAGTCAAAGAAGGGACGGAGTTGCTCGATGCGATCAGCACTATTCCGGTTAACAGCAATAATTTTCCCCTTCAGAAAGTGAGGATTGTTGCCATTAAAATGGGAAGTGGCGATTAGAGCTACTCAATCCTCTTCTTGGACTTTGGAGGTTAGAGCATATTAAAAAATTTTGTAGCCGCTCATTGCGTCGTCGCTTCGGTGTTCGCTCCATCGAGTATTGGCTATACACTCCCTCGCTGTGCGCCTCAGCTCTTGGCACTGCATCGATTGGAAAATTTTTATCCTTCCGTGAAGCGAAAAAAACTTCAACTTTTTCCTTCAACTTATTGCGGAGCAATACGATAAAACCACTCCATATTATGGCTCCAGCCTGCTTTCGAGCTTTTAAGCGGGCTATCGACCCAGCCGTGATCTGTGGGATAGCAGACGCGGTAAGTATTGCTCCATAAAATAGAGGTTGTTTCTGGAACATAAATAAAAAGATAAGGTTGATCCTGATAAATAATTTGTTGGAGCTCGTGAGCCAATTGAAGCTGTTTAGAGCGGGTATACTCTTGTCGTAACTTGGTGATCAACTCATCAACGCGAGGATTGTTGTACCCAACGTAATTAAATCCTCCCTCGCCAATCTGACTGGAATGCCAAATATGATGTTGATCGCAATCATTTGACAACGCCCATGCCAAGACGGTGGCATCAAAATCATGTTGCATCACTTTTTTTAAAAAGACGGTCCATTCGTAAATTTCTACATGAACTTCGATCCCTATTTTTTTGAGGTCATCTTGTACTAAGGTGGCGATATCTCGCCGGATATCACTCCCATTGTTAGTGATCAACGTGAAACTAAAGCGCTTACCGTTGTGGACACGGATTCCATCAGGACCTCTCTTCCAGCCTGCTGCATCGAGAAGAGCCTCGGCTTTTTTCGGATCATAGGGGAGTGGCTTGATGCTTGGGTCAAAACACCACATGCGTGGCGTGAAGATGCCTGTGGAAGGGGTTCCTTTCCCGTAAAGAATCGCATCGACTATTTCTTGAATATTGACAGCCTCTGCCAACGCTTGACGGACATTGCGATCGGCAAAAAAAGGGCGTTTCAAGTTCCAGCCAACGTAGGTGTAGGTATTGCTTGGGCTATTCAATAATTGATAGCGCGGGTCATTGACAAAATTTTTGACAGCCCAAGGAGCGGCATCCCAAAAGTCAACTTGGTGTGTTTCAAAAGCAAGGCGCTGAGTAAGTGGATCGGGCAGCACACGAAACACGATGGAATCAAGATGAGGAGATCCTAAAAAGTAATCAGGGTTACGAGTGAGCCGGATGTATTCATTATTTTTCCAGGTATCAAAACGAAAGGGACCGGTTCCGATGGGGTGGCGATTGAAAAAATTTCCCCAGGTGAGTGGTGATGTTCCTTCCAGCAGATGAGCTGGCAAAATGAGGGTTCCCCAACTGTTAAGTGCAGGAGAAAAGGGACGGCGGTAGTGCACAATGACGTGCCAGGGATCGGGTGTTTCTATTTTTGAAACGAGTTCAAAGTTGCTTCGCATCGGAGAGGCAGTACGCTCATCCATAATGGCGTTGTAGGTGAAGAGCACATCGTGAGCTGTAAAAGGAGCCCCATCGTGCCACCGTACATCGCGACGCAGGGTGAACTCAATGATGGGTTCTGCAAGGAAAGGATGAGTCTCTTCCTCGGGTTTGAGTGCTGGAAAAGGAACCAACATTGTTAGAGGGATTTTTTGAGCAATAACTTCAGAAACCTCATAACCAGGCTCTTTCAGCGTGACCAAGACTTGTGAAAGGTCATTCTTTTGAGCAATAGAAAGTATGCCCCATTCAGGATGGAGATTTTTTTCTTTTTCCAAAAGCTCTTGAAGCGAGGCTGCCTCTGCAGCGGTGTGGCATTGAAAGGTCGTGATCTGTGAAAGAGACCAGGAGGAGGCGAGAGAGCCAGTCAATTCGAGATTTTCATCGTATTGAAGTAGTCCATTAAAAAGAAACCCCATGATTTCTGCCGAGGCGCTTTCCAGCTGCATGATGGGGTTGAGTGAGCTTGGCTCGGCAGCTGTTCCTAGGGATAGCTCATTTTTCTTTTTAGTAGAAAAAGAGGCAGTGCTAAAAAAAGAGGCGATCAAAAGTGCTATAAAAGCAGCTGTTGCAGCATAAAGAACCCATCTAAAAAAATGCATAGGAAAAAATAAAGTAACTGCTCAGGAGAAGGGTTGTGAAGAGTAAAAGGTCATCAGTGAAAGGTGAAGAATAAGAGAGGAAATTTAAGCTGGAAACTTGAGCGATCTTTGCACTACGCAGTTATTAAAATAAAGAAAAACCTGAGCTCACCCATCACCCTTCACTGATAGCCCTTTACTCTTCACTCTTTACCCATTACTCTTCACCCTTCACTTTTATGAACGTAACTACAGAACAAAAAGAAAATTGTGTATTGGATTTTCATATCGAGCTTCCTCCTGAGCGCTTTAATCAAGAGTGGAAGCGCATTGCAGGTGAATACTGCCGCTTAGCTCGTATTCCAGGATTTAGGAAAGGAAAGGCACCTCTCTCGGCTATTGAGAAGAAATTTTCCAAAGAGATCCAAGAAGAAGCCACTGAAAAAACAATCACAGCAGCGCTTCGAGAAATTCTTACAGAAAGAAAACTCAACTTGGTTCGTTATCCTAACATCAAGGATGTTCATCTTAATGAGGATCATTCCCTTCGCTTCCTAGCGACAATGATCGTTGCTCCGGAGCTGGAACTCTCGGAGTATAAAGGCTTGCAAGTTGCCGTAGAGCGCGATCATGTCAGTGAGGAGCGCTTAGACGAAGTGCTTGAAAAAATGCGCGAGGACTTTGCAGAGTTTATCAATGTCGAAGGGCGAGGCCTTGCGATGGGAGATTTTGCGGTGCTTGACTATGAAGGAACCACAACTGATGGAAAAGCTCTTCTAGACCTGGATCCGGAGCTTCCTCTTCGTTTTGTAGGAGGCAAAAATCGTTGGTTGCGACTTGAGGAAAAACTTCCTATTCCTGGATTGACAGAAGTATTGCTTGGGCTAAATCCCCAAGACTCGCGTCAACACAGTGCCACTTTTCCGGAAGATTTTTCTGAAAAAGCATTGGCAGGAGTGACCGTGAATTATCAAATTTCCTTGCATGAAATTAAAGCACGCCAACTAGCGCCTCTTGATGATGCCTTTGCAGCCAAGGTAAAACCAGGTCTCACCGTGCCTACCTTGCGTGAAGAGTTGCGCGCACAGCTGGAAAACTTCCTTAATCAACAATTTCAAAACAAGCTTCGCGCAGCCGTCGTTGAAGCGTTGCTTAAGAATAACCCCTGTGATCCTCCTGCTCTTCTGGTGCAACAAGAGAGTTCTTCTATTCTGCAACAAGTTGTTCGTGAAAATCAGTCGCGTGGCGTTTCTGAGGAGGAGATTAGGGCTCATCAACAAGAACTCCTTGCATCAGCTCAAAAAAGCGCCGAAGAAAAAGTGAAATTGAATTTTATTCTTAATGCTATTGCTGCCAAAGAAAAAATGACAGTGACTCCCGAGGAACTCAATGCTCAGCTGACAACCATGGCAGAACATTATCGGATGCCACTTAAAAAATTGGTCCAAGAAGTACAAAAAAATCGTGCTCTTTCAGCTATTGAAGAAGAGCTCCTTTTTGGAAAAACACTTGCCTTTTTAACAACAGAGGCCCAGGTAACAGAGCTCCCTCCAAGTAAGGCTGAGGCTGCTGAACATGTGCATGGACCGCATTGCAATCATTAATAATTAAACTCTTAAACTTTTTTTATGCAAAACTCTATGCTTGTCCCCGTTGTTATCGAACAATCTGGTCGTGGTGAACGCAGCTACGACATTTATTCTCGTCTGCTCAAGGATCGTATTATTTTTATTGGCACTGCCGTTGATGACCATATCGCCAATCTTGTCATTGCTCAGATGCTCTTTTTGCAGATGGAAGATCCTAAAAAAGATATCCATCTTTATATCAATTCTCCAGGAGGCTCCGTAACAGCTGGGCTTGCGATCTACGATACGATGCAGTTTGTGACCTGTGATGTGAATACCTATTGCATGGGAATGGCAGCAAGCATGGGGGCTGTTCTTCTCTGTGCGGGAACAAAGGGAAAGCGTTTTGCCCTTCCCAATTCTGATATCATGATTCACCAAGTCTCAGGAGGAGCTAAAGGAACTGCCAGTGATGTCGAGCGGAGTGTGGAGTACATGTACAAACTCAAGCGTCGTCTCAATAACATCATTGCTCATCACACAGGGAAAAGTGCCAAAGAAATCGAGCGGGATGCTGATCGTGATTATTATATGGTAGCCGAAGAAGCCTGCAAATATGGGCTTGTAGACGAGGTTGTCAAATCACGTAAAGAGCTCAAGAATTTACCAACGAGTAACAGTAAAGATCCTATCTAAGGAAATCTAGGAATAGGTTTTCTCTTTCTCATTGACCAATAAGGAGAGCTCTTGCACAATCGCGACTCTTTAATTTTTTAGGTGAGGTGGCTGAGTGGTCGAAAGCAGCGCTTTGCTAAAGCGCCGTACTGTAAAAGGTACCGAGGGTTCGAATCCCTCCCTCACCATAGTTTGCAGTTCGATCTAACAGCAAAGAATCTTTAAAAAAATCAACTTTTTTCTTATCGAAATGAAGTAACGATTAAAAAAAGAAAATCTAAGTTCCGCAGTTGAGGCGGATGATCCTAAAAACGTGAATGGAAAAAGAACATCTGACGCAATATACTCGACCTCAAAAAGTTTTTTCAATCGGCTTACATACCAAAAGGGTATCATCTCAAAAATTCCAGGAAAGAAGACCTCCGGAGCAAGCGGGTCAGTCCCATAATTCGTGATTAACATCTACGAATTAGTCGGTACTGACCCCATTGCTCAACGCCATTTGTTAGCGTTACCCGGAATTTTTGAGAAGATACCCAAAAGGTACGCCTTACCGATTTAAAAACCTTTTTTAGATCAAGTCCTTACGCCATATTTCGGATTTCCATTCACGTTTTTAGGATTATATTTTGTAACGACTTGGTCTGGAGGTGTTTTTTAAAAGCATGAGGTGTATGTTTGACTCGCTCGCACCTGCTCGTCTCGCTCTCGGGGCTGCCTAAAGGCAGTCTCCCTTTTGTTTGACAAGCGATGTGCGCCCCATCGCTCGCCCTAGCGGGGGGCTTACCTGTGGTAAGTCTATCTTGATCCTTCCCAAGGATCTCGATTCCCAGCTGCTGATGCTCATACATAAGTGATTTAAAAAGATGAATGACCAAGGTATTACGAAAGATCGTCATTCACAACTGCGGAACTCGGGTTAACTCCGATAACAAAACGATCGAAAATTACTGCCAACTGCGAACTGCCAACAGCGAACTCATCGCGAATCGATGCTCACTTCCTCACACCGAAAATCGTCACAGCGGTAGTGAGTCGTTTTTTGAGCCTCCATTTCACTAAGGGCTACAAGCAGTTGGGGAAGAGCTGTTGGCATTCCTTGTAGGCTAGCAGCTGAGGCATTAATAATAGCCGCGGCACGCTCTCTGCCCTTACTCTCAGGAAGTAGGCGTGCAAAACGAAGATGGTTGAGTGCTGCTATGGAATTGGCCGAAGGCTCTGCTCCATCGTATTCCTCTTTCATGCGCATCAAAAGGTGAGGGTCACCCGCAGCGCTACTAAAATAGGCACCTCCACGTTCATCTAAAAAAAGGTCATCCATTTTTCCTTGGAGTTTTTTAGCCCATTGGAACCAAGGTTGTTCAGAAGTGCTCTCATAAAGATCAAGTAATCCTTGAATCAAAAAAGCATAGTCTTCGGCAAAGCCGTGAGCTTCTGAATTTCCCTCATGCCAGCTGTGACGCAGCTGCCCAGAAGAGGGATCATAAAGGTGTTCTTGGATAAAAGTAGCTGCACGCCTGGCTGCCGTAAGATAGTGCTCTGAGTGAAAGGCCATTCCCGTACGCACCAATGCTGATATCATCAGGGCATTCCAAGAGGTTTGTATTTTATCGTCACGATGAGGGTGAGCTCTTTTTTTACGTGCCAAAAAAAGTTTTGCTCGAGCGCTGGCTACTTTTTTTTGATCAATTTTAGTCAGTTCTTTATTTTCATTAACTATAAAAATATTTTTTCCAACAAAATCATCATGAGGGTCGCTCTCCTGAGGTACGTTGCCTTCCTTGGAAAGCTGATAATAAGTGGTGATGAGGGTCGCTTCCTCTTGCGAGAGAAGAGACTGGATTTCTTTTTCAGACCACGCATAAAAAGCTCCTTCTCGTTGGATGCCTTCTTCATCCATGCTATCAGCATCTTCGGCAGAATAGAATCCACCCTCAGGAGAGGTCATATCACGTAGGACATATTTTAAAACAGCATGAACGACATCGCTGTATTCTGTTTTCTGAGTCAGTTGAAAAGCCTCTAAATAAGCCAAGGAAAGCTGCGCCTGGTCATAAAGCATTTTTTCAAAATGAGGCACCTGCCAACGGCGATCAACGGAGTATCGGTGAAAACCCCCTCCAAGATGATCGTGGATACCTCCTGCGGCCATTTTGCTCAAAGTAAAAAGAACCATGTCACGGGCCCGCTGGCTCTCTTTTCCTTGATGATGATTAGCATAGTGAAGCAAAAAGAAAAAAACAGAAGGCCTTGGAAATTTGGGAGCCATTCCAAATCCTCCCAATCTCTCATCAAAAGAATCTGAAAAAATATGATAAGCCTGATGCAACAAATTTTTTCTCTCTCCCGTAAGTCTTATAACATCTCGTTTCGTAAGCTCCTCTAATTGCTGCATCGCCTGATTTGCTTCTGCTTCCAAACGAGGGCGATGCTCTCTCCAAAGCTCTTCGAGCTGTAACAAAACTGAAGGGAAACCGACGCGTCCTGCTATTGTTTCGGGAGGAAAATAGGTCCCTCCAAAAAACGGTTTCAACTCTGGTGTTAACCAAACACTTAGCGGCCAACCGCCCCTGCCTGTCAGGGCTTGCACATAGCTCATGTAGAGCCGATCGACATCGGGACGCTCTTCGCGATCGACTTTAATAGAAATGAAAGAGTTGTTGAGGAGAGCGGCGATGGCTTGATCTTCAAAGGATTCATGAGCCATGACATGACACCAATGACAGGTGGAATAACCAATGGAAAGGAAGATCGGTTTTTGTTCCTCTCGTGCACGCGCAAAGGCAACCTCTCCCCACGGATACCATTCTACGGGATTAGTGGCATGTTGCCGCAAGTAAGGAGAAGAGGCGTTAGCGAGGTGATTCATAGATAAATTTCTTCGAGAGCTTGTTGCACCGTTGGATAACGAAACTGGAAATGATGAGCGAGTGCTTTTTTGGGCTCTACGTGTTGGCTGTCGAGTAACAAGTAAGAAAGGTCGCCCAAAGCAGCGCGTAATAAAAAGCCTGGAAGACGCATCAAAGCAGGACGTCTTAGCGTGGTGGCAAGTGTTTTGGTAAATTCGCTGTTGGTAGTTGGATGAGGCATAACGGCATTAATAGGCCCTTCGATGGAAGGATCTTCGCAACAATGCAGGATGAGCGAAACCAGGTCATCGATGTGAATACAAGACATTTCCTGAGTTCCAGAGCCAAGTGTGCTTCCTAAGCCAAGATGAAAAAGAGGGGAGATTAATCGCAAGATTCCGCCATCACGCCCCAGAACAACTCCTATTCGAAGGAGCACCACGCGAACTCCATAACTGTTAGCTTTGAGAGCTTCTTCCTCCCAAACATGGGCGATCTCCGCTAAGAAACCGTTTCCAGGAGCAGAGGATTCATCGAGCATTTCATGATCACGATCCCCATAGTAGCCAATAGCTGAGCTGCTTACTAAAACGTTGGGAGGATTGTTTGATTGAGCAATGGCTTCTACAAGACGGCGAGTTCCTTCTCGACGACTCTCTAAAATCCGGCGTCTTTTTTCAGCTGTCCATATTCCAAGGATAGGTTCCCCTGCAAGATGCACTAAGCTCTGAATTCTTTCCAGATCAGGAAGTGTAGTTGTTGTGAAGAGGCGAGTGTTTTTCTTTTTTTGAGGATAACGCGAAAAGAGTGTCACTTGTTTTCCCCTTTGAAGAGCTTCTTGCTGTAGCCTTGTCCCAATAAAGCCGCTCCCTCCAGTGATGCCAAGTCGCTGAGAATTTGGATTAGAAAAAGAAGTTTTCATGCTTATTAGTTTTTCATTACTATTTCTCGATGGAAAAAATAAAAGTTGGTGTTGTTGGTGTCGGTCATATTGGAATCAACCATGCCCGTATTTACTCTGAGCTTCCCGATTGCCAATTAGTGGCGATTCTTGATGCTAATATTCATGCGGCTAAAAAAGCAGCTGCAAAATATGGAGCCAAAGCTTGTTCCTCTCTTGAGGAATTTTCTCAATTCATTGAGGCCGCTACCGTAGCGACTCCTACAGAATCCCATCATGTTGTTGGAAGTTATTTGTTGAGCCAAGGAAAACATCTGCTCATTGAAAAGCCACTTGCTGACACGACAGAACGGGCACAAGAGCTCGCTGCCATTGCTGCAAAACACCATGCCATTCTCCAAGTCGGTCATGTCGAGCGCTTCAATCCCGCGCTCGAAGCCTTGGAGGAACAACTGAAAAATCCTCGCTTTCTGGAAGTGACGCGCATTTCTCCTTACCCGAATCGGAGCATCGATATTGGGGTTGTTCTTGATCTGATGATTCATGATTTAGAAATTGTGCTTCATCTTGTGCGCTCTGCGGTGGTGAGCATTGATCCCGTTGGAATTGCCGTTTTAAGCCGTGGGGAAGACATTGCTAATGTGCGCATTCATTTTGAAAATGGATGTGTCGCTAATCTCACAGCCAGCCGCATTAGCCGTGATAAGGTGCGCAAGATACGAATTTTTCAAGAAGATGCTTATCTCTCTCTCGATTACCAAAAACAAAATGGCTACATGCTTCGCTTAAATGGTAAAGAGATCAAGAAGCAGCGCGTAAAAGTCATCAAAGGAGAACCGCTCCAGCGCGAACTAGCAGCCTTTATCGATTGTGCGCGCACTGGTTTGAAGCCCCGCGTAACGGGTCACGAAGCCGCCGTTGCATTGGAGTTAGCGCTTAGGATTACTAAGCAGATTCAGGAGCAGGCGGCTACAAGGCAAAGCGTAAAGAGTGATGAGTGAAGGGTGATGCTAAGCTAAGGAAACTTTAGGATGTTTCTTGGATTTTTCAGTTTGAGCTTGGGTCTTAGCTAATCTTGTGATAGAGAGGATGATTCCTTTGAAAAATCATCTTCTCCATGTCATCTATCATCCCAAATCCCCACGATCGCTTTTTTCGTGCTTCGATGAGCAATCCGCGAGTTGCTTTGCAGTTCGTTGAAAAACATATTCCTTTGCATATCGCTGCTAAGATCGATAAAGGCTCACTACAGATGATGCCTGGAAATTTTATTGAAGATTTGCAGGAGTGGAAAACAGATCTGCTCTTCAAAGTCACTTTTCAAGGGACTTTCGGCTACATTTATCTGCTTGTCGAACATCAAAGGAAGTCGGAGCAGTTGATGCCATTGAGGATGCTGGAATATGTAACGAAAATTATCCGGATGCATTTACAAGAAAACGGAGAAGGTCCTCTTCCTCTTGTTTACCCCTGCGTCCTTTACAATGGCTCTGAGCCTTATGTTCACACGACAGATGTTTTTGAGCTGTTTCAAGATCCAGACTTTGCTCGCGAAATATTTTTAAAGCCCTTTCAACTCATCGATCTCACTCAACTTTCTGATGATGATTTAAAAAAAGAATCACTGCTTGGCATCATGGAGATCCTCTTGAAACATGCCTTTGCACGTGATACCATTTCTCTCATTAGAAAAATTAGCGATTTGTTGCAACAGGCTGATAAGATGCAGGAAGTTGAGTTATTAAGGGAAAGTGCTGAGTATGTTTTTCAAACTACTAAAGATAATCTTTCCAAACATGCAGTCTTAAACGAATTTAAAAAACATTTATCACCACCAACTCAAAAGAATATTATGACTCTCGCAGAAGCATTTGTTGAAGAAGGCCGCCAAGAAGGTATGCAAAAAAGCCGCCAAGAAGAACGTCAAAAATTTCGTTCTTTGCTCATAAAACAGCTTAAGAACCGTTTTCCAAATCAAGTGACTGCTCATTATTTAAATCTGATCCAGGAAGCTGATAGTGATAAACTTTTTTACTGGTGTGAAAAACTCATCACAGCAATGAGTGTCGAAGAAGTGTTTAGTTGTTTGTGATTTTGCTCATCCTAAATTGCCGAAAGGACATCCACTTTTGAAGCATGTTTTGTATCGCATCTGGAAAAACTGTGAAAGCAAAGGCAAGGAAAGCTTGACCTAGCAGCTTTTTCTATCAGTTAGCAAACGCGCATGCTACTAACGACTAAACCTAAAAACGTGAATGGAAACAGAAAATCTGACGCAATATACTCGACCTCAAAAAGTTTTTTCAATCGGCTTACGTGCAGTCAAATTACTTAGAAATTACACAAAATTGACGTGATCTTTTCAGGAAAAGACTGTGTTCTCATTACTCCCGTTATAAAATATAGCGCTCGCTCTTTGGCCTTGCCTTTTCTAAAAATCTCTGAGTTCTTTCATGTAATTTCTAAGTAATTTGACTCTAACTTTGTAAAACCCAAAGCTCGCTTGGCCTCCATGAAACGTAAGGTGGAGTGGTTTAATTATTGGTTTTTTGATAAGCGCGACTTGACTAAGCCGGAGCAGTATGCTAGGTGGCATCAAATGCGTGCTTCTTTTAAAAATACATATTCGTAGGAAATGGATTCAAGAATGAGTTCACCAGATCAAGAACAACCCATCTGTTTCATCATCGCCGGACCGAATGGCGCCGGCAAAACGACTTTTGCGTGGGATTTTTTACTCAAAGAACTAGATATCGTTCATTTTGTGAACGCTGATCTCATTGCCGCTGGACTCTCTCCATTTGATTCTTCCTTAGTGGAGCTCAAGGCTGGACGGCTTTTTTTGGAAGAACTCAAACGACTAGCTCGAGCAAAAGTAAACTTTGCTTTTGAAACAACACTGAGCGGTCACTCTTATCTTCCTCTCTTGAAGCGCTGGAAAAGTGAAGGGTATCGCATCGAAATAATTTATTTGCGCCTTAGATCTGCTTCTCTAGCCTTAGAACGTGTTGCCGAAAGAGTAAAGCAAGGCGGTCATAACATTCCTCAGGCAACGGTGCTTCGTCGCTTTGAGCGAGGTTGGGGAAATTTTTTGAATCTCTATCGACCTTTAGCGGATGATTGGTACGTTTATGAGAATTCAGAGGCCACTCCCCAATTAATAGAAAAAAAATGAAACAGATTTCCAGTAAAAGAAAAGTGTACACACAGGAAGTAATGCTCGCCAAAATCGAACGTGCGCTCCTTCGTGCTGGTCAACAAGCCCGCAAGATAGCTCGTTTTCATGGCACTCCGATCCACATCATCAAAGATGGCAAAATCGTGGCGATACAACCGTAACCGGCGTTGTTGAAAATCAACAACGCAGTTGCCGGTTCTCTATTCTCAGAATACTTTGAACCCAAAATCACTAAGGTGAGTGCCTTTGTGGAACGATGTGTTTAGCTCAAGTGAAGTGGCGCACTTTGTGTTTTTTTAATAAGGCTGCGGTAAGCAGCCAAAAATCAACTGACAACTGAGAATCGACAACTGACAACTTTTCTTCATCCTGGTGAATAATCCAAAAGCTCATTCAACAACACTGATGTTGGCTCTCATAGCCGGTGAAGCCAGTGGGGATACCTATGGCGCTGAACTGATGCGTTCTTTTTTAATAAAAATCCCTGATGTTCATTTTATCGGCCTAGGAGGGACTAAAATGGCTACTGTGGCAGCCATGACCGGAGGTGTCATTGAGGATTGGACTGCAGAGTCTGCTGTCGTGGGCCTTTGGGACGTCTTAAAAAAATATGGTTACTTTCGTGCTAGATTTTCTCAGTTGCTTCAACAGCTTGAACGAGAAAAACCAGAGGCACTTATTTTAATTGATTATCCAGGGTTTAATCTTCGTCTTGCTAAAGCGATTCGTAAGCGAAAGCTTCCGATTAAAATTTTCTACTTCATCAGTCCTCAGGTTTGGGCTTGGAATCGAGGGCGTATTCCCAAGATGGCGCGTCTTCTTGATTTAATGCTCTGTATTTTTCCTTTTGAAAAAGAACTCTACGAATCTTCTGGTTTACCAACAACGTTTGTAGGCCATCCTTTGGTAGAGCATTTACTCTCCTCTTCCATAGTGAAAAAACGTTTGCCACGTGAAGAGAGGCTGTTGGGGCTCTTTCCAGGGAGTCGCGAGAGAGAAGTGGGACGCCTATTTCCCGTAATGCTAGAGGCTGCCCAGCAGGTCATGGCAACTGATTCGAGTGTCCGCTGCGAAGCCGCTGCCGCGACTCCTGCCCAGCTGGAACGGATGAAAGCAATGGCTGAGGAAAAAGGTATTGAGATAACGATAACCTCCGGAAAGGCCTATGAGCTCATGCAGCGAGCGACGTTTGGTTTAGTCTGTTCAGGAACAGCAACCTTGGAAGCCGCTTGTTTTGGGCTTCCCTACGCTTTGGTTTATAAAGTGGCATGGCTCACTTATATTGTTGGGCGAGCTCTGATTCGCGTCCCTTATCTTGGCATTATTAATATCCTGGCAGGCCGTTTGGTCGTGCGAGAATTTTTACAATACGATGCCACTGCTAAAAAACTAGCGGCAGAGGCACTCTTTTTTTTGCACCATCCCAAAGCGTCCCAAGAACTTTCAACGGTATTAAAAAAAATAACGGCTACTCTTGATGGCCATGGCGCTTATGATCGAGCTGCCATTGTGATGCTGCAAGCTGCTTCCCGGCAAGTTGAAGTTGAAAGTTGAAGTTCAATGAGAATTCTCTAAACTTTTTTACTCTTTCACCCGTTTACCTTTTCTTTCGCTTTTTTACCCTTTTCCCTATGACTATTTTCAAACGCCCTTCTTTAAAATTTGGCTCCAAGCGGAAAAAAGAAATACCCGAAGGGCTCTGGACTAAGTGTCCTGGTTGTGGCGAGCTGATTCACCATTTAACTTTAGAAGAAAATTTTCGCGTCTGCCTGCATTGTAGTCATCATTTTACACTCACCGCTCGTGAACGGATTGAGAGTCTTATTGATAAAGATTCTTTTTCAGAAACCGATGCCAAACTCGCTCCTGTTGACTTGCTTAATTTTAAAGCAGTCGTGGCTTATAAAGAAACATTAGAGAATTACCAAAAAAAAACAGGGGTGCTTGATGCTGTTATCACTGGTCATGCCTTCTTGGGAGGCCATCCTATTGGGCTTGCTGTGATGGATTTTCAATTCATAGCAGCAAGTATGGGGGCTGTTGTGGGAGAAAAAATCACTCGTATTGTAGAGGCATCTACCCAAGCAAAAAAACCTGTCATCATTATTTCTGCCTCGGGTGGAGCGCGCATGCATGAAGGAGCGCAGAGCCTCATGCAGATGGCTAAAACAAGTGGAGCATTGGCTCGTCATAGTGAAGCGCATCTTCCTTATATTTCTATTCTTACCCATCCTACTACCGGTGGCGTTACTGCCAGCTTTGCTACGTTAGGCGATATTATTTTAGCGGAACCAAAGAGTATGATTGGATTTGCTGGCCCTCGTGTTGTTCGCGAAACCACTCATCAAAATTTGCCACCAGGTTTTCAGACAGCAGAGTTTCTTTTTGATCATGGTCTTATTGATGAGATTGTTCCGCGTTCTCGGATGAGAGAAACACTGATTACCATTCTTGGTCACTTGTTCGAAAAAAAATAGTTTTTGGTCATTTTTGAAGCCTGATCCCAAAAATATGAAAATATGCAAGAAGAAGTTTCTTGGCTTTTTAAAATGCAACGCTATGGAGTCTCTCTTGGTCTTGAGACCATGCAGCGTTTGCTTGACGCTCTAGGAAATCCTGAAAAAAAAATTTCTGTACTTCATATTGCAGGAACTAATGGGAAAGGATCTGTCTCTGCAATCACAGAATCAATCTTACGAGCTGCCGGTTATCGTACGGGGCTTTATACGTCGCCCCATTTAGTCGATTTTAAAGAACGCATCCGAATCAATGGGCTGCCTATTGAGGAAACTGCTTTGAAAAAAGGAATCCAGAAATTGAAAGCAGTTACACAAGGATGGGAGCAGCTCCCCACTTTTTTTGAACTGACGACAGCACTTGCTTTTGATTACTTTGCACAGCAGCAGTGTGAAATCCTTGTCTTAGAAACGGGAATGGGAGGGCGTCTGGATGCAACTAATCTTGCGGCCCAAAAAATTGCTTGTGCTATTACTCCTATTGGTCTGGATCATCAGGCTTTTTTAGGGGAGACTTTGGCTCTTATTGCCAAAGAAAAGGCAGGCATTATACGCCCTGGTGTTCCTGTAGTAAGCGCACCGCAATGTTTAGAAGCAGCAACAGTTTTGCAGGAAGAAGCTTTTCGCATTGGGGCTCCACTCCATTTTGTTGTGGCACCACTGGCAGAAGATGCTCCTCTTGGACTTCTCGGTTCTCACCAGCGTTGGAATGCGGCTTTGGCTGTAGCACTTGTACGTCACTTTAGCCCGAGTTCCGCAGTTGTGAATGGCGATGTTGACTTACTCGCTCCCGCTCGCTCGCCCCTTACGGGGCTGCCTACGGCAGTCTACCCAGCGGCTTCCCAGCCGCCTGCGTTCATCCATTCGAATAGCGAAAGTCGGGCTAGACTGACTGTTTCGCAGCAAGCAATACAAGAGGGTTTAGCAACTGTCTCATGGCCAGGTCGGTTTCAACCATTCTTGATCAAAAAACAAAATGGGAAAGCAATACCTGAGGTAGATAATTTGCTTATCCTTGACGGGGCTCACAATCAAGCAGGGGTCCAGCAGCTAGTAGCAACTTGGAAAGAGTTGTTTCAAGAAGAGCGCTGCACGCTGATTTTTGGAGCACTGAGGGATAAGGAATGGGAAAAAATGCTCCCTGTGCTTAAAACAATTGCTAGCACTATTATTTTTGTGCCTGTTGCTTCGCCAAGAACAGCACTTGTTCACGAGTTGTTGCTCCAAGAATCTGAGGCCATCACTTTTTCTTCGCTCCAACAAGCATTAGAAATTGTTGCCCCAAAAAAAGAAGTTTTTCCGTTTTTTCCTCACGAAATGAGGCATTTTTTTGATTTTATAAAAAAAAGAAAAAAAAACTTGCTTTCAAAAACTCCCCTCCACGCTCCTGTTTTAGTTGTTGGATCTCTCTTTCTCATTGGTGAGGCGCTTGCTCTCTTAGAGGAGAAGCAATACCACCCTTGCATGCAGTGAATATCTTCCCCGGAAGGTTGGCTTTTGGGAGTCAACTTTTTTAATTTCTATTTTTACCTTTCTTCTGCTTGCCGATCCCTCAAGAGGGTGTGCAAAATAGGTCCCTTTTCTCATCGGAAGAAATGAGAAAAAGTTTTTACTTATCTACTAATAGATAGAACCTACCCTTTTTCTTCCTATATCTTGTGTTTCCTTTTCGATTTTCATCAATTCTATGATCCAAAGTATTCTACCTCTTTATGCTGTTGACCCTCTTGCCAATAAAATATTTTCTGTATGTAAGCGTGATGGGCGTATTGAAGCTTTTAACGAAGAGCGCATTCGTCTGGCCATTGAATCTGCCTTTAAAGCTGAATATGATATAAAACCGACTGTTTCTCTTTCTATAGAGCAACAAGCACTGGTGGATCGGGTGCAGAGGGCTGTGGTCGAGCGACTCTTAGCACGAGCTGTTCGCGGAGAAGAGTTAGAAGTAGAGTTGATTCAGGATGCTGTTGAGGTTGCTCTCATGAACCAAGGGCACCATATTGTTGCTCGGCGCTATATTATTTATCGGGAAAATCGCCGAAAGGCACGTCTGCTGCATCAAGAAGGTGAGGTGCCTCAAGAATGCTATGTTACTTTGCGTGACGGAACACGCAAAACACTCGATTCGCAGCGTATTCATCGAACCATTATTCGAGCTTGTCGTGGATTTGAAGATCGCTGTAAGACACGCGAAATGGCTGAGGAAGTAATGCGCAATCTCTATGATGGAGTTCGTATTGATGAAGTAGAAAAAGCGATGATCTTTTCTGCTAAGACACGTTTAGAGATCGATCCTGCCTATGGTTATGTCACAGCCAGACTTCTTTTAGAATCGATTTATCGGGAAGTGATTCCTGGTTTTAAACATTACCACAATCTTGGGGAAGCTCATCGTCAGCATTTTGAAGCTTACCTTAAGAAAGGTGTAGCTGCGGGGCTCCTTACACACCAGTTATTAGAATTTGACTTAAGGTCCCTTGCTATGGCTTTGCGTACAGAGCGTGACTTACAGTTTAACTACATGGGGCTTCAAACAATTTACGATCGCTATCTTTTGCATAGCCGTCAGACTCGTATTGAGACGCCTCAATATTTCTGGATGCGTGTTGCTATGGGATTGGCTATGAATGAAGGTTCTAGCAAAAATGAGCGGGCCATTGAGTTTTATAACTTGCTCTCTTCTTTCCTATTTATTTCCTCAACTCCAACACTCTTTAATTCTGGAACGCTGCATCCACAACTGAGTTCTTGCTACCTGACGACAGTGCAAGATGATTTGGATCATATTTTCAAATGCATTAGTGATGATGCGAGGCTTTCCAAATGGGCTGGTGGACTTGGTAATGATTGGACCAATGTCCGTGCTAGTGGCTCTTTGATTAAAGGAACAAATGGAGAGAGTCAGGGAGTCATTCCTTTTTTAAAAGTTGCCAACGATACTGCAGTCGCTGTCAATCAGGGAGGTAAGAGGAAAGGGGCTATGTGCGCCTACTTAGAAACATGGCATCTTGATGTGGAGGACTTTTTAGAGCTTCGCAAAAATGTAGGGGATGAGCGCCGCCGTACCCATGACATGAATACGGCTAATTGGATTCCTGATCTCTTTATGAAGCGAGTGAAGCAAAATAGTCATTGGACTCTCTTTAGCCCGAGTGATGTTCCTGATTTGCACGATCTCTATGGGAGTGCTTTTGAAGAGCGTTATAAAGAGTATGAGCAGATGGCAGAGCTAGGAAAAATCACGCATTTTAAGCAAGTCGAAGCGATGACTCTTTGGCGTAAGATGCTCTCAATGATTTTTGAAACAGGACATCCTTGGATTACCTTTAAAGATCCTTCCAATGTGCGCTCTCCACAAGATCATGTCGGTGTCATTCATAGCTCCAATCTTTGTACTGAAATTTTACTCAATACCTCTGAGCACGAAACGGCGGTCTGCAACCTCGGTTCGATTAATCTTCCGCTTCACATTAATGAAAAGGCATTAGATCTTTCTTTATTAGAAAAAACGATCACTACAGCGATGCGGATGCTCGATAACGTGATTGATATTAATTATTATCCGACCATCGAGGCCAAGAATGCTAATTTGCGTCATCGCCCCGTAGGTCTAGGTCTTATGGGCTTCCAAGATGCTCTTTATAAAATGAAAATGAGCTATGCTAGCGACGCAGCAGTAGAGTTTGCTGATCGTAGTATGGAGGCGATTTCTTATTATGCCATTTTGGCCTCTACGAAATTGGCGCAAGAACGTGGTTCTTATGAAACTTTTACAGGTTCCAAATGGGATCGTGGATTGTTGCCCCTCGATACGATCGATCTGCTTGAGCAAGAGCGTGGGTTGCCTGTTGCGATGGACCGCTCTTCCACACTCGATTGGAGCGTTGTTCGTACGGCTATTGCGAAGAGTGGCATGCGCAATAGCAACTGTATGGCCATTGCGCCAACGGCGACTATTTCTAATATTACCGGTGTTTCTCAATCAATTGAGCCAACTTTTAAAAATCTTTTTGCTAAAGGAAACCTCAGTGGTGATTTTACGGTCATCAATAACTATCTCGTTGAAGACCTCAAGACGCTTGGTATTTGGGACAAAGTCATGATTGAAGAACTCAAGTATATGGATGGTTCCATTCATGAGATTGATCGCATCCCAGCTTCTCTTCGTGAGATTTACCGCACTGCCTTTGAAATTGAACCACGTTGGTATATCGAATGTGCTAGCCGTCGTCAAAAATGGATCGATATGGGGCAATCACTCAATCTCTACATTGCCGCACCGAGCGGACGTAAACTTAGTGAGATGTACCTGCACGCTTGGGAGAGTGGCTTAAAAACCACTTATTATGCGCGCTCCGTTGCTGCTAATACCATTGAGAAAACGACCTTACAATCCCGTCCTCGTTGGGCTACGGAGGGAAAAAGTGAGTCAGTGTTGCAGGAAGCCAAAGCTTGTAGTTTAGAAGCGAGGATGAGAGGGGAGGAATGTGAGGCTTGTCAGTAATCACCCTATCTCCTCTTTTCGTGTGAGCGTAGCAAAAGTTTCTTCCAAGCCTCCCGTAGAGCTTGAAAATTCGCGCAACGGCCACCCTTTTTGCAAGAGTGATTTTAAAATCGATTCACGAAAATCTTTTGTTTCGTCTAAAACGAGATGAAATCTTTTCCAATTAAAAGATCTTTTTTGATCTTCGCAAGCGACCTCAAGAACTCCTTCCAGTGATTGGAAAAAATGAAGGCCAGCATGAGGGTCGGTTAGCTGGACTTCAATGCTCACCATTCTGCCGAGGTGGAGAGGTGCTTGTTGACGCAGTTCTTCAAGGCTTCCGGAAGCTACGATAGCTCCTTGATTGAGAATGATAATACGATGGCAAAGTGCTTCTGCTTCTTTTAAAAGATGAGTAGAAAGGAGGACTGTATGCCTCTTAGCAAGGGTTTTAATGAGGAGGTGTATCTCTCTTTGCTGATTGGGATCCAGGGCGGTGGTGGGCTCATCTAAGATTAAAAAATCGGGTTCATTGACCAGAGCATCTGCAAGACCGACACGTTGATGATGCCCTTTGGAAAGAGTCCCTAGGAGTTGATGTTCAATCGTGCGAAGTTTGCAGAGATCGAGAACGTCGGTCACTTTTTCTGTAACACGCCGATGGGGAACTCGCTTGAGGGCTGCTCGGTAGCGCAGGTATTCTCCCACCCGCATTTCAGGATAAAAAGGAATATTTTCTGGCAGGTAGCCCAGGCGCGCTCGTATTTCGAGCGAATTGTTGATGAGATCAAATCCATCAATGGAGACAGATCCCGAGGTTGCCGGAAGGTAGCCTGCAAGAATTTTCATGAGGGTACTTTTCCCCGCGCCATTAGGTCCTAAAAAGCCAATAATCTCTCCTTTTTGAATGGAAAAAGAAAGATCACGTAAGACTTCGTGCTGGCCATATTTTTTGGAAAGAGCTTGGGCAACGATCATGAGAAAAAAAGTAAAGGGTGAGGAGTGAAGGGTAAAGAGTATAACTTGCGAAGAGCTCCTTTTTAAGCCACAATAGTCTCCCCTTTTTATGAGTACTGCTTTTTTAGCTAAATGGAATGAAGAGGCCATTGATGAAAATTATGAACAATGGCGTCGTGATCCTCTATCAGTAGGAGCCGACTGGGCTTCTTTTTTTGAAGGATTTGAGCTCGGTTTTGCGCGGTATCAAAAAAAACCAGGAACTATTACTTCTCCGGCAGCCATTTCTTCTAGCTTGGAATGCCGGGTGGAGGGGATGATCAATACTTATCGCACTCTGGGGCATACAATGGCAGATCTCAATCCTCTGAGTTCCAATATACCAGAACAGCCATGGCTCTCTCTCGATCAATGGAGTTTTTCCGAAGCGGAGCTTAAGACGATGGTCTCTTCTACCTCGTTTCGTCGGGGTGAAAAGATGCTTCTTGTCGATTTAATAAAAAATTTGCGTTCAATCTATTGTGGCAAGTCCACCGTCGAGTTGATGCATATTCAAAATAGGGAAGTACGTGACTGGGTACGTGATTGTGTGGAAGAAAAAGAAAGTTCCGCCAGTAGCACTCCTCACTATCGGATTTTACGAACACTTCACAAGGCAGAGTTATTTGAGAATTTTCTTCATACAACTTATGTCGGAAGCAAACGCTTTTCTATTGAAGGAGGAGAATCTTTGTTGGTGGCTCTTTCTGAAATATTACGCCGCTCTCCAGAGCATGGTATTAAAGAAATTGTTCTAGGAATGGCTCATCGTGGTCGTCTAAACGTCTTAGCAAATTTTTTAAAAAAACCGTTTGCAGTGATTTTTAATGAATTTTCTGATGAGTATCGTCCGGAGATTGGAGAAGCTAGTGGTGATGTCAAATACCATCTTGGTTATCAAACTACCCGTCGTGACGAATCAGAAACTCCTGTCGAAATTTATTTAGCAGCCAATCCAAGTCACTTGGAAGCTGTTAATCCTGTAGTCATGGGAAAAGCCCGAGCTCGTCAGCGGATTTTAGGAGATACAGAGACTCGTCGTAGTGTGATTCCCATTTTAATTCATGGCGATGCCGCTTTTATTGGACAAGGAATTGTTGCTGAGTGTTTGAATTTTTCTCAACTTGCAGGATACCGCGTGGGAGGAACAATCCACATCGTGGTCAACAATCAAATTGGTTTTACTACACTCCCTGCGGATGCCCGCTCTACGCTGTATTGCACTGATGTTGCCAAAATAATTGAAGCTCCCATTTTTCACGTCAATGGAGATGATCCTATTGCTGTAGCCAAAGCAGTGAGCCGTGCTTTAGCTTTTCGCCAACGCTTTGGTCGCGATGTTGTGGTCGATATTGTTTGCTATCGGCGTTATGGCCACAATGAAGGGGATGAGCCTTCTTTTACGCAGCCTAATCTTTACAAAATTATTAAAAAACATCCTCGTGTGAGTGAGGTATTTTTAAAAAATGCTTTTGCTTTGGGGACTATTACCCAAGAAGAAGCCCAAGAGAGCCATGCCAGAACAACCAAGCATCTCGAAGAAGCATTGGCCAAGATGAAAAAAGGGTTGGCAGCCTCGGGTTATGATAAAAAAGCTACTTTTGTAGGATCAACGGCTGTCAGTCAATCAGCCTATTGCTTTGATCCAGTGGACACAGCTATTTCCAAAGAGCGTCTCAAGTCTTTGGTGGAGGGGTTGACGACAATTCCTGAGGAATTCCGCCTTCTTCCTAAAGTGAGAAAAACAATGGTGGAACACCGTCAGAAGCTCTTGCAATCAGGTGGGCCTTATGATTGGTCTTTTGGGGAGGCGTTAGCTTTTGGCTCTTTGCTAGTGGAGGGAACGCCCGTGCGTCTTTCCGGGCAAGATAGCCGTCGTGGCACTTTTAGTCAGCGTCATTCTGTCTTTTATGATGAAGTGACCAGGGAACGTTTTATTCCTCTTTTGCACTTGGCTCCTGATCAAGAAAAATTTTGTGTTTACAATAGTCCTCTCTCAGAGGCCTCTGTGCTTGGTTTTGATTATGGCTATTCGATGGATTTTCCTAAAATGCTTTGTATTTGGGAGGCTCAGTTTGGCGACTTTGCCAATGGAGCTCAAGTGATCATCGACCAGTTTATTGCTTCTTCAGAAACCAAATGGTTGCGTCCTAGTTCGCTGGTCATGCTCCTTCCACATGGTTATGAGGGGATGGGGCCAGAGCATTCCAGTGCCAGATTGGAACGTTATCTTCAACTTTGTGCGGAGGAAAACATGGAGGTTTGTAATGCCACCACACCAGCTCAATATTTTCATCTGCTCCGGCGCCAGATGAGAAGAACCTTCCGCAAGCCCCTCATCATTATGACCCCCAAAAGCCTTTTGCGTTCAGAAGCTGCTACTTCCAGAACAGAAGATTTTACAACAGGACATTTTGAAGAAATTCTCTTGGGACCAATACCCACTAAAAAAGAGGCTGTAGAGCGGATTGTTTTTTGTAGTGGAAAAATTTACTATGAGCTTTTGAGCCGCCAGCAAGAACAAGGATGGAGCGAGCGTTCTCTCTTGGTGCGTCTTGAACAACTCTATCCATTGCATAAAGAAAAATTGCTAAAATTGGTGAAGCCATACTTAACCAAAGTGACCGCTGAGATAGAGGGTGTCTTGAAAACGGATAAAATTGATGCAGTGCCAGGAGCGAGGAGCACAGTCCCACAGTGTATATCTAATACTCGAGGAGACGAGCACCGTAGCGACGCCGCAATGGGCAATTTTAGACTTTCTCAAGACACCCTCTTAGTTTGGTGCCAAGAGGAGCCTCAGAACATGGGAGCTTATACTTACATAGCTCCACGATTGCAGAAACTTTTTGGAAAAGAAATTTTTTATGCTGGCCGTGAAGCCAGTGCTAGCACGGCTGTAGGGGCTGCTGTTTTACATCGACTGGAGCAAAAATCCTTGATTGAAGAAGCCTTGCCTTAAAAAATCTTTTGCTCTTAATAACGCTTTGCGTTATTATCCTTGTCAATGATTCTTAGCTTTTCTTGTCAAGAAACAGAAAAAATAGCTCAAGGTTTAGTTTCCAGGCGATTGTCACAAAATCTTCAAAGTGTCATGCATAGAAAGCTTAGAATGTTGAATGCAGCATCTCAACTCAGAGATCTTCTTATTCCGCCCAACAACTCCTTAGAATCTCTAAAAGGAGATCGTAGAGGAGAACATAGTATCCGTATTAATCAACAATGGCGCCTTTGTTTTACTTGGACGGATCATGGTCCTATCAATGTTGAAATCGTCGATTATCACTAATATGAAATACCTACTTCTCTCAACTCCAGGAGAAATTCTTGCTGAGGAATTTTTGCATCCCATGAATATTTCAGAATATTTTTTAGCAAAATCGATCTCTGTTCCCCCTGGTCGCATCAATGAAATTGTTAAAGGTCTCAGAGCCATTACTCCTGACACAGCGCTCCGATTCTCACTTTTCTTTGGTACAACAG
The DNA here is from genome assembly GCA_019747735.1 of Chthoniobacterales bacterium. GTDB lineage: Bacteria > Verrucomicrobiota > Verrucomicrobiia > Chthoniobacterales > UBA6821 > CAIWMF01. The sequence goes on along the minus strand of JAIEQL010000043.1, from coordinate 9,765 downwards.
CTCAGTTTTGGCTCAACTTACAAACTGATTATGAACTTTTAAAATTGCAGCAAAAAAAATCTCTACCAAAAATTAAACGTTTTGAAGGAGTTTGTGCTTAACCTTCCACCTAATCCTATGAGCTACCAAGTTAAAGTTCCTGCTGTTGGAGAATCGATCACCTCTGGCACGATTTCTGCCTGGCACAAAAAAGAAGGAGATTCTGTTGTCGTGGGTGATCTGCTTTTTACCTTAGAGACCGACAAGGTTTCTACAGAAATTACAGCTCAAGAGGCAGGCGTATTAAAAACGCTTGTGGGTGAGGGGGCTGAGGTGAAGATTGGAGAAGTGGTTGCGGAAATTTTACCAGCTCCTGTTGCGCCTAAAACAGCAGCTCCAAAGCCTCCTGAGGAAGAGAAAGAGCAACTTTCTACTAAGGAAGTAACATCGATTCTTGTTGAGAAAAAATCTCAAATAGTCGAAAAACAGGAAATCTCTGATGTCGCTAAAAAAGAAAAGGTAGCGCCAGTTCTCGTAGAGCCTTCCAAGAGCATTCCAGAGGGGCGAGTCACGCGCAAGCGCCTTACTCCTCTTCGTCGTAAGATTGCCGAGCAACTTGTCTCAGCTCAGCAGAGCGCAGCGATTCTGACGACCTTTAATGAGTGTGATATGGAGCCAATCATGAGCTTGCGTCGTGAGGTTCAAGAGCGTTTTCAAGCAAAATATGGAGTCAAGTTAGGACTCATGTCTTTTTTTATCAAAGCTGTTGTAGCCGCTCTCCAAGCTGTTCCAGAAGTCAATGTACGTTTGGAAGGAGAAGAGCTTATTCAAAATCATTATTATGATATTGGTGTTGCTGTTGGGACAGAGAAAGGACTCATCGTTCCCGTGGTGCGCAATGCTGATCAACTCTCCCTTGCTGAGATTGAGCAACAACTCCTGGCTTATGCCACCAAAGCCCGCGAGGGAAAAATTGCCCTTGCTGATTTGCAAGGGGGTGTTTTCACCATTTCCAATGGCGGTGTCTATGGTTCACTTTTGAGTACACCAATTTTAAACCCACCACAAAGCGGTATCCTAGGAATGCACACGATCCAAGAGCGTCCTGTCGTGCGCAATGAGCAGATTGTCATTCGCCCCATGATGTACTTAGCTCACAGCTATGATCATCGTGTTGTCGATGGTAAGCAAGCTGTCACCTTCTTGCTTAAAGTTAAAGAAGTTGTGGAGAATCCACTCAGGTTATTGGTGGGATAAACGTGCAAACTGCTCACCAAACCCACTAGAAGTACCGAAAATTAACAGGGATGGAAGCGATAGAAGGAATAGAGACAAAAAATAAATTTAGATCTTTCCAATAAATTTTGATGGCATTTTTCAAAATTTTATTTCGCTTTTTTAAAATCTTCTTTCTATCCCTTCTATCGCTTCCATCCCTGTTAATAGTTCTTCTTTTTTTTCTTTGTGAGATGAAATGACGTTGGTAGTTACGCTTTTTTCTAATTTTATCAACTTCAAACTCGCGAAAGCGCATTAGAGCATTTTAAATAAAACTACAGCCATTTTAGAGCATCATTAAAAATTTTTGTAGTCGATGCGCAGTGCCAGGAGCTGAGGCGCACAGCGAGGGAGTGTATAGCCAATACTCGATGGAGCGAGCACCGAAGCGACGACGCAATGCGCGGCTACAGAATTTTTTAATATGCTCTAGCGCTTACAAAAATATTGCGCTCTCGAAAGGCTGCAGGGCTATCCATTACGTACAGCATCCGAAGAGCATGTGTTTTAGCAGCAAAGAATGGTTCTGTTAAAAAACGTTCCTGCTTAATGCACCATTGAGGTAGTACCCAATGATGACGTCGACAGCAATCATCAGTTACAGCAGCCAAGTAGGAAATTATAGTAGGGAGAAATGTTTTCTGGCTTTTGATGAATCGCAGTCTCAGTTGGCTTGGGATAGAAGCCATCTAGAAAATCGCACAAGCAATATCCAAACTGATGGCTCTTGTTAGTCCGTTGCGCTACTTCCTGGAGTGATGCTATTCTAGGTGTCTTCATTTTGTTTCAAGAGGTTGTCTCTTCAAGAGACTTAAGGATAGTTCGTTTGTCTAACTTAAATTCAGGATCCATCATGATTCAAAAAACAATAAGTTTATCTCCCTCTCCCATGGCGTCAGCAGGTTCTCCAAAGGCATGACATTTTTTGAGTTGTTCAACAGCTTTTTCGTAATTGGAAAAATTAATCTTACTCACAAAGCGTTGAGCATATTTCATGACAGAAATTAAAGGAGTGGGTCTTTGGTTGTGCGTCAATGCACGAAGAGATTGAAGATACTCCATGCGATAAACATTAGGAATCATGATGCGCTCCTGCCCTTCTCGATGCAGTTCAGCATTCATCATAATTCTTGAAATCCGTCCATTTCCATCAGTAAACGGATGAACTTCGGCAATAAGAAACATGACATAGAGGGCTCTGGCCATGGGATGCTGAAGTTTTTCAAGCAGTTGAAAACCACGTTCGAGAGTTCCTAAAACAAGCTCTGGAGAAACAAAGAGAGATTTTCCAGCACGGTTATGATGTTGTTTAAACTGGCCAGGATGCTTATCTGGCCTGCCTTTAAGAATGATAGAGTGGCGATAACGCAATAGTTTAATAAACTCGGTAGAATTTTTAGCAACGCGACTCATTTCCTTACTGTCAGAAACAATTTTAAAAGTACCCAAAATATCATGGGCATCCTCCAAACGTTCTTTAATGATTTTTCCCTCGAATACAATGTCATGAGCTTCCTCAACATCAAATTCTGTTCCCTCAATAAAATTAGAAAAGTAACTCTCAAAAAAAGCAAGGTAAGCACTCTTTTTACGCATGGAAACAGTAGCAAAAGGATGCACTGCTAGATCAGCTCTTAACTGCTCGAATAACTCCATTCGCTCTTTATCAAAGCCATTTCCTTTTGCCCGAGAAATGCCAATGGCTGATTGAAGTCGCTCTTTCTGAGTTCCCATCATGGCACCTATGATGGAAGAGAGCTTTTTTGCTTCAGTTTTCATCTTGAGTTGAGGTCCTAGATGATGAGCTTGATCTCGCAATTTATTGAGAACCTCTGGTCCACTATGACGTAAAATTTTATCAAGATATTCTTCCAGTTCCTCTTGAGAAAATGTCCTAGCCACATTCTTGCGCTGACGTGTTGGAACAAGATTATCGAGAAGAGCTCGTGCTTGAGAGGACATCCAAAGAGCACCAAGAAATGGCATGTCATATCCCTCGATAGGGCCATGACCTTGCCTTAATCTAAAAAAAATCCCTGGCAATTTTAAATGAGTCGCCCGTTTTTCTGAAATGAGAAAAATAGAGCCATCCTTAGCAGGGCGCTGTTCAAGGGCTGTACGATCCGCAATGATGGCATTGGGAAAGAGCATGCCTGCTAATTTCCAAACATTTGTTCGGATAATTTTTTCAGGTACATCCTTAAAGTTAGTTGTATAGATCCCGGTGGCCAACTTGCGAAGCTTGCCAGCCTTAGCAGCACGATGAATTGTTAAGCGATTATTCTTATTCGAAACAACCACTTCATCATACCCGTAGTGTAACAAATGTTGTGTTAAGGTGGCTTTCATCGTAGGAAATGAAACAAATCTTAAGATAAGAGCTCAGAAATGCAACAAAAGATGAGATAAGGATTTTTTCCTAAGGCTGTCAATGTTGATGGTGTTAGGAACCATCAATGGGATCACGAATTAATCGCCAGTAAATCAGGAGAGAAGCCGCCCATAACGCCACATAAATAGCAATCATCGCAGAGCAACTTTGCACCTTTATCAGACTCAATAAAAAGGCAGTGGCACTTGTCATGAGCACATTAACAAGAAACATAACAGCCGAAGCAGTCCCTGCAATAGGACGAAACAACAATAACCCTTTTCCCATGCACATAGGGAAAATAAATCCTGAAGCAAAAAACATCACAGCACTGACCCCCAAGAGTAGTGGCATGCTAGAACTCCATAAAAAACTAGCTACCAACGAGAGCATAGTGATAAGAAAAAAAACAGGAATGATGATGCCGAGCAAGTTTTCTACTGAGTATTTTTTAAGGAAGTGACGGCAAACAAAAGTAGCTCCTAAAAAAGTCCCTCCCAAGCAGAGCGCTATGTTACCAAAAAAGATCGACGTATGGTGAAATGTGATTTGAAGCAAAAATGGCCCCACAGTGTTAAACGCAATCATTAAGGAATAAACTATTCCCATCATGAGCACTAACCCCATGAACTGTCGATGATGGGAGACTTCCAACAAATGGCGCTGAATTGTTTTGAACCTCAAAAGATGTCGATGGAGGTGAGTCTCTGGAAGAATGAAATAGACCGCTATGAATGCGACAAAAACAGTGGCTGCAAAAAAGAGAAAGCCGGCTTGCCATCCTCTATAAAACTGTAAGTACCCACCGATGAGTGGTCCTATCACAGTACCAACTCCATACATACTGCCCATGAGGGTTCCCATCCTGACCATTTTTTGAGGAGGTAAAATATCAGAAAAAACAGCGCGAATGACTACGGCGATTGTGCCAATTGCAAGGCCTTGAAAAAATCGTGCTGATAATAAGATGGTGATATTAGGAATCATTACAGGGAGTAAATTTACCAATGCAAATCCTAACAATCCTGTTCTTAAAATATGTTTTCGGCCTAAGGCATCGGTTAAAAATCCAGAACAAAAGTTACCCAAAGCATATCCTAGCAAGTAGAGCGTGATCACATTTTTTGCTACGCTTGTCGAAACATGCAGGCTGCTTGCTATCGAAGGCAAGGATGGGGCTATGAGATCAACAGCCATCCCATTCAGTGATCCAAGAGGAAGAAGTATCCAAACAATCAGACGTGTTTGTTTTTCAGATAAGGTAGTAAGGGAATTCATATTTTCGATTTTTTGCTGCCAAGGTGTTCTTCTCTTCTACCCCACCACATCAAAAGAACTAAGCTGCCTCACCATTTTTGCAACGAGTGCTGTCCAACCCGTTTGGTGAGTGGCTCCCAGGCCAGTTCCTGTATCACCATGAAAATATTCGTAGAAAACGAGATGTTCATTCCAATGAGGGTCTTCTTGAAAAATCTTTGTCTCTCCATAGCAAGGTCTCTTGCCATGGGTATCTTTGATAAAAAGACTGACTACGCGGCGTTCTAACTCTAGAGAGATGTCCCAAAGATTCTTCCATTGGCCACTTCGTGTTGGAAATTCTACTTTGACGCTATCTCCAAAATAAAATGCAAATTTTTGGAGCGACTCAATAATAAGAAAATTCATCGGTATCCATACAGGTCCACGCCAATTAGAGTTTCCTCCAAACATTCCTGTCGTGCTTTCTCCAGGAGTATAGCAGATCGTTGCTGAGTCACTTCCTTCCGTAAAACTGTAGGGATGATCTTTGTAGTAGCGGGAGAGAGCCCGAATGCCATAAGGAGAAAGGAATTCCTCTTCGTCAAAAAGACGTTTGCAAATTCTTTGTAAACGGTCTGGAGGAACTAAGGAAATAAGCCGACGACCATTGTTGATTTTGTAGAGATGTTGTAATTGCCGCATCAACTCAGGGCGATGATGCTGAAACCAGCGGAAGCGCTCTAGGAGAGCTGTGAAGCGGTTCACAGTGCTTGCATCAAAACTCTCAACAGCAAACAGGGGGGTCAGTCCCACAACAGAGCGCACTTTTAAATGTTCTGAAGAACCATTAGGTCTCTCTATCACATCGTAGTAAAAACCATCTTCATGATCCCAAAGACTATAACCTTGAGAGCCAATGTTATTAGTCACATTGGCCAGGTAAACAAAGTCACTCACAAACTTGTCGGCGATGTGTTCGTATTCAGGGTCGATTTTGGCCAGTTCCATGGCAATGGAGAGCATGTTGAGACAAAACATCGACATCCAAGCCGTCCCGTCGCTTTGCATGATTTTACTTCCATCAGCTAAAGGATAACGTCGATCAAAAACGCTGATATTATCAAGTCCAAGAAAGCCACCCGCAAAAACATTTTCTCCGGTGCTATCAACGCGATTAGACCACCATGCGTAGGTGAGTAATAATTTATTAAATGCCTTTCTCAGATAAGCATGGTCTCCTTTTCCAGTACGAGCTCGCTCGATAGAGTAAATACGCCATGTTGCCCATGCATCAATAGGAGGCGTTGCATCTGATAAAGACCATTCGTACGAAGGAGCCTGAGCGTTGGAAGCCGTGTAACACTCTCCACGTAAGAGCATGTTTTGCTCCTTAGCTAAGGTCGGGTCCACTACTGCGCAAGCAACCGATTGAAACATCAAGTCCCAACTACAAAAATAGGGATACTCCCATGAGTCAGGCATCGAAATAATATCGTGCGCATGCATCTCCTTCCAAAAAGCATTGCGGCCCTTCCAACGTTCTTTAGGTGGCGGTGGCATCGTTGGATCCCCTTGTAGCCAGTCAATGACTGGGTAATAGTAAAATTTTTTGCACCAAAGAAGTCCTGCCAAAGCCCTTCTTACTATCAGCAACATGTCATCACTTAAGCCAGGATTAAGAAATTTATAATAACTGATGCATTCTTCTTCACGTAGCTTCATCACACTCTCAAAAGAAGTGGAACCTGTATTTAAAAGAGTTTTTTCCAAACTCGCTTCTGTTGATGAAGTGTCAGAAGCTTCCGGCGCACAGCAACCGGGTGTATATGGAATACTCGAGGATGCGAGCACCGGAGCGACGTCGCAATTTTCAACAGAAGTAGAGTTTGGAAAGAAGTCTAAAGTCGCTTTAGAAGCCACACAGAGTCTCAGTCGCAGGTTCCACTCTTTTCCTGGCTCCACGATTTTATGATAAAGAGCTGCTGCTTTTGTTCCAATCTGTGCTGGATTGACAGCCTGATGCTCCCCGTTAATCAAGTAGCGATAAAAAGCATCTTTGACATAAGGTGTCGCATTTTTTACCTGAAAAAGTTTTTCGTTATTGGTCTCATTATCCGTAAAAAGCATTTCTGAAAACCCTTCTTCACAAAGTAAGTGATATTCTGGTAATCCCCATGGGCGAGCAACAATGGCCTTTCCATCAAGATGGAGCGTTGGTTTGACAACATCCTTTTCTCCCCAGGACCAAACGTTACGGAACCAGAGTGTGGGTAATATAAAAAGAGGAGCTGCTTCAGGGCCTCGATTAATAGCACGAATCTGAATGAAAAGGTCATCACAAGAGGCTTTAGCATATTCTACAAAAATATCGAAATAGCGCCCTTCATTAAAAATACCGGTATCGACCAGTTCATATTCAGGCTCATTGCGAGAGCGTTTTTTATTTTCTGAAAGAAGCTGCTCGTAAGGAAAAGCAGTCTGAGGGTACTTGTAAAGCCCTCGCATAAAGGCATGCGTTGGCGTGTGGTCAAGATGATAGTAATAGTCTTTAAGATCCTCTCCATGATTTCCCTGAGGATTGGAAAGCCCAAAGGGCCGTTCTTTTAAGATGGAATCTTTTCCATTCCAAAAAGTAGGAGCAAAACAGAGGCGATTGTCCTGATCACTGATTCCTAGCAATCCATCTTCCCCCCAGCGATAGGAACGACTGGCAGCATGATCAAATGGAAAATAAGACCAAGCATCTCCATCGGCTGAGTAATCCTCACGAACGGTTCCCCATTGACGATCGCTTAAGTAAGAACCCCACAAGTTCCAATCTTCTTTTTTGGTGTCACGCGCTTCCATGCGCAGTAGTTCAGGATGAGTATTGGGCATGTAGGTTGTTTTTTGGTTGTTAGTTGTCGGTAGTTTTTTAGCTAATCTATGAATATAAAAAGCAAATGATATTACTTTTCAGACTCTTGAACAAATCACTTATTGCTAACAATAAATATTACAGTATGGATCTTGATTTTTCTGACAGCCGAGAATGGAGAACCGACAACCAATTCGTTGGGACGCGTGTCGACAAATTATTAGGAATGAGTTACTCTATTTTATTCCCATTTCTCCTATGAAAGCACTTGAAGAAAAAATAGATTACCATTTTAAAAATCAAGAACTACTTCGAGAAGCAATTACTCACTCGAGTACTTCTTTTGATCGGGGTACTTACTTTCCTGATAATGAAAGATTAGAGTTTTTAGGAGATGCAGTATTACAACTTGTCATCACACAACATCTCTTTGAAGTCTTTCCTGACTTCAAAGAAGGACAACTGACAAAAATACGCACACATCTTGTTTCTAGAACTGCATTGCAAGCCTATGCCGCGGGTTTAGAGCTTGGAAACGACCTTTTTTTAGGACGCGGCGAAGAGGCTAGCGGTGGGCGCAAGCGTTCCTCTATTTTAGGAGACGCTTTTGAAGCACTTATTGGTGCCATTTATATTGATGGTGGCTTGGAGGTTTCTCGCACTTTTATTTTAAAACAAGCAGCACAACGTTTGCAGGGAATCACCGCTGAGCCAGAAGATATGAATCCTAAAGGTAGGCTTCAAGAGTTGCTCCAGTCGCTTGGTTCTCATGCTCCTTCTTATGAATTAATCGAAGAGAGTGGGTTTGCTCATTCCAAGCATTTTCGTTGTGCTGTTCTTTTGGAAAACAAAATATTGGGAACAGGAGAGGGGAAAAGTAAAAAAGAAGCGGAAGTCGCCGCTGCCACCGAGGCTTTAAGCCAACTGAGTAAAGAGTGATGGGTAAAGAGTCGCTTCGCGAAAAAGTTTGAGTTCTCTAGGGCCTTTCATCAATTAAACCAACTCACTATGTCTGCATTACAAAACATACTGGCAAATTTTCAGAGAAACACTCACTATGCCCCAACCGTCATTCCAGCGGACGCTGGAATCCAGAAGGCTGTCGCTGCAAATATTTAGGAGGTATCCCTCCGTCGATATGCCTTTTCATTTAGGGTTTTTTAAACGCTCCTATTCCCATTAGAATTAACCGTCTCCTGGTTTCCAGCGTCCGCTGGAATGACGGTTGGGTAATAACGACATGAGTTCTAAAATAAACAGTACCTTTTTGGTGATGTTAAGTATGACTTAATTGATGACAGGCCCTAATCTTCACTTTATTTTAAATTTTTTCCATAGGCGAAGAATCAACCGAGAACTTATTTTATACTCTTCCACTCTTCACTTTTTTCCATGACACCATCACTCCCTTTTATTGGACTCTTGCTCGGAGCGCTCCTGATCATCAAGCATCTTTTTGCTTTGCTGGCACCAGTAGCTTGTCAAAAAATATTTCTTCCATTTCCACGCTCACGTTCTTGGGGCGCTCTTTTAATGAGTCTCGCAACGCTCTGGAGTTTTTTTATGGCAGCGACAGCGGATCTGGGTGAGTTTTCCTCACTGCGCACGGTGATCTTAATTTCCATTGTCTTAAGCGCTCTGCTTTTTTGGTATTTTGTTCCTGATTTCCTTGCAGTGCGTGCTCTTGGCTTTCTCCTTCTTTTGCTCGGACATGCTTTGCTCGAAGTGACTTTTTTGAAATCAGGATTGTTACCAATCTTGCTATCGCTTTTAGCCTACTTCTGGATTCTGACAGCCTTTTTTTTCATCGGAATGCCTTACTTATTGCGCAATGTTATGAGCACATTGTCACAAGAACGCCATTCTTTGCTTTGGGCACTCTTGGCTTGTGGAGGCTTATTGTATGGGCTTCTTTTGCTCCTGACGGGTGGAAGGATACTGTTGTTTGGCATTTGTCTTTGATGTAGAGGGTGTCTTGAAAAGACTAAAATTGCGCATTACGGCGTCGCTCCAGTGCTCGCGTCCTCGAGTATGTCCCTAT
>JAIEQL010000053.1 GCA_019747735.1 Chthoniobacterales bacterium | reverse complement strand
GCGGCTGTCGTATTGTTCTCGTTTTCTGTGACGTAATGATAAGGTGTCCCTGACAATGATGGTTTAGTGATATTCATATCGGTAGATTGTTGGTTTTGGTTAAGATAAGAAAATTTTTCTATCCTTTTTGTATTAGAAAAGGTTGCTAAAGTTTTTTTCGCTTCTTCTAGTATAGTGATAACTTCTTGAGAAATTCCGACAAGCTCTCCAAGCTTTTTTAGATTTGGCTGGTTTTGCTCTTCTTCGATGGACTCAAGGTTATTGTTCTTAAGAAGAGATGACTGAGCTTCTTGGTAACGCTGGTAGCGTTCTGACCAAGTTTGATAAAGGTTACCAAGTTCTTGTTCTAAAATGGGCGTTCCTTTTTCTCTGAAATCATCAATAACCTTTTGAGCCTCTTGGATTCTTTGTTCCAGGGTGCTTAGATCCGAAAGATCTTCTTCCTCTTCTCCATTGTCTCCTCCATTAAAAGCTTCTGCTCCTTCTCGGGTTGGGGAAATTTTCTCTTCTTCGTTCAAGTAGCTACCTTTCTGCTCAAAAAACGCCTCGACCTTAGTCTCTGTATTGTTGTCAGCCCCAGGATTGTTAACTCTTTCAGCCGCTGCTTTCTCGGCCTCTAAGCATTTTTCTTCGGTGTTTTTTTTGAGGTTTTTTTCAGGATTATCCAACTCTTCATGCGCCTCTTTTTTGTCCGGGTCCATCATCGCGCTTACGGGAAGGGGTCCGAGCATAAACCAGCTCAAGAGCAAAAGGAGGTAAAGATTTTTCATCGTTGGTTTTTTGAGGAACATTGAAAACTGTATGCCTTTCGTGAATAACATACATATTTTTTTTGCAGTTCTGCACGATTGGTGTAGAGTCGCTCTTCTTAACCCGAATATTTCATCCGCATCGTGACGAGGGAGCTGCGAAGGCTGATGAGGCCAGGCGGAAGAAGGGTTTTGACGGAAGCTGTATGAAGTACATACTGCTCTCGTCAAAATTCAAGTCTAACCCAGCATTCATCGGCCTTCTCGGCTTCCACGGTAGATGGGGATGAAATATTCGGGTTAGTTAGGGATCGCTAGCTCAATGGTAGAGCAGTTGACTCTTAATCAATTGGTTCCCAGTTCGAGTCTGGGGCGGTCCACCAAAGTTTAGAAACCAACAATGAATAAAATGAAAAAAAACCTTCTCTTACAATGTAGTCTTCTTGCAGTCCTGATCACCGCTCTCTTTTGTGCTGCCCCAGCAAATGCAATGAGTGCTCATAGGCTAGAAATCAAATCGCAAGAAGCATTGCAGCGGCTTTGTAAGAATAATGCAAAGGCTGAGGAGCTCAGTCATAAAGCAGTAGCGATTCTTGTTTTTCCTGAAATTGTCAAAGCTGGTTTGATTTTTGGAGGTCAGCGAGGCGATGGTGTTTTGTTTCGCGGTGGCAATGTTGATGGATTTTATAATACCACTGCGGCTTCTTATGGATTGCAAGTTGGGATTCAAAAGTTTGGCTATGCTCTCTTTTTTATGAATGAGAAAGCGCTTGCTTACTTTAAAAGCAGTGATGGATTTGAGCTCGGAACAGCCCCTAGTATAACTATTGTCGATGTTGGTGCCGCTAGCTCTCTTTCGACAACAACGCTTCAAAAAGATATCTACGCCTTCTTTTTCCATCAACGTGGCTTGATGGCTGGACTTAGCTTACAAGGGACAAAGATTACAAAGTTTACTCCGAGTAAGTAAGCAAAAGATAGTTGTCGGTGAAAAATAGTATTTTTAGGTAGCTGCTAACGATGATGTTGGTAGCTACCTTTTCTTTTTAAAAAAAGACTTTGAACCTGCCGTGCGAGGTTTTACCTTGCCTGATCGTAATTCTTCAATTTGATCACGAAGTAGCGCAGCTCGCTCATATTCCATTTTTTGAGAAGCGGCGGCCATTTCAACTTCAAGTTCTGTAATAAAGGTGGCGACATCGCGTGGGGTTTCTTCCAAGAGATCAGAAGGCTCTGGTTGTAAAATAACGCGAAGGCTTTCTTGTACCGGGCGAGAGACGCTTTGGGGGGTGATGTTGTTTTGTTGGTTATAAGCCAATTGACGTTCGCGGCGATGAGTGGTGATGTGAAGAAAGCTCTTGATGCTCTCAGTCATCTTATCTGCAAATAGGATGACTTCTCCGTTAATATGACGTGCAGCACGTCCTGCTGTCTGAATCAGAGAGGTTTTGCTTCTTAAAAAACCCTCTTTGTCAGCATCCAAAATGCAAACCAAGCTAACTTCAGGAAGGTCGAGTCCTTCACGGAGCAAGTTGATCCCAACGAGAATATCCGCCTCACCAGCTCGCAAAGCTCGTAAAATTTCAACGCGTTCAATGGTGTCAATGTCACTGTGGAGGTAAGTAACATTCAACCCAACTCCTCGCAGATAATCGCTTAGGTCCTCTGCCGTTCGTTTTGTTAAGGTGGTGATGAGGACACGTTCGTTACGCTCCACACGGGTACGGCACCATTCGATGGTCTCGTCGATCTGATTTTTTAAAGGACGAACAATGACTTTGGGATCTAGTAAGCCAGTAGGACGGATAATCTGTTCTACAATCAGTGGTGTTCCTGGCTTGGTTACCTCTAATGTTTCTGTGGCAGTATTAGGTTGTGTTGCTGCGATGGTGACTCGATCTAACGTGGCAGGATCGATTATTGTTTGATTTCCTACAATACTATTACAAAGCTCGAATTTGCTTGGTGTAGCGGTGATGTAGAGCAATTGTTTGCCAACGTTCATGAACTCCGCAAAGTTGAGCGGACGATTGTCCAAAGCGCTTGGTAAGCGGAATCCATACTCCACAAGGGTCATTTTGCGAGAGCGATCTCCAGCATACATGCCGCCGATTTGGGGCAGTGTGGCATGCGATTCATCGATCATGATGAGGGCATCTTCTGGAAAGAAATCCATCAACGTATAAGGGGTCGCGCCGGCGGTCCGTCCTGTGAGATGCCGAGAATAATTTTCAATGCCGCTGCAGAAACCCATTTCTTGCATCATCTCGAGGTCATACTCCGTTCTCATTTTGAGACGTTGTGCCTCAAGATATTTTCCGTTTTCTTCTAAATAAGTGAGGCGCTCTTTGAGTTCTTGTCTAATACTCACTCTTGCCTTTTGCATCTTTCCTTGGGAAGTGACAAATTGTTTTGCGGGGAAAAGAGTGAAGTGGGTCAGCTCTTCTTGAGAGTGACCTGTCAAAGGATCAAAAACTAAGATGCGCTCCACCTCATCGCCAAAAAATTCTACGCGCACTCCTTTCTCTTCAGCATGCGCAGGGTAAATGTCGACAATGTCCCCACGCACTCGAAAGGTCCCTCGAGAAAACTCGATTTCATTTCGCTCATAGAGCATCTCGACCATGCGCCGGAGCAATTCTTCGCGATTGATAATGGCTCCTCGTTTGATGGTTAAGAGCATTTCGGCAAAGTCTTCTGGTGAGCCTAAGCCATAGATACAAGAGACACTGGCAATGACGATGACATCCCGTCGTGTTAAAAGAGAACTAGTCGTAGAAAGGCGCAAGCGTTCGATCTCATCATTGATTGAACTATCTTTTTCAATATAGGTATCAGAGCGAGGAATATAGGCCTCCGGTTGATAGTAATCGAAATAGCTCACAAAATATTCAACTGCATTGTTAGGGAAGAATTGTTTGAACTCGGAATAGAGCTGTGCTGCGAGCGTCTTGTTATGGGAAATCAAGAGCGTTGGGCGATCGAGGTTAGCAATGATATTGGCCGCCGTAAAAGTCTTTCCTGAGCCGGTGACTCCAAGAAGTGTCTGGTGACGATTGCCGGCACGAAGAGAATTTGTTAGTTTTTCAATGGCCTGCCCTTGGTCGCCCCGGGGAGAGTAGTTAGAATGAAGATTGAAAGGCATATCTCAATATGCCTTCAAGTAATAATTTCTCAAAATGAAATTTGAAGAGGTTGCCGATTAACCCGAATATTTCATGTTAATCCTGCTGTGGCTTGCGAGAGTCTGATGCATACTGCGTCAGACTGCGCGTCCTCTCGCAACCAATTATCATGAAATATTCGAGCTATAATGGATTAAATTGAAAAGAGCGCGTTGATAGTGACGAAAATATTAAAAATAAAAAATCTGTTACAAATAGGTAGCACAAGAATACTATTCTGATTCGTGACAGGCCATTAAGAGGGGTTCTTGAAAAGACTAAAATTGCGCATTACGGCGTCGCTCCAGTGCTCGCGTCCTCGAGTATGTCCCTATACACTGCGGGTCTGTGCGCTTCGCTCCTGGTACTGCATCAATTTTATTCATTTTCAAGAAACCCTCTAAGGCTAATTTGACTTTGAGAAAATCCGGATCACGTTCTATCCATTTTTATTATAAAAGCCTTCTAATGAAACAACTACTTCTACTTCTTTTATTCGGATTTTTACTAGGTAGTGCTCCTCTTTTTGCCTACCATGGATCTTCGGAGATGACCATTCTTGGAGATCCAGTACATGCTTTTCACCAGCAAAAAAATATAGGAGCTTTTGCTGCTATTCTAGATGACTATAGCCTGCTGGTATGGGGAGAGAATGAATGTGGTGGAGTATTACCTAAAGATTTTACTGCCAAGTTCCAAATAGGTAGAACTGAGCGTACTTGGAGACAATATCTAGAAAATTGGTGGCATGAACCTCCTAAATACAGTTACACATACGCTGATATTAAAAAAATTGCATCCACATCCAAAGCTTTTACAGCAATTGCTGAAGATGGAAATGGAAAACAGTTCATTCAATGTTGGGGTGATGCTAATGACGGTGGTACTACTCCTGAAGAAGTTGTTTCAGCATTACATAATGGAAATAAGATTTTCTCGATTGCTTCTACAGGTAGTGCATTTGCAGCAATTTTAGATGATAAAGAAGGTAATCAATTTCTTTACTGCTGGGGCGATAAAAATTCTGGTGGAACTACTCCAGATGAAGTTGTTTCAGCACTACGTAATGGAAGTAAGATTTTCTCGATTGCTTCTACAGATAGTGCATTTGCAGCAATTTTAGAAGATAAAGCAAGAAAGCAATCTATCTACTATTGGGGTGACCGTGATCCTTCTGAGTTTATCAGTCAAGATCCTCTTAAATCAGCCTTAGAAGAGGGAAGTAAAGTTCTCTCAATTGCTTCGACATGTATCGCCTTTGCGGCGGTTTTACAAAAAAAAGATGGCAATCAATTTCTTTACTGTTGGGGTGACCCTCAGAGTGGTGGTGTTACTCCAAAAGAAATTAACTCAGCTCTAGAAAGAGGAAGTAAAGTTCTCTTTATTGCCTCTATATGTCAGAATTTTGCAGCAATTTTAGAAGATAAAGCAGGAAGCCAATCGCTCTACTATTGGGGGATGGATTTTGATGGTCCTGAGGGTATTAATCCAGATCGTCTTAGATCGGCCTTAGAAGAGGGAAATAAGGTTCTCTCAATTTTTTCGACGGATGAGGCATTTGCAGCGATTTTGGAAGATAATAAAGGAAAGCAATTTGTTCAGTGTTGGGCGTCTCAATATTTGGGTGGTATTACTCCAGACAATATTAACTCAGCTCTAAAAGAAGGAGCCAAGATTCTAGGGATTGCTTCCACACCTTCTGGCTTTGCAGCAATTTTAGAAGATAAGGAAGGCCATCAATTCTTTCACTATTGGGGCGAAAGTTGGATGAATAGCTCTATTGATTGTGCTACTGCTCCCGATAATGTTAGGTTGGCTTTACAAAATGGAAGTAAGATTTTCTCGATTGCTTCTACATTTAGTGCATTTGCAGCAATTTTAGAAGATAAGGAAGGCCATCAATCTCTTTACTATTGGAGTTATACTAATTGGGGAGGAACCACTCTGGCTTTGCCTCCTAATCGAACGATTCGTTCGATTGCTGGAGGGCTTGTTCTTTAGTTATTAATTTTCTTATATGACCACTCCTATTGCAGATCCACTCCTCCTTCCCATTTGGGAAAAAATCAAAGCTAGCGAGCGCCTTTCTTTCCAAGAGGGAGTGGTTCTTTACCAATCCTCTGATCTAGAGGGGTTGCGGATGATGGCTAACCATGTGCGAGAGCAAAAAAATGGAAAGGTAGCGACCTATATCTTTAATCGCTATCTTAATTACTCCAACCTCTGTGTGCTCAGCTGCCAGTTTTGTGCCTATGGAGCCAAGAAACGGGATGAACATGCTTTTGAGCATACTATTGAAGAATTGGTTGTAGCTGCACGAGAGGCTCAAGAGAGTGGGGCGATAGAAATTCATATGGTGGGGGGATTGCATCCTACGCTTCCTGGTCAGTGGTACTTAGATCTCTTGCAAGCCATGAGCCAAGCAGCTCCAAAGCTCTATTTGAAGGCCTTTACCGCCGTAGAGGTCAAACATCTTGCGAAACGTATTTTTAAAAAATCATTACAGGAAACATTGACCCTGTTGCGTGAAGCGGGCCTTGATGCTTTAACAGGAGGGGGGGCTGAAATTTTTGATCCTACTGTGCGTGATCAAATTTGCCGCGGCAAGGAGACCGCAGAAGAGTGGCTCGAGATCCATCGTCTTTGGCACCAAATGGGAATGCGCAGTACCGCAACGATGCTTTTTGGTCATATCGAAACGGCCGCTCAACGAGTCGATCATCTTATGCGCTTGCGGGAGTTACAGGATGAAACTGCCGGGTTCACAGCACTTGTTCCTTATGCCTTTGTGCCTGAGACCACGGAGATGGCCCATATAAAACCAGCAAGCGAGGAGGAGTGTTTAAAAAATATAGCGGTCTCACGGCTGATGCTTGATAACTTCGAGCACATTACTGCTTACTGGATTAGCTTTGGCCTTCCGCTGGCCGCTAGAGCTTTGAGTTACGGAGCCGATGATCTGCATGGAACCATTAGTGAAGAAAAAATCTTTCATATGGCAGGGGCCACTACACCTCAAGAACAGAGCATCTTGTCATTGGAGGCAGCTATTCGCGGTGTTGGGTTGCAACCAAAACAGAGAGATACATTTTATCAAACTATCTCAAATTCTCATAAGAATTCGAGATGAGAGGGTGTCTTGAAAAGACTAAAATTGCGCATTACGGCGTCGCTCCAGTGCTCGCGTCCTCGAGTATGTCCCTATACACTGCGGGTCTGTGCGCTTCGCTCCTGGTACTGCATCAATTTTATTCATTTTCAAGACACCCTCTGAGTTGAAGTGGATAATTGAAGTTATTTTAACTTGCCTTCAGCAAAAATTTTATTGCTTAGTCGCTTTAGCGACCTATTGATGCTTCAACTTCAACTAGTAACTTCAACTTATTGGCGAGTAATATAAAAAATGATGGAAACTTCCACTATCTTGACTTCTTCGCAAGCATGGAATTTAGGCTCCGTTCCTTACCTCAACGCACAGCCCTTACTATACGGTCTTTCGTGTAAGATTCGAAAAGAGACTCCTGCTCAGCTTTGGGAAGCTTTTCAAAAGGGAGAGGTCGATGCCGGCTTGCTCTCCAGTTATAATGCGCTGCATCTTGAGGAATCTGCCATTGTTGATGACATTGCCATTGCCTCTTGTGGGGAGGTTTACAGTGTGATTTTGGCTTATGAAGGAGAACTAAAAAACGTGAAACAGATTCTTCTCGATCCTGCTTCGCATACAGCCAATAACCTTTTGCAAATTATCTTAAAAGAATTTTATGGGCTCACGCCGGCTTATGTCTCAGCTGCCGTGGCTCCTACTTTATCTTTGCCACGTCTTCTCATCGGTGATCCTGCTATTGCTTTT
The DNA here is from genome assembly GCA_019747735.1 of Chthoniobacterales bacterium. Classification (GTDB taxonomy): domain Bacteria; phylum Verrucomicrobiota; class Verrucomicrobiia; order Chthoniobacterales; family UBA6821; genus CAIWMF01. The sequence continues at coordinate 26,646 of JAIEQL010000053.1, read as the reverse complement.
CGTCAGCACGCTTCTTGTTCTTTTATGGACCTCGGTGCAGAGTGGTTTCGTTTTACACAACTTCCTTTTGTCTTTGCTACTTGGTGCTTAAATAAGAAAAGTTCCCATCATCCATCTATCGTGAAACAACTCCAACAAGCCAAACACGAAGGCCTTCTTAACCTCAAAGAGCTGGCGCTTCAACAACCAGATCCCGATTTTGCATTGCGCTATTGGACACAATATATTTCGTATGAATTAGGAAATGAGGAATGGAAAGGACTCAAGCTTTTTGGAGAGCTGCTCAAACAGCATCACTTGATGCGAATAACATAAACAATGAAACTAATTTTTCTTTTTATCTGCAGCTGTTTTTTAACGGGGTGTATAGCCATGCGACCTCAATTAAAAGTTCATAGAGAGCAACCACAGATGCTCCTGAAAGCAGGTTTCAAGCCCTTTCCTGTGACAACTACCCAACAACAGAAGCAGTTTCAAAAATTACGAACAGGAAAAATAACGACCATCAAGCATGATGGGAAAATTTATTTTCTCTACCCCGACTTGCCTCATCATCGCTTGCTCATTGGTGGTAATAAGCAGTTCATGCAATATAACCAACTGTTGACAGATCAATTGGTAAAGCCCTCCAAGCGCAATAGCAATCTGGCGCGAGCCTGGGAGCAATCCGGTGTTTGGGACAACTTAAATGGTTGGGGGAGTGTTAATATTGAGGATCCTTTTTTTCAGGGGTATTAATCAGCAATCTCTCATAGGCCTCAACTGAGTCCGCCCAGTCAAAGCGCTGTGCAAGATGGCGTGAGGCTTCTTGAGCTTGTTTCAATAAATTTGGGTGTTCTAACAAAGGGCGTAATGCAGCAGCCATTCCTTTTGCTCCTTCTTCGAGAGTAAAGAAACGACCATTTTCTCGATCAATTAAGATATCTTTTAATCCACCAATGTGGCTTCCAACAATTCCTAGTCCATGAGCTAAGGCTTCTATACCAGCCATAGGAAGGCCTTCTGATAGCGAAGGCATCAGCAAGATGTCTGATTTTTCCATGGCAGCTTTTACTTTTTCGGCTGACAACCAGCCAGAAAAAATCACTCGTTCTTGGAGCGTCAATCGCATCACTTGCCTATGTACTACTTCAGCAAGTGGTCCTTCTCCAATAATTTGTAATCTCCATGGTAGGTCACTTAGCAAGGAGAGAGCTTGGATGGCAAGGAGTGGATTTTTTTGAACACTTAAGCGACCAATCATGAGAAGCTGTGGAATCTCTGAATTTTTTTTGTAAGAATTGATTGCTGAATAATCAATGCCGTTAAAAATAATTTCTGCTCTTCTTCCATAAGCTTTCTCTGCCAAACCAGCAACGAAGCTGCTTACAGCGGTCACATGAGTGGCCGCTTGCCAAATGGGAATGGTCAATGGTTTCAAAAATTTGAAGAGCAGTTCTGTTTGCTCGGGAACTCCTCCAGGCACATCACCGAGATGCACCGTGAGTATATACGGAATGCGTGTCAGTTGATGAACTAACCATGCCACTGCTCCTGTTGGTACTGCAAAATGAACATGCATCACATCTGGCTTCCAGCTCCGAGCCTCTTGCAAGGCCACTGGAAGAGCAGTCATTACCCAAGAGAGCATTTCAAAAACAGTGCAACTCTCTTCGCCTCGACGTCCTGATCTCACGCGAATCACTTCAACCCCATCTATCAGCGTGCGCTTGGGAAGATGCCTCATGCCACCTGTCACTACACGAACCTCATGGTCTCGTTTTTGCAAGGCACTTGCCACCTGCGCTGCCACACGTCCACCACCGCCTCCTAGTGGCGGGTATTCATAACAGAGGACGAGGATTTTTTTACTCATTTGTTTTGCCAAAAATTCAAGACATGTTGTGCCCATAAAAAAAGGCGCTCATCACTTTTTCCCAATTGATGAAATTTTAGGCGTTGTTGAAAAAAATAGTGAGCGGAAGCAGTCTTGGGCACAGCCGGTGTGATTGCCCCCTGTTGAAACCAAGCTCCTATGGGCATTCCAAAGCCTTTTTTCTTACGATAGATGATGTCGTGAGGAAGAAGTGGTTCAAGGGCTTTTTTCAAAATCCATTTTGTGACACCACCTCGCAATTTGACTGTATGTGGAAGTCGTCGTGCAAAGTCAACGACCTCACTATCTAAAAAGGGAGAACGTACTTCTAGTGAAGGAAGCATGCTAGTGCGGTCGACTTTTGCCAAAATATCATCTTGCAAATAAAGGCGTGTAAAAAATTGCAGTGCACGATCCACTAAATTTGCCCCGGGACCAGCGCTCTCCCAGGCCTCGATGGCCTCACTATAAATTTCTTCGGGATCGTTCTGATCGCCAAAATAATCATTGATTTCACTTAACTCGAGTGGCCCCATCCAAACAGGCATCCAGAGCGATGGAGGGAAAGCAATGCCTCGCAAGAAGCGTTTAATTTTAAAATCAAAACTAATATTGTGATGCGATACTGGAAGTTGTGCCGCAAGAAAAGTAAGTGCAGGATGCAAGACTCTTGGAATCGTTTTGGAATAAAGCTCTGCGGCCTTGAGCGCTTGAAAGGGATCATATCCTGCAAAGAGCTCATCTCCTCCATCGCCACCCAAAGCCACTGTTACATGACGTCGAGCAAATCTAGATAGCAACCACGTTGGCAAGAGGGAGCTGTCGGCGATCGGCTCATCAAGCTCCCTTAAGAGGTTGGGTAAGTATTGAAGCGCTTTATCGAGTTCGACTATTTCTTCATGATGATCACAAGCAAGATGTATTGCCATTTGGCGAGCATAAGAACGTTCATCGAAGGAAGGGTCAGTAAACCCGATGCTAAAAGTTTTGAGCGCTCCTGCAGGCAGATGCTGTGCGGCTAGAGCAGCCACTGCTGAAGAATCGATGCCACCACTTAAAAAAATGCCAAGTGGTACATCGGAGATCAGGCGGCGCTTTACGGCCCGATCGAGCAGATAGAGCAATTCTTCTGCCCATGCTTTTCCTTGATCAGCTGGCAAGTTAGCTTGCATAGGCTCCAAGCGATACTCCCAATAACGCTTGATGCTCCATTGCTTAGTTTTTAAATCCCATTTTCCATAATGTCCTCCCGGTAATTTGAAAATGCCTTTGATAGGAGAGTGCGGCGCTGGAATATATCCGTACGCAAAATACTTTTTGAGTGCCAAGATCGATTCGTTGCGTGGTACCTGTGGGTGATGCGACAACGCGCTGAGCTGGGAAGCAAAAGCAAAAACAGTTTCTCCCTTTTCAGAACGAAAATAATAAAGTGGTTTTTTCCCAAAACGATCGCGCGCTAAGAAAATCAAATCTTGGCGTTTATCATAAATCGCAAAAGCCCACATTCCATTAAGTCGGGTGAGCATTTTCTCGCCCCATTGGCGATAGGCGTGCAGGAGCACTTCCGTATCGGAATGATCTGTCTGAAAATGATATCCCTTTGCAAGTAGCTCTGCACGCAACTCTAAGTGGTTGTAAATTTCCCCATTAAAAATAATGATGAGCTCTCCATCTAGCGTCGCCATGGGCTGTGCACCTTGAGCCAAATCGAGAATGGAAAGTCGTCGATGTCCGAAATGAATGCCCTTTTTTTCCTCAATAAAAAAACCTTCTGCATCGGGACCACGATGCGCAAGGGCTCGTGTCATTTTTTCTAAAACTTCTCGATTACCAGAACCGATAAAGCCAGCAATGCCGCACATGAGAATAGGCTGGAGGCTAGAGGGTGGAGGCTGGAAGATTGCGGGCAGCCGGAGCAAGTGTCATGTTTTTTGTCTCTTTCACAAGATAAACTGACTTTCCTTGCGATTCATAAAAAGTCCGCATGATCATCTCCGCTAGTAGTCCCATGAGAAAACTCATGACTCCCATCAAGAATGTAAACACTGCCATGAGTGGAAGCGGAGTTGTGATGAGTGGCTTATGAGCAAAAAAGAAAAGTCCTACCGCCCAGCAAACAAAGCCGAAGCTTGCGGCCAAGCTGATCAATCCACTGGCGCCAAAGACATACATCGGTTTCTGCGCATGACGATCCAAGAATTTAACCACCATCAAATCGAGAATCACTTTCAGTACACGTTCTAAACCATATTTTGATTTTCCTGCTCGTCGTGCAAAATGATTGACGGGCAATTCAGTGATACGGGCTCCATACCATTTGGTATAGATTGGCAAAAACCGATGCATCTCGCCGTAAAGCCGCACGCCTTCAATCACATCGCGGCGGTAGGCTTTCAGAGAACAGCCAAAATCATGAAGTCTCACTCCTGATATTGCTGAAATTAATTTATTGGCCATGACGCTGGGAATATTGCGTTGTAAGGCGTTGTCTTGACGATCACGGCGCCAGCCGGAACAGACATCATAACCCTCCTCGAGTTTTGCAAGCATACGAGGAATATCTTCAGGATCGTTTTGATAATCTCCATCCATGGGGATAATGACATCGCCTGAGGCATAGTCAAAACCAGCCATCATGGCTGCTGTTTGTCCAAAATTGCGACGGAAGTGAATTACTTTCGCTTGCGGATAATGTGCTGCTATTTCATTAAGTAGCACTGCGCCCCCATCGCTACTTCCATCATTAATAAAAATGACTTCATACGGTTTTCCCAAATGATCCATGACCTCACAGATTTTTTTAAAAAGCGGCGTGATGGACTCGCGCTCGTTATAAATGGGAATGGTAATGGAAATCATTGGGAAGGAAATTTGAGTCTACAGTTTGTAGTTTGAGTTATCTGCGAGCAAATAGCTGAGTAAAGCGCAAAGCGCTTATGAAACTCAAACTCAAACTTGAAACTCAAACTTTCAATCGCTTTGCATCACCCCACAAGGATTCGAGATCATAAAGATCACGAAGACGTTCATGAAAAATGTGAACAATGATGCTTCCATAATCGATGACAATCCAAGGACTGCTTGGATAAGCATCATCAGAAAGAGGTTGAGTCCGGTGCTCTTCTCTCATTTTTTCCCGAATCGCATTGGCAATTGCTTTGATTTGCGGCTCAGAAGTTCCTGAGACAATCACAAAATAGTCAGTGAAGGTAGAAATACCCCGCAAATCGAGAATAACAGGATCTTCCGCTTTTTTATCAAGAGCAGCTTCTATACAGCAAAGAGCTAATTGCTCATCGGAGATCGTTGTATTGGGATTAAGGTCGGTAGAGTGATTTTTTTTCAAGGTAATGAGCAACAGTTGGAGGAAGAAGGTGACATACGGGTTTGCCTAAAGCAAGGCGTTCTCGAATTTCTGTCGAGGAAATATCAATACGTCGTCGAAGCAGAGTAAAATCATCGACTGTGTTGCGATGGTTGGCCCTTGAAAAAAAGACAAAGTGTACTTTCTTTTGAAGCTCGTCGATTTCTTTCCACTGATCAATATTTTGATCTTCTCCCACTAGCAAAAAAAAATGCCTCGAAGGATACTCTTTCTCTAGCTCGCGCACTGTATCAATGGTGTAAGAAGGAGCTTTTCGGGATAGCTCTCGCTCATCAATAACAAAACGAGATTCCCCTTTAATAGCCAGTTGCAGCATGGCAACTCGCTGGGCAGCCGAGGCAAGTGGAGGAGTTTCTTTTTTGTGAGGAGCAAGAGCTGCTGGAATAAAAAAAAGGAGGTCAAGTTTCAATGCTTCTAGAGCATCATGGGCTAAGATCAAATGTCCTAAATGAACAGGATCAAAAGTGCCACCAAATAAGCCAATACGAGAAGGGTTCTCCACAATAAAAAGTTTAAAGTTTTAAAAGTTTAAGGGTTTAAGAGTATATTTCAAAAGATAAATTACACAGCGAAGCAACTCTTTACTCTTCACCCTTTACTCTTCACTTGTAGCATGAGCGATTCCAATCTTGGTCAACTTCTCTTACTAGGCGTTCCCCCTTCTATTGATGGGGCTTTCATCGAGTTTATTAAACGTGTTCAGCCAGGTGCATTCATTCTTTTTGGTCGTAACATCCAAACGCCAGAGCAACTCCGCCATCTTATTGATACCCTTCGCCAGCATAGCAAAATCGAACCAATCATTACGATTGACCAAGAGGGAGGGCGTGTTTCACGGTTGAAACTTCTGGGTAACGAACCTCCCAATGCTCGCCAACTCAGAGAATCAGGAAATCCAGAGCTGATTCGTCGCCATGGCGAGCTCACTGGAAAATTATTAAAACTCTTCGGATTTAATCTCGATCTTTGTCCCGTCCTCGATATCGCTTTTGAGGAGGAGGCTGATAATTCTTTGCGGGGACGCTGCTATGGAAGCACAGCAGATCAAGTGATCAAGCTTGCAGGGATTTTTAACGATGCTTTGAGATCGACGGGAATGCTCAGCTGCGGAAAACATTTTCCAGGTTACTCCTGCGCACCTAGCGATCCCCACTATGATCTTTCAGCATTGCCACGTCCCCGTGCTGAATTGGAGGCCCACGAGCTGAAGGTCTTTCGTCATTTTGCCTCCTCCCTCGATAGCATGATGATCGGCCACATAGCGTTTGAAGAGCTAGACAATTCGGGCCTTCCTGCCTCCCTCTCTCCTACGATCATTACCAAACTGCTCCGAGAAGAAATGAAGTTTGAAGGCCTGATCATGACTGATGATCTGGATATGGGAGCCATCATCAATCATTACAGTTTCAAAGAAATGCTTCGACTAGCTCTTGCAGCTGGCAATGACTTGCTGATGATTTGTCATCGCTTTCAGCTTGGAGAAGAAGCGCTTCACCATCTGGCTACCTTCCCAGAAGAGCAGCTAGAAAGGGCCTTGCAAAACGTCGCTATTTTTAAAAAGAAACTGGTTGCTCCTGATCCCTTTTCGCTAGCTGCTTTCAAGGAGCTAGACGACCAAGTCTGGCAACTTCGCGTGGACACCCTTGGCGAAGAGGTCGCCCGACAACGGAGTCCGGAAGATGGAAAGCGTTCTCCTGTGGAAGTTTATTGATTTTCAGAAAACTTGTCCTCCATTGACAAGAAGATGATGCTGATTTATAGTGTGTTAAATTGAAAAGGGCACGTCATAAGCTGGCTCTTTTTCCTCAGGACTGCGTTCTCAGATCTCACATTATCTTAGGATAGCGCTCGTTCTTCGGCCTTATCCTAAGAAAAAATTTCTGCACTTCTACCATGCCCTTTTCAATTTAATACACTATAGTTTTACTTACATGAAAAAAGAGATGATACACCCAGAAATTCAAGACGAAGAAACGGAAGCGAGGGAGTTAGAACAAATACTTAAAGATATGGCGAAGTCCATTGTAGAATCCTGTTCTAAGCCAGGAAAATCGGGACTTACATTCAGCCAATTTAAAGCTCAGTATTTAAAAAATATTGCTAACGCTGTTGCGCCCCACCATGCCTCGCACTAAGCCTGTTCTTGTCGTAGTAGCAGGTCCAAATGGTTCAGGAAAAACAACAGCAACAAGAACTCTTTATAACAAATATCCAAAATGGGTTGAGGGGCTCTTAGCAATTAATCCTGACGTTATTGCAGAAAAAGAATTTGGCAGTTGGAATGATCCTTCAGCTGTTATGAAAGCCGCCCAGCGTGCTGAAGAAATGCGTGAGAAATGTCTTGGTAAACGTCAGAGTTTCCTTTTTGAAACCGTTCTTTCTATCCCAGATAAAGTTGATTTTATAAGAAGGGCTAAAAAAGAAGGTTTTTTTATACGATTCATCTATATCTCAACAAACACTCCTGAGGTTAATGCCCTCCGTATTGCTTGGCGAGTAGAACAAGGGGGACACACTGTCCCTGAGGATAAAATTTATGCTCGTTATGAACGCTCCCTTAAACTGGCTCTAGAAGCTGCTTCTATCGTTGACCGGGCCTATTTTATTGACAACTCAAGAGACCTCAGTGAAGAGGCTTTCTTAGGCAAGCAACTCCCTATTTTCAGAATGTCTCATGGAATTGTTGCCAAGGTCTACATTCCAGAAGAAGAATTCCCCGATTGGATAAAACCAATTTATCGCAATGCCATGAAGGTCTCTTCCTAGCACCTTTGCAACAGTTTAAGTTTTGTATGCCTGCTTCTTCTTCACCTTCCAGCCCTTCTTCACCCTCCAACCTATCCGCACAGCTCTGGTCCGAAGCACTTCGTTGGATTCCAGGTGGCGTCAACTCTCCTGTGCGTGCCTTTCGTGCGGTAGGAGGTACTCCTTTTTTTGTCAAATCGGCAAGCGGCTGTAGGCTCATAACGGTTGATGGTCAAGAGCTCATTGATTATGTAGGTACCTGGGGACCTGCTATTTTAGGGCATGCACCAACCGTTGTTGTCGAAGCCGTGCGCACTGCAGCAACACAAGGACTTAGTTTTGGCACTCCCAATCCATTGGAAGTAGAGATGGCCCAAACCATTTGTCGCATGGTTCCCTCGATTGAAAAAGTACGAATGGTTAATAGTGGCACTGAGGCCACCATGTCATGCATCCGCCTGGCAAGAGGCGCTACAGGCCGAGATCGAATTGTGAAGTTTGAAGGATGCTACCATGGCCATGTGGATTCACTCTTGGTCAAAGCGGGAAGCGGCGCTCTTACCTTTGGAACTCCCGATAGTGCTGGCGTTCCAGCGGCACTTGCAGCGCTCACAACAACGCTTCCTTTTAATGATCTCACAGCGGCAGAAACTCTTTTTCAAAAACAAGGTCGCGAGATTGCCTGTGTTATTTTAGAACCAGTCCCTGCCAATGCAGGTCTTTACCTGCCTGAGCCAGGCTTTTTAGAGGGGCTTCAAGCGCTCTGCAAAGAATACGGTGCCCTGCTTATTTTTGATGAAGTGATGACTGGTTTTCGCTTAGCTCCTGGCGGCTATCAAGAGCGTTGTGGTATGCAACCAGATCTGACGGCCCTTGGTAAGGTGATTGGAGGGGGATTGCCAGTGGGAGCCTTTGGAGGAAGGGCTGATCTCATGGATCAATTGGCCCCTACGGGTCCTGTTTATCAAGCTGGGACACTTTCAGGAAATCCTCTTGCCCTGGCAGCTGGGCTCACACAATTGCGTGAGATGGAACGTTGTGATGGGTGGAATCAATTAGAAAAAATAGGTAGCTTGCTTGAAGAAAACATCCAAACAATTATTCAAAATAAGCCTTTTACATTTCATCGTCTTGGTTCCTTGTTTTGCCTTTATTTCAGCGAAGGTCCAGTGCGCAATTTAAGTGACGCCAAAAAAAATCGTGCAGAAGAGTTTGCCCATTTTTTCCAACAAGCATTAGCACGAGGCATCTACTTTGCTCCTTCTCAATTTGAGGCAGGATTTATCAGCCTCGCGCACACACCTGAGGTGGTTGCACGCACAAGTGAGGTCATTGCCGAAGTTCTCAAATGAGAGGGTGTCTTGAAAAGACTAAAATTGCGCATTACGGCGTCGCTCCAGTGCTCGCGTCCTCGAGTATGTCCCTATACACTGCGGGTCTGTGCGCTTCGCTCCTGGTACTGCATCAATTTTATTCATTTTCAAGACACCCTCTGAGTTTAGATTTTTGGTGCAGTCATCATTTGACAATGAGACAGGCATCTCAGTAGACTACTTGGTCCTATGAAATCCGAGCCGAAGAAGTTAATCCAGTTCGATTGGGCTATTAAAACATTGCTACGGCGGAGAGTGAACTTTCCTATCCTTGCTGGCTTTTTGTCTGAGCTGCTTCGTACTGATGTGATTATTGATTCGCTTTTAGAAAGTGAATCGAACAAGAGTCACTCTAAAGATAAATCGAATCGTGTTGATGTCATGGCTCAACTGGGCAATGGGGAAAAAGTCATTATAGAAGTCCAATGTGAACGTGAGTGGGATTTTCTCTCCCGGATGTTGTATGGCGTTTCTAAAGTTGTTGTAGAGCATTTGGAAGAGGGAGAGCCTTATGGCGGTATTCCACGTGTTATTTCTGTTAACATTGTCTATTTCGACTTAGGTGAAGGGGAGGACTATATCTACCATGGAACAACACATTTTCAGGGCATTCACAAAAAAGATACCTTACAGCTTAGTGATAAAGAGAAGGCCCACTATCCTGCTCATATCAAAAACCTCTGTAATATTTTTCCAGAATACTACGTGCTAAAGGTAAGCGGGTTTGATCTTAAAATCAGAGATACTCTTGATGAGTGGATTTATGCTTTGAAGGAAGCTGAAGTTAAACCTGAATTTAAAGCCAAGGGAATTCAAGATGCTGGAGAGAGACTCACTTTGCTTCAACTCTCAAAAGAAGAGCGCTATGCCTATGAACGCTATATGGGAGATGTCAGAATTTCAAAAAGCACGCTGCAAAGTTCTTTTAGTGATGGAGTATTCCAGGGTAGAGCCGAAGGACTGGCTAAAGGACTGGCTAAAGGACTGGCTGAAGGTGCAATGAAAGCAAAGGAATCAATTGTGCATAATTTATATCGTTCCAAAATGTCACTGCAGGAAATTGGCTCTCTTGCAGAATTATCTTTGGAAGAAGTTAAAAAAATGGTGGAGAACATTCGTTAACTTTTAATTTCCACTTTAAATGACTGAACGCATTGTTGTACGAGCAAAATTTTTTTTCCAAGGAGATCGTAAGTTCTTTATTAAAGGAATCACTTACTGTCCGTTAGCTCCCGATGCAGAGGGCTACGAATTTGGAAGCCCTGAACAAGCAACCAAGGATATGGCAGCTGTTAAGGAGTGTGGAGCCAATGTCATTCGTATCTACACTCCACCACCAGCGTGGTTTCTGGATCTTTGCCAAGAGAATGCCCTTCGTGTTCTCATTACTATTCCCTGGATGGAGCATGTGGAGTTTCTTAACGATCGTAAGATACGTTCTTCGATCAAAAAAATAGTGGCCACTACTGTGCGAAAATATGCGGATCATCCTGCCATTTTTGGCTATTTTGTCGGCAATGAAATTCCTCCGACCATGGTCCGTTGGCTGGGAGCCAAGCGTGTCACTGAATTCTTAGAGCAGCTTATTAATATCGCTCGAAGAGAAGATCCCAAGGTTCTTTACTCTTACGCTAATTATCCTTCTACCGAATACTTACTCCCTCAGAATGTTGATTTTTTAAGCTATAACGTTTATTTGGAACGACGTGATGATTTTGAACGTTATTTAGCGCGCCTTCAAAATCTCGCTGAAGAAAAACCACTCATCCTTGGCGAGTTCGGCCTCGATACCATGCGCAATGGTGAGGAGAAACAAGCTGAAATCCTCCAATGGCACTTAGAATCAGTTATTCGAGGCGGTCTTGCTGGAACTTTTGTCTATGCTTGGACTGATGAATGGTATCGTGGTGGCAATGAAATTTTGGATTGGGCTTTTGGACTGGTGCGGCGTGACCGGACTCCTAAAAAAGCACTCGAAGTAGTACGTCATTTTTTTGATGCTCCCATTTCTATCACCCACCAAGTCAAACTACCAAAGCAACCCAAGGTTTCTATCATTGTCTGTAGCTACAATGGAGGGCAAACATTAGAAGCCTGTCTTCGTTCGCTCAAAAAAATTGATTACCCCGATTATGAAGTGATCGTTGTGGATGATGGCTCCACCGATAACACCAAAGAAATTCTTGCTCGCCATCCTTGGGTTCATGCCATTGTTCAATCCAATCAAGGCCTTAGTGTAGCCCGCAATGTAGGAGCGGCGGCAGCTACGGGAGAAATTCTCGCCTACACCGACTCTGACTGTATGGCAGATCCTGATTGGCTTTTTTATTTAGTGGGCACCCTCCTTTCTGGAGATTATGCAGGCGTTGGTGGCCCTAACGTCTCTCCACCAGCCGAAAACTGGCATCAGGCTTGTGTGGCAGCGGCCCCTGGTGGCCCTAACCATGTGCTGCTAACCGATGTCGTTGCCGAACATATTCCAGGATGCAATATGGCCTTTCATCGTTGGGCCTTTGATCGTATTGGGGGTTTTGATCCTGAATATCGGAAGGCAGGAGATGATGTCGATTTTTGTTGGCGTCTTCAGCAAGAAAATTTGGTCATCGCTTTTAGCCCTGCAGCCATTGTTTGGCATTACCGTCGCTTTACTTTAAAGGCCTTTCGTAAACAGCAAGAGGGTTATGGTGAAGCAGAATCACTTCTTCGTTTCAAACACCTGATTTTCTTTGGTCCAACAGGAACTGCTAAATGGAAAGGGCAAGTTTATGGAGCTCCTCGTTTTACTTGGCTCATCAATCACCCTGTCATCTATCACGGAATTTTTGGTGAAGGTTTTTTTCAATGCATTTATCCTTCTACCCAATCTGAAATTGCAGCCTATTTAAGCTGTTTGGAATGGGTAATTCTTTCAGCTTTTATCTTCCTGCTTTCGTGGCCATTTCCTGCTTTGGGTATTGTTTCCTTTTTGATGTTTTCAGGAACATTGCTTGTCTCTCTCTCTTATATGATTCATGCAAAGCTGGAACCTCGCTTTGATACAATTCGCGCACGACTTTTGGTGGCTTTTTTAGCACTGAGCCAGCCGCTTGTCCGTGGCTGGGCCCGTTATTTTACATGGCTCAAATATAAAAGAACTCCCGAATCGGTCATCTCAGCAAAAGAAAAAGATTTTTTACCAAGCCGCTTTCATGGCAACTCGCGTTTGAATTTCTGGAGTGAAGAGAACAAGGGCCGTGAAACGCTCCTTCCTACGATCATTGCTGCACTTGAAAGTGAAGGTTGGAGCTATTCCATCGATACAGGTTGGAAAGAGTGGGATATTCAGATTTATGGAAGCTTTTGGTGGGGAATTCGCCTGCGCAGTGTCACCGAGTATCATGGTGGTCCCAAATGTCTGACTCGCGTTAATCTTTCTACGCGCATGGTAGCAACGACTCTTTTAGTCAACATGCTAGTCTTGGGTTACCTCACTTATCAATTTATGACAGGAGCCGCTGGAACTCCTTGGTATCTTGCTTCCTACGCCGTTCTCTTGCTCGTTTTTTTCATTCTTGCCTACCGATTAAAGCGACGTGTCGCAGAGCTTGTGGAAGCGTCAGCCCAACGGGTTGGCTTAGCGAGGGTGAAGTAGATAGTTGAAGTTGAAGTTTCGAACCCATTGCGTTGCAATGCCAAGCAATAAAAGACTTCTGGAGGTATGACATTTTTTTTATTTTTTCCAAAAGCAAGAAGCAACTTAAACTTTAATCTTCAACTCATCTCAATTTTTCTCGGAAAAATTGAGATGCTACGGCCTCACAAAAACATGAATGTTTCCTCGTTCGTAGTCGGCAAGATAATGACTTTTAATATAGTCATAGGTTCCTGCTGCCCAGTGCGTGAATCGTGAATCTTCTGTGCCATTAATCGACCAATCGGTAATGACGATAGCCGCGGGGTGATATTTTTCGATTTCTGCAATAGTCAATGCATCAAAATCACGAGGTGCTGTGAGGTTATCAATATAAAGATTCTGACGGTAGGAAGGGCGATCCGTCATAAAATTAATTTCAGGATTATAAGGGTAACAAATAACGTACTCTCCTGGTTTTGAGTGCATGATAATGCTTTGATAGATTGCAGAAGTATCCTGAAATTCAGAGGGGGTAAGCTTCACTGCCACTCCGTTAGCTCCTTTAAACTCGACTGTTCTATGGTGACTAATGGCGATGCCACCAGTTGATTGAGATTGGCATCCATCATCGAGATAGAGCAGGAGGGAGAAGGTAGCTAAAAAAAAGAACAAAACGATGAGAGGGCGAACATAGAAAGGAGCTTTTTTGTAAGTCTCCGTTGCAAAAGAAATAGCAATCAGAATGGTGACCATCATTGGAACCATGAATTCGCTAAAATGAACCATGTCTGGTCGCCAGAAAAAATATTGAGGAAAAAGCGTCAGGGAGCATCCTAAGCAGGTCAGTAATATTGGGAAAAAAAGCCGCTCTTTACTAGTGACTCGTTTTAAAAAAAAGAACGTCATTCCCATGATAGATATCAGGAAAGAAAGCAAAATGGGCAAATAGAGATTGAGGGCCATGAGCCGTTCTCTCATTTTGTGTGCCTTGAGAGAGTAGCGTGCAAGCGTGGTTTGCTTTTGTGGGAGTGGTGGCGTTGTTGCTAAAAGAGGAATAGTAGAGGAAACAATAATGGCTGTTTTTTGTTCCTCTTTTTTTGGATTGAGAAACTTTTGGAGATCACATTTTTTGCTAATAATGATTCGAGGAAGTTGTTGGTATTGCTCTAAGAAAGAGTCTGAAAAGCCGCGATGCATCGCGTCGTAATAAAAAGGGAGATGTAATGCTAATGCCGCAATGCCGGCTAGTATTAGTCCTGTCAAAGCAAGGCTGTAACGCTTTGAAAGAGAATATGTGGCTTGAAATGTAGTGATCCCTGGCGCAAGGAAGGTAAGTCCTAAAAAAAGAGCCGTGAAAAAAAAAACCAAGATCAACACGAATAAGAAAAGTGAGGCCTAGAACGGCTCCGGAAGCAGTCATCCAGATCAATCTTCTCCTGCTGCTGGCACAAGGAAGAAGAAATGTTTTTAAAAAAAAGGCCATGTTGAGCATGGCCAAAAAAGCCATGTAATTACGAAAAAGTTGACCAGGTAAAATAAGTACCAGGATGGCACCTAAAAAGGCTAACCATGAGTGACGGGTTGTTATTTTGATAACTGTAAAAGCGAGCAATGAGGTTGCTGTTGCTATCAAAAAAAAGTAAATGCGGAGAAAAGTGTAACTGGGACCAAAAATTTTAAAGAGTGCCACAATGGGATAAAACCAAAGGAGGTTATAACCTAAAATTACTTCTTTCATCGGAACTTGTCCCTCTAGCAATCTTAATGCCGTAACCCCTTCGCAGCCTCCTTCACCAGCTGGATAGAGGCTGCAGCGGTAGTAGTAGCCATAATAAAAAAAAGCAAAAAGGAGAAGGACTCCAATGAAGCTGATCGTGGAATATTTCTTAAAAAGATTCACAGGGATAGAAGATAGTAAAAAATTAACAGGGATGGAAACGATAGAAGGGATGAAGAAACAAGGCATAGTAATTCTAAAGAACCTGTTCAAAATTCGCTGATGAGGATGAAGAGCAAGGAGCGGCGGCGCACAAGCCGAGGAGTGTATATGGACATACTCGACGAGGCGAGCACCGACGCGACAGAGCTCTTCGCCTCAGTAGTAGAATTTTTAACAGGTTCTAAGAGGGTGTCTTGAAAATGAATAAAATTGATGCAGTACCAGGAGCGAAGCGCACAGACCCGCAGTGTATATGGACATACTCGAGGACGCGAGCACTGGAGCGACGCCGTAATGCGCAATTTTATTCATTTTCAAGACACCCTCTAAGAGCGAAGTTTGGCTTCGATAAATAGATCGATCTCTCCATCCATGACTCCTTGAACATCGCTTGTTTGAGCATTGGTGCGATGGTCTTTGACCATTTGATAAGGCTGAAAAACATAAGAACGAATTTGATTGCCCCAGGCAATCTCTCCTTTTTCACCATATTGGCGATCGAGCTCAGCGCGCTTTTTATCAGCCTCGAGCTGGTAAATTTTAGCACGCAACATCTTCATTGCTAGATGGCGGTTTTTTAACTGGCTCCGTTCTGCTTGACAAGCCACGACAACCCCTGTTGGAAGGTGAGTCATCCGTACCGCAGTTTCTACCTTGTTGACGTTTTGACCTCCTTTCCCGCCGGCACGATAGGTGTCGACATGGATATCTTTTTCATCAATTTCAATAGGAGCATCTTCAATATCGGGAACAACATCGACACTTGCGAAAGAAGTGTGACGTCGCTTAGCTGAGTCAAAGGGAGAAATGCGAACAAGCCGATGCACTCCGCGTTCTGTTTGTAAATAACCAAAGGCATATTCTCCACGAACCAGCAACGTGATCGATTTAATCCCTGCTTCCTCTCCTTCTTGGATATCAATAATGCTGGTCGTATAACTAGAGCGCTCGGTCCAGCGTTGATACATGCGCAGCAGCATCTCGGCCCAGTCACACGATTCAGTGCCACCTGCTCCTGCATGAATAGTAAGAAAGGCATCAGCTCGATCAAATTCGCCACTGAGAAGTTGGAGAATTTCAAATTTCTCGATGTCGTGTGTGAGGGCTTGAAATTCTTTGCTGACCTCTCCTAAAGCAGTGGTACGTTGTTCAGGTGTGGTCTCTTCTTCCGCCATTTGTTGAAGAAGCTTTAAATCGCTAGCCCTTTGTTCCAGTACAAGAAGGGGATTGAGTGTGGCCCGGAGTTGAGAGATCTGTGCAACGTCTTTTTGAGCGCTTTCCCGATGATTCCAAAAATCGGGATGGTTCATCCGCTCCTCGATAGCGGCTAATTCATCTGTGAGAGCAGAGACGTCAAAGAAACCTCCGCAGCTGATTGAGGCGTTCAATCAGTGTGGAGGAATCCAATAAAGTAAGATCGGTAGACATAGTGGAATAAAGAGTCTAGAGAATAAAGGCTGAGGAGATTTAAGTGAAGGGTAAAACACAAGCATTTGACGTTTACGTTTACTTAAGGCTATTTTTGACACTAGTAATTTTATGAATATTAAAGCATCTTCTTCAAGTAACTCCTTGGCTACTACTTCAGCAACTAGCACCTCTAGTTCCTCTAAAAGCCTATCAAGTGACCGTCCAAAAACGACAGAAGAACACCCCCCAAAAATCACAGCAGTTCCTACTTCTTCTTCTCCCAGGACGTTTCTGGGCGAGCTGGTATATGATTTAGGGAAAAAATCTGCAGTCCCTCTTAATAAATTCTTATCAACGGCTTCTGGAGCTACTAATACTGTCGCTGACTTTACAGTACAGACAGGAAAGGCAGTATTCAAAGCGGGAGATGAAATAACCGAGGCTCTTACTCCTCCTTCTAATATCAATCCCAAACAGGCTGCAAAGGCGGACAAAATTCTGAAGGAAGCACTGAAGCGGTAATCACCAATTCAAAACAGGAGATAGAAATAAGGAAGTGAGTTCGGCCCACGAAAGACCAAAAGAACCTTTTTTTTTACTTTTGCATCTCAATGCGCCGCGCAAAAAAATCTTATAGTTACTATAGTCCAGCATCTGCCCTTGCTGATGTTAAGGCTATTTATGAGGAGCTTTCCCAACGTCCCATCGAGCGTCACTGCACTTTAAAGACAGAGTGCTGTCATTTTCTTCAAACAGGAAAAACTCCTTTTCTAACACGCGGCGAAGCACTCCTTGCGGCCCAAGCTCTTGGCAACACAGGCCGCAAAGAGCTTCCTAAAAGAATAGATGGTGCTTGCAAACTACTTCATCCTAGAACAAATCGCTGTATGATTTATCAGGATAGGCCATTTGGGTGTCGCACTCATTTCTGCCAAGCTGCTGGGGGTCCTTATGCTCGCAAAGAAGTTGTCGACCTGATTCATCGTCTTGAAGAAATTGATCGGAAGTTAGAGGGACAAGGTTCTCAAGAGTTGCACACAGCGATTGAAGAGGTGCTGAAAGAGCAACGTCATTAGTTGCAAACAAAAAAATGATTGTCACAACTTCCGAAATGATTGCTGCTGAAAAGGAAGCTTTTGAACGAGGTGTCCAAGCCTCAGAGCTGATGAATCAAGCAGGCGAGGGAATCGCAGAGGTCGTTCAAGAATTTTTTAAAACTCCAGGAACGTGTGTTGTCTATGCTGGCAAGGGTCATAATGCTGGCGATGCTTTGGTTGCTGCTCATTTTTTAGCAGAAAAAGGTTGGAATATTCTGATTCGCTTAGCTTTTCGTCCAGAGGAAATGGCGCTGCTTTCTCAGTCGCACCTTCAACTATTGATCAAACATCACCGTGCAGCCTTTATTCAAGAGCTTCCAAGCAAGGTGACAACTCCCTTGGTTTTTCTAGATGGTCTTTTGGGTATAGGATCAGGAGGGGCGCCACGTGGCGTTTTAAGAACACTGATTGAAGAAATGAACCTGCTCCGCCGTGAGCGAAATGCTTTTGTAGTAGGGGTGGATCTTCCTTCAGGCTTGGATGAGACCACAGGGATGCCCTTCAATCCTTGTGTGGAGGCTGATCTCACGACAACGATTGCTTTTGTTAAAAAAGGACTTGTTGCCGATACGGCTACTAACAATGTTGGGCGGCTGGCTTTAGTGCCCCTTGTTGAGCTCCAAGCACCAGAAAAAAAAGAGAAGGATCTTCTTATTACCGCTCCTTATTTGCGAGCTCTTTTGTCTCCACGATCGTTTGAGGTCCACAAAGGAATGTTTGGGCATGTGGGGATTGTTGCTGGTTCTCCTGGGTATCTCGGAGCAGCACGTATGGCTGCCACAGCCTCGTTACATGCCGGTGCCGGGCTTGTGACACTTTATGCATTGCCCGAAGCTTATCCTTTGTTGGCGACGACACTTTCTTCAGAGATTATGGTCAAGCCAGTCGCCTCTTGGAAAGAAGTCCTCTCAGAGCCGCTTGATGCCTTGGGAGTAGGGCCAGGATTAGGCCAAGACCATCGCAAAGAAATATTAGAGCTAGTAGAAAAAATACCCCTTCCTTGTGTTGTTGATGCCGATGCCTTGAATACACTAGCCGCTCATAAAGAGATACTCACTCGTTTTCAAGCTCCTCGGTTGCTCACACCTCACCCCGGAGAGATGGAGCGACTTTTTTCAAAAAAGGGCAGGGATCGTCGTACATGGGCTACTGATTTTGTAGAGCAGTACCCTGTAACCTTGATTTTAAAAGGAGCACGGAGCATTGTCGCCGAAGAGGGACAACAGCTCGCCTACAACAGTACAGGTAATCCCGGCATGGCTAGTGGAGGAATGGGAGATGTCTTAACCGGTGTTGCCACTGCTTTTTTAGCAGCAGGAAAAACAACAAGAGAAGCAGCAATGCTTGCCGTCTGGCTTTGTGGAAGGGCTGCCGAGATGGTGGTTTTTGAAAAAGAGGCCTCACCCGAATCGCTGGTAGCAACTGACTTGATTGGTGCACTTGGGAAGGCGATGACTTCTCTCAGGTCAGGAGAGTACTAAAGATTACATCTATGAAAAAACATTCCCCACACTTTTTGGCGTTGGTGAATCAAGCCAAAAAACAGATTCACGAAATCACCCCAGTACTGCTCCAAGAAAAATTAGACCGAGGAGAAGATTTTCGCCTTGTTGATGTACGCGAGGAATCGGAATGGTCTGCCGGCCACATTCCAACGGCTATTCACCTAAGCAAAGGTATCATCGAGCGCGATATTGAACTCATAATCCCTGATCTTCAGACTCCGATTGTTCTTTATTGCAGTGGTGGCTTTCGCGCTGCCCTTGCTGCAGAAAATTTACAACGGATGGGCTACAGCAATCTCTTTTCGCTACAAAGGGGCTCGCAAGGGTGGGTGGATGCAGGTTATGAGATGCTTGAAGCAGGAAGCAAAATCAAGTGAATTTTTGATATTCGTGCTGCATAATATTGAGGTGCTTTGTTGTTATGGGCAAAAACAAGCAGGTTAACATCAGGGATAATTATTGCTGCTACTGAGTTTTTTTTCCGACGCAGCACTAGCCCGACTTTCGCTATTCGAGATGGCGATCTTTCGCAATACCTTGGCCATTCATCTTTTTAAATCGCTTATGGGTGACACACGCACCGCACGATTTTAAAAATCATTTTGAGGTCAACTTCTTACAAAACATCATCCATTCGAATAGTGAAAGTCGGGCTAGATTTTCTTTCGAAATCTTTTATGATCCTCGTACGATGAAATATATTTTTGTGACTGGAGGCGTAGTAAGTTCACTCGGAAAAGGCTTGGCATCAGCTTCGCTGGGTACATTGCTAGAGCGTCGCGGATTGCGTGTAGCTCTTCAAAAATTTGATCCTTATCTTAACGTAGATCCAGGAACAATGAATCCTTTGCAGCATGGTGAGGTTTATGTGCTGGCTGATGGAGCTGAAACCGATCTTGATTTGGGTCACTATGAGCGTTTTACAAATTCTGTACTAACACGTGCTAATAATGTGACAAGTGGTCAGATTTACGAATCTGTTCTTTCCAAAGAGCGCCGCGGTGACTATCTCGGCAAAACAGTCCAAGTCATTCCCCATATTACTAATGAAATTAAAGAGTGCATCAGGCGCTGTGAAGAGGTTACCAATCCTGATATTTTAATCACAGAAATTGGAGGAACAACTGGCGATATCGAAGGATTGCCATTCCTTGAGGCTATTCGTCAATTTATTCTTCAAGTGGGTCCTGAAAATGCGATTTTGATTCATGTTACGTTAGTACCTTTCATCAAAGCAGCAGGAGAATTGAAAACAAAACCAACACAGCAAAGTGTTGCTAAGTTGCGTGAAATTGGGCTCCAACCACAGGTATTATTGTGTCGCACAGAACAACCACTTGAAGAAGAAGTGCGTGAAAAACTCTCGCTACATTGTAATGTTCCTCTTGATGGAGTGATTGAAGCTCGTGACGTGGAACATTCTATTTATGAGTTTCCACTCATGCTGCAGAAAGAAGGACTCGATGAAAAAGTATGTCGTCTTTTTGCGATTAATAGACCGCCTGCCCAAATGGAGGAATGGCGTAAGGTGGTTCAAAGAATTATTCACCCTCAACATCACATTCAAATTGCGATCATCAGCAAGTATGAGCTTCAGGATGCTTACAAAAGTATCTACGAATCGTTGACTCATGCAGGAGGAGCTCATGAGTGTGGTATTTCCGTTATTGTTATTGATGCCGAAGATATCGAGCGAGATGGTCCAGAAAAATATTTAAAGAATGTCGATGGAATCCTTGTCCCTGGTGGGTTTGGAGAGCGTGGTTCTGAAGGAAAGATTGCAGCAACACGTTATGCGCGCGAACAGCAAGTGCCCTTTTTAGGTCTCTGTTTGGGAATGCAAATTGCTGCTATTGAATTTGCACGCCATGTTTGTGGACTTGCTGGCGCTAATAGCACTGAATTTGACCCCAAGACGCCTCATCCGGTCATTTCTCTTTTAGAAACACAAAAAGAAGTTTCTGAAAAAGGGGGATCTATGCGATTAGGCATTTGGCAAACTCTTCTCAAAAAAGAGTCACAGGCTTATGCTGCCTATGGTTGCAGTGAAATTGCCGAACGCCATCGCCATCGTTTTGAATTTAATAACGCTTATCGCGAGCAATTCGAAGCTGCAGGACTAATTATTTCAGGAACATCTCTCGATGGGACTTTGGTTGAAATGATTGAGCTGCCACATCATCCTTGGTTTGTAGCAGTGCAATTTCATCCTGAATTTCAAAGTAAGCCAAATGCTCCTCATCCCTTGTTTAAGGCTTTTGTAGGGTCTGCAATGAAAGTTTGAGTTACAAATAGGCGCGATCTGCGTTTTTTGTTACTAAGCTGATGTGAAATGAACAACCCTCCTGCTGCTTTTCCTGCAGTCGCTTTAGCTGAAAAGAAGATCAATCTTATTCTTTGTACGCTTCTTCCTCTTTCGTCATTGACTGGGATGGCTGTTGATTTGGTCGCTCCTTCTTTGCCTTTGATTGCAAGTGACTTGCACATTTCAAGTGGAATCACAAAAAATGTCATCACGCTCTATTTGCTTGGATACGCTTTGGGGAATTTTTGCTCTGGGTTTTTAACAGATGCTTGGGGACGCAAGCATATTTTAAGAGCAGGTTTATTAGGATTTATCGTAGCTAGTTTACTTCCGGTGGTGGTTCCAACGATCATTGCTATATTGGTAGCCAGATTTTTTGAAGGGATCACCATTGGTATGATCGTTGTAGTTGCTCGAGCTATCTACTCAGATATTTTGCCTCCTCAAAAATTAGTTCGAATGGGAACTTTGATGGGGAGTATGTTTGGAATCGGCACTGTGATTGGGCCACTCATTGGTGGATATTTACAATTTTATGGAGGATGGAAGGCATGCTTTCTTTTTTTTATAGCAGTTGCTTTGGTTGCTTTTGTTGCAGTGCTCTTTATTCTTCCAGAGACGCATTTTCGCCGACATTCACTGAGATTAAAAACTATTCATCATCATCTTGCTGAAGTTTTGCATCATCGAGAGTTCATGGCGTTAGTTCTGATCATGGGAGCAATTTATTCGTTGATGATTGCATTCAACACAGCGGGGCCATTTTTGATTCAAACAAAAATGCATCACACGCCAATCTTTTTTGGTAATACAGGACTCTGTTTAGGAGCCGCTTTCCTAGGAGCTACTTTTTTCTGCCGTTACTGCATTAAAAAATATCGTGTGGATCAATTATTATTTTTCGTGATTCAC
The DNA here is from genome assembly GCA_019747735.1 of Chthoniobacterales bacterium. GTDB lineage: Bacteria > Verrucomicrobiota > Verrucomicrobiia > Chthoniobacterales > UBA6821 > CAIWMF01. The sequence continues at coordinate 4,507 of JAIEQL010000053.1, read as the reverse complement.
TTATTTTTCCTTATCGCTCTGATTGCGTGGATCGGGAGTTTCTTTTTTTTCCAAAGCATCATCTTGCTCTTAGGTGTTAGTATAGCAATGTTTTTTTCCACAGGATTTATTTTTCCGATGTGCATGGGAAAAGGAATGGAACTCTTTCGTCATATCACGGGAACTGCCACCGCGATGATGTATTTAATCAACATTCTTATGACGAGTTTGACCTCATTTTTGCTGAGCTTCCTTAATATCCAAAGCACTTCATCGATGATTGTAATTTATCTGTTGCTTTTGGCGATTTGCGTTTTTATCTACTGGAAATTTATTCTTCTTTCTTCTTTTTCATCGACTCATGCAGTTTAAAAATAACAAGTGGAAAGAGGCAGCTGAGAAGAATGCTACCAACGAAGATGAGTTCGAGAAGATGAAGTCAAACTAGGAATGACTCTAAATTAAGGGTATTTTAGGATGGTTTTCTAGAAATTAGGTCAAAAATTAGGGCCAGTAAATTTCAAACTCTGAAAATAAAATTTTCTCGCTTTTCCTTTTGAGCATTTTTTTTCGATTTGACAAATTACAACTGAGCGAGAAAGTAAAGGTTCGCTACCCCTCTCATATTGATCATTTCTCTCATATTTTTCCAGAATACTACGTTCTCAAAGTTAGTGGCTTTGATCTTAAAATTAGAGATACCCTTTTTAATAATGAATCAAAAAACACTCTTGGCTTTAGCCTTTTTTCTGATCTCACCTACTTTATTCTCTGAAAGCTCCAGTCAGCTCCAGTCAGCTCCAGTCAGCTCCAGTCAGCTCCAGTCAGCTCCAGTCAGCTCATTGATTCCTGAAGAAAAGAGTGTTACTTCTGAAGAACAAAGTTTTATTCCTGAAGAGAGTCGTCCCGATTTTTCTGATTTTAAAAAGGTGCTCTACTTTCGAATGGGGGATTTTGAGAGAATTTTGCCCCCATTTCTGAGTGATTCATTTGAAACAACCTTATCAGGAAGTGCTTTTAGCGACCATCTCATCACTTGGCAAGAGATCGCTTTCTTTCTTAACTATGTGGCTACAAAAGTCGACTCGAAGCTAGCTAAAGAACTCTATACAGGAGAAGCACTGAATTATATCAAACGAACATTAAAAGAAGAAAAGGGATGGTTTTCTTCGACTTGGTACTATTTTTACCAAGCTAAGGAAGAGACAGCTGATCTACCTGCGAAACTTCCTTTAACAACGTTGTATCGTTATACCAACTGGAGGGATGTCCATGCTTGGCTCTATCAACAATTGAAGAGGTATAACGAGAGCTTGAGCCAAGGAAAACTCTATGATGCTAATGATGAATTAGCTCAGTATTTTAAAAAGTGTCATCTCTGGCCTATTGTTGATGTGGTTGGCTCGACGATTGATCCCAGCGATGAGATGTCAGACTATAGAACAGACAATATCGATACTATTTTGGAAGAGGTTACCGAAGTAGGTGTTTACTGGTTTGGAGGAGATGATACCGTTTATAAAACTAGTCAAAATCCTTTTTACTTTCTCGCTACTTTGACAGAGGAAGAGGAATCTTCGCAAGAAAACCAAGATTGGAATCCTCAAAATTGGAATGCCGAGTGCTATGGATTTCTTATTCGCTCAAACTCAGAAAATCCCTTAGCACAACCAGAGAATGATTTAGATGATTACCTTACTCAGCAGCAGGAAAAAATTGCTGATGCTAAAAATGACTATGAGAGAGAAGTGGTGAATGTTATATGCTTAGATTTGGTAGCAGGAGTGGCTTTGGGGCAAGGATTAAAAGGCCTTGAATATACTGCGGATCAAAAAATTGCTAAAGCAATAGAAAACGGAAATAAGGTAGAATTATGGTTCGTAAACCAAAAAAGATTGTTAGAAGAACCAAGAATGAAGGAAGCTCAAGAATTACTAGAACGTTACAGACAAAATCCTATAAAAGCTAATTTTTTAGAGCATGAGTTACAAGAAATGAGACTGTATGAGTTTTATAAGATCGCAACAGGAACGAGTAAAAAGAAGCTTACTGTATTCAACGCTACCGAATCGGATATAGCCAATATGGGAACAACAATGGGTGCAACAGATGTAGATACTCTTCTATTAACTAAACAAGAAAAAGGATATGCTAATTGGATATGTCACGATACAGGTAAGCACAAAGGTGGGGCTGAATACATAAAAGAAAGACTTACTTTTAGTGATCCATATCACTTAGACGTAAAGTCTAAAAACTACAATCTTATGTTCTGGCATTAAGCTAGAAAGTCGTTGTTAAATCAAAAAGAGAGAATGGGTGCTGCTTTCGTTCCTTTTTTTAAAAAAATTCCTTTTTTCTCGTGCTCTTCTTCTTAAAAAGACTATATGTAAAAGCTTTGATTTCTCTTTTCTCTTTTCATGTCCAACGTTCTCGATTCTGTTTCTGATCCTATCGATTTTTATAATATCAGCCGCTGGTCAGAAGGGTATGCGACCATTAATAAAAAAGGAAATGTAGCGATTCTTCCAACAAGAGAACCCGAGAAGGAGATTGACCTCATGGAGCTAGTGAAGGAGGGGAAAGAGCGTGGATTGCACGCCCCTTTGTTAATTCGTTTTCAAGATCTCTTGCGTGATCGTGTGCGGCGTTTGAATGAATCTTTTGCTAGCTCTATTGAAGAAGCTGGTTACAAAAATATCTATCGCGGCGTTTTTCCCATCAAGGTCAACCAACTTCACGAAGTGGTGGAAGAAATTGTCGATGCAGGAAAAAAATATCATTTCGGTCTCGAGGCGGGGAGCAAGCCTGAGATGGTAGCTGCGCTCTCTATTCATGCCGATTCTGAGAGTTTGATTGTTGGAAATGGTTATAAAGATTCTGAGTATATTCAGACGGCATTGCTGGGTGTTAAATTGGGAAAGAAAGTGATTCTTGTGGTGGAGAAACTCGAAGAGCTACATCAAATTTTGGCTGTTGCTAAAAAAATGCGCGTCACTCCCCTTGTGGGAGCCCGTGTGCGCCTGCTTGCCAAGGGCGCTGGCAAATGGGCTACTAGTGGGGGAGAGAATGCAAAATTTGGTCTTGATACGACGGAGCTGGTTGCCATGAGTGATATTTTGCATGAGGAAGGTATTCCCGAAGCCCTCAAGATGTTGCATTACCATGTTGGCTCTCAAGTTCCCGACATTAGTACGATCAATCGAGCTACCTGTGAGGCCACGCGCTTTTATGCAAGGCTCTATCAAATGGGTCACCAGCTAGAATATATCGATGTGGGAGGAGGCCTCGGTATCGATTACGATGGATCACGTACTTCTTTTGATAGTTCGACGAATTATTCTGTGCATGAATACACAAGGGCTATCGTCTATAATATCATGGAGGTTTGCGATGCCGAGAAAGTGCCGCATCCTACCTTGGTAAGTGAAAGTGGTCGTTATATTGTCGCGCCTCATTCTGTCTTGATTGTAGAGGCCTTTGGAGCGATTGAAAAAGATCGTGCTTCCAATGTGGTGCGCAAAACTTCCACAGACCACAAGCTTGTTAGCGATATGATGGAGGTGCGTTTGACGCTCAATAAAAAACGCCGCCAGGAGAGCCTTCATGATGCTCAGCAGATCCGTGATCAAGCTCAGTCGATGTTTGAACTTGGTCTCTTGGACCTGCGCTCCAAAGCCAAAGTTGATGCCCTCTACTGGCAGATTGCCGCGAAGGTTGTGAAGCTTTATCGAGGTGTCAAATATGTGCCCGAGGAGGTCAAAGAATTGGAGATTTCCTTAGCGGACCAACTGCTTTGTAATTTTTCGGTTTTTCAATCAACCATTGATCATTGGGCGTTGGGGCAGCTTTTTCCTATTATGCCGATCCATCGTCTAAATGAAAAAATCGATCGCCATGGAACCTTAGTCGATATTACCTGCGACTCGGATGGAAAAATTGCCAAGTTTATCGACTTTCAAGATGTGAGCCAGACGCTTGCCTTGCATCGTTTGAGGCCCAATGAGCCTTATTACTTAGGTTTTTTTCTTACAGGCGCCTATCAAGATATCATGGGAGACTTGCATAATCTCTTTGGACGAGTCAATGAGATGCATGTCTTTTTAGATGAAGATGAGGAGGAGGGTTATTATATCGAAGAGGTAATTCCTGGGACGACCGTGGGAAGTGTCTTGACCCACACTCAGTGGGACACTAAGGAGATGTTGCGTCGGATTAAGACGCAGCTGGATCAGGCGATCAAAAGCGACTGTTTAAAGCCTAGTGAAGGGATGCGTTTGCTCAATAGCTACGAACACATCTTGCAGTCGTATACTTATTTGAACTTTTCGTAGGGTGAAAAAACCCTATTTCCAGAATGTCCAATTTTTCTGGACATTCTGGAACTCTCTTTCAGTGTAAAAAATGATAACTTTACTGAAAACCCCCATTATTTTTTTTATTTATGATACTAGAGGGTGTCTTGAAAATGAATAAAATTGATGCAGTACCAGGAGCGAAGCGCACAGACCCGCAGTGTATATGGACA
>JAIEQL010000041.1 GCA_019747735.1 Chthoniobacterales bacterium | reverse complement strand
AGGGACATACTCGAGGACGCGAGCACTGGAGCGACGCCGTAATGCGCAATTTTAGTCTTTTCAAGACACCCTCTAAGAGCGTGTTTCCAAGGGCTATCTAACTCAGCGGCAACTTGCTTTGATGATTTTTTTTGGCATCCCAGCGATCAAACCTTTTTGAGAGGAAAAAGCAAGATTATTCCCCCTAATATTTAATCATACGCAAACAATCCGTATTGTTGTATAATCTCTCCTCATGAGTGTAGAAATTTTAGCCAGAATCCAGTTCGCATTCACTGTTGCTTTTCACTATATTTATCCACCGATGACCATGGGGTTGGCTCTGGTGCTTGTTTTGATGGAAGGGACTTACTTAGCGACAGGCAATCGTCTCTATCATCGCATGGCCCATTTTTGGACGCGTATTTTTGCCGTCATTTTTTCTATAGGGACAGCGACCGGAATTGTGATGGAGTTTGAGTTTGGGACCAATTGGGCCACCTACTCTCGTTTTGTCGGTGATATTTTTGGAAGTGCTTTAGCAGCAGAAGGGGTCTTTGCATTCATGCTCGAAGCAGGGTTTCTCTCACTCTTGCTTTTTGGTTGGGACAAAGTTGGAAAAAAAACACATTTTTTTGCAACCTGCATGGTCTGTCTCGGATCCCATTTTAGTGCTATTTGGATTGTGGTGGCCAACTCTTGGATGCAGACGCCCGCGGGCTATCATCTCGAACTTTTGCAAAATGGCATTCATTCCATTCTTCCGGCCAATTACATTTTAAAACCCGAAGACATCGGACATGTGCGAGCAGTCATCGATAGTTTTTGGGCAATGGTTTTCAATCCCTCTTCGATGGAGCGTCTCTGTCACGTTGTTTTTGGAACATGGCTTACAGGAGCTTTTCTTGTAATGAGCATTAGCGCTTATTACCTTCTGCGTGGACGGCATCGCCAATTTGCTCAGGCCTCGATGACGGTAGCGCTTTGTTTAGCTGTTGTTACAAGCATCTGCCAATCCATCAGTGCTGATGCCACTGCTCGCGGAGTAGTGCGCAATCAACCCATCAAGCTCGCTGCCATGGAAGGAGTCTACAAGACGATTCCTTACACCCCGATGAACCTTTTTGGCTTTGTCGATACCACCCATCAAAAAGTTTATTCAGTTCAAATTCCCGAATTGCTCAGTTTGCTTGCCTTTCATAATCCTCAAACACCAGTGACAGGGCTTAATGAGTTGCCTTCTGATGAATTTTTAGTAGCACGCCATCCCGACAAATCACAGCAAGAACTAGCAGCCTTACGTCCACTTTACTGGCCACCTATTAGAGGTGTTTTCCAAACCTATCACATCATGATCATTGTCGGATCGATGGTTTTTGGAGCTGCTTTTTTTTCGCTCTTTTTGTTACTCAAAGGATGGCTCTTCCGCACAGATTTTTTGTTCATTCGACTCTGGTTGCTCCTCTTGGTTTTTTCTGTGCTCGGTCCACAAATTTGCAATCAAGCAGGATGGTTTACAGCTGAACTCGGACGTCAGCCATGGATTGTCTATAATATTTTAAAAACCTCAGAGGCCCTTTCTAAGAAGGTTTCCGCGGATCAAGTCTTTGCCTCTCTCCTTCTTTTTTCAGCCATCTATGCACTTCTCTTTTTTGCTTTTCTTTATTTGCTGAATCGCAAAATCCAACATGGCCCTGATGACCTTGAGGAAGATCCTCAAGAGCCCAAGGATGGCGATCATGATTTTCTCCATCAGCTTGTTCTGGGGACAGATTCTTCGCGTGCTTCTTCTTAAAAGTGGATTGTATCTTTTTTAATTGATTACGCTATTAGCAGCGATGCAGATTCACAGTTTGAGTTAGAAGTTTGAGTTTGAGTCATCTTCGCGCATCGCGCATTTAAAAAAACAAAGCGCGAAGCGCCTATTAAACTCAAACTCAAACTGGTATTACTCAAATCTTCATCAATAACAGACCAAACCTTTATAGTGTATTAAATTGAAAAGGGCACGCCATAAGCTGGCTCTTTTTCCTCAGGACTGCGTTCTCAGATCTCACATTATCTTAGGATAGCGCTCGTTCTTCGGCCTTATCCTAAAAAAAATTTTCAGCGCTTCTACCATGCCCTTTTCAATTTAATACACTACAGTATGAATATGTATCTCATTATTAATACTTGCATCGCCGCCATCACTCCCTACTACACAACCATCTGGTTTATTTTAGTCGGTGTACTTTTTACCGGCTATGCCATTTTGGATGGGTTTGATTTAGGAGTTGGAGCGCTCCATCTTTTTGTCAAAGAGGATCATGATCGGCGGATTTTTCTCAATGCGATCGGTCCCGTCTGGGATGGGAATGAAGTCTGGCTTGTGGTGGGAGGAGGCGCCCTTTTTGCCGCTTTTCCTGGAGCCTATGCGACAGTCTTCTCCGGATTTTATATGCCCTTCATCTTGTTGCTTGTTTTTTTAATGTTCCGTGCTGTTGCCATTGAATTTCGAAGCAAAGAGCCTTCGCCGATTTGGAGAGCAACATGGGATGTGTTGTTTGCTTTAGGCAGCATTGCCTCTTCTTTTATCATTGGAGTGGCGCTTGGTAATGTTACCCGGGGTATTCCACTGGATGAGAATGGAGAATTTACCGGAACTTTCTGGGGACTTTTTAATCCCTACAGCATCTTGCTTGGTTTTACAGTTGTGGCACTTTTTACGATGCATGGTTCGATTTATCTCGTCATGAAAACGGAAGGGGCATTGCACGAGCAAGTCAAAGGATGGGTGCCTCGCCTGATTTTAATTTTTCTCGGATTCTATTTCGCCTTTAACATTTCCACCCTTTTTGTCTGCCCGCATCTAATTAAAATGATTTTCTCGCGGCCCATTATTTTTTTCGTTTTGGGAGTTGATATTTTGCTTCTCTTTAATGTCTGGCGTCTCGTGCAAGCGGGAAAAGATTTTTCAGCCTTCCTCTCTTCCTGCCTGATGATGGCCTTGCTCATGATGATTTTTGGACTTTCTTATTATCCAAATATGGTCCTTTCCACCCCTCATCCAGAAAATAGTCTCACGATTATTAATGCTGCTTCCACGAGTAAAACACTCGGGATTCTTTGCCTCATCGTTTGCATTGGTTTTCCAATGTTTGTGACCTACACAACGAGTGTTTATTGGATTTTTAGGGGAAAGACAAAGTTGACTGAGACGAGTTATTGAATGTTTCAACTTCAACTTTTGACTTCAACTCATTGCGTAGCGATGCAACTCACCGCATAGCGATATTCCACCGCTCATAAAACTTAGGATCGAGTTCTGCAAGGAAGCGAGAAGGACGCTGGAACGCCTCTCCGTAGTTAGCGTGTGAGGAGAACTCTGGATAGGTCAAATAGAGTTCTTCTTTGCAACGAGTCACGGCTACATAAAAAAGACGCCGCTCTTCTTCCATGGCAGCTTTATCGTCAAAAGAGCGACGGGTTGGAAACATCCCTTCGGTAAGCCAAGTAAGAAAGACCACAGGCCACTCGAGTCCTTTAGCTTGATGAATACTGGAAAGGCAAAGCTGATCTTCGTGTTCAACGTTGGCTGGTTGCTGCTCCTCTCCTTCACCAAGCAGAGCAAGCTGCGCTAAGAATTCAGCGGTGTCAGAAAATTGTTTGGCATAGTTAGAGAGCGTTGCCAAATCTTCACGACGAGCTTCGTAGTTGGTAAATTTTTCCTGCAAGATTTCATCATAGAAAGCAAACAAGATGGCCTCGATCATCACTGTGGGGGCGGCCAGTTGAGGAGCATCCGAAGGATCGTGAGAGCTGATTTCAAGGAGTGTTGCTACCAGTTGGTTCCACTCTTTAGTTGCTTTTTTGGGAGGCTTACACTGAGTGAGACGTGAAAAATCACGAGTCCCCTCGAGGGCTTTTATAATCTGGTTCCAGAGTCCTTCCGCTGTTTTTTTTCCAATCCCGGGAAAGAGGAGAAGCAATCGTTTGAGAGCAACTTCATCATTGGGATTGAGCGCAAACTTCATCACCGCGGCGACATCTTTAATATGTGCTTGTTCAAAAAAACGGAGACCACTGGTAATGACAAAAGGAATATGACGACGCGTGAGTTCCAGCTGAATTTCCATCGAGTGGTAGTGAGAGCGATAAAGGACAGCGATATCACGCAAGGGCATTCCTTTTTGATGAAGCTCACTAATGCGTTGGGCAATAAAAGAAGCTTGTTCATTACTAGTTGCTAAAGGAAGCAAGACTGGCGAAAGCGTGTGCGCAGGGCGTATGGCTTGTAGTTCTTTGGAAAATTGAGTCGTATTGCATCGGATCGAGGCATTGGCCAAAGCAAGGACTTGAGGCACGCTGCGGTAATTGGTTTCGATTGAAAAAAACTGTGTCCCTGGATGGCGTTTGGAAAAAGCGAGCATGTTGCTGACATCAGCTCCACGCCAGGAATAGATCGATTGAGCATCATCTCCCACAGCCATGATATGCTTGTGACGAGCTGCAAGGAGATCGATTAAGTTGGCTTGGATACGATTGGTGTCTTGATACTCATCAACTAAAATAGCCCGAAACTGCTGTTGATAACGTGCTGCAATTTCAGGATGGGTGACAAAAAGTTCGTAGGTTTTGAGCAAGAGATCATCGAAATCAAGAGCGTTTGCTTTTTGTTTCGCTGCTTCGTAGGCCACCATGGCTGCTTTCAGTTCTTTTTGGAGATCAAAAAAATAGCGGTAGCGTTTGGTAACGACGGCTTCAAGAGTGAGGCCTGTGTTGTTGCAGAGACTAATGATTTCGGCCAGTACATTGCCTTTTGGAAAACGGTTCTCTGCTGCACGAAGTCCTTGGCGAGTGATCCAGGCTTCTAAGAGTTCCTTTTGATCGTCGCGATCGAGAATAGTAAAATTTTTTTCAAAGCCGATTTCTTCAGCGTGCCGGCGCAAGATGCGGTGTCCTATCGAATGAAAGGTTCCGCCCCACAATCCATGGGTTCTGCCAGGTAGCAATTGATCAACGCGTGTGAGCATTTCACGAGCTGCTTTGTTAGTAAAAGTGAGGAGTAAAATTTGTTCGGCCAAAAATCCTCGCTCGATGAGCCAACTGACGCGATAGGTAAGGGTCCTTGTTTTTCCACTCCCTGCTCCTGCAATGACAAGCGCAGTTCCCGGCTCAGAGGTCACCGCGGCGTACTGTTGTTCATTGAGAACTTTTTTGTAATTAATCGCGGAGCCTGTAGCGATGGGGGTGAGATGGTAGGAGTGTTCCTTCATGAGGCAGCTGAAGTGACAGTATGTTTCTTTTGCTTATGATGTTTCCAACGATGAGGCCTTCTACGTGGAGAGTTTTCTATTGCTGAAGAGGTGCGTTCTATTGCAGCGACCGGCAAGGTACGAAGTCCTAATGCCCATGCAAGGAGTGCTGCTGAGTCACGGAAGAGTTGACTGCGATTGGTGCTTCCCAAAATGACGGTAATGGCCTCGTGTCCTTGATAGGAGCCGCTAGTGATCAAGCAATGCTTGCTTTTATCCGTATAGCCGGTCTTCATTCCATTGCAGAAAAAATTATCAAGGAGAGTGTGGTTGGTATTTTTCAAAAAAATGATCCTCCCGTTGGGTTGATGAAAAGAATAATATTTAGTGGAAACAATATTGCGAATTGTAGGATTGTGGTAAGCCGCAAAGCCAATCTTAGCCATATCAGCGGCTGTGGAATATTGATTATAAGCGGGGAGGCCATTGGGGTTAACAAAGTGAGAAGAGGTTGCTCCAAGTTGAGTAGCTTTTTCATTCATGAGTACGGCGAAATTTTCTAATGATCCCGCTTGATCTCGAGCCAGTGTGCGTGCGGCATCATTAGCGCTATGGACGAGTAGTGCTGTTAAGAGTTCTTGTCGTGAATAGGTATCTCCTGGGCGTAGTCCCATCATGGTTGGTTCTGTGGCCTCGTCGATCGGTTCAATGGTAACGCGATGATTCAGATCACCGTGCTCTACGACAATCAGAGCCGTCAGTAATTTTTGAGTGCTTCCCACAGGTCTTTGCTCATTGGGGTTGCGAGAAAAAAGAACATTTCCATTGTTAGCATCAATGACTACCACCGATGCTCCTCGAACCTCAGGAGGAGCCCCAGCCTGTAAGGAGGTAGCAGCGAGGAAAAAAAATAAATAACAATAGAGCTTCATGAAAAAGAGATCTTACCTTAACCCGAGTTCCGCAGTTGGGGTGGATGATATTTTGTAAGGACTTGGTTTCAAAATTATTTTCAAAAGCCTGCGGTGTATGTGTCATACATAAGGGATTTGGAAAATAATTTTGAGGCCGAGTATAGTGTATTAAATTGAAAAGGGCATGGTAGAAGTGCAGAAATTTTTTCTTGAGACAAGGCCGAAGAGTTTATGCTATCCAAAGATAACTTAAAGGATGAGAACACCCTCTTAAGGAAAAAGAGCAAGCTTATGATGTGCCCTTTTCAATTTAATCCACTATATAATGATCAAAGCCTCTTGCTAAGGGTGTTGCAGACTCTTTTTTATCGAGCATGTGGCCAATACGCGTGAGTAGCAGATGAGGAAATTTTTTCTTCCAATTCAGAGAGAGCTGTTTCCAGCCCTTGGACTCTAAGGAAAAAATAAGTTCGTAATCTTCGCCATCGCTAATTGCTTTTTCAATAGTGCATCCTGGATGACGTGGAAGTTTTTTTTCATTGATAAAAAAGGAACAGCTACTTGCTGCTGCCAGGCGTGGAAGGTCACTGCCAAGCCCATCGCTAAGGTCCATCATTGCATGGACACCTGTTTGTTGGGCTAGCCACTGACCTTCTGCAAGGCGTGGCATGAAAGTGAGATGGCGTCCGCTTTTGAATGAGCCTCCTAATTTGCCCGTCACGCAAAGAAGGTCGCCTGGCTTGGCTCCGCTGCGAAGTAGGCTGCGTGATCCTTCGAAGCCTGTAAGCATTACTGAAAGAAAAAGTGGTCCTGGCGATCGCGTGATTTCTCCACCAACAATAGTGATCTCAAATTGGGTAGCGGCTTTATTGATTCCATGAGTAAGCTCTAACCACTCCTTTTTTTTCCAAGAAGCAGGAGCTGCCACGGTTATCAGCGCATGTTGAGGGATTGCTCCCATTGCCGCAAAATCACTAATCGGTCGACAGAGGGCTTTCCAACCGACGGTCTCAAGCGGAGTTCCTCTCTCAAAATGAATTCCTTCCACGACCGCATCGGTTTTGAGAACCACGCCAGTTTTTGGTGGTTGGACAATCGCGCAATCATCACCGCTTCCCACAATGATGGAGGAATGCCTCACCGGAAGAGAGCCCCGGAGTAGCTTGAGGAGAGACTCTTCATTCACAGGGATGGAGATTGATAAGTAGGATTTGGGATCGCTTCTGTTCAAAATAAGAATAAGAAATAGCCGCAAAAGAACACAAAGAACGCAAAGATGCCAAACAAGAAAATCAAATTTTATGGCAAAAAGTTTCTTCCCTTTTCAGTCGCTTATAAGCAACTGAAAAAAATGTCAGCGGAATAATTGGCTAGCTTTTATTAAAAAATAACGAGTCTTTTTCTATGCATTCTTTGTGTTCTTTTGCGGCTATTCATTTTTCCTACCATCCTTTCATCCCTGTAAATTTCTTACTTGTTTTAGCTGGCTTTAGTGTGCGTTCGGCATTCCTTCCTTAAAAAGAAAAAGGAGCGCCACAATCGAGAGCGTATTAAACGTGGCATGGATGCAAATATTAGCCCAGAGTGATCCGGTCCGTTCATAAACAAGGCAGAGGACGATGGCTAGCAGAAATAATCCTAGCATCGAAGGAGCGTGCAGATGAGCTGCAGCAAAAAAGAGAGAGGTGAGGATGATAGCTGGCAATCGGCCTAGAAAACGGCGTGCAACGCCATAAAGATATCCACGAAAAAGCAACTCCTCGGCGAAAGGAGCAACAAAAATAGCCATCGTTATTAGCGAGAGACGTTCTTTCCATCCTGGGTGATTTAAAAAATAAAGAACAATGGCTTGAGTATCATCTTCTGTATTAAAAAGCGTTTGCACGACAACTTGACCAATCATGATGAGGGGATAGCAAGCCAGGAGCCAAAGCAAGGCCGTTCCTAGAATTTTGAAAGGATGAGTGGGAGCAAGCCCAAAGAGTTGGATCGGTTGCAAGTGACGTAGAGCAAGAAAGGCCAGGATGCCCGTGACCAGAAAAAAATAGATCAGCTCATTAAACAAAAGAAGGGACAAACTTATTTCTTGATCCTTGCCAAAAGAGGTCGTGATAAGAAAAAGAAACCAGGCTCCTAAAATAGAGGTCGCAACAATATCGAGCCATGTAAAGGGCTGTATTGAAGGTGTTATTTTTTGAGAAACGCGACGGGCTAATCGAAGATAGAAAGCGAGCGTCAATAGTAGAAGAGCGATACAAGAAATCGCCACTGAATAAGAACAAGAAAACATAGTGAAGCTAAGAAGATTAGGCTGTGGTCTGTGGGCTTGTTAAAGTAAAGCAAAGTCTTGAGACTTCAACTTCAACTTTTGACTTCAACTGGCATTGTTGATTTATTCAACAATGCCCAATGCTATGTCCAAAGCAAATCTGCTCACACGCCTCAAAGAGTTAGGAGTTCGTCCCAGCAAGATGCTCGGACAAAATTTTCTTTTGGATCCCAATTTGGCTCAAGCAATCGTGGCCTCGATAGAACCACGTTCAGGTGATCACGTTGTTGAAATTGGGCCAGGCATGGGGGCTCTGACCCAGCATTTAGTCAACTCCCCAGCCAGTCGTATCACTCTCTTGGAGCGTGATCATCGTTTTGTAGAAGAGCTCAAGAATCGTTATGAAAACGATCGTGTTCGTGTAGTGGGAGGGGATGCTGCAAAAATAGACCTACGCCAATTATATGGATGGGGGCCAATCAAAGTCATTGGCAATCTTCCCTATAGCGCCTCCACAGCCATCATTGCTCATTTTACGGAGGCTCTCTCACCCGCTTGCCAGCTTGTTTTTATGCTTCAGCGGGAAGTAGCAGAACGTCTTGTGGCTACTCCTGGAAATCAAAATTATGCAGCACTGACTATTTTGTTGGGACGACGTTGGAGTGTGAAAAAGCAGAGAGTTGTTCCTCCAGAAGTTTTTTGGCCACGCCCTCATGTAGAGTCAGCTATTGTGGAAATAAAACCGCGCGTTGTTTCGGAGCTTGTTCCTTGTGATGAAGTGGAATTTAAAAAAGCCGTCCAACTCGGTTTTTCATCACGGCGTAAAAAACTGGTTTCTTTATTGAAAAAAAATTATCCAGCTGCCCTAGAAATTTTGGAAAAACTGGGACATTCCCCAACGGTACGCGCTGAAGGCTTAGGGCTCGAAGAATGGTCTTTACTCTCAAGGCAACTGAGCCCTCCTCCTAGGAGTTCTTTGCAAGAACTTGCCGACGTCGTCGATGCCACCGATTCTCTTGTGGAGGTCTTGGAGCGAGAGATCATCCATGCGAATAAGTTGCGCCATCGCGCCGTCCATATTTTGATTTTTAACAAAAAGAGAGAACTTTTTTTGCAAAAACGCTCTTTTTGGAAAGAAAATCATCCAGGGTTGTGGTGTTCAAGTGTTGCGGGACATGTGGTAGCAGGAGAGAGCTATTTGGCAGCGGCTCAACGCGAGCTTCAAGAAGAGCTTAGAATTTCTACAAGCCTCACTCCCTTTGGTCGCTTTGAAGCTAGCCCGCTCACAGGGGAGGAGTTTATCGAATGTTTCTACGGGGGCTCGGAAGGACCTTTTACAATGGATCCGTACGAACTGGAGACGGGAGCTTTTTTTTCATTATCAACGATTAGGGATTGGCTGGAGAGGTATCCTGAAGAATTTACTCCTGTATTTAAATTACTGGCAGAGCGATTTAATGTTCAAGAAATAGCACAAAGTGAGCCAAGATGACTCTTTTTGTCCCAGTAGAGAGACATAAAGTTTCTTTCTCTTTTTTTTGAGAAACTCAGTTTTTTCATAATCATCCTTATTATTAAGATATTGTGACTATTTTTCTTTTTGGCATCAAATGTGCTAACCTATGGCTATACAATTATGTCAAAATCACAATCACGAAAAATATTAGGAATCGACTTAGGAACGACCAACTCCTGCATGTCTGTCATGGAGGGAACCGAGCCTGTAGTCCTTGAAAATGCAGAAGGCGCCCGCACCACTCCTTCTGTAGTAGCTTTTACCAAGAGTGGTGAGCGTCTTGTAGGACAGGCCGCCAAACGTCAATCCATCACCAATGCTCAAAATACAATCGCCTCCGTGAAGCGCTTCATGGGGATGAAATTTGATGATGTTCGCGGTGAACAAGACCGCGTTCCTTACAAGCTCGTCAAAGCTGCCAATGGTGATGTCCACATTCAAGTGGAGATCGATGGCAAACCAAAGAGTTTCTCACCACCTGAGATCTCAGCAATGATTCTTGCGAAGTTAAAAACAGATGCAGAAGCCAAACTAGGTGAAAAAATCACGCAAGCGGTTATCACTGTCCCTGCTTACTTTAATGACTCTCAGCGTAATGCCACTAAAGATGCCGGTAAAATTGCTGGCCTTGAAGTGCTCCGTATTATCAACGAGCCCACAGCCGCTTCTTTGGCTTATGGCTTAGAAAAAGAGAAAGATGAAAAAATTGCTGTCTATGACCTTGGTGGCGGAACCTTTGATATTTCGGCACTCGAATTAGGTGAAGGAGTTTTTGAAGTTCGCTCTACCAATGGAGACACTCATTTGGGTGGTGACGATTGGGATTACCGCATCATGGATTGGATCATGAAAGAATTCCAAACCGAATCAGGTATCGATCTCACCAAACAACCTGATGCTGTTCAGCGCATCAAGGAAGAATCCGAAAAAGCCAAGATTGCTCTCTCCTCGGCACAAGAGTATGAGATCAATCTTCCTTTCGTTACGGCTGACGCCACCGGGCCAAAGCATATTCAAAAAAAACTAACTCGTTCTAAATTAGAACAACTCACAGACGATCTTTTTCAAAGAACGATTAAGCCAGTTAAAGACTGCTTAAAAGATGCCAGCTGGAAGGAAAACGATATTAGCGAGTTGGTACTTGTCGGCGGAATGACCCGCATGCCAAAAGTTATTGATACAGCACGGAGCCTCATTGGCAAAGAGCCCCACAAAGGAGTCAATCCTGATGAAGTCGTCGCCGTTGGCGCTGCTATTCAGGGAGGCGTCCTTCGCGGCGATGTCAAAGACATTCTCTTGCTCGACGTAACTCCGCTGACTCTTTCTATCGAGACGGCAGGCGGTATTGCCACTCCGATGATTCCTCGCAACACCACGATCCCAAGCAAGAAATCACAGATCTTTTCTACCTACAGCGACAATCAGCCAGGGGTAGAGATTAAGGTCCTTCAAGGCGAGCGCCCAATGGCCAGCGATAACAAGCAGCTTGGCGTTTTCCATCTTGATGGAATTCCACCAGCTCCTCGTGGAGTGCCTCAAATTGAGGTTTCCTTTGACATTGATGCTAACGGTATTTTAAACGTCACAGCGAAGGATCTAGGTAGCGGCAAAGAACAAAAGATTTCCATCACTGGTTCAAGTGGCTTGACGAAAGAAGAAGTCGAGCGGATGCAGCGCGAAGCTGAGGCTCATGCTGAGGAAGATAAGAAAGCGAAAGAGAGCGTTGAAATTCGTAACAATGCAGACACGCTTGCTTATCAATGTGAAAAACAACTCAAGGAACTAGGTGACAAGGTTGATGAGGCTTCTAAGAAGGTAGTTGAAGAAGAGATTGCTGCGGTACGTGAAACACTGAAAGGCTCTGATATAGAGGCGATCAAGGCAGCTTACGAAAAACTTCAATCCAAGTTTCAAGAAATCAGCACAGAACTTTATAAAAAAGCTGCTGCTAGCAATGCTCCCGAAGGCGCTTCTGAAGCTACTTCTGGGGCTACTCACGCAGAAGCAAAAAAAGAGAACGATGTGGTTGATGCAGAATTTGAAGTCGTCGATGACGACAAGAAAAAGAAATAACAATTAACTAATTAACAATAAACATGGAGGAAAATAAACATATGACAGTAAACATCCAACCTCTCGGTGATCGGGTGCTTGTGCAAGCCATCGACGAGAAAGAAGTAAAACAGGGCGGTATCATTATTCCTGATACTGCTAAAGAAAAACCACAGGAAGCTAAAGTGATCGCTCTTGGAACTGGCAAGCTTGATGATGAAGGCAAGAAAATTGCTTTTACCGTTAAGAAAGGCGACAAAGTTCTCATCTCTAAATATGGCGGAACTGAAGTAAAAGTAGAAGGAGAGTCTTATTTAATCATGCGTGAGGACGATATTCTCGGCATTATTGGCTAAATCTAACTTTATTTGATTCACCTTAATTAATTAATAAAACACAAAAATATTATGGCAGCAAAACAACTACAATTCGATGAGGCAGCACGTCATGCCTTGCTCCGCGGTGTTGAAAAATTGGCGAAAGCCGTGAAAGCAACCCTCGGACCTTCGGGACGCAATGTGATCCTCGATAAAAAATTCGGCAGTCCTACCATTACTAAAGATGGTGTCACTGTTGCTAAAGAAATTGAGCTAGAATGTCCTTATGAAAATATGGGCGCTCAGCTAGTTCGTGAAGTAGCTTCCAAAACCAGCGATATTGCTGGAGATGGTACTACAACAGCAACCGTTCTAGCAGAAGCAATCTTCCGTGAAGGTCTCAAGAACGTTACTGCAGGAGCTAATCCAACATCTCTTCAACGCGGTATTCAAAAAGCCGTCGACGCCATTGTTGAAGAGCTTGCTCGTATCAGCAAAAAAGTCAAAGACAGTGCTGAGATCGCTCAAGTAGCTACTGTTTCTGCAAACTGGGATCGTACCATTGGCCAAATCATCGCTGATGCGATGGAAAAAGTTGGTAAAGATGGAACAATCACTGTTGAAGAAGCTAAATCCATTGAGACAACACTCGATGTTGTTGAAGGAATGCAGTTCGACAAGGGATATCTCTCACCTTACTTCGTCACCAATGCTGAGAGTATGGAGGCTGTTCTTGATAATGCTTACATCCTTATTCATGAGAAGAAGATCAGCAATTTGAAAGACCTTCTTCCTCTACTTGAGAAAGTAGCCAAGAGTGGTCGTCCATTGCTTATTATTGCTGAAGATGTCGAAGGCGAAGCCCTCGCAACCCTTGTTGTCAATAAGCTTCGCGGTACACTTCAAATCTGCGCCGTCAAAGCTCCAGGATTTGGTGATCGCCGTAAAGCCATGTTGGAAGACATCGCTATTCTCACTGGTGGTCGTTGTATTACCGAGGATCTTGGTATCAAGCTTGAGAACATCACTCTTGAAGACCTTGGTCGTGCAAAACACCTCACGGTTGATAAAGAAAATACAACCATCGTGGAAGGGGAAGGCAAGAGCGCTGACATCCAAGGTCGCGTTAACTTGCTGCGTCGTCAAATTGACGAGAGCACTAGCGACTACGATCGTGAAAAACTTCAAGAGCGTCTTGCTAAACTCGCAGGCGGTGTTGCTGTCATCAATGTTGGTGCGGCTACCGAGACTGAGATGAAAGAGAAGAAAGCTCGCGTAGAAGATGCTCTGCATGCTACTCGCGCTGCTGTTGAGGAAGGTATCGTCCCAGGTGGCGGTGTCGCTCTCATCCGTGCTCAGAAAGTTCTTGATTCCATCAAACTCGAAGGTGATGAGCTTGTTGGTCTCGAAATTATTCGTAAAGCGATTGAGTATCCACTTCGTCAGCTTGCTAGCAACGCTGGTAAAGAAGGTGCACTCATCGTGCAAGAAGTTAAGAAAGGTAAAGACAACGATGGTTACAATGTGGCTACAGGGGAATACACTGATCTGGTCAAGGCTGGTGTTGTTGACCCAACCAAAGTAACTCGTAGTGCTTTACAACATGCTGCATCCATCAGCGGACTCCTTCTGACAACAGAAGCAATTATTTGCGAATTGCCAGAAAAGGATAAAGCTCCATCAATGCCACCAGGTGGTATGGGCGGAATGGGCGGAATGGGTGGTATGGGCGGAATGGACTACTAAGTCTCAAGCTCAGACGATCCCTTCGTTTAACACAATTAACAAAAAAGCCGCGTCGCAAGGCGCGGCTTTTTTTTGTTTGATAGATCAATTGCCATAAACCTAAAAACGTGAATGGAAACAGAAAATCTGAGGCAATATACTCGACCTCAAAAAGTTTTTTTCAATCGGCTTACGTGTAGTCAAATTACTTAGAAATTACACAAAATTGACGTGATCTTTTCAGGAAAAGACTATGTTTTAACCAAAAAAACTTTTGTCGTTTATGCTGGCGAGGAACGCTATCCCATTGGAAAAGGCATTGAGGCAATTGGCCTTCGAGAATTGATGGAAGAGATTAGGAACTCCTTTTCACCCAAACCTTCGCCGCAGTCTTCATTCTTGTTAGCAAATAATAAACCGTCTGACTGCGAATTCTAATGAGCTCGGCTCCTACAATTTTAGGAACAAAATCTTGTGGCACTTCTTGTAGTTGCTCTGGAGAGAGTCCCTCGAGTCCTTTGCAAAGAATCGAACTCATCGCGCGCGTGAGAGTTTGGACTTGAGGTCCTAATTTAATGCGAAAGTGCAAAGCTCCCTTTTCATCAGCACGAAGGTAGATTCCAACAGAATCAGTACACTCTTCATCTTTACGAGTATCTTCAAAATCAAAAAGTTCTCCTTCTTTAGGTTCCTGATTCTTTGCCTGATCGGCATAAGCAATGAGTGTCTCTCTACGCTCGAGCTCGGAGAGTCCTTCAAAAAGGGTGATGATGTCATTTAACTTCTTAGGGTAGGTCATAAACAGGGACTCAGGTTGTAGGTTACAGGCTCTAGGAAAATAGGGTTACAGTCAAATTACTTAGAAAGTATACGAAAGAACTCAGAGATTTTTAGAAAAGGCAAGGCCGAAGAGCGAGCGCTGTATCTTATAACGGGAGTAATGAGAACGCAGTCTTTTCCTGAAAAGGTCACGTCAACTTTGTGTAATTTCTAAGTAATTTGACTATACGAGGGTGTCTTGAAAATGAATAAAATTGATGCAGTACCAGGAGCGAAGCGCACAGACCCGCAGTGTATATGGACATACTCGAGGACGCGAGCACTGAAGCGACGCCGTAATGCGCAATTTTAGTCTTTTCAAGACACCCTCTAATGAACTTCAACTATTTGCTGGATTAGTGATCCTACAGCGCGAAGCGGCTTGCATAACCTGTATGGCTGTGACCTGCAACCTGTAACCTTATCATCACGTAGTAATTGAATCAGGATCTCTCAATCGGAGCCTGCACTCGATTGCCCCATTCTGTCCATGAGCCATCATAGTTGCGCACATGAGGAAACCCGAGTAGGTAGGTGAGCACAAACCATGTATGGCTGGAACGCTCTCCAATTCTGCAATAGACAATCACATCTTCATCAGGTTGGAGTTTTAATTCCTCCTGATAAATTTTACGAAGCTCACTAGCCGATTTAAAAGTAGCATCTTCATTCGCTGCGCGCTTCCAAGGAACATGCCGAGCTCCTGGCACATGCCCCCCACGCAAAACTCCCTCTTGTGGATAATCAGGCATATGGGTGACTTCTCCAGAAAACTCACCTGGGGAGCGAACGTCAATAAGGGGCAGTGCCTTTTGACTATGAGCGAGCGTCTCCTCAAAGAAAGCCCTTATTTTTCTGTCTAGACGGCAAGCAGGAATGGGGTAGTGAACCTCTTTTCTCTGGGGCACTTCACGCACAAGAGGACGCCCCTCAGTAATCCATTTATCGCGACCTCCATTCATTATTTTGACATTGATATGACCAAAAAGACGAAATACCCAAAGCGCATAACAAGACCACCAATTTGATTTATCGCCATAAAAAACACAGACGGTTTCAGGAGTGATTCCATGGTGAGAGCAAAGCGCTGCGAAGGCTTGTGGGATGAGGTAATCACGGACCAAAGGATCTTGAAGATCGCGCCTCCAATCAATATGGATAGCACCAGGGAGGTGACCTGTGTCATAGAGCAAAATATCTTCGTTGCTTTCAATGATACAGATTTTTTCATCATGAAGATGCTCACTAACCCACTGCGTCGAGACCAAGACTTCAGGATGGGCGTAACCAATCGCGTCGCGATGGGAGTTGGCAGTTGGCAGTTCACAGTTGGCAGAAGCATTCATAGGAAAAAGAGTCTCTCAGAAATTGTTGCTGAGTTCAATATTCTAGTAATAAAAAGGGTAATTGCTCATCTCCTCCTGGAAATAGGCAATAGTTTTCAGTTGTCAGCAAATTTAGATCGTTGCTTCTGAGCGGCCCTGCCCACAATAGTTCTCAGAGCGACTACAGGAATTCAGAGATCTTGCGAGCACCAAAGCCTATTATTCCTATGTACATCGACGTTATCCCCAACGCTATTAGTGAAACACCAATTTCAGGCGCAAAAGGTAGAGTGATAACGCCGATACCAGATAAAGCCACCCCAGCTATTGTGAAAGGATGAGTTGTAATAAAATGATCTACTCTTTTTCCGTTGGAAGGACCTTCATTTAATGAGGATTTTTGATCTGCACTTGAACCCAGAAGTTTTTCTATTCTTTGTGCCGTTGTACAATCTTTCATATTTTCTGTATCGATCGCCAAAAGAGCAAAGGTCTTGCCTTCCATGGGAGCCTCTATTTCCTGATGATGGCTCGATTCCCAGTCGGCCAACTCTTGCACTGTTGCTAAATGATAAGCCGCAGTTGGTGAATCAAGACTCACTCCTTCCTCTATTCTGAGTCGTTTAATTTGTTGTTCTAAGAGGTCAACGTCAAAATGACCGACCTTTTTTTCCTCAAGTAAAGTTTTATAAAGTTGGTAATGGTGCTCTCTCCAAAGGGCATACTTGCTAAAAATATTCGAGGAGAAGGCAAGTTGCGCCGGTTGATGAGCCTCCTCTTTCTCAGCCACATAGGTGCCATCTGCTTGACTAGAAATAAAGGGTGCAACTTCTTCGCTGATTTTTTTTAAAAAATTTTGATCCTCTTTTTCGCCTACAACACTGATGCTCGTAAAAAATACAGCTAGATCATCCCACGTGATGAGTTCCTTGCCCAGCGCGATGGTAAGTTGATCGTTGACTTTATTAAAATCACTAGAGACAGGAGGTAAAATTTTCTGCCAAAAAGTTTCCTCTTTCCCTGGGAATTTGGCCGACTGAAAAAGAGAAGCATCAGGCGAACTATCGGTAGGAACAAAAGCGGAAGCATCACTATCAATACCTTTTGCGGGTGCCAGCAAAAAGACCGTAAAAGTCATGATTGTTACAAAAAGAAGAGCGTTTTTTTTCATGTTCTTAGTAAAACAATGAAGTATATTTTTTTCGAATAAATTTTAGGAATTCTTACTGGTTCTTTTTGGGTCTCTAACCTCCTAAAACATTTTTTGCCCTCTCCTCTTCCTTCTGCTAGATTCCCTCGGATGCAAACAATCTTAGTCACCGGCGGTGCCGGCTACATCGGCAGCATCTGCACAGAAGAGCTTCTTAACGCAGGTTACAATGTTGTCGTCTTTGACAATCTCGTGGAGGGCCATCGTGAGGCGGTGGATCCACGAGCTTCTTTAATTGTGGGGGATCTTGCAGATCGAGAAGCCATTGGCAAAGCGCTCCACGACTCGCGCGCGAACGCAGTGATGCATTTTGCCGCTTATGCCTTGGTGGGAGAGTCCATGACTAACCCTTCCAAATATTTTCGCAATAACGTTGTTTGTGGTCTCAATCTTCTCGATGCCATGGTGGAAGCGGGCGTCAAACATCTTGTTTTTTCTTCGACCTGCGCAACTTTTGGAGTCCCTGAGTCGATGCCTATTGAAGAGACTATGGTGCAGAGGCCGATCAATCCTTATGGAGAATCGAAACTCCTTTTTGAAAAAATTCTTCCTTGGTATGAAAAAATCCATGGCATTACCCATGTGATCTTGCGTTACTTCAATGCCGCAGGAGCCTCGGAGCGCTTTGGCGAAGATCACCGAATCGAAACCCATTTGATTCCCAATGTACTTCAAGTGGCCTTGGGCCAAAAAGAGCATGCTTGCGTTTTTGGAACTGACTATCCCACACCCGATGGAAGCTGTGTCCGGGACTACATTCATATTCTCGATTTGGCCCAAGCTCATCTGCTCGCCCTTCAATCGAAAAAAAGTGCCGCTTACAATCTCGGTACGGGAGGGGGAACCTCTGTCAAAGAAATCATCGAATGCTGTCGCCGGGTGACAGGTCATGCGATTCCTCTGCTCGAGCAGCCACGTCGTCCAGGAGATCCTCCTTCCTTGATTGGGGCTTCAGAGAAAATTAAAAAGGAACTGGGTTGGAGTCCTCGCTATCAAAGTAGTGAAGCCATTATCAAAAGCGCTTGGGCTTGGCACCAGCGGCATCCGAGGGGGTATGGAAGCTAAAAGAATTTTTTTATAAAAAAATTCTAGGTGCAAAAACCAGAAACCTTCTTTTGATTTCACCTGCATTTACAATTTTCGGTACTTTAAAACACCGAGTGGCCGGGCGGCCCTGGGGTAGATTACTGCAAAGCAGTAACCCGAAGGGCAAGACGAGCGGGAGCGAGCGAGTCCATTTTTTATAAAAATTTTTATTTTGTGTTCTTTCTGCTGCCTTGGCAGTTTTGTGTTCTTTGTGGTGAATTCTTTTTTTGAGACGTTGGTAGTTACTTTTTATCCTAATTAATGACACGCGCTAATGCCACTATCACCCTTGTCATGCCGTGCCTCAATGAGGCCGAGACCCTCGAGTGTTGTATTATCAAGGCTCGGCAAGGATTTGAAAAAGCAGGCTTGGTAGGGGAGATTGTTGTTGCCGATAATGGAAGCACCGATGGTTCAAGGGAAATAGCAAAACATTGTGGAGTTACCCTTGTTGCTGTAGCTGAAAAAGGATATGGCAATGCCCTGAGAGGGGGGATTACAGCAGCTTCCTCCCCTTGGATTTTAATCGGAGATGCTGATGATAGTTACGATTTTTCTGAGATCGGGGCCTTTGTTCAAAAGTTTCAAGAAGGTTACGACTTAGTCAGTGGATGCCGCTTGCCCTCGGGAGGAGGGAAGATTTTACCAGGAGCGATGCCATGGAAAAATCGATGGATAGGAAATCCAGCTCTTTCGTGGTTAGGGAGAATTTTTTTTAAAACACCCATCAACGATTTTCATTGCGGCATGAGAGCTTTTACCAAGAAGGCTTATGAGCTAATGAATTTGCAAACTACAGGGATGGAATTTGCTTCCGAAATGATCATGAAGGCATCATTAGGAAAATTAAAAGTCGCTCAAGTTCCTATCACTCTTTCTCCTGATGGTAGAAGCCGCAAGCCTCATTTAAGGCCATGGCGTGATGGATGGAGACATTTGCGATTTATGCTGATCTCTTCTCCTCAATGGCTTTTTTTGATTCCCGGAGGTGTGATCTCTCTCCTTGGTTTTTTCATGATGTTTCTGCTCCTGCTCGGCCCTATTACTCTTGGTCAAGTCATTCTCGATAGTGGAACGATGATGGTGGCTGCGATGATGATGTTACTGGGGATGCAACTAAGTTCGTTTGCTTTTTCGGCAAGGATTTTTGCTGCTAGAATGCAATTGATTCCCGAAGATTTGAAATTCAACAAGCTCGTTGATTTGTTTACTTTAGAGAAAGGATTACTCCTTGGGGCGCTGTTTGTTTTAGCGGGAGGATTGTTGGGAGTATTTGCTTTTTATCAATGGAGAGAGGTTCATTTTAGTCATCTTTCTTATTCAGAAAATATGAGGCTGCTCATTCCTGGAGTCACTTTTACCGTTCTGGGAATACAACTTATTTTTACGAGTTTTTTCTGGAGTCTCCTTGAATTAAAAACCTCACAACATGCACCTTATTGAAACTCACGCTCACCTTGATGATCCTCGTTTTGCAAAAGATCTTGATGCGGTTATTGCGCGCGCAGGGCAAGCAGGAGTTACACGCATCATTACCATTGGAACTAGTTTGGAAAGTAGTCGTGCTGCTATCACCTTAGCAGAGCGCTATGCCTCTGTTTATGCGGCTGTAGGGATTCATCCTAGCTATGTGGAGGAAGAGAAGTCGGAGTTTTTTTCAGCGTTATGCTCTATTGCAACGCATCCAAAAGTAGTGGCGATCGGAGAGATCGGTATCGATTTTTTTCATTTACCTTCCAATGCTACTGATGAGATTGTTTTGAAAATCTGGAGAGAAAATCAAGCGAAAGCTTTTTATCAGCAGCTGGAATTAGCTTGTGACCTTGGTCTGAACGTGATCATTCATCAGCGGGATGTGGCTGGGGCCAGCGCTGCTTGGGAAGAGACGCTGCGCATTTTGAAACCTTACACGGGGAAATTGCGCGCCGTTTTTCACTGTTTTGGAGGGACGCCAGCACAGGCAAAGGAGGTGATTGCCATGGGACATCTCATTTCTTTTACCGGAATCATCACTTTTAAAAATGCTCCCACCGTTCGCGAAACCGGGGCTGCCGTACCTCTAGATCGCTTCATGATTGAAACAGATGCTCCTTATCTCGCTCCCGTACCGCATCGTGGAGAGAGAGCAGAGCCAGCACACGTGTGCTTAGTTGCTGAGAAGATTGCTGAGATTCGGGGCCTTTCTTTGGAGGAGGTGGCAAAAGTTACGACGGCAAGCGCGGAGGAATTTTTTAGAATTCTATAGCTGCACTTGCTTCACAATAGTATCGGTTCACCGGAACGGACAATGGCGTCAACTTAAGGAAAGCTGGTGGAGGCGAGGGGAGTTGAACCCCTGTCCTCGAGACTAACAATACATTCCTCTACATGCTTACCCGCACATTGAGATTCAGAGAGCTGCTACGGTGCGGTGCGCTACCTCTCTCCTAGGATCCACGAAATAATTCACTCTCAAACGCGGTTCCTCCGTTTGAAAAGCTAGCCTACTAGTGTCGCCTCTGCACCTAATAGACATCGGTGCATCAGCGTCGCAGTCAATTAAGCTGCGAGAGCGGTAACTTCGCTTTGAAGGCTGGTTACCAAGTTTGCATTATTTGCATTTATTTTGTTGACCAGATTTTTTACGAGGCCAACTGATCGTCCTCGGCATGCAGAATATAGAACTAGATTCGAGTCGAAACCAGTGCGCCCCCTGACATTCTGAAGTAGTAAAAGGTACTCCGAGTTTATAAGAAGCGCAAGTGACAAACGTTTGTTATTAGCGGTAAAGCTTGAGTTTGAGTTTGAGTGAAATAGGCGCTTCGTGTTTAGCTGCTATCAATCCTGCTGTAGAAGCCAAACTGACTTAAAATCAAATTGCTAGCACTCAAAATTAGACAAGGAGAGCTTTACTAAACATCTTAAGAGTTATACCTTGCGCGCTCACTATTTGAGTTTTTCACTGGCTATTTTTGTCTCTAGCTTCGTTGTCAGAGCTTACGTTATGTACGCATAGCGTCTCGCTCTTTCGCCTTGCTAGAAACAAAAATCTCAGCGTGAAAAAATCTCAAATATTAAACGCGCAAGGTATATTTAACTCTAGATTCTAAAGGAATCGAATGGTGAAGGGATAACGATAAAAATTTCCTTTGCTAGTTTTACAAGCCCCTACAATGGGCAAGATAAGCCATGGAATAAAGAAGAGAGGAAAGATTAAGAAACCGATGAGCAGAAAGCAGAGCGCCCCTGCGATGGCTAAATAGAGTGTGTAGGAAATTTGAAAATTGAGCACCTCTCTGCCAGTAGCATCAATCTCTGTGCTCTCAGAGCGCTTGATGAGCCAGATGGTGAGGGGCACAACAATATGGGCTAAGATGATGGGAAGTAAGAAACCGCTAAGGCCTGCTAGATGAAGGGCCATACACCAAGAGCGATTTGATTCTGAAGAAGGTGGATGAGGCAGAGACATAATAGCCCAATCCTACTTCACTACCGGAGATGGGCAAGAGGCTTTTTTTTGATCGTTTTTATTCAATTTATTTTTTGAAAACTTTTTCAGTGATTAATAAATAATTTGTTTGCCAAAGGGGGCCTTCTTCGGCTCAGCTATTGACTTGCAAAACTAAGAAACGTTTTATTTTCATGTACGATCGTCGAGTTGTTATTACAGGCCTTGGAGTTGTCAGTCCCGTTGGAAATGATATTGCCACCTTTTGGAAAAATCTGACAGAGGGTAAGAGCGGTATTCACCATTATAATGCCTTCGATTCGCAGGGCTATGATTGTAAAATTGCAGGAGAAGTTGGAGGGATCGATCTTGCCACTTTTTTTAAAACACCAAAAGAGGCTCGTCGCGCTGATCGTTTTACTCAATTTGCCATGGCTGCTTCTAAGATGGCGCTGGCTGACTCTGGATTGGATCCTGAAAAAGTCAATTCTGATCGCGTTGGAGTGATGCTTGGAAGTGGCATCGGTGGCCTTCAAAGTATGGAAATGGAAACCAAGCGGCTCTTTGAAAAAGGGCCCTCACGTGTTTCTCCTTTTACAATTCCAATGATGATTAGCAATATGGCCAGTGGTATCGTCTCAATGGAATTTGGTTTTCGTGGTCCTAACATGGCCATTGTGACAGCTTGTGCAACCTCGAACAATTCGATTGGAGAAGCTTGGCGCATTATTAAATTTGGTGATGCAGATGCTTTTGTTGCAGGAGGAACAGAAGCAACGGTCACTCCTCTTGGCATTGCTGGCTTTTCATCGATGAGGGCCATGAGCACGCGTAATGACGCACCCGAAAAAGCTTCTCGTCCTTTTGATAAAGATCGTGATGGATTTGTGATGGGTGAAGGAGCAGGTATTGTGATTATTGAAGAACTGGAACATGCAAAGCGCCGAGGAGCTCCCATCTATTGCGAGCTCGTCGGTTATGGCCTAAGTGCAGATGCCTATCATATGACAACCCCTCTGCCAGAGGGGGCAAGCCGTTGTATGCAGATAGCGATGCAACATGCCAAGCTCAGACCTGAAGAGATTGATTATATCAATGCTCATGCTACTTCGACACCCATTGGTGATATTTCAGAAACCAAAGCAATTAAACAAGCGATGGGAGAATATGCTTATAAAGTTCCTATTAGTTCCACAAAATCGATGACGGGGCATCTGCTTGGTGCCGCTGGAGGTATTGAGCTGGCTGCTTGTGTGTTAGCGATTAAGCATGGGGTTATTCCACCAACAATCAATCTCGATCAACCTGATCCAGAATGTGATCTCGATTTTGTGCCCAACGTTGCTCGTGAAAAAAAGATCCGCTGTGCTATGAGCAATTCTTTTGGTTTTGGAGGCCATAATGCGACTCTCATTATAAAGGCGCTGGATTAGGCTTTTCTTTTAAAAACCAGCACAAGCGCTTCCTCTCCTTTTCCTATAGCGTTGAGAAGATGCTTTCTCAGAAAGGGATTCTGTGAGCGTGTTGGAGAGTGGCTGATAGAAAAAAGACCCGAGTGGGTTGCGTTCATCGAAAAGAGTTCGTAGCCATTGGTTGCTTCTCTATTGAGAAGGGATTCCAGTTGTTCGCAGAGAAGATCGTAGTTTACACTTGCCTCTCGTTTTTCTAACGTCTTTCGTTGGATAAAAACCTGTGGCAATTTTATTCTCCAAAAACTTACCCATCGCAGTGCAATGCAAGAATATTGTTGCATGGTGCGGGGGTATGCCAAATGAACGACATGCCACAATGGTACAGGGGGATTGTCTACAGTGGCACTATTTGAATCAATGACTTTTGAATTTCGCATGATGGACTTTTATTTGAAAATAAAGACTACACTTAAGAATGGTGCTCAAAAAAACTCGTGGATGAAACTAGTCCTTGTTCTTTTGAGCTGCCTCTTGTTAGCAGGATGTGGTCCCGAAGTTTTATACTCTAACTTGTCGGAGGCTGATGCCAATACAATGATGGGATTGCTCTTGGCGCGCAATATTCAAGCTGTCAAAACAGGACAAAAGGAAAATTTATTTTCGATTGCGGTCCCTCGCCAACAATTTGCTGCTGCTACTGATTTGCTCAAATGGTACGGCATTCCCTCAGAAAAATTTTCTGGCATTGGAGAAGTCTTTAAAAAAACAGGTATTGTTTCTTCTCCTACGGAAGAAAAAATTCGGTTCATGTATGCCCTAAGTCAGCAAATTTCAGAAACCCTGAGCCACATTGATGGTGTGCTCATTGCACGGGTCTCTTTGGTTCTTCCCAAAAATGATCCTTATACCGAAACCTTAACCCCTTCTTCTGCCTCTGTTTTCCTGAAGTTTCGTCCAGGTGCTGTTCCGCCTACCTTGGTTCCTCAGATTAAGACCCTCGTGATGAAGAGCGTCGAAGGACTCAATTACGATAATGTTTCCGTGGTCATCGTTCAGTCTGAAAATATTGATTACTACTATCCGATCAACCTTCCTCAAGAGGTTTCTTTTTTTGGAATTAAAGTCCCCAAAAAAATGTTGTGGGATTTTTGGCTTATCATTGCTGCCTTTATTGCCATTACCATTGCTATTGTCGTTGCTCTCATTTTTGGAGGTCAGATTTTTGGAGAAATTATTAAGAAAAAAATTCATGAGGCTTCAGAAAAATCAACATCAGCACCACTGGCACCAGTACCAGTGTCAGCGCCAAACACTGCCTCCACTCCAGCTTTACCTTCAGCGGACAACGTAACTTTAGAGCCGCCTGAAGCAGGCACAGAAAAAGAGACTGCTGTTAAGACAACAACACCGTGAACCAAGAGTGATGAGTATAGGTGAAAACGAAATTCGTGCATGGCTTGAAAAGGAAACAGTAGCGCCCCTTATTGAAGAATGGATTTGTTGGAATAACTCTCCTTTGCGTCATGTTCCTCTTGGTACTTTAACGCAATTTTTTCCTGAAAAATTTTATCATTCTTTTTTAGAGGAGCCCCGTGTGCGTGCCACTGTAGATGCTCTTTTGAAAAAGAAGCTCTCATGGAATGAGTCTGTTAGCTGGGTTCCCCATGATTTTTTATGGAACATTGGCATGATTGCTCCAGGTCGATTAAAGCGTCTTGTACTCTTGGCAAGCGCTTCTCTTTTTTTTAGAGAGATCGCTCAAATTATCGATGGAGCCCTCATTCGTAGCCTTCGTGAAGAGCTTGGAGAGGATCTTCTGCAATTTGTAGTATTGAGTGGATCTTCTGCAAGGTATGCTCTAGAGCCGATGAGAGAGGAACTCCTTCACAATACTCCCGCTGCTTTTCAAGAGAGCAGCAAAATGAGAGAGCTTCTTCATCAAGGTTCCATCAAACTTGCCGACCATGCTTTTTCTTTAAAAGAACAAGGTATTCAAAAACGGATTGCCACAAAACTACCAGGCTGCTTTGCTCAAGGTTGTGCACCTACTCCTCTCCCTTGGGCATTAGAAGCAGAGGCTATTCTTAACAAACTTTGGAATGAGACTTCATCATGGATTTGACGCATCCGTTGAGAAACCTAATCAAGAACTAGCTGCAACTGCTACAAAACCATGCCATGAAAATGGACTTTTCTTTCGTATAATCTAAATCTCTGAACGATGACGCTATGACAACACTTCTTCAATGGGATCAAGATCTCCCAGACCACCTGCAGCAAGGGACTGTTCTGTTTCAAAAAGAAGGAGCACTCTGTCACGAGGCGATAGAGCTGCTTGAGAAAGCGCGAGCTTCTACTGCCGCAATGGCTCAACAAGCGAAGGAAGAGTTTGAGTTTCAAAAAAAGAAAGGATACGAAGAGGGCTTGAGTGCGGGGAAAGCCGCTGCAGCAGCTTACAATGTCAAAACGGTTTTGGCTTCCCTCACTTATTTTGAGCAATCAAGAAATCAGTTAATTCAGGTTGTCATTAATTGTGTGCGAGGTTTTGTAATGGAGCTTCCGCCACAGGAGCGCTTTTATCAACTCGTTGGAAAAGCTCTTGAAGAATTAAAGCAGCAACCTCGTATTGTTTTGCAGGTGAATCCCCAAGACAGAGAGGCTGTGGAAAGCTCTTTAAAAAGGCTTTCCGATCTGATGCCTACCCAGACCATGATCGAAGTCAGGGCTCGAGAAGAGCTTGGACCTAACTCCTGCGTTTTAGAATCGCCGTTGGGTCTAATCGATGCCTCGTTAGAGAGTCAATTGGCGATTTTGGAAACTTCACTCAATGAAGCCAAATAGAATAAGGCTTGATTGGTGAAGGGTTTATACTCATCACGAATAAAAATTAAGGATTTTTACTGGTTCTTTTTGGCGCTAGCTGCGTTTTCAGAGCGTGCTATTACGTCGGTAGCAGCTCGCTCTGACGTATGGCTAGCCCCAAAAATTTCTGCGTAAAAAAAACCTAATTTTCATTCGCGATGAGTATATCCTTTCGTGAAAATCAGCCTAACTTAAACCGTCTATCGGCCATGAAAAAACTTTCCCTTTTTTTACTTCTAAGCGCCTGTGTGCTCGCTCCCCTACACGTGAGCGCGATGATGAAAGACAAAAAAGAGGAGCATGAAAAGTCGGGTGGTTCAAAAGAAACTCTCGAAAGGAACAGCGACGAACAATTGCTCCAAGCACAAGAAAAAGCTGCTGAAAAAATTAACAATCCTGTAGCCGACAACAATACAGAGACTGAGTTTAAGGTGTTTGTTGAGAAGGAAGAGATGGTCGAAGAGAGCACTCTGAAACAAGCTCCCGATGTCAATGCTAGACTGAGCTCGCCATCAAATGACACTGATGAAGAAAGCGAAAAGGAAGATCTTTCGGATCTAGCAACCCTAGAACAAAGATTCCAAGAGGCTAGGGATATGATTCAGCTTTTAGAAAATAAAAATCAAAGGCTAACCCAAGAGGCCTTAGAAAATCTTTTTCAACAATGGGCAGAGTGCCAAGAGCGCTACGAACAATATTTGAGCGCTTTTCTTGAAAAGAACAACAACCTTGGTCTCATTGCACAGCAGCAAAACGAACGAATCATCGCAAAGCTCAACGAGCTGGTGCAAGTTACTCAAAGGGTTCTAAGCGATTTAGAACAAGCTCTTCCCGTTACGACAGCTCGCTCTAATAATAGTGCTCATCAAGTAGCGCAACCGATTAGCTGGCGTGAACTCTTGGATCAAAAAAAAACACTCTTTCAAACGCCGCGGGACAAAGCTGTTTTTTGGACTGGGTGGAACGGAGGAAAGGACCCTACAGAATGCAACCTAGCTAAAGCACAACAATACGCAGAAGAAAAAGGGAAATTCACCCTCGAGACAACTCCAGGTGGCAAGCGACTTAGTGCAGCCTACGGCTGGTTTGACCCTACAACACATTATGAAGAACGCGAAGCTAACGCCCTCTGGCGCTACGCTTCCGAGCACTATCTCAAACAAGTAGCAGGCCATGTCATCTCCTTCATCTTGGATAAAACACATCCTAAATATAATGGTGCTTCGATTTACCAAACCCTAGAACGGCCACTCCTAAAAGGTAAACAAACGATTTTCTTAAGTGAAAACATTAGAACATTCCCTTCCGCTGATTTTTTAAACGAACGACAAAAAAGGGAACTTGCAAAACCAGCCTCTCAAGCCGTTCTTCGACACGTCCACAACTGGCTCGGAAAAGCTCAAGCAGCTTGGAGTGGTATTGATTCGCTTGAAAAATTCACCCCTGAAAACCGCGAAGCTTTTTTAAGCAACCCTGATGTCAATATCCGAGGAAGGAAAACAGAAACAGAGAAACAAGAAGAAGAATTAAACAAATTAGACCTCTACCTTCTTGGTGATTACATCTTAGAAGCCCAAGCCATCGTCCAAGCCTGGGAGCCTCTTTACAAAGGCGTCAGAGCACTCAGTAGCAATAAAATCAAAGAAGCCAAAGAGGAGGCATTGACCATGAAAGCCGCCTTAAGTCGCTCAAAAAAAATAGCAACCCTAGAAGAGTGGAAACAAGAACATGAATGGCTGGAAGAAGCCCTCCACAGCCTCAACTACTACATTTTTAAAACCTATCAAGAAAGTGATAATAGGGAGGCTGCGTGGCAGTGGAAAAAAGAGTGTCTCAACCAAGAGCCCTCCATTGATGACGTTCCCCCACTTTTCATAGGCGCTTTCTTAGCTCAAGAAAATAGTGACACTCTCATCGCCGCTCCCAGTAACCTTCAAAAGCTAGCCCATTGGCACAGCTCCTCTGCTCGCACAGGCAATGCCAAGACCACTCCTCCCAACATTCAAGCAGAAGAAAAACAACTTTTTGAAAATCTAGGACAACAGGCTCTAAAGATGGTGGAAAAACCTGAAGAACAAACTCAATTTCAAAAAGAGCTCTGGCAGCAACGCCTCAAGAATCTAACAGAGCTACAGCAGACATTAGAAAAAAATTGGGCAGAAAAGAACAGCTCCTTCGAAGCCACTTATCAAAAGCATCTCAAGGAGATAGAAGAAAAAACAAAAGCCTTACAAGCCTTAGACCAAGAACATCAGCGCTACGAAGAAAAGCCTAAGGAGCTTCGTCGAAAAGGAAAACTGCTTGTGGAAACAATAGCCGATTTTCCCGAGACTAGATCTTCCTTAGAAAAACGCTTAGAAGAAAACGAGCAAGAGCTTAAAAAGCTCAATGAGTGTATGAACCTCTTTCAATCAGAATATCCTGAAAAAAGAAAAGTCCTCGAAGAAGCCTGCAATAAGTCACAAAAAGGCTTGTGGAACTTTCTTCAAGAGCAAGACAACGAGGAACGCGAACACCAACTGCAACAGCAAACCTCTACGACTCGTTTAAAAATAGCTCAAGGACTTTTAAGTACAGAAGAACAAAGCGAACTAAAAGAACTAAGAAAACTTCACCATCAAACAATATCAGGGTGGGAAGCAGTGGAAAAGAGCATCCAAGAACTCTTGAGCAAAAATAACCCTACCAGAAAAGAATATACTCCAACCCTAGACCAACTAGAAAAGATGGCTGGGGAAATTGAGGGCATTTCAAAAAAAGAATACCAGAGTAAAAAAGCGATGACAGGAGCCTCAGCTATTAGGGCTACAGCTGCGGCGTTAAGAAACTGGAGAACAATTCTCGAGAAATTAAGCACTGGAACAAAAGAAGTACAAGAATTTCGTCCCAACCAAGACGCCATCAAATATGCACAAAAACAAATTGCCAACTACGTTACTGAGATCAATTCACAAGAATTAGAAGCTATTCAAGAAGAACTAATTCTTAGTGCCACAAGAACTGAACAGATTGCAAAATGGACTAAAGAATTTATTGCGGCTTCTCAACAACAAAGCACATTAAGTAGAAAGTCTTCTTGGATCAAAACAACTTCCTCAGACGAGCCCCAGGGGCCGATTCTAGGAATCATTCCTGAACTTAAGAGAGCATTTTCAGACATAGAAGAACATTTAGGAGAAAACCAAGAAGAGCGATTGAACAACATCGAAAATTTATTTTTAGAAATGAGAGAGCATCTTTTTCTTAAAATAGAAAAGCTCCTTGAAAAGAATAAAAAGTCCGAAGAATTTTACTCGCTCTATGAAATTTTGAGTAACGCTTTAAAAGAAGTAAAAAAAAAGATCCTTCAGCAAGAGCTATCAGAAGAGCATCTTCGACCACTTTTAAGTAGTCTTGGAGAACAGGCTGAAAGTCTAGAGCTTCAAAAAGAGAATAATGAGCAGCAAAATGAAAAAATAGTTCATGAACAAAAGCAACTTTTAGAGCAGCAAGCAGAACTCAAAAAAGAACATGAAAAAGTATTAGAGCTTCCACAACCTCTGAAGCTTCAAAACAAGGTTGTATCAGAGTTGGAGGCCGATACAAAACCTGATCTTCAAAATATAAAAGCCTTAGAAGAAAAAGAAAAAGAACAACAACAACTCATCCTCGAAGACAAAAGCAAGCGCGCTCCTAAAATAAACAAAGAGTTATCATCTGCGGTGAAAATTTTTCA
The DNA here is from genome assembly GCA_019747735.1 of Chthoniobacterales bacterium. Lineage (GTDB taxonomy): Bacteria > Verrucomicrobiota > Verrucomicrobiia > Chthoniobacterales > UBA6821 > CAIWMF01. The sequence goes on along the minus strand of JAIEQL010000041.1, from coordinate 3,748 downwards.
CGAAACTCAAAGAGAAGCTCAGAAGGCAGGAATTCAAGCTAACATTACCTTTTTTAAGGCCATTGATAATCAAGAGTTTTCTAGTTGGAAATTGGCTCAGGAAATGGCTGCCATCACAACAGAATATTGGAAAGAAGCGGTTGAAAAGGCTCCAGAGTTCAGCCTCGCAGCTGCTTCAGAACGTATTCAACTCAAACGCGATCTTCCTAAAGCTCAAACACAACAAAACCTCTGGGAAAAAAAAGCGACCTTCGCAGCAAAAAAACTTTCTGCTCTTAACGTTCATGAGCAAGCAGTAAAAGAAGCCAACAATCCAACGCTGATGGGTTTTGTTGTCCAATCTTGGGAGGGGCTATTACAAGACCACAAAACCTTCTTTGCCGACTCTACAAAAGAAATAACAAATCAAGAACACCAAGCTTGGCAAAAAGAAAAAGAGCATCTTCTAAGAAACCACGAGCTGAGCAAAGAAGTCCTTGAAACACTCACTCAAAAAGTCGCTGAAGAAAAAATACCCCAAGAAAAAAGAGCTCCAGAGAAAGAGCTTTTAGAACAAGAAACAACAACAGCTCTTAAGCAATTTGAGGAACTTTTGAATGATGGTAGTTCTTTGCTTTATGATGATAGGCCTCAGGTTTCCTTAACTTCTTACAAAGAAAAGCACCAACCCTTTTTTAAAGAGCTAAGAACAGTAGCAGAAAAACAAAAAAGAGCGTATCAGGATCAAGAGCAAAGAGAGGAAACCCCTTCCCTTCTTCATGCTTGGGAAAAAGTGCTCGAGATGATTCCTGAACTAGAAAAAAATCACCGAGAATGGAAAGAGACTTTTTCTGCTAAAGAAAAGGGGATTGTGGATGCAAATCTCATGACTGCTTGGAGTGCCTTTCAAGAAGGAATGGCTCACGCCAGAGGAGAAAAAGAGAGTGCCGCGCTTTGGGAGAAGAGTGGAGATTTATTGAGACAAGTGAAAACTGCTTGGAATCAAAATGAAAAAACAAAAGCAGAGCGATTAAGCAAACAAGCTTATACCTTGGGCGGCTGGGAAGGGTGGCCCGGAGCTGCTTATGCTTATGGAAAAGCTCGTGAGGCCAGAGCCAAAGGAGATGAGCTTGGGAACCAAGAAGCGGTTCTTTGGGAAGAGTCATCTGCGATTTTGAAAGAACAAGCAGCTGCGTTAGGAAGAGGAGATAAGACCCAAGCAGAAAGATTAAGAACACAAGCTTATGCTTTAACTAGCAGTTTGAGTGGCAGTCTGCTTTATTGTTATGGAAAAGCTCGTGAGGCCAGAACCCGAGGAGATCAGCTTGGGAACCAAGAAACTGCTCTTTGGGAGGAATCAACTGCGATTTGGAAAGAGTACGCAGCTACTTTAGCAAGAGGAGATGAGACCCAAGCAGAGAGATTAAAGAAACAAGCTCTTGCCTTGGGCGGTTGGGAAAAATGGCCCGGAGCTGCTTATGCTTACGGAAAAGCTCGCGAGGCCAGAGCCCAGGGAGATGAGCTTGGGAACCAAGAAGCTGCTCTTTGGGAGGAATCAGCTGCAATTAGGAAAGAACAAGCAGCTGCGTTAGCAAGAGGAGATGAGACTCAAGCAACGCGATTAAGCAAACAAGCTAATGCCTTGGGCGGTTGGGAAAAGATGCCTGGAGCTGCTTATGCTCACGGAAAAGCTCGTGAGGCCAGAGCCAAAGGAGATGAGCTTGTAAACCAAGAAGCTGCTCTTTGGGAGGAGTCAGCTGCAATTTATAAAGAACAATCAGCTGCGTTAGGAAGAGGAGATAAGACCCAAGCAGAGCGATTAAAGAAACAAGTTAGTGCTTTAACTAGCAGTTGGAGTGACAGCCGGCTTTATTGTTATGGAAAAGCTCGTGAGGCCAGAGCCAAAGGAGATGAGCTTGGAAACCAAGAAGCTGCTCTTTGGGAGGAGTCAGCTGCAATTTATAAAGAACAATCAGCTGCGTTAGGAAGAGGAGATGAGACTCAAGCAGAGCGATTAAAGAAACAAGTTAGTGCTTTAACTAGCAGTTCGAGTGGTAGCCCGCTTTATTGTTATGGAGAAGCTCGTGAGGCCAGAGCCAAAGGAGATGAGCTTGGAAAGAAAGAAGCTGCTCTTTGGGAGGAATCAGCTGCGATTTGGAAAGAACAAGCAGCTGCTTTAGCAAGAGGAGATGAGACCCAAGCAGAGCGATTAAAGAAACAAGTTAGTGCTTTAACTAGCCGTTCGAGTGACAGCCCGCTTTATTGTTATGGAAAAGCTCGTGAGGTCAAAGCCAAAAGAGATGAGCTTGGGAACCAAGAAGCTGCTCTTTGGGAGGAGTCAGCAGAGATTTGGAAAGAGTACGCAGCTGCGTTAGGAAGAGGAGATGAGACTCAAGCAGAGCGATTAAAGAAACAAGTTAGTGCTTTAACTAGCAGTTCGAGTGGTAGCCCGCTTTATTGTTATCGTAAAGCTCGTGTGGCCAGAGCCAAAGGAGATGAGCTTGGAAAGAAAGAAGCTGCTCTTTGGGAGGAATCAGCTGCAATTTCGAAAGAACAAGCAGCTGCGTTAGCAAGAGGAGATGAAAAACAAGCAGAGCGATTAAAGAAACAAGCTAATGCCTTGGGCGGTTGCGAAAAATGGCCCGGAGCTGCTTATGCTTACGGAAAAGTTCGTGAGGCCAAAGCCCAAGGAGATGAGCTTGGAAACCAAGAAGCTGCTCTTTGGGAGGAGTCAGCTGCGATTTGGAAAGAACAATCAGCTGCTTTAGCAAGAGAAGATTGGACCCAAGCATGGCGATTACGGGAACAAGCTCTTGCCTTGGGCGGCTGTGAATGGTCACCTGGAGCTGCTTATGCTTATGGAAAAGTTCGTGAGGCCAAAGCCAAAGGAGATGAGCTTGGGAACCAAGAAGCTGCTCTTTGGGAGGAATCAGCTGCGATTTGCAAAGAACAAGCAGCTGCGTTAGGAAGAGGAGATGAGACTCAAGCAGAGCGATTAAAGAAACAAGTTAGTGCTTTAACTAGCAGTTCGAGTGGTAGCCCGCTTTATTGTTATCGTAAAGCTCGTGTGGCCAGAGCCAAAAGAGATGAGCTTGGGAACAAAGAAGCTGCTCTTTGGGAGGAATCAGCTGCGATTTGGAAAGAATGCGCAGCTACTTTAGCAAGAGGAGATGAGACCCAAGCAGAGAGATTAAAGAAACAAGCTCTTGCCTTGGGCGGCTGGGAATGGTCACCAGGAGCTGCTTATGCTTATGAAAAAGCTCGTGAGGCGAGAGCCAAAGGAGATGAGCTTGAAAACCAAAAAGCTGCTCTTTGGGAGGAGTCAGCTGCAATTTATAAAGAACAATCAGCTGCGTTAGGAAGAGGAGATGAGACTCAAGCAGAGCGATTAAAGAAACAAGTTAGTGCTTTAACTAGCAGTTCGAGTGGTAGCCCGCTTTATTGTTATCGTAAAGCTCGTGTGGCCAGAGCCAAAGGAGATGAGCTTGGAAAGAAAGAAGCTGCTCTTTGGGAGGAATCAGCTGCAATTTCGAAAGAACAAGCAGCTGCGTTAGCAAGAGGAGATGAAAAACAAGCAGAGCGATTAAAGAAACAAGCTCTTGCCTTGTGCGGCTGTGAATGGTCACCAGGAGCTGCTTATGCTTATGGAAAAGCTCGTGAGGCGAGAGCCCGGAGAGATGAGCTTGGGAACAAAGAAGCTGCTCTTTGGGAGGAATCAGCAGCGATTTGGAAAGAGTACGCAGCTGCGTTAGGAAGAGGAGATGAGACC
>JAIEQL010000027.1 GCA_019747735.1 Chthoniobacterales bacterium | reverse complement strand
GGGACATACTCGAGGACGCGAGCACTGGAGCGACGCCGTAATGCGCAATTTTAGTCTTTTCAAGACACCCTCTAAGTGTCAACGCTACGTTGGCAGTGATCACTTAATAACGGTGACTTATAAGTTGAAGTTGAAGTTAATTGTACTTAAGTTCAAACTCTCTTTGTTCCTGTTCTATTAACTCTTTTTCTTTTTTTTCAAAAAAATTGCCCAAAAATTCCTTTAGCGCCACTTCACCCTCTCTCTCCCTATTTTATGAAGAATAATAGTCTGTTGCTGCGTCTAACCTTTCTCCTCCTGCTTTCCCTCTTTGTTGGAACAGCAACTGTTTCGGCGTATATTCGAGTTCTTTCTGCTCCGGTTTTTAGTGCCGATACCAGTGATAACCATCTCTACTTTCAAGGGGTTAATAATTTATTTTTTAAAGTCGCTTCAGATAGCGCTGAGATTGTTGTGGCTTCTGAAAATACCCTTAATCCGACTCCTACCATACCACCGAGCAATTTTCCTTTCTTAGCAACTCAGCTGGGTGCTGGAGGGCAAACACCAGTAACGATTTTCTCTCCTCCTTCTGTTCCTGGAGATGGTTGGTGTTACTTTCAAGGGTCAATCAATTACAATTACAGTAATGTTACTACGGGGATGCTCTACTCGCTTGCTAAAGTAGAGGTCGATGGGAATAATTTCTCCACTTTCGATAACCTTGTAACAACAGCTTTTGCTCCAGCGGCTTCTACTGACGGGTATATTTATTATTTTAGCTATATCAATCCATTAACTAAACGACCTAATATGCAAGGTCTTCCTCAACTCTTTAAGATTCCGGCAACAGCTTCGAGCATCACAGAAGTTCAACCTATTATTCAAGTAGGAACAGGTAATCAGAAAGCTTCTATTTTTGGACTTTCGACTCCTTGCGTTCCTGGAAATGGCAATATTTATTTTCAAGGTAATGGTAATCCCGGGCCAGGATCTGGACTGTATGGAGTTTCTACACAAGGAGGGCCAGTAACTAATTTTAATGTTTTAACACTCTCTACCCCTTTTGTAGGTCCTAATTTCCAAGCAAACTCACTTGTTCTTTATTTTCAAAATGGGAACACTGACCTTCATTATCAGCAGCTTAGCTCTGTGTATCTTAATGGTTCTGGTTTAACTCCTAATTTAGGACCAACTATCGCAACGACTCCTTATGTGGGGCCCGATCGCTGTGTTTACTTTTTAGATACTGGTAACAATATGTATCAGCTTAATCTCGTTAGTGGAGTACTCACTAATTTATATATCTCAGCAAATTCAGCACCTGTCAGTTATGATAACGGAGATGGTACGATCACTCTCTTTTTTCAAGGGACTGATAATAAATTGAAAAAATTTACTCCTCCAGTTTCAGGAAATCTTTAAGAAAAGTTATACCGCCACTTTCTTAACAACTTCTTTATAAACAGAGTGAATCCCTGTTTCCAACTCAATGGTGGGGCGCCAGCCTAGGGATCGAAGCTTACTGCTATCAAGAAGCTTTCGAGGCATTCCATCAGGGTGCGAAGCGTCCCATAAAATCTGACCTTCAAAGCCAGTTATTTTCGCAATAAGTCTTGCCAGCTCCTCAATGGTGATCTCTCTTGCGCTTCCTACATTGATCCAGTCGGGAGGGCTTGGATTCTCGAGCAAAAGCATCACAGCGTCAGCTAAGTCATCGACATGGAGAAACTCACGACGGCTTTTGCCTGTGCCCCAAAGGGTGATGGAGGGAACGCCCTTTTCTTTCGCCTCCTTAAACCGGCGCAAGAGCGCAGGCAAAACATGTGCCGTTGTTAAATCATAATTGTCGCCTGGACCATAAAGATTGCAGGGCATGATGGAATGAAAAAGCACACCATATTGTTGGCGATAAAATTGGCAAAGCTTGACCCCAGCAATCTTCGCAATGGCATAGGCTTCATTCGTTGGCTCCAAAGAGCCGGTGAGGAGTTGTTCTTCTTTGATGGGCTGTGCGGTTTCACGCGGATAAATACAAGAGCTTCCTAAAAATAAGAGTCGCTTTACTCCATGCTGATAGGCTTCATGAATCAGATGGTGGGCGATGGTGAGGTTTTCGTGCAAAAACTCTGCTGGATAAGTGCTGTTAGGATAAATACCCCCAACACGTGCTGCGGTAACGATGACTACTTTCGGTTTTTCTTTTTTAAAAAAGGATCTCACTGCTGCAGCATCGCAAAGGTCGAGTTCTTGATGTGTGCGCAAGAGCAGCTTATTAGAACCTTGCGCGCGTAACGCCCGCACGATGGCAGAACCGACCATGCCAGTGTGACCTGCAACGTAGATGAGTGAGGAACGGTTAATAACGGACATCGGGAGTGCCTCGGGCAGCGTGCCAATAATGAACAATCTCGATCTCTTTTTTTAAATGATCAACTCTGTAAATTATCCGATAGTTCCCAAGAATGATTTCTCGGATCTTACGGTTGGCAAATACAGGAACGGTACGCCCTATTTCAGGATGAAATTGAAGTATCTCCGTCCTTGCAAGAAGGCGTTGGCCAAAGCGATCTGCTCTCTGGGGAGAGTCAAAAGAAATATAATACTGAATTTCTCTTAGATCTCGCTGAGCTCTAGGGGAAAAAATTATTTTGTAACCCATGAAGAAAATTCCTTTTTAATTTCTTCAAAAGTTACAAATTCTCCTCGATCGAGCTCAGCTAATCCTTCCTTCACTGCTGCAATAAATTCCATCTCATAAGCAGCGGCATCCACAGAATTGTCTTCATAGGGCTGGCCAATAAATTTTCGTTCTTGAGTGGTTTCTTCGGCAATCATGGAGATAAGGACTAATCCATAACAAGCAGGAAGTCAAGAACAAGCGTGTTTTCTTGCTTCTTCTTTCTTAAGACTGGCAACAATCTCACCGTGAGCCAATTCCTTCTTCGCTAAGGCCAAATCAGCTTCTGTCATAATGCGAACTAATTCTTTAAACGTGGTCTTGGGTTCCCAGTTGAGTTGTCGTTTTAATTTAGAGGCATCTCCCACAAGCCTTTTTATCTCACTAGGGCGGTCATAGCGACTGTCATAGTGGACATATTTTTCCCAATCAAGATCGAGCAATCCAAAGCATTCTTCACAAAAATCCCTGATAGAATGTGCCTCGCCGGTGGCGCAAATATAATCATCGGGGCGCTCTTGTTGTAACATCAGCCACATCGCTTCGACATATTCTTTGGCATACCCCCAGTCACGCTGCACGTCGAGATTGCCAAGAAAGAGCTTCTCTTGCAGTCCTAGCTTGATTCGGGTCGCAGCACGCGTGATCTTTCGTGTGACAAAAGTCTCTCCACGTCGTGGACTTTCATGATTAAAAAGAATCCCGTTGGAAGCATAGAGTTTGTAGGCTTCGCGATAATTGACCGTTAGCCAGTACGCAAAAGCCTTAGCACAGCCATAAGGAGAGCGCGGATGAAAAGGGGTCGTTTCTCGTTGTGGTGTTTCGGGGGCTTCTCCAAACATCTCCGAAGAGGAGGCCTGATAATAGCGGACATCTTGTGATAGACCTGCCTCGCGGATCGCTTCTAGCAAGCGCACGGTCCCCAAACCAATGACATCACTGGTGTATTCCGGAATGTCAAAGGAGACACGCACATGACTCTGTGCTCCTAGATTGTAGATTTCATCAGGTTTGAGGCTATAGAGCAACTTAACCATCTGTACCGAATCAGCCAAATCACCATAATGAAGAAATAGTTTTTTTCCATGAATATGAGGGTCCTGATAGAGATGATCAATACGACTTGTATTAAAAGTGGAAGCACGTCGAATCACCCCATGCACTTCGTATTCTTTTTCAAGCAGCAGCTCTGCAAGATAGGAACCATCTTGGCCGGTGATGCCGGTTATGAGTGCTTTTTTCATGAAATTTTTAGTTACTACTAACGTAGTCGAAGCAGGAAAAATACGTTGGCAGTTACAATTCTTCTGCTCGCAAGCCGACGAGGGGATTCGAACCCCTGACCTGCTGATTACGAATCAGCTGCACTACCACTGTGCTACGTCGGCAGAAGCAGAAGGGATTAACAGTAAAGAGTGAAGGGTAAAGAGTATTTTCAGATCGGAAATAAGCTTTCTTATCACCCATTACCTTTCACTCTTCACCCTTTACAACCGTTCTGCTGAACGGTTACGGGCTTTTTTTACCTAGCCTTTACTACTTGACGATCCCAAACTCCACGCGGCGATTCTTAGCCCAAGCAGCATCATTTTCACCAGAATCAGCAGGCATTTCTTTTCCAAAACTGACTGTTTGAATTTTGCTAGCAGAAACTCCTTTAGCAATAAGAGCCTCGCGAACAGCCAAAGCGCGGCGCTCCCCAAGAGCACGATTGTATTCCTCGGTGCCACGATCATCAGTAAACCCAGCTAGAATTACGGTTTTGCCAGAGGAGCGAATTCCTTCAGCGACATGAAGCACTTTACTTTCTTGGTCAGGAGAGACGGAGTTATTATCAAAGGCAAAATAAACGGGAGTATATTCGCTCCGATTGACATTAGCCCCCATGAAGTTAGCGCTCTCCGAACGCTCACTGAGCGGAGTTCCCGCAACATAATCTCCATCGATTCCTGCATACTGCTGCTTTTTTTTATGAGCACAGGCTGGAAGAAAAGCCACAACAAGGGTCAACGAGAGCGCAGAGAAAAAGGTCTTGGTATTCATGGTCCAAGGATCATCCGTGATCCTCTCAAAAAATCAATGAGAAAAAGTGGGCTCTGTCACTTGTCCTAAGCCACTGACCACTGGAACTGATTTGCCGTTCTGGGTATCGAAGAGAACCAGCGCATTTTTGGTACTAAACAAAAGATGCCGCGAGTCAGGACCCCAAACAGGATTTTCCCCTTGGGCTACGATATGGGATGTTCCACTGTTTAGATCAAGCACAGCAACCGCGAAGGCTCCTGCAGAACGGACATTAAAGGCCAGGCGTTGACCATCGGGAGACCAGTTAGGTTCTGTAGCATAGCCAAATCCTGTGGGAACAACGCGAGAAGGACCTCCCAAGGCACTGATACGATAGAGCTGAGGCCCTCCATTGACATCAGAAGAGTAGATGAGCTCGGCACCATTGGGAGACCAGGTGCCACACGACTCAGCTCCCCGGGTGCGTGTCAGGCGTTGGACACCGCCGTTGAGGCCAACAATATAAAGTCCAGGAGTTCCATCTTTACTTAAGGTGCAGGCAAGGCGACTCCCATCAGGAGAGAAACGTGGTCCCGAATTAGTCCCTGGAAATTTTACCAATCGTTTTCGAGCCCCTGTTGCTAAATCAATCAAATAAATATCAGCATACCCGCTCAAATAGCCTGTATAAGCTAGTTGAGAAGCATTGGGACTGAGCGACGGGGAAACGCTAATCGCATTGTCATGGGTCAGTTGACGTCCATTGAAGCCATCATAATCAGCTTCGTAAATTTCTTTGCGCCCTGTGCGGTTGCTGACAAAGGCGATTTTACTGGTCGCTATACCAGGATGTCCCGTGATGGCCTGTACAATATCATTGCAAAAATGATGGGTGGCACTCCGCACATCACCCGAATACGTTTTAGAAATTAAGGCAGCTCCTGTACGATCAGCCACCTTTCCTTGAAGCACTCCTCCTGTAGCCACGCCGCTAATCAGAAAGGAAGCGACGTTAGGAGGTTGTAACGAAAAACAGCCAGCGAGACTGAGATCGTTAGAAAGAATCTTAGAAACGACAGCACCCTCACTTCCGGTGATTCCAGAAAAAGAAATGTTAACGGCATCTCCCTTACGAACAGTTATGGTAGCAGGCTCTACAGCCTTTAAGCCATGAGAAGCGATCCCAGAAGTGAGCAACAACAAAAGAGCAACAAAAGCATTTTTCATAGCGCACCATTCTTATAGGTCAGCAAAAAAATGTGAAATTAAATCGGAGAGAAAAGAGGTCCTTCCTGGCATCCTGGTACTTTAACCTAAAAACGTGAATCGAAATGGGAAATATGGCGTAAGGACTTGATCTAAAAAAGATTTTTAAATCGGTGAAGCGTACCTTTTGGTACAGTCAAATTACTTAGAAATTACACAAAATTGACGTGATCTTTTCAGGAAAAGACTGCGTTCTCATCACTCCCGTTAGAGGGTGTCTTGAAAATGAATAAAATTGATGCAGTAACAGGAGCGAAGCGCACAGACCCGCAGTGTATATGGACATACTCGAGGACGCGAGCACTGGAGCGACGCCGTAATGCGCAACTTTAGTCTTTTCAAGAAACCCTCTTATAAGATATAGCGCTCGCTCTTCGGCCTTGCCTGTTCAATTTAATACACTATATAGGACCCCAAAATCATTTCTTCTTTTTGCGTTTCTTTGTGTTCTTTTGTGTTTAATTTTTTACCTCATGATTCCTGTGACTCCCTACTCTCGCAAAAATCCCTTCCCGGCAACCCTGCGCACTAATCAAAAGCTGACCCATCCTACTTCTGCCAAAGATACACGTCACTACGAAGTCTCCCTTGCAGACTCAGGACTTATTTACGAGGTGGGTGATTCGCTCGGTGTTTTTCCTGTCAACGATCCCACCCTTGTCGAGGAATTGCTGGAAGTACTGGGCTTTCAAGGCTCAGAGCTTGTTCCAGACCCGAATGGAGAACAGCGTCCCATTCGTGAAGCCCTCCTGCGCCACTACGCGATCACGGAACCTTCCAAACAACTCCTCGCAGCCATCGCGGAACGCGACCTCTCCGCCGCTCATTTGGCAATGCTTCCTGCACCGGAATCCAAAGAGCATTTAGAAAAGTATCTCTGGGGTCGCGAAGTGATTGATCCTTTGCTCGATCATCCAGCTGCGCGCTTTACGCCAGAGGAATTTGTAAAACTTTTGCGCAAGTTGCAACCACGACTTTATTCCATCGCCTCTTCACCCAAAGTTCATCCTCAGGAGATTCATCTTACGGTGGCCACAGTCCAGTACGAAAGCCTTGGCCGGCAGCGCAAGGGCGTTTGCTCGACCTTCCTCGCTCATCGCGTTACCGAGGAGATCCCGGTTTCTGTTTTTATCCATTCAGCAAAACATTTTCGTCTGCCAGAAGATCATAGCCGCGACATCATCATGGTAGGTCCTGGAACAGGGATCGCTCCCTTTCGCGCTTTCTTACACGATCGCAGAGCCAGTGGCGCGAGCGGCAAGCATTGGCTTTTCTTCGGAGATCAGCGCTCTGAGACCGATTTCCTTTACCGCGAAGAGTTAAAAGCTTTTCAAAAAGAGGGCACCCTTCACCGCTTAGATACGGCTTTTTCTCGTGATCAAACGGAGAAAATTTATGTCCAACACCGGATGCGAGAGAACGCCAAAGAGCTCTACACTTGGCTGGAAGAAGGCGCCTATTTCTACGTTTGCGGTGATGCCTCTCGCATGGCTAAAGATGTGGAGCAGATGCTCCATGAAGTGGTTGCCAAACAAGGCGGGCACTCTGCAGAGGCTGCTGCAGCGTATGTCGAAGCACTGAAAAAAGAGAAGCGCTATCGGAAAGATGTTTATTAAAGCCTGTCCGCACGAAAATGGGGTCAGTAATGAGAACGCAGTCTTTTCCTGAAAAGATCACGTCAATTTTGTGTAATTTTTAAGTCATTTGACTATACGAGGGTGTCTTGAAAATGAATAAAATTGATGCAGTACCAGGAGCGAAGCGCACAGACCCGCAGTGTATATGGACGCGAGCACTGGAGCGACGCCATAATGCGCAATTTTAGTCTTTTCAAGACATCCTCTAATCCACTCTACTATTTTTAGATAAAATGCTCTAAGGTATTGTAGCTAGGCCTTCCCGCTGGGCACATAGCCGCAAACGGTCATCGAGTGTCACCATGGTTAACTCCGAAACATTTTCTCCTGCCAAGAAAATGGCGGCTGCAAGTTGTAAAGAATCGGCAGCTCGAAGAGGATGCATTCTTAAAAGTCGTCGAGCTATTTTTTTTATTTCAGAAAAAGGATTAATTTCTATCGCCGTTTCTAAAATTTCCTTAAGTCGTTTTTCAGCCTCGCTCTGTTGAGCTGCTGTGAGCATGCCCTCACGTTCTCTTCTAGCTAAAGCAGAGAGGCATTCCGTCTCAATTCCCCACCAGATAGCAATTTCGTCATCTTCTTCAAAGCAATTTTGCATGCTAGCGCTGGTAGCTTCTTTAACAAGAAGAGGCAGTAATGCAGAGCTATCCCAAAATTTCATCGGCCTTCAGATCTTTCTTCCAGCAATGCGTGAACTAATCTAGCTGGCTTGGTCGTTACAATAGGCGGCTGCAGTGGCTTTCTCTTATTTGTTTTTGGAAGAGTTACCTTTGACGTCTTGCTCAAAAAAGCAATCCTGCTATTCCATTGTTCTGAAATTTCAGCGCTTCGATAAGGGGACAAAGTAGCAATGGGCTGATGTCGGTCCAAAATAAGAATTGTTTCTCCTTGCCGCATCATATTCATACCAATTCTCATTCTTGTGATTTTTTATGCATTCAGTGCGATTCGCATTCTGAAGCAATATGAACGTGGCGTTGTCGTTACTATAGTGGATTAAATTGAAAAGGGCGCGTTAGAAGCGCTGAAATTTTTTCTTATGAAAAACTCGAGGACGCGATTTCGACCTCCGCGAGAATGACGTACTGGAGCAACGCTGTAATGCCCGATTTTAGGCTTTTCAAGACATCCTCTAAAACTGATACCCCACCGTAAAGTTAAACTGGCCATTACTCTGGTTGTAATACTGGCATTTGACAGGATAACCCCAATCGATATTGACAGGACCAATGGGCAACTCTAAGCGCAATCCAAGACCGATATCACCGCAAGCAAGAGCTGTGGAATAGTCATAAGAATTGGCATTGACTAATCCCCAATCACTGAAAAGAGCCACGCGCACCCGAGTGATGACAGGAATGGTGAGCTCTCCCGTTGCATAAGCAGAAGAGTTACCACCAATGGGATTATTGTTGCTATCGACAGGGCTGACTTTGCGGAAATAGAAACCACGAAGGTTATTGGCACCACCAAGGTAGAGTTCGTCAAAAACAGGAGGCGTCGTCACCCCTTTGGAACCGCTACTCCAAGAGCTCACATTAGCAATGGCCCCTTTCATCAAAAAGATCATATCCCAAGGGAGTGAAAAATATTTTTTCCCCTCAAGCGTGATTCCATAATCTTGAACATTGCCACCTAAGCCACCCCCAGCTCCGAAGGCAGTAAAATCGATTTGCTCTCCCTTGCGAGGTAAAAAGAGGCTATCGCGCCGATCCCAGTTAAGCGAACCTAAGAGCGCGCTTTTAAAATAAGGGCTATTGTTCGCATCCGTTTGAATCGGACTTGTCGAAGGAACTGATCCTGACTGAAGATTAAAAATGGAAATTTGTTCTGGGCGATATTCCACGCTTCCTGCCAAGCAAGGAATAATCTCCTTGCGGGCTTGAATGGAGGCTCCCCAGTTGGATTGCTCATAAACGGGACTCAAGAAGTTGGCCTCATGATAAAAAACGGAACTACCTAAAGAGAGCTTGTAGCCAAGAAACCATGGCTCTGTCAGGGAGATCACGGCATCCTTACGGAGGTTACCACATTGAATCCGTGTCATAAAACGTTGGCCACCACCAGTAAAGTTGGGCCAGTTCAGTAGATCAAAGTTAGATTGCTCCAACTCCGCAAAGCCAATAATGCCATCGATCGTATTAAATCCTGCTCCAAAATGGAGTGCTCCTGTTTTCTTTTCATCGACAATGACCTTGAGGTCTTTGCGGCCTGGAAGCAGCGTCTCCTCAGGAACCATATCGACTTTGGAAAAATAATTTAAGTTCAATAGTCGCGTTCTACTCAGATCAACTAAGCTGCTATCATAGAGTCCGCCTGGGTGGACGACCATTTCGCGACGAATCACTTTGTCTTTGGTCTTCGTATTCCCCTGAATAGAAACTAAATTGAGATAGGACTGAATGCCCTCATCAATGCGATAAACGAGATCGATCTGGTGCTCCGAAGCAGGGGTTATCTGAGGTTGAATCACTGCATCGACGTAACCTCGCTTTCCATAAAACTCCCGCATCTTCTTAATATCGCCAGTGAGTCCATCAGGAGTGTAGAGTGCTCCTGGTTTCATTTTAAGAAGCGCTTCTAATGTTGAAACCGGCACAATATTGACTCCTTCGAGCTTACAGCTATGGAGGCGATATTGAGGCCCTTCATTGATGGAGATGAGGAGCGTGATGCCTTTCTTGGGATTAGGCTGCGTTTGAACATCAGTCACTTTGGCATCTGCAAAGCCGCGACTCTGATACAAAGACCGAATTGCTTCTTCATCCTCTTCCATGGTGGCAGGAAGCAGACGGCCAGCTTTTGTTAAAAAGGAAAGGAGGTTCTCTGTTTTTGTTTTCATCACCTTAAGAATATCCTTCGGCTTCACCGAGTAATTTCCTAGAAACGAAATCTGTTGGATGACTAGTTTGGGTCCCTCATTAATGCGAAAGACAACTTTCACTCGCTTGGTCCCTGGCATCTCCGAGGCAATCGGATCGACTTTGACATCCGTATAGTTGCGATCTTCGTAGAGCTTGATAATTTTTTGACGATCCTCCGCAAGGATTTCTTCGTTAAAAGCATCTCCTGGCCTGGTGGAGAGTTCTTTTCTAATTTTAGAAAGTGGAATAGCCGAAACTCCTTGGATGAGCACCTCTTCTATTTTTGGCCTTCCTTGTAAGAGCACAGTTACCTTGAGACCTCCTGTGGTCGGTTCCGCAAAAATGCGAGCATTGGAGACTTGGCCTGTTGCATAGAGCGCCTTGACATCCTCTTCAACAAGATGATCGTTGAAGGGTTGATCTATCTTTGTGGCCAAATTATCGAGAACACGTTGACGACTCAATGTTGTTGGCCCCACAAACTGCACCTCAATCTCCTTGATCAAAAGTGGTGGCTGTGTCTGGGCAAGGAGCGAATGGCTTAAAAAAAGAATTCCTAAAAAAAGAAGGTTCCAACTTAGGAGGAATGTTTTTTTTGCAACTTTTTTATTTCTAACAAGCATGAGAGTAAGCGGGCTATTGAAAGCAAAAGCCCTTGTAGGGTCAAGAGGGAATGAGTGTAAGGAAATAAAAAACAAGATTGCATGCGGAGATTAATATGTACCTTTGGGAAAGAAAAAATTGGCCACAATGGGAAGGAAGACTAGCAATCTTTTCAAAAGATTTACTACGCCTTCATCACAAGCAATCAAAACTCTTAGGGGCGATGGAAAGCATTGGCTTTCCTTTACGCGAAGAGGCCCGTGCACAGATCTTGGTAGAAGAAGTTTTAAAAACAAGTGCCATAGAAGGAGAAATTTTTGACCCAATAGCAGTACGTTCTTCAGTAGCGTGGCATCTTGGGGTAAACCATGGAGCTTTGATGGCTGCTGATCACTCTATTGATGGAGTTGTAGAAATGGTCTTAGATGCAACCACGCACCATGATAGACCTTTAACAAAACAGAGACTCTTCCAATGGCATCATCTTTTATTTCCATCGGGAAAAAATAAAAAATTACGCATTGGTTGTTGGCGCGATGACAATATCGGACCTATGCAGGTTGTTTCAGGGGCCATTGGTCGTGATCGTGTGCATTATGAGGCGCCCCCTGCAACACGCGTGGAAAAAGAAATGAAGCAATTTTTGATCTACTTAAAACAAGAGTGGAAAGAGTCATCCATAGATCTTTTTCTCCTAGCTGCCCGAGCCCATCTCTGGTTTGTGACCATTCACCCTTTTGATGATGGAAACGGCCGCATTGCCCGAGCGATTAGCGATATGATCTTGGCACGTGCTGATCAAACCTCTTATCGGTGTTACAGCTTGTCTTCCCAAATTCAACGAGAGCAAAAAAATTATTATCAACAATTAGAGTTTGCTCAACACGGAGAGATGGATGACGCCGATTGGATCGCCTGGTTTTTAGGGTGCCTAGAAAGGGCCATTGAGAGCGCTCAGGAGCAGCTTTCCTTAGTATTAGAAAAATCTCACTGTTGGAGTCAATGGTCTCATTTTTCACTTAATCAACGGCAAGTTACGATGATCAATCGTCTCTTTCATGATTTTCGGGGCAAGCTGACTACTTCAAAATGGGCCGCCATCACAAAATGCTCTCCTGATACAGCCTTGCGGGATATCCAAGAGCTTATTGCTCATGGAATCCTGCTCAAAGAAGCAGCCGGGGGAAGGAGCACAAGTTATCGGTTAAAGAACCATATACCTTTCTCGAATGAATTTTAAGAATTTTTACTGGTTCTTTTTGGCGCTGCGTTCCTGCCTCCGCAGGAATGACGTGTTGTCATCGCTACTGTTACGTGGGTAGCAGTAGGCTCTGACGTCTGGCTAGCCCCAAAAATTCATCCGACAAAGGTATAGATCGTTCTGATTTCCACAAAATGTTAGGCTATGGAAACTCCGGAATCATGCGTTTCATGAACTCACTAAAAAAAGGCACTGTAAAAGCAGTTTCGCCATAAGCGGGACTGTAGATCATACCTTTTTCAATGAGAGAATTTCTAATAGTGCCCATGCTTGTGACTCCTCGTGCCAGCTTTTCAGCGATATCTCCAGAGCGATGTGGACCGGATCCCAATTCAGCCATGGCTCGCATGTACCGTTTTTCTTGTGGCGTGAGACGATCTAATCGTACTCGAAAAAAACTTTCATCGAGTTCTGCTAATGCATCCACACTAGCCTTGTTTACTACTTCTAATGAAATTGGGGAAGCAGGGGCCAGATTCCAACAATGCTTTCCCCATTCTTGTAAAAAATAGGGATAGCCCATTGTTTTTTTAATAATGGAGTCAATAGCGGTTAGCTCAAAAGAAACTCCTTCCATTTCTGCTGGGATGATGAGCGCTTCCTTTGCCGCAGCATGATCAAGGCTTCCAATAGCAACAAATTCAAAAAGCCTTTCTGAATATGATTTGGCGCGTCCCATTTGACCAACAAGCTGTGGAAGGCCTGCTCCAATCATGGCCACAGGAAGCTGTTGTTGAGCGGTATGATGAAGAGCTCCAATCAAAGCGGCCAGCTGGTCTTCGGGAACATATTGTAATTCGTCGATGTAGAGGACTAAGGCGGTATTGTGTTCTTTAGCAGCAAGACCGAGTGCTTCCAATAATTCATTAAGATCGTTAGAAAGCTCACCGCTATCTGCAAGTCCCAGCTCAGGTTGAGTATCAAGCCCAATTTCTATATCGTGATACTTAATGCGAAGTGCTTTGATAAAGCCTGCAAGTGCTTTTAATGCTTTTTCTGTAGCGGCCTTAGCATGCTTTTTGCGCTGCAGTTTTAATAGAGTAGAACGTAAAGCTGGCGATAAAACAGAGGGAAGAGACCTCTCTTCAGGGGCTTCCATGGTGACACTAATAAAACCTTTTTCTTCCGCATGAAGACGAATGCTTCTTAAGAGAACTGTTTTTCCAACACCTCTTAATCCATAAAAAATAAAACTGCGTGCAGAGCGTCCCGATTTTATTCGATCAAGTGCAATGGCAACCCGTTCCATGAGAGAATCGCGGCCAGCTAACGAGAAAGGAGGAAGTCCTGCACCAGGAGAATAAGGATTGTTTCTTGGGTCCATAGTTATAGGGAGTTTAAGTAAGTTTGCGTGATTTCCGTAAACTTACTTAAACTCCCTATAAGTTTCACAAAAGGCAATCTAAAAAGGGCAGCTGGACTAGCTCTGTAATTCTAAAATCGGGTTGAACGTCACTCTTTTCTTTGTCAGCACCAAGATCGATCCAGACAGAACGCACTCCTGCAGCATGAGCCCCTGCAATATCTCGCTCCAAGCTATTGCCGATCATGAGCGCTTGGGCTGGTGTTGCTTTTAGTTGCTCTAAGAGCCGATGAAAAACCGCGGGATCTGGCTTGCCGATCCCATGCTCTCCCGAAATCACGATGGCAGAAAAAAAGGATTCCAGTCCCGAAGCTTTTATTTTTTCGCGTTGGAGGTCAGGTGCTCCATTGGTTAAAAGCCCAAGTTGATAGCGGTGAGAAAGGTTTTCTATTAAAGAATCTGCTTGAGGAAAAAGACGCTGACAAGCACGGCGAGCTTGCTCAAAACAACGCGCCAATTGCACTGAAAGCTCTGCAAGGCTTTTTTTATAAGGCTCGTAGGGGAGGAGGCTTTGTTGAAAAACCTCCTGACGAAAGGAAAGCGCCCAGGAGCGCAAGGCTTGAAGCTCCGCGCTCTCTCCTAAAAAATTTCCCCAGAGGCACTCCATAGCGCTAATCCCAATGGAACGACAAAAGGAATAACAGGGTCCTTCTTTCCAAAGTTGCAAAGCTTTTGCAGCTACAATCTCGATCAACTTTTCTTTTTCGAGATGATAAGCTGCTGCTATAGGCGCAAGCACGATCTCAAGGGCCTCGCGTGATACGGCTTCATCAACTAGCAAGGTGTCATCGAGATCAAAGATGAGAACCTGGAAAGGAGTTTTTTTCATTTTTTCTTCCCAAGCAGATACTCGGGATTGAGCACCTGCAGGGCTTTAGGAAGAAAGAGGCCATCTTTACGAATCAAGACATTATCAAACCAAATTTCTCCACCTCCATAATCTTTTCGCTGAATCGAAACCATGTCCCAATGGACAGCGCTTTTGTTTCCATTTCCTGCAACCTTGTAAGCTTGTCCAGGAGTGAAGTGGAAGGAGCCGGCAATTTTTTCATCAAAGAGAATATCTCTCATCGGGTCTAAGATGAGAGGGTGAAAGCCCAATGAAAACTCCCCAATGTATCTAGCTCCGGCATCGGTATCGAGAATTTCATTGAGCTTCTTGGAGTGATTAGCGGTTGCCTTGATGATTTTTCCTTTTGAAAATTCGAGGCTGATATCATCGAAGCAAATACCACGGTAGAGGGTCGGTGCATTATAGGTAATAACTCCCTCGACTGATTTCTTCACAGGACAACTAAAGACTTCTCCATCGGGAATATTAAATTCCCCGCCACAGGCAACAGCCCCAATTCCTTTAATGCTAAAACGAAGATCGGTCCCGAGGCCTTTAATAACGACTTGATCGGTACGATCCATG
Source organism: Chthoniobacterales bacterium (assembly GCA_019747735.1). Classification (GTDB taxonomy): domain Bacteria; phylum Verrucomicrobiota; class Verrucomicrobiia; order Chthoniobacterales; family UBA6821; genus CAIWMF01. The sequence goes on along the minus strand of JAIEQL010000027.1, from coordinate 17,453 downwards.
AGCGCTTTGAGTGCTTTCATCCCAGGTTGCATACGAGCGTAATCAAAGGTGCAAACACGAAAGAAAAAATCCTCAAACGCCTCCGTGCTTTGATGCGCTTGTTGGGCCATCGCTGGAGAAGGCCAACGCAAGATAACCCAGCGTGTTTTATTGACACGATAATCAATAGAAGGACGTAGTTTTTTAGAAAAAATACTCAGCCGTTCTTGAGGGACATCAGCCATCTCCGCAATGTTATTACTCCCACGTACTGCGATGTAGGCGTGCATTTTTTTAAGCTGAGCCATGTCGATCTCGAGCATAGTGGAGGCTTGAGCCTCTGTAACGCCAAGGGCTATCTCACGAGCGATTCTTGCTGAATGAAGTCGTACAAAAGGTATAGCCCCAGAGGCTCTGGCTGCTCGTATCAAAGAAAGCACAAATGCCTCAGGAACATCATGCACATCGATGAGAACGCGTTCTCCTTTTTTTAATTGCGTTGAATGAGCGGTGAGAACTTTAGCGAGAGCATCGTAGGCAGGAGGATTCATTGGGAATAAAGTGAAGAGCGGAAGAGTAAAGAGTGAAAAGTATTTCTAAGAGGGAGTGCAAGCAGCTTGTTGAAATATTTATTCTTGGCCAACGCCCTTTAAAAAAAACAGAACTTTAAAAGGGAGCTTCCTGCCTTAGAGGGTGTCTTGAAAATGAATAAAATTGATGCAGTACCAGGAGCGAAGCGCACAGACCCTCAGTGTATATGGACATACTCGAGGACGCGAGCACTGGAGCGACGCCGTAATGCACAATTGTAGTCTTTTCAAGACACCCTCTTACGCCAGTTACCCTTCACTCTTCACTTTCTGAGTCTTAGCAGCAGCTTCGTGGAGGCGTTTTAAGTACTTCTGGGGATCTTTTTGAAAATCATTAACGCAATCTTTGCAACAAAACTGAACTTCTTCTCCTTGGTAATGTTCTACGACAGGCCCTCCCATGGGACCTCCTAGTTTGTCACCCGAGACAATACAGTTAGTAAGGGGATAAGGGGCTGCTGTGGCACTGGCAGTAGGCGCCGCAGCTGTCATTGCTTCTTGAGCAAAAGCTACAGAAAAAATAGATAGGCTCACCAATAAAACAATTAAAAGAGTGGAAAAGTTTTTCATAGGGTAAAGACAATTCCTAAAATAGAACATCACGTCACGAAAATTTTTTCTTCTTTCTATCTATTTGTTCAAAAATAAACGATACTCCCTCGATGTCTGATTATTCTCTCTCTACTTCCCAAAAATGGATTGTTTATCTGAGCCTAGCCGCAACGGCTCTGGGCTGGGGCTGGAGCTGGGTTGGCATTCGCGCCGCTATTTATGCTTATACACCAGGTCAACTGGCATTCGGTCGTTATCTGATTGCCTCCATGGTGCTCCTTCCCGTCTGGGCTTGGAAGGGAGCTCGATGGCCTGCAAAGCGACACTGGTTGACTATTGTCATCATGGGTATTACAGGGTTTTCTATTTATAATTTTTTCCTCAACCAAGGAGAACAAACACTTCCTGCCGGCACTACTGCTCTCATTGGGGCCATCCTTCCCATTCTCATTGCGCTGGGAGCTTGGGTTTTTTTCCACGAAAAATTAAAGCTGATTGGTTGGATTGGCATCTTCTTAGCTTTTTGTGGAGTTACGCTCACAGCAAGTGGAGGACATGAGTCCTTTCATTTTTCAAAGGGAGCATCACTCGTAATCTTAGCCATGATCAGCGCCTCTATTTATGGGCTTCTCATGAAACGAATGCTGCGCCATTACTCACCAATTGAGATTACTACATGGTCTATTTGGATTGGGGCTATCGCTCTTGTGCCGCTGAGCGGTGGTTTTCTGGAAACTTTTGCTGTTGTTCCTGCAGGCCCCTTGCTCAACATGGTTTTCTTAGGAATTATTCCTGGAGCACTTTCTTACCTGCTCTATGCCTACGCAGCTACCAAAATTCCCATGGCACAAGTTGTCAGTTGTATGTTTTTCATGCCTATCATGGCTATTGTCTTAGGGTGGCTTTTTCTTGGGGAATTTCCTTCTCTCACTGCACTCGCAGGCGGAAGCATCACGCTCTTTGGGGCCTATCTTCTCAATACAAAAGGGAAAGAACCTACTCCACCGGATCCCCAAACTCAATCTGCAGGTGTCTTGCCAATCGAATGAGCTCTGGAGCTGGTTGTTTTTTAAATCCGATCACCTTATCAAGATCGACTAAGGTAACGTGATTCTTCACTAGCCCTGTCATGGTGCCACTTTCTCCCTGGAGCAATCCCATCACTGCCATTTCTCCAAAGCGAGCTCCTAGAACACGATCAAAGTGCGTAGGACTGCCGCCCCGTTGGACATGGCCAAGCACAGTTTTCCTAATTTCCTGATCAAAAGGAACCCCTTTTTCTTCCTCGAGCATGCGCTTAATAAAAGTGTCGGCATCACAAACTCCCTCAGCAAGGACGATGATAGAGTTATCACGTGTTTTTTTAAAACGAGAGCGGAGCATGTTGGCGATGCGGCGCATATTGCAGGCGAATTCCGGAATAACAGCTACTTCAGCGCCACAGCTCACTGCTGTGGTCAAGGCCAAATAGCCAGAGTTGCGGCCCATCACTTCAATAAGAAAACAGCGGCGATGAGAACGTGCCGTATCGCGAATCCGATCGATGAGTTGCATAATTGTATTGGCGGCGGTATCGGCACCAATAGCCATTTCAGTACCAAGCATGTCATTATCAATGCTTGCAGGGATTCCAATAACAGGAAAACCACGTCGATGGAGTTCGCGAGCTCCAGTAAGAGAGCCATCGCCACCAATCACCACCAAACCTTGGACACCAAGCTCAAGAAGCCGCTTTTTTGCTTCATCAATGCCCGCAGGATCATAAAAGCGCTTGCAGCGACTCGATTGCAAAATAGTCCCGCCGCGATCGATCATTCCTGAAAGAATAGTGCCACTTAATTTTTCAATAGCCCCTTCGAAGATTCCATCAAAACCATTACTGATACCATGGACCTCACAGCCGCTTTCTAAGGAAGTGCGAACGATAGCACGAATGACAGGATTCATCCCTGGGGCATCTCCTCCGGAAGTAAGAACAGCTATATTTTTGAACATTTTAAAAAAAGTTGAAAATATTTTGAACGTAAAGTTCTTTTTACGGTCTATCGTTATAGGTTTATTGATAATAGCGGACCATCGCGATCTGTTTTTTGGTTTTTTCAGATCGAGTAACGGTGGTCCGTTTTTCTTTGAATGAGGGTATAAGCTAGCAAACTTACTACAATAAGTCCCACTCCTGGCAAAGCTTCCAACCAATTGGTCACTGCCGTGTAGACCAAAGCCATGATGCTGACTAAGGCAAAAAAGAGCTGCGGAAGCGGATAAAATGGGCATTGGAAGCCTGTTGCTTTTATGCGAGATGCAGCATTCTTTCTTCTAAGCATCATCACGCTAAGCACCCCCAAGAGCTCGCAAGAGATGATCGCAAATTGAGTGCTGACCAAAACTATTTTGAAGGAGGATGTCACTAGTAAAACAAGAACCATAACGTATTGAAAAAGCGTTGCTCGAATGGGGATATTTTCTTTGGAAACCTGGCCAAACCAGCGTAACACGCTCAGGTCCTTTCCCATCATTTCCATAATACGAGGACCTATGATGGTCATGGCGCTGACACTAGCCACTAAGCCAACTGCAATGAGTAGCGATAAAATACGCCCCCCTTGAGGGCCAAGCAAATGAGTGGCCACAACACGCCCTACATCCAAAACACCCCGTAATTCTTCTACGGGAGCGGCCATGAGAAAAACAGTATTCATGACTAAATAGACAACAGTTACTAGTAAGGTACCGATGATTAAGGAACGGCCCACGGTTTTTTGAGAAGTCATGACTTCATCAGCAATGTACGTAGCGGCATTCCAGCCGGAGTAAGAATAGTAGCAAAAAAGCAATGTCACTCCAGAGCTAGGCTGCCAGAGCTCTTTGAAGGCAAGCTTTGAAGGGAGCAATATTGCAAGAGGAGAAACTGCATAACGAAATCCCAGGTAGCAGAGAAACCCAATTAAAAGAAATTTCAATCCTGTGGTGAGGTCTTGAAAAACGGCACTTACTCCTAAATTAACCAAGTGAAAGAGAGTCACCAGCGTCACCAAAAGAACGGAGGAGTAAAGCGGGTTTATTTGTGGACACAATGCTTGAAAATAAGTCCCAAAGGCCATACTTGCTAAAGCAATAGGTCCTATACAACCGGCAATCTGAGCCACAATACCGGCCATCATGCCGAGGGCGGGGTGATATATTTTTGAAAAATAATAATACTCTCCTCCTGAATGGGGCATTTGAGCAGCAAGCTCTGCATAAGAAAGGGCGCCGCACAAGGCACAAAGACCACCTAAACCCCAAAGAGCCAGAATCGTAAATCCACACGAAATAGTGGTCAGCTGCATTCCAAGACTTGTGTAGATACCATTTCCAACCATCGTAGCTGCTACTAAAAAAATACAGGTGAGGAGACCAACTTTACGGGGGGACTTTTTCATAGAAGAAGAATGATTGTGATTAGGAGACTTTTATTTACTTAAGAACAGTGAAGTTCTTTTTGAAGAAAATAAGGTTAGATAAACCTCCTTTTCTACTCATCCCAGTCACCGCTCTCAGGTTTCATGGTAATGGAAAGTCGTTGGTGCATTTTCAACTTCCATAGTTTGACTGCGATGTTCCAAAGAACATAAACAATTAAAACAGGATAGATAACTTGAATAATAGGGCTAAGGGCGTTCATGATGCCGCTGAATCCCAAACAAGCCATGCAAGCTGTAATGACCGAGGTGATCGCTAATGCACTCACATAGCTGATGCGTCCATCGAATAAGTCTTTGTGCAAGTACATGGCAAAGACTGCCGATAGAGCAATAGCTGTAGCGATACAGGAGATGGCAATAGTCACATTGGCGAGCAGTCCCCCTCCCTCTCCCATCACCAAAACTGCCAGCGTGCTAAAAAGATCACCTCGTTCAACAGTCATCAGCTGCTCTCCATAAAATCCAGCAACCACACAAAAGCCCATGTAGACTAATGCCAAAAGAAGCCCACCAATAGCACTGGCTTGCAATCCGTATTTAATGATCGCCAAGGAACTTTTTCTTTTTTCAGGCTGCATCCCCGCTTGCAATCGACTAAGAATTAATCCAGAGAGAAAAATAACCCCCAAGAGATCGCACGTTCCGTAACCAGATAAAATCCCTTGAACAAATCCTTGCATCTTTGTCAAAGTCGCTGTTCCCATGTGAACTGGAGAACAAAGGCCCTTGATGATAATAAAGAATAGAAGTGCTATCTTGATAGGTCCTAAAAATCTGCCAAGCAGGTCAACAATCATATTTTTTTTGACAGCAGCAATAAAAATAAAGATCGCACAAAGAACGCTAAAAAAACCTAGGCTAAGTGAAGGATAGTGCGTCTTGATCGCAGCATAAGAAATAGTCACACACCGAGGCGCTATTGCAAAGGGCCCCAACAGTAACATGCAAATGAAGATAATGAAAAAAGAAGGGATTTTTCCAAGAGGAGCTAAGAGCGCCTTATAATCACCATGACTTAGCATGGTAGAAAACAATCCCAATAGCGGAACTAAAACTGCTGTGAGTAAAAATCCAACGAGCCCAAAAAAAATCTGATTGCCAGCATCTCGTCCTAAAATGAGAGGAAAAATGACATTGCCAGAACCAAAAAGCATCGCAAACATAGCAAACCCAGTGATGAGGATTTTTTTAAATTCGGGAAAAGTCATGATTTGTACAAGGGCTGTAGATTATCCTAAAAACGTGAATGGAAATGGGAAATATGGCGTAAGGACTTGATCTAAAAAAGATTTTTAAGGTCGAGTATATTGCGTCAGATTTTCTGTTTCCATTCACGTTTTTAGGATTATAGCTTTTTAACCTCTATTCGTTTACCCTCTCATTTTAGTAGCTGATTTCTATTTTGGAGAAAAGCGAGGGGGATTATATGTATCGGTTCGTGAAAATACTTTCAAGACTTACTAACGGGAGAAAAAAAGGCTTTGCTTGTGTTAGGAAAGCTCTTTTTGCAGGTTGGGTGATGAGCTCTCTTTCATTGGCTCACGAAAATCACCATCAAAATATTAGAATTCCCCTCAGCCTTGCTTGGGGAGACCTGCCTCAAAGTCTAGAGATCATGGCTAAACCAGGAGGGTTTACTATTGTTAATCAAGAAGAAGTCGGAGATAAAACTATTATCACTGTCCATGGTCTTTTGGGCACAGCACTCAAAGAGACTCTTTTTATTTATAAAAAAAACTCCCTTGTAGAGATCGAATATCGTTACGGCAATCCAGGGTGGAAAAAAGAAAACTTTGAGGCTTTTTTTAATTCTTTTCGTAGAATGTATGACGAAAAGTATGGAGCAGGAAGTCTTCTTACACAGCCTTCTCCCAAAAAAAATAACCCACCAGAAATCACTACCTCGCTCCTGGGTTATGAATGGGGGCAGGCTTCCTGCAACTTAGATCTTTTCCTCTTCTCTGCTGAAGATTTCCACCAATCTTATCGTCTTATTAGCCTTCACTACAAAGCTCCGTGAGGTTTTTAGACCAACGTGTCGTTGGTATAGAAACAGTTAAAGTTGAAGGCTAAGCTTCTATTGCTTTTTAAATTTTTCCCCAAAAAAAGGGAAAAATAACTTCGACTTCAACTCATCGCAGCGCGATGGTGTCAAAATGGTTGCTTATCTTTTTCGATTGATCAGCTAAATGCTTACTTATCTCCTGGTGATGGTGAGCAGAGGACATCTCCTTTTCTAAATCATGTCCCTCTTCCGGAATCTCTTCGCCCAACGCATCGATTTCTTTATAGTCACTCTTTTTTGAACTAATCGGTCTAATGCCAGCGCTTTCAAATTGCTGCTCCACGAGCTTTCTTACCGGTGCATCAGCTGAAAAATCTTCATCATCTTGGTTTATTGGCATTTTGGCGCCAGCACTAAGCCCATAGTGTCCAGCATAGTGCCCACCAATAGGATTGTTTTTTATTTTGTTAGGACCACCAGACCAGGAAGTTCCAGCATGACCTTGACCTTGAGAAATGGAGGATAGTTGATGGTAAGAGAGATTACTATTATTTCTTGGTGGTGGTGGAATAGGAGCGCTCATAACGGTACAAAAAATTAGGATCTTACTGACGCTGCAGCAAGTCGCTGACTAAGTTGATGAGAATTGACGTTTTGATTGATCGTCTGTTGCAAAGCGCTAGCAGAGCTTGGGCCTTGCTGAGGTAGTGCACTATTACCAAGCTGGCTTTCCTCTTCGCGTTGCTGAGATTTTTGAACTTGGTTTTTCTGAAGCCGTTGAATGTTTCTATTCGGGGATGCCTCAGGGCCAGCAGTAACAGGTTTATTAGGGCCAAAGTCTGATCCTGAAGGAACTGTACTGTGTAGCTTGGGTGCAGCATAAACATGGTTTTGAGAAGGACCACTAACAGGTGTAACAGCCATAAGAATAGAAAAGTTAAGGTTGATTTTTTGAGAACCCGCTCCAATTTTGAATAGGCTCTGAGCTCTGACTCTTAGTAAGCTAAACTGAATGAATACCTTTCTTGGATAAAAGAAAAGAAGCAAGTTTTTTTGAAAGCGATCTTCTATTTTTTCCAATCACTTTCCTGTTCCTTCAATCGGTTCAAGAGGAAAGGTCCTCTTACGATAATAACGGAGGGCCTCCATACTGGGACTTAGTTTGTAAAAAGGATAGACCCCCTCTCTCCCCTGCTCGCCAGGATCACGCACAAGGTAATCGAGACCTTGTTTGCCGACAATCACGACAAAGTGAGTGATGCCGGTTTTACGCCGAATCCGCACAATCACTGGATTTCCTTTTAAAAGATTCCAGTCGATGAGGCCATAGCTAGGAAGATCTTCATAAACATGCTCGGCAATGTTTGGTGGATAAGTGGCAGCTACCTCCCATTTTAACCAGGCGTTTCCTTCATAGCCATTATGGACAAGGAGATAATCGTTAAGTTTTTTAGGATCCAAATCCATCCCATAGAAAGAGAGCACCATTGCTGCAGAACTCAAGGCACATCCAGCACTGCCAATGGTATCGACTCCATTATCCGATCCCAAGGGAAGACTACTCCACTTGGGATCTTCTTGAAAAAAAGGAGGAACCGCTATTTCTATTCTTCCCAAAATAGGCAATCCTCCGTGCCCCGAAATAGGACGCTTCCAAAACCAGAGCATCACCAAACTCACTAGGAGCAAGCAAAAAAGAACACTCCAACGCTTGATTATAATCCCTCTTGCAGAGCCTGTCACGCCTCTTACAATGCATTGCCATAATGAGCATACTACCAACAAGAGACCTTTTTGTGAGTGCACTGTTGCTAACCTTAGCCACGCTGGGAGCCATTGACAATGAGAATCTCGTTTCTTGCGCAACAACAAACAACACACCCTGCAATGGTTATGTACTCGCAGCCATTAATTCTATGCCGCGTGGTGGGGGATATGGTGTCGATACTAGTGCCGTCAACAATTTCGGAACGGCTATAAGGATTGAAAATGAGAAGATGAGTATCCTTCCTAAAAAATCAGAGCCGAGTTTTTGTTCAGGAGCAACCTATCTTGTTTTTTTAAAAACACTCCTTCTTTTGCAAGAGCAGCAAAAAGTGACCCTTCCCTTATCGACGCTCCAAGCACTTTTACCAAATCATCTCTCTGATGGAAAAGGCTTCTGGGGCTGTTGGAACGCCAATGGACCAGGTGTAGCACGCCTTTTTTACTCATTAAAACTGGGGCCTAGTTTTAGCGATTTAGCGGCAGCTCAACCGGGTGATTTTTTAAAGTTTTTTTGGACAGATACCATCGGCGCCAAAGAACATGGTCACTTAGTCATCTTTCTCGGTTTAGAAAAAAAAGAGGGTGTCACGACCATTACCTATTGGTCGAGTAATAAAAGCACCCACGGTTACGGGAAAAAAAGCATTGCCCTCTCTCACCTCCATCACATGATTTTTTCTCGACTCACCACACCTCAAAACATCCTTAATGCTTCCTCTCTTCCAAAAATTGATTCTTATTTAGCGTCGCTTCTTGTGCGCTCGTCCTCATGGGAGGAAGTGAAGGCGTACTGTCACGTGAGTAACTAGAGAGGGCTATTGAGTATTGTCACTCAAACTTCGGCAAGGAGAGTTTCATTAAACTCTTAGGAATTATTTTCATCCTTGTTGATGACGCTCCCTAACTTCCAAGTGAGGACCGCCTTTCCTCGGAAAAAGTAACGTTGCAGTTCGTTGAGTGCTTGATAGGGATAGGTTGTAAGAACACGCTGCCAAGTGGGGAGCTTAGGCTTGGAGTTTGTCTGAATAGTGCTTGGGAATCGTTCTTTTGTTTGTGAAATCGGAAAAGGGAGCACCGAAAGTGCCTTTAATCCATAAACCCATTCACGATCAAAGGCGTGATCCCATGGAAGCCACATAGGATAAAGCTTTTTTACAAAAATTTCGGCCGCTTTTCGATCAAGAAGGTAAGCTCCTCCTCCCTTGAGGCGGTTCATTTGAACACACAAGGAATAATAAGTCGTTAGCTTGCAAACAGCAATAGCAGCCCCGGACTTAAGTCCCGTCAGTCGCAATATATTCCAAGCAGAAGCATATTTTAAGGCACCAGCAAGGATCTCCTCGAGTTCTGGCTGTAACACGAGATCATCTTCACAAATGAGAGCATGCTCCTGGCCGCTTTCTAAGAAGGTTTGGAGAGCCTTGAGATGACTCAATGAGCAGGCCAATTCATAAATATTAGGCAGGCGTCCGTGAAGAAGCTGAAATTTCTTGGCATGAAAATCAGGAGAGGCAAGCGTTAGCGTTCTTCCATCAATAGCAGGAATGCGGTGAACAATAAGATGAGTCGTAGCGAATGATTCTTCTACAAAAGCCCAACGCTCATGAGCGCGGTCCAGATTAATGACATAGGCGTGGAGTTGATTCATGAAGATAGAGCTGCCAACTGTTCCCGTAACACTTGTGCGACCTCCTCAGGCGAAATGCCATGCATGCAGCGGAAATCAATAGGGCATTTTCGTAAAAAGCAGGGGCTGCATTCAACCTGATGACGCAAGATGCGATGCCCAGGGCCTTGAGGTCCGGTCAAGGAAGGGTCGGTAGACCCAAAGAGGGCCACCGTGGGAATATTAAAAAGAGCGGCCAAGTGCATGGTTCCTGTATCATTGGTAAGCAAAAGATCGAGGCTTTGAATGACTGCTATCAATTCAGCAAGGGATGTTTTGCCTATTTTATTTTCAACATTCTCTGAAAATCCTTCGAGGAGCTTTTCCCCTAGAGGTGCTTCTGCAGCTGTTCCTAATAGCACCCAATGAATATCACGTAACTGTTTCATAACCTCGCGAAAACGCTCCAGCGGCCAACGTTTTGCTGGCCCATATTCAGCACCAGGACAGAGCCCTACACGAAAGGGAGCTGCTGAATGATGCGTAGCAGTTTTTTTCTGTTCCTCCTTTTTTACTGCTGAGGCACCCAACCAGAATGCTATTGCCTGACAGTCTTCAGCCTGATGGAGCGGCCCTGCTGCCGATGAAGAAAAGGAATTAGGAATGACTTGATGAAGAAGCATCTTTCTTAATACTCCATTTTTTCCAATACGCCCTATTCGTCGAGGAACCCCAGCTAGAGCTACTTCTAAAGCACTCCGCACAGAATGAGGCAAAAGAAGCGCCGCATCAAAAAAGGAAGAGTGTTCTTTTTTGTTTCTTTGTCGTAACGAGCAAGCCACTTGCCAAGGGTTACTTTTAGCAGGAATAGCAATCACTTCATCGACCTGCGAAAATGTTTTCCAAAAAGGAGCTAACTTTTCTGGGGTCAAGATAGTAAGGTGCAAGTCGGGGCGCCCTTCCTTGAGGGAACAAACCGCTGGCGCACTCATGCAGGCATCTCCTAACCAGTTTGGAGAACGTACCAATAATTGAAATGGCTGTAGTTGAGCTTTCTCGGGCACATAATATCCCCGTTTAACGCGAGAAAGCAAAAAAGCTGGGCGTGGCGTCTTCCAACGATTGTGCACCCAAAACCAATCAGCAGGATAGCGTTTGATTTCCTCGCCAAGCTGTGTCCCAAGATCATACATGATTTCGGCAACGCCTCGGCCTTCTGTGGGAGTTGGGGGATAAATACGCAGCGACCAGCGCGCACAGCCTACCGTGCGTACCGTTACTTGCACTAACAAGGAACCAGTGCGTTGAGCTAGTGTTGCTGCAAGAGGTGAGGTAGAAGCAAGTTTGTTAAAAAAAGGAATCCAAATACCAGCATCTCCTGCATGTTGGTCAATGAGAATACCCAAAACACCCCCCTCTCGAAGTAAGGCAATGGCGGCAGAAAGATCACGTTTACGATCAAAGGTTGCAATACCGCGAGTCCTTCGATCCTTGTTGACAAGGTTATCGAGTGCTTTATTTCGCAAAGCCTGATAAACGGCTCCTGCAGGTCGTGGCTTAATAAAAGTTGCAATTTGTGCACTCAGTTCCCAATTTCCAAAATGACTCAAGGCAACGACCGTACCACGACCATCATGTCGGTCAATAGAGTGACGCCATTCCTCTTCATTTTCGATGGTAAAGAGAGCACGAATAGCTTCTTCTGACATCGCAGGAATTTTCACAGAGCAAATAATATTTGCTCCTAACATCTGAAAATTTTTGCGCACCAAGGTTCCTAGCTCTCGCTGAGAAAGAGTATTTCCAAAAGCAATCCGCAGGTTTTGTCGAGAGAGTTTGCGATAATGTGGCAGAAGTGTATAAACTACTAATCCAACTATCTCTCCAACTCGAAAACAGAGCACAAGAGGCATGGAGCGGATAATGCCTACTAAGGTCGCTGCGATAAGATAAAAAAAACGGTCCATGCAAATGAAAGAAGCATTATCCTGCATGACAAAATGAAAGAAGACAATCTCTACTCATCACGAATGAAAATTAGGTTTTTTTTACGCAGGAATTTTTGGGAGAAGGAAGCAGTCTGGGTTCCCGCCTTCGCAGGAATGACGTATCAGAGCGTCCTGCTACTGATGTAACAGGAGGCTCTGACAACGTCGCTAACGCCAAAAAGAACCAGTAAAAATTCTTAATTTTCATTCGTGATGAGTATAAACCTCGGCATTTTAGGAGGAGGACAACTTGGACAAATGATGACCAAGGCAGCCCATCAGATGGGATATCAAGTCACCATTTATGATACTAACCCGGACGCTCCTGCTCTTTCGCTAGCAGATAAGAGCATCACGGCTTCTTTTCAAGAGGAAGAAGCCTTAGAGCGCTTTGCCTCCCAAGTTGACCTCATCACCTTGGAGTTTGAAAACATCCCGCTCTCTACGCTTCTTTTTTTAGAAAAGCGGCGCCTTCTTTTTCCCTCTGCTGCTGTGGTACGCTCTTGCCAAGATCGTCTATTAGAAAAAAACTTTCTTTTTTCTCATGGATTTCCAGTAGCTCCTTTTGAGGAAGTAGTCTCTCTATCCTCATTGCAAGAGGCTTTAGAGCGCATTGGCACTCCTTCTATTCTTAAAACAGCGACGCTTGGCTACGATGGAAAAGGACAAATCACCTTAGAGGCAGACGCTGATGTCATCTCGACATGGAGAGAGCTTGCTACTTCACGTGCCATTCTTGAAAAAAAAATAGCCTTTGACTGTGAGGCCTCTGTGATTGTTGCCCGTTCTCAAGGAGGCAAAATGATTGTTTGTTCCACTCAAGAAAACATTCATCGAGACGGCATTCTCGATTACTCTATTTTTCCAGCACGCCTTCCAGAGTCCATTTTATCAACTATGGAAGCCATGGGGAAAGAAATCGCTGAAGCTCTCTCTGTTATTGGGTTATTAACAATAGAATTTTTTGTACTTCCTGACGGCTCCCTTTTTATCAATGAACTTGCACCACGCCCCCATAATTCCGGGCACCATACCATAGAATCTTTAAGCATCAGTCAGTTTGAATATGCGATTGCTGCCATTACCGGCCAAGCTCTTCCTCCACCAGAGAAACGCTCTGATGCCGTCATGGTCAATTTATTAGGAGATCTTTGGAGCCAAGGAGAACCTGACTGGAAGGGGTTTTGCGCTGATCCTCACGCTCATTTGCATCTCTATGGAAAAAAGAAAGCGGCTCCAGGCCGCAAGATGGGCCATATCACTTTTGTAGGGGCCTCGAAAGAAAAATTGTTGGAAATAGCTCTAGAAGTCCGGAGAGCATACGGCAAGTTAGAGTCTATTAATCCAATCCATCAATCATGAATTCTGCCTCCCCCTCTCTTTTCATCTTCATCCTAGCTGGTGGCAGTGGGGAGCGCTTTTGGCCGATGAGTCGCAAAGCAACTCCCAAGCATCTTCTCCGCTTGTTAGGGGAGGAAACATTATTGGAACAGACTGTGCGCCGTTTTGAAAAGAGCGTGCCCCAAGATCAGATTTTTATTTTGACGAATGAAGCCCAACTGGAGGCGACACGAGAAGCGCTTCCTCATCATCCGCAAAAAAACATCCTTGCTGAACCAGCAAAACGAGACACGGCTCCCGCGGCAACCTTAGCCACGGCATGGGCCTTGCGACAGGATCCCGAGGCCATTGTAGGACTTTTTCCAGCAGATGCAATGATCCGTGATACCACGACTTTTGACCAACAGCTTAGAGAAGTTGTGGTTAGGGCAGCTACAAATTCCGCCCTTTTTACTTTTGCTATTGAGCCCACACATCCCTCCATCAGCTTTGGCTATCTTCACCTTGGCAACTCTCTTCCAAAAAAAGAAAAAGAAACAACCACGTTTCGGACTGTTGAGAAATTTGTAGAAAAGCCACCACTGCCTCAGGCACAAGAATTCTGCGCTAGCGGACATCATGCTTGGAATGCTGGAATGTTTTTGTGGCAAGGAAGGGCCTTTCTCCAAGAATGTGAACGCCAACAACCACTCCTAGCGACCTTTTTAGAAAAGCTGACAAAGAGCAACGCTCCCCAAGAAGTTATTGCCAACGATTTTCCTCATCTTCCTAAAATTTCCCTCGATTATGCTATCATGGAACATGCCAGCAATGTCATGGCAGCTGTTGCGGCCTTTGACTGGGACGATGTTGGGCACTGGACGGCCTTGCCAAAACATTTGGGAACCGATGAAAAGGGAAATACCTTTTCTTCTGCAGAAAAAATCCTCACCTATGATGCGAGCAATAACATTGTTGTTTCTCATACAAAACCGATCGCTCTTTGCGGTGTTCATGACCTTGTGGTGGTGGAGACGGCAGAAACTCTTTTAATCTGCCATCGCGACTCGGTAGAAAAAATTAAACTTTTACCGCTTCCCGAGGAGCTTCGATAATCCCATGAAAAAAAAGAACCACACTTTCCCTAAAAAAGACTCCCAAAAACCCCGACCCTTGACCTCAAAAAATAAAAAGGATTTTTCTAACAAAAGACCCTTTGAAAAAGATAGGAACACGGGCCTTTTTATTGGGCGGATCCAAGTTCATGCTTCAGGATCAGCTCACCTGATTGCTCAAAAGAAAGAAGAAGCCGATCTTTTTATTGCTGCAGACAATATGGGAACCGCTTTGCATGGAGACTTGGTGGCTGCACGGTTAGTGCGTCCCAGTGGTTATCCCCATCGCTTTCGTACTACACGTCCTGAGGGAGAGGTTGTTAAAATTGTAGAACGCTCGCAGGCTCCGATGGTAGGTACATTTCATTGTGCCAAGAATTTTTCTACCGTCGTTGCTGATGATCCTAGGTTTGTCCATCATTTCTTAATTTTGGGAGAAACACTGGGCGCTAAGCCAGGAGAGAAAGTTGTCATTGTCTTAGAGAGTTGGAATCATCGTCAGGATCAACCCAGGGCAAAAATCATCGAAGTACTGGGAGCGGCAACGCTTCCTGAGGTGCCCATGCTCTCTATCATTCGCAAGCACCAACTTCCTACCGCATTTCCACAACAAGTGTTAAAAGAAGCCGCTCACTATGGTTCAAAGCTTTCCATTAAGGACCTGGAAGGACGGGAAGATTTGCGTAAGCGCTCGGTGATGACCATTGATCCTCCAGATGCACGCGACTTTGATGATGCCATTGAAGTGGTGGCCACCAAAGATGGGTGGGATGTTTCTATTCATATCGCTGATGTCGCTCACTATGTGCTGCCCAAGACAGCGCTTGATGAAGAAGCACAACGTCGTGGTAATAGTGTTTATCTTGTCGATCGTGTTATTCCCATGTTGCCAGAATCCCTCAGCAACGGACTTTGCAGCTTGCGTCCTCAGGAAGATCGCCTTGCTTTCTCTGTTTTTGCCACCATCGATGGCAAGGGCAAACCCCATCGAGTGCGCTTCGCACGCACGGTAATTCGAAGTGCAGCCAGATTGACTTATCCTCAAGCGCTAGAATTATTGCAGCATCCTCCCAAAAACTCTATTGCTCAACAGGTCCATACAGCCTGGAAATGCGCTTCTCTCCTGCGCAAGCAACGTTTTGAACAGGGAGCTCTCGATTTAGATATGCCAGAAATCAAAGTAGTGCTCGATAAACAAGGCACTCCTATTAAGCTAGAACGGATTGAAAATGATATTTCTCATCAGCTTATTGAGGAGTTCATGCTGCTTGCCAATGAGCTTGTAGCACGGCACCTCACGCATCAAAGCCAAGCAACGTTGTATCGTGTCCATGAAAAGCCAGATCCAGAAAGGCTGGCAGACTACCGAGAGCTCGTAGCTTCTTACGGAATCAAAGTAGGAGATCTTACCCATCGTAAAGAACTACAACAATTTCTTCATCGCCTCCAAGGAGAAGCCTTTGGGGATGCCTTGAAGATAGGTCTGCTAAGAAGCCTCAAGCGCGCCCGCTACACACCCGAACCATTGGGACATTATGGCTTACAAAAAAAAGATTACCTCCATTTTACGAGTCCCATTCGACGCTATGCGGACTTGGTAACACATCGCTCCCTCGCGCGACAGCTTGGATGGACAAAGAGCGGGCCTTCCTCACGAGATTTGGCCGTGTTGGGAGATCATATTTCTAATACAGAGCGAACTGCAAGCGATGCAGAGCGAGAATCAATTCGGCTTAAAAAACTCGATTATTTTGAAGCGCAACAACATCCGAAAAAGAAAAAGCATTTTAAAGCACAAGTCATCGAAGCTAGTAATTATGGGCTTTTTGTAGAATTACCTGAAATGCTCATTTCTGGCCTTGTTCCTATTTCGACCATGAGTGATGACATTTACTTTTTTGATGCGACACGATCAAGGCTTGTCGGAAAAAGAACGCGACGTAGTTATTGTGCAGGCGATTCTCTTCAAGTTTTTGTTGAAAAAGTAGATCGATGGAAACAACAAGTTGACTTTCGTATTGCGTAAAGAATTTTTATGAAGAAAAAACTTTCTGCTGCACAAAAGGTCTCTTTGATTTTATGTGCTACCCTCTTTTTCTTACTCTTTTTTGGACCGATTCTTAAAAGAGGAGCTATTATTCCCATTCTTTTACTTGGTCTTAGTGGCAAGGTTATTGTGGGTAAGAAAGTAAAACGCTACTTCGCTCATTTTCTCTTGTGTCTTTTGCTTCCCGTAGGAACAACATTAATTGCTTATTTAATAGGACTTCTTAACTCCTCAGACCGTAGCACCCTCATTTCTATAGTGATCCATACTGCTATTGTTGGCTTTTTAGTGGTCTATGCTGTTGATAGCGTTTCTGAGCTGATGAGGTCTCATCAAACGAGCATTGCTGAGGTTGTTGGTGCGCTCAACACCTATATTATCGTTGGTCTTATTTATGGAGAGATTTACGCGCTAGCGGCTCATTTTCAGCCGGGGTCTTTTTCTATTGGAGAGGCTATTTGGCAACAAACAGCACAGCATCAACCTATGCACAATAGCTGGCCTTATATTTATTTTAGCTTTATTGCGCAAACGAGCCTTGGCTTTGGGGACATAACCCCCGTCTCTCACCTTACTCAAGTACTTGTCATCTCACAGGGAATTTTTGGGCAGTTTTATATAGCTATTGTGCTGGCCTATCTTCTTCATAATTACATTACTAATAGTGAGAAGAATGAAGGGCATACCTTTCTTAAATGAATTTTAGGAATTTTTACTAGCTCCTTTTGGCGCCAGAGCATTTTAAATAAAACTACAGCCATTTTAGAGCATCATTAAAAATTTTTGTAGTCGATGCAGTGCCAGGAGCTGAGGCCCACAGCGAGGGAGTGTATAGCCAATCTCGATGGAGCGAGCACCGAAGCGACGAAGCAATGAGCGGCTACAGAATTTTTTAATATGCTCTAGCAAGACGTCAAGAATGAGACCCAAAACTCAAATAGTGAGAGGGTGTCTTGAAAATGAATAAAATTGATGCAGTACCAGGAGCGAAGCGCACAGACCCGCAGTGTATATGGACAT
>JAIEQL010000018.1 GCA_019747735.1 Chthoniobacterales bacterium | reverse complement strand
GCGTTGATGTAAAATTCCCCGGTTACTACACTCACAGGGTCTTTCACGAAATTGAGGGCAAGGAGCTTGCCGTAGTAACTGGGAATGCCGATATATCCTTTTTCTGCACTCTCTTTTTTAAGTTGTTCAATGCGGGAGGGAGACAGTGGTGCTCGCGGTGATGTAGGGTTGGAAGTTGTTCCGCTGCCTGTTGAAGAAATATCTTTTTTTTCAGAATCGTTATTTTGAGAATCGTTTTTCTCTGTGGAAGAATTACCTGGTGAGGAGGCATTTTCCCCCGCATACAGTTGGTTGTTTATTTGCTCCCAAGCTTGGTTTTCTCTTACCTTTTGCATCCATTCTATAAAAGAAGCATTCCCTCCTTTTTCTGGATTAGAAGAAGAGATAGGTGTGGTAGATCCTCCGTAACCTCCATTGTCAATAGTTTGTGTGTCTGAAATGAATGCCGCTGTACTTCCAGTGTTAAAAATCAACGCTCCCATTCCTGTATAAGGCGTCCCTTCTTGTCCAAGAGCCGTGACAGGCGTTTGGTTCACAATAGCAATGTTGACTATTTTATTAAAAGGGACGCTTTGAGTGAGATCATTAATAGGTCCAGTAAAAAAATTATCGGTGATACTTTTCCAAAGGTTGGCATAGAGCTTTGCCCAGTTAGAAAGAGTTTTCATGACGCTCCTTCCTTGTGGATTTATTGCCACATAGTTTTTGTTACCTTCTTTAATACAATTATGAGGTGTTAAAAGCAGGATATTTTTTCCTGGAGTTGCTGCTATTCCTGTTTCTGGGGTCCATCCTTGAGCAATGTCTAATAGCTTGATAGTGGAGATTGCTCCTTTCTGCTCAAAAAGCTCGTTAATGACTCGATGTTCTTGGGCAGAACCCTCTACAAGCAACAGCTCCGTAAGCTCTTGAGCCCTTAATGAGGCATCTCCTGATTCTAGATGGGAACTTTGATTGCCAAGCAAGGCCGTTTTGTTGTAGTACATGTCCACACGGGGATAAACTAAGTTGAAATCATCTCCAGAGGCTGTGAGCACTAGATTCCCGGCATGGTCTCTTTCTGGGCTTAGTTTGCTTAAGCCACATGCTTTCCAAGAGAGCGTTCTGGCTTTAAGAAGATTTTCTAGTTCTTCTCCTGCACTGCTTACTTTCTCATAGTAAACTTTTCCCATGACTTGAAGCATTTGCCCTGTGAGCTCTGAACTAACATCAGTTTTTTGCTGATAGTAATTATATTTCTCTATTTCAAAATTAATCATCCGCTGGCTCACTCGCCCGTAATTGAGAGAGAGGGCTGCCATATCACCTTTACGCAAGGGGCGCGTGATTTCTATTTTTCGTGATTCAAAAAACTCAGGAAGCTGTCCAAGTGGCTTTGTTTCTACTCCATTGGCTTTTTGGTGATTATTCATCGTGATTTTGTACAGGAGAAGATCATCATTTTCTCCAGCAAGGGAGCTAGTTTGCAGCTCGGTGCTTATTTTTTGAGCAGACCGTAGATCTCCAGGATCGGGAGCATTTCCCTGAACAAAACTGTGACAGGACATTTTAGTACTCTCGTTTAAATCGTAAGGTTCGAGCGCCAAGGTCATGGTATACTTAGCTGGATCGCTCCCAGCAATAAGTTGGTGGTAAAGCAGGAGCTGACGGTCATGCAAGTCTACCAAGCGCAAGGGGCCTGTTTCTAAGAAGGGCTTTCCTGGCTCTACCTGAGCACTACCGTTGCGATCGCTTAAAATCTGGATACTGATGGTGTCAAAGATGTCTTGGAGCTCTTCTTTTAAATTTGAATTTTGAGCAGCATCGAGATTTTGAGCTAGATTCTTTTCCCCAATCATGGGCGTTTGCCAGGGGCGAGGAAAATTGTCCCAATTTCTGTAATCATGAATACGATTACGATACTGCATCCCAACGTTCTCTAAGCCTTTGTCCGCGCGTTCTAATTGGACTTGGGCATATTTTTTAAAAAGAGCTCCAGCGTTATCTTCTTCTCCATGTTCGCTCAATCCACGAATTGTTGGATCATTAAAAAGGTAGCGCAGCAACCATTGTCGTCCTGTTTTATATCCTTCAGGAAAATAATTCCAAATCTCTTCTCCTTCGCTGATCTCAGTATCTTTGATCCATGGGAAAAGATGAACCCATTTTCCTTCTATGTAAGCGGCGACCCATGGATAGTTAACGGGAATAAGCTCGGGAAGGTAAGGCTGGCCAAGTGGAGTTTGAGCTCCTCTTAATTGGACGCGGAGCAATTTGCTTAATTGCTGATCAAAGAGTAAGGTTTGATTGTGCTCAGGAAAAATATAGGCTGCTGGGTACCCTGCCTTACGCAGTAGGTAAATCAATAGAGAACATTGCTCAATAGGGGATCCTTGACCTTCTAAATAAGTTGCCAGAGCATCGCGCGTGACTCCTTGGCTATTAAAGGAAATATCTTCTGGTCCGCCGCCAGTATTGTATCCAACAGCATCGGTGAGCTCTATTTGATTTTGAACATAATTAGCAATAGCGAGAGGATCCTTACCCAGAGCATCCGCAAATTCATCAAGAGCTGTATGACTTTTGAGCTCTGGGCTATTATTGAGTTTTGTTAGGTCAAGTCCCATTTCTAAGGGTGTCCTGAAGCTATCTTGGATTGCGGGTGCTTGATGAATCAGCTCATCAACACTTTTTCCATCGTAGCTACTGGGTAATGGAGCTTTTTGGAAATGGGGCTGGTTGAGGTAAGCAGCGCTCCAAGAGAGGGGTGTTTCAAAATCAAGGGTATAGCTTAAATTACAAGCATTGTTTGTTGGGGTACTTCCCAAGGCCAAAGGGTAAGCTTGTCCATTAATCATCGCAAAACCACGAATACTTACCCTGTAATAAAAATCACTATTAGCTGCCCGATGAGTAATCATTAAGGGATAGATAAAATTTTGCCCCCAAGTAGGCGGCAAATATTCAACGCTGGTTTCAAAGTTAATCAGCTTATTGTTGTTAGTTTCTAGAATCGTGTAAGTCTGAACAGATCCATTTTCTGTAAAATTTTTCCACTGCTGAGAAGATGGTATCCCAATGATGGCATAAAGATTAGGAGGATCATAGCGAGGCAAGCTGTATTGAGCGACTGCCACTCGTGGCACATTAACAGCTCCGTTAGTAAAGCTATCTTTATCATAAACCTCTACTTGTAGATCGATATCTCTAAAGGCATCTAACTGTTGTCCTCCTGCGGCAATACCAAAGCGATAATCCTGATTGACATAAAGGGGAGTTCCTCCTGCTTGGCTTCCAAAAGCAACAAAAGGGGGTTGGCCTCCAATCACATTGCCATTAATTTTAGGAATGCTGTTCACTGTATCATAACTCACACTCTGATTACTTTCGTCGTAATGAAGGTGATTGCAGGGAGCTGCTGAGGCATACGTTGACCTTAAAAACCAGGGGTAATTTTTACTTTCATTCCCATATAGGGCACTAAAATCATTGATCCCATCGAGGCAAAACCCTTGCTCATTATCAATAGCAATGAGGGAGCTTAATGCAATTTGATTGACTCCAAAGCCTCGATTGTAACGATTGGAGGGAGTGACTTCATATTCTGTGGTAGCTTTCGCTATATTCCCTACATCATCATAAGCTCTTGCTTCAATGCGGTAAGTGCCTTGAGGAGCAGCTTGGTAAGTAAATTCGTAAGGTGGAGTTGTAACGGTTCCAAATAATGTTTCGTTGCTGTAAAACTCTAGTTTTGTAATAGTTCTATTAGCGGGATGGGTTACGCTTGCCACTAATTCTATGGTAGCAGGGGCCCGGTAGGGTCCTGTTGCCACAACGCTCACTGTAAAGGGTTCTTCGGGAGCGGGAGGGATATTCCAAGAGGATGCTTTTTCTAGATTACTATTCTCTTGAGCTGCAAGCGATAAAACCAATGCTCCCAATCCTAGCACAAAGAAGCCATAACTTTTTAGTTTTTTCATAAAAGCAATTTCTCCTATTCCAAGTCAGAATAGGGGTTGTCTCTTACTACCACGTGAAGAGGCTTTACTTTCCCATTAGGAGAAGTGACTTTAATGCTTGTTTCCCCGACAGAAAGAGGGGCTAAGCTAATGTATAACTTCGGTAGTATAAGGGTGGCTGAAGCGTTAAGGACATTAGTTTTATCCACCTCTGGAGAAGCCACATACAAATTTTGAAAACTAGTAATGAGAAATTCAATAATAACTGGTTCACTGAGCACCATCCAAAGAGTATCGTTATCCTGTAATTGATTAAATTGGTCTTCGGTTATGACTCTAACATTATTTGCGGTAGCTAGTTGGACTTCTTTTGAAAAGAAGCTTGTTCTTAAAAGAGGCACTTCTCCTTTGCTTTCAACAATAAAGAACAGAAGAAAGAGAGTGACTTTTAAGGAGCTAAGCCCGACTTTCGCTATTCGAGATAGCAATATTTTATAATATACTTGAGCCCAAAATGTTGTTTCAAATCGCTTATGTGTGACACACGCACGACACCCTTTTAAAAACCATTTTGTAATCAAGTCGTTACAAAAACTCATCCATTCGAATAGCGAAAGTCGGGTTAAAAAAAGATTATTCTGATAGGTTCTCGAGGAGATCATAGACAGCAAGGAGTTTTTAGTTATTCATTAAAAAAGAGTTACGGGCTCTTTTATCAGCCAACAACACTGCATTTATTTTTAGTAATGTCAATAAAATAAATTCGTAATTTTTTCATTATCAATGAATAACGTTATTTTTTTCTTGACAATGACCTGCTTTGTTGATCTTCAGCAACCGCTCTTACTTTTTTAGTTAGAAAAACTTTTAAAGGTTCTTCTTGGAACTGACGACACCACGGGGTATTCTTAGATAAGATGGCTCTTTTAGATTCTTTTTTTGCTTCTTGCAAAGATCACTTTTCTTCTTGCTTTCCCTTTATGTTTAAGGCATGTGCTTGCCATACTCATGATGGCCATCAAAAACAAGAAGAGTGGCCTCTAATGGCTTTCTTAGCTTCCTGTTGCCTTGTTTTTGGGCTTCTAGGATGGGCCTCTCATGCTTTTTTTAACAACCCCGTACTAACAACTTTTTTCTATTTATTGGCTTATCTGACGGGAGGATGGGATGCAACCTGTCATGCTTTTGAAAATTTAAAAAAATATCAGCTTGATATTCACTTTCTCATGATAGCCGTAGCTCTGGGAGCTGCACTTATTGGGGCATGGAAGGAAGGAGCTCTTTTGCTTTTTCTTTTTTCGGCTTCTGGGGCCATGGAGCACTTCGCAATGGGGCGCACCAAAAAAGCCATCAGCGCCCTCTTTCATGGCATGCCAAAAACAGCACGCGTCTTACAAGAAGGAAACGAAATTTCACTTCCTGTTGATCAACTAACCTCAGGAATGAGAGTCTTAGTGACAAGCGGAGAACAAATTCCTGCTGACTTAGAAATTACTAAAGGGGAAAGCGCTTGCGATGAATCGAACTTAACAGGTGAGTCACTTCCTATTACTAAAACCCCAGGAGATACCGCTCTTTCAGGAACAATCAATCTTTGGGGTGCTCTTGAAGGCACGGTTCTACGACCCGCAAGTGAAAGCTCGTTGCAAAAAATCATACGCCTGATTGAACAAGCCCAGCAACTAAAAGCGCCTTCCCAGCGTTTTACAGATCGTTTTGGAACGAGTTATACACTCTTGGTTCTGGCCGTTTGCACCCTGATGTTTTTTGTTTGGTGGCTCCTTTTAAAATACCCTCCTTTTTTTTCTACCCATCACACTGAAAGCGCGTTCTACCGCACAATGACACTCCTTGTTGTTGCTTCGCCTTGTGCTTTAGTGATCTCTGTCCCTTCTGCAATCCTCTCTGCTATTGCTAGCGGAGCTCGAAGAGGAATTCTTTATCGAGGGGGATCTGCCATTGAAACGCTCGCCAAGGTTTCTGTCGTCGCTCTCGATAAAACTGGAACACTTACCTCAGGAAATTTAACACTTTCTCAGATTGATTGTTTTGAAGGAAACGAACATCAGCTCCAATCGATTGCTCTGAGTTTAGCGCGCCTCTCAGAGCATCCTCTTTCTCGTGCCATCCGTCGAACAGCAGCAACTTGGGACTCTCCTTCTTTGAATGTAGAACACTTTAAAACAATGGTTGGCCTTGGAGTTGAAGGGGTCATCGAAGGCAATTTATATACAATGGGGAGCTTCAAATTGCTTCATGAGTTAAAACCATTTCAAGAAAGAGTTGCTCCCTACAAGCCCACCTGTGGGGGCGCAGTGGTCTGGGTTGCTGGGGATGGCCTTTTGGGAAGGATGATTTTTACAGATGATATTCGTAAGGAAGCCGCCATCATGCTAGAACACTTACATCGCGAAGGTATTCGTACTATCATGCTCACAGGAGATCATGCTGATGCAGCCTGGGCTACTGGCTCCAAAGTAGGCATCAAGGAGATCATGTCTGAGCTCTCCCCAGCAGAAAAAGTAAAAGCTATTGAAAAACTGAAACAGGGCAACCAAGTTCGCATTGCGATGATTGGAGATGGCGTCAATGATGCCCCTTGTCTAGCAGCAGCCGATGTTGGCATTGCTATGGGGGCTCGCGGGTCGGATGCGGCTCTTGAACAAGCAGAAATCGTCTTAATGAATGATCGTCTCGAAAACTTTTTACTAGCCCGCATTCTCAGCCAACATGCCCGTACCATCATTTACCAAAATATTACCGTCGCTCTTGGCACAGTCATCACCATGGTGACAGCAGCTTTTTTAATTCCAATTCCCTTAACATTAGGCGTAGCAGTTCATGAAGGAAGCACTCTCCTTGTTGTGCTCAATAGCTTACGCCTACTTGCCATCAAGCTTCCAAAAAGAATCAGGCTAAAAAAGCAGTCACTGCCGAAGTAATTCCCAGAAAAATTCCTGGAACATTACAAACAACAATCGGCCATTCTTTTTTTGGTTTGAACCAAGCATAACAGGTCCATGAAGTGCAGTTAAAAACAGTAATAATGGGCAAGATAATAGAACCAGGATGCCCTCCAAGGTTTCTTAAAATTTGATCAATATAAGAAAAATACATGGCTAAAGAAAGAGAGGACCCAATCCAGCCAATAAAGATAATGTTTTTTTCTTTCATAGAAATTAATTCTGCTGGTTAAACCTTAAAACGTGAATGGGCGTGAATGAAATTTTGTAAGGACTTGGTTTCAAAATGATTTTTCCAATTGGTGCGGCGTACCTTTGGTACGTAAGCCGATTGAAAAATAATTTTGAGGCCGAGTATATTGCAAAAAATCATCGCGTTCCATTCACGTTTTAAGGTTTAACCAATTGTTAAGCTCTTCTTGAGGCAGTATGACCTCTTCTCGTGTGCTTAGGTTTTTTACTTTGACTTGTGGCCATTCCTCTCCTACCACAACAGCAAAGCGAGCTTTTGTTTGTTCTGCTGCACTAAATTGCTTTCCTACGCGCTCTGGTGTGAGAGAAAAAAGAACTCCCCATCCTTCATGACGTAGTTGCTGTGCAACCGCCATAGCCATAGGGCGATGCTCTTGGGCAGCAATAACAAGATAAATATCACATGGGTGATGTCTCTCCATCCACGATTGTTCTTGCTTGGCTGCTTGAGGCACTAGTTGTAACAACTCCAACAACACGGCATCCCCCATTCCAAAGCCAACAGCAGGCAGGCTCACAGCTCCATCGCTCAAATGCTCAATGAGCTGATCGTAACGTCCCCCACCAGCCACAGCACGCAATCCGCCATGGAGGGCAAAAGCTTCAAAGACAATTCCTGTATAATAGGCCAATCCTCGTACAATCGAAAGATCAGGGCGTACATAGTCACGCAAGCCTCGTGCTGAGAGCTCTTCCAAGAGTGGTGCTAAAATAGGAACTTCTGGAGAAGCAAGAAATTCTTGGAGCAGCTCAAAAGAAAGACCATCAAAAGCAGCTAGTTTCTCTTCCGTTTTTTCACGTGGCTCCCGCTCCATTTTATCAATGATACCAAGAAACTCTCCCATTCTTTCAAATGGAACGTGGTGTTTTTGGAGAAATTCCTGCCATGCCAAACGATCGCTTAAACGAATGACGACATCATTGGGCCCCAAGCCAAAACTGCGCAAGGCATCGATGAGAAGCCCGATAATTTCAGCATCGGCTGCCACGGATTGTTCTCCCAGAAGGTCACAATTCCATTGCGTAAATTCACGCCATCTCCCACGTTGTTGCCGCTCATAACGAAAACTGCTTCCAATATTAAACCAACGAAGCGGCTTAGAAAAAGAGCGATGATGCGCTGCCACCATGCGTGCCAATGTCGGAGTCATCTCGGGACGCAAGGCTAACACTCGTTCTCCGCGATCCGTAAATTGGTAAAGCTGGGTTAAGATTTCTCCGCCACTATTTTTCTTTTGATACAACTCTGCTGATTCGAGCATAGGTCCATCAAACTCCACAAAACCATAGCGTCGCGCTACATCACGCCACTGCGTCGTAATGTAATGGCGCCTTGCAAAATCAGGGGGAAGGAGATCGCGAAATCCAGAGAGGGGTTTCATGGGAGGTAAAGAGTGATGAGTAATGATTGAAGGGTAAAGAAGAAATGAAAGTCACTTTTAGGTTTCAGTTTTAAGAAAAAAATATGACGGCAAGTTTCTCTTGCAGGAGCAAATGCAAGAGCCTCTTTTTAAAAGTGGCAACAAATTTTTCAGCAGTTAGAGCATTTTAAATAAAACTACAGCCATTTTAGAGCATCATTAAAAATTTTTGTAGTCGATGCAGTGCCAGGAGCTGAGGCGCACAGCGCGAGGGAGTGTATAGCCAATACTCGATGGAGCGAGCACCGAAGCGACGCCGTAATGCGCAATTTTAGTCTTTTCAAGACACCCTCTAAAGCAGTCTCCTAATGAAATGCCACTAGGTTAGCCTCTGTTCTGGTGATTTTATTTTTGATCAAAGGTATAGCTTTCTTGAATTTTACCAATTACCCGTTACCTATTACTCTTCTTCCCATGCGCTATCAGCTCCCTCGTTTTCTTCTTTTTCTCTTTTTTTTATTTTTATTCGTAGCGGCTCTTTTTTTCTGGAAGTCGTTTTCAGGTGCATCCGTTTCGTGTCAGCCTGATAGCTGCGTCACAAAGCCTCACCCTCATTCCTCCTTGCTTCATGGGGGGAAAACTATTTTTTCTTTAACAAATCCTTCCTTAGAAGCCCTCGATCAAGAACTCACCAATCTTGTCGCTCATGCACTTCCTTCTGTAGTGAGTATTATTGCCACAGATCAACCTAATCACGATGCACTCTTGCGAGAGTTTTTTGAATTTACAGAACGCCCCATTCCTCCCTCCAACAAAATGGGCTCTGGCATGATTGTTTCTTCCAAAGGTCATATCATTACCAATTGGCATGTTATTAAGAATACAGGAGCAATCATGGTAGAACTTAGCGATGGACGAGGGATTAGTGCCAAACTCCTAGGATTTGATGACCGAACGGATATTGCTATTTTGAAAATTAATGCAGAAGGATTAACTCCCATTGTGCTAGGAGACTCCGATCAAGTACAAGTAGGTCAAAGTGTGATGGCCATCGGAAACCCATTTGGCCTAGAAGAAACCGTTACAGAAGGGATCATCAGCGCCAAAGGAAGACGTGCCATCAGTGAAGCTGCTCATGAGTTTTTTCAAACAAGCGCCTTGATTAATCCTGGCAATTCCGGAGGACCTCTCATCGATATTCACGGAGAGGTCATCGGCATCAATAATTTTATTATCAGTCGTAGCGGAGGCGCAGAAGGACTTGCTTTTGCTATTCCCTCCAATGTGGCGCGACGCGTTTACAACGATATTATGCAATATGGCTATGTGACACGCCCTTGGTTTGGAGTTATTTTAAGACCATTGAACCCAAGGCTTGCACACCAATTATGCTTACAAAGCACCTCGGGAGCCTTGATTGTGGCTACAGTACCACATTCTCCAGCAGCACAAGCTCATCTCGAACCAGGCGATGTCATCACAACGTTCAATAATCGTCCTATTAAAGATTGGATCGATTTGCGCAATCGCATTGCAGAAATAAAAGTTGGCACAACCGTTTCTATAGGCATCCACCGAGCAGGACAACCCTTGACTATCCCTGTTACGATTGAAGAGGAGCCGGAATAATATTCTTGCTTTCCTTACAAAAACAATGAACACTTTCCCCTTTTCATGAAATCTGGCAAACACCCTGAATATAACGAAACAACTATTTACTGCGCTTGCGGTGCTGTTTATCGAACCCGTTCTACAAAAGAAAATCTCAAAATTGGTATTTGCGCTGCTTGCCATCCTTTTTTTACAGGAGAGCAAAAGTTCATTGATACTGCAGGCCGTGTTGAAAAATTTAGCCGCCGTTATGGCAGCGTCCATGCAACACGTGCTACTGCCCCACGCGCCGCTCATACGGCTGCCTCTTCTAAGAAGAAGCGCTAGAAGCTGTCAAAAATCTTGTGGCAACGAGTGAACTGAATTCAGAGTGTGTCTTGAAAAGACTAAAATTTCGTATTATGGCGTCGCTCCAGTGCTCGCGTCCTCGAGTATGTCCATATACACTGCGGGTCTGTGCGCTTCGCTTCTAGTACTGCATCAATTTTATTCATTTTCAAGACACCCTCTCACTGGAGTTTTACGAGTGACAGCCAGTTGAAGTTGAAAGTTGAAGTTGAAGTTAATTTTTCTTGCCTGCGGCAAAAAATCTAAAAAAGCAAAAAAACTTCTCCACTTCAATTTCAAGCAGCCGATTTCTTCAACTTCAACTTATTGCGAAGTAATAACGACCTATGCCCGTCGATTTCACCCAACTCATTGACCAACGTCGCCAGCGTTTTGCCCTTTTAGAACAAGAAGTCATAGATCCCAATCTATTCCAAGATGCCAAGCGTGCTCGCACCCTTTTACAAGAGCATTCCCGGATTAAAGAGCTCCTAACAAAAGTCGATACATTAGAAACAGCACGCCGCCATCTCCAGGAAAACGAAGGCTTGGCCCAGAGCTCTGATAATGAGCTTGCTGAGTTGGCTGCAGCTGAAGTGCTGGAGTTGCAACAAAAAATTCCAACGCTTGAACAAGCCGTCTCTGTAGGGCTCTTGCCACCACAACCAGATGATGATCGCGATGCCATTGTCGAAATACGGGCTGGTACTGGGGGATCAGAAGCTGGGCTCTTTGCAGGAGATCTTTACCGCATGTACACACGCTATGCAGAGGATCATGGTTTGAAAATGGAACTTATTGAAGGAAGTCCGGGAGAAATAGGAGGGTATAAAGAAATTATTTTTCAACTGAGTGGTGTGCAAGTTTTTCGGAAACTCCGCTATGAAAGTGGCGTGCATCGGGTCCAGCGAGTCCCTGCCACCGAGGCTCAGGGGCGTATTCACACCTCCACAGCCACCGTAGCAGTGCTTCCAGAGGCTGATGAAGTCGATATTGTTTTGCGCCCACAAGATCTTCGTATTGAAGTTTGCCGTTCAGGAGGCCCCGGAGGACAAGGAGTCAACACCACTGATTCTGCAGTTCAAATCATGCATCTTCCTACGGGAAAAATTGTTCGTTGCCAAGATGGACGCAGCCAACAAAAGAATAAAGAAAAAGCATTGCAAATTTTGCGCGCTCGTCTTTTAGAAGAAAAAAGAAATGAGGAAGAGCAAAAATATGCTGATCATCGCCGTAGCCAGATTGGCACAGGAGGTCGTGAAGAAAAAATTAGAACCTACAATTTCCCTCAAAATCGACTGACCGATCACCGCATTGGCCTCACGCTTTATAACCTCGATCGGGTGATGGAAGGAGATCTCGACGCCCTGATCAGTGCACTTGAGACAGCAGACGTGCAACGCCGATTGGAAGAGGCGGG
This sequence comes from Chthoniobacterales bacterium, assembly GCA_019747735.1. Lineage (GTDB taxonomy): Bacteria > Verrucomicrobiota > Verrucomicrobiia > Chthoniobacterales > UBA6821 > CAIWMF01. Next base: position 17,394 of record JAIEQL010000018.1, on the reverse strand, counting down.
AAACTGAAGGCTGAAGGCTATTTACCTATGCCTCCTTCACAGCCCCTCTCTCTCTTGCAAGTGCTGCAAAAGGCGACTGATTTTTTAAAAAAACATCATATTAAGCAAGCGCGACTCCATGCAGAGCATCTCCTGGCTCATCTGCTTGAGATACCACGACTAGAGCTCTACCTGCAATTTGATCGCGTATTAACGGAAGAAGTCCTAGCGCCCTTTCGAGAGCTTTTAAAAAAACAAAGCAAAGGAATTCCACTACAACATCTTCTTGGAAGCGTAGAATTTTTTGGAAGAAATTTTCTCTCTGATGCACGTGCACTCGTTCCGCGCCCGGAGACCGAGCAACTTGTTGAGCGAGCTCTGCTCTATTTTAACCCGACAAGTCGGTTTAATAATCGTTCTCTCAAGTCACCTATCACACTCTTAGAACCTGTTTTCAAAGTCGCTATGGCTGATGAGGGGCCAGGAGCTGCCGGCGCACAGCAACCGAGTGTATATGAGATACTCGAGGGCGCGAGCACCGGCACGACACCGCCCATCGCAGCTACAGTAGACTGTGGAAACAGGTTCTTAGATGTCGGTACAGGAAGTGGCGTGATTGCTATCACCTTAGCTTTAGAAAATCCAGAAGCCTCGATAGAAGCGATTGATCTTTCCCAAGAAGCCTTAGCACTTGCTCAAGAAAATGCGTCTCGTCACCAAGCATCCAACATCACATGGCATCACGGCTCTCTCTTAGAACCACTTTCTCAAAAAAACCCCCGACCTCTTTTTGACCTCATCGTTGCTAACCTTCCTTATATCCCCAGCGATGAAATTCCCACACTCGATCGAGAGGTGCAGCAAGACCCTATGATGGCTTTGGATGGTGGAAATGATGGTCTAGAATTAATGGTACAACTGATCGAACAGGCTCATGAATACTTGTTTCCAGGAGGAAGACTTTTATTAGAAATTGGAAATGGCCAAGCAGAAGCACTCCTTGAATGTTTTAAAAAAAATAATTATGGCGACATAGTTGCTCTTCCCGACTACCAAGGAGTGTTGCGATTTGTGGAAGCTAAGCATCGCTAACAGACCTTCCACCAACTATTTCATTCTTAATTTCCAATTTTTAATTTTTTCTCTTCATGGACAAAATGCTTATTCACGGTGGCCGCTCTCTATGCGGAGAAGTTTTTATTAGCGGTTCAAAAAACTCTGCTCTTCCGATTTTAGCGGCGACACTGTTAACACGTGATCGCTGCATCATTGAGCATGTTCCAGATTTGAGCGACATCCATTACATGCTCACTATTCTCAGCACCCTTGGATGCCAGGTAGAAAGAGCTAGTGGCGTTGTTCAAATCAGGGCAGAAAAAATAAAAACAGAAGCTCCTTATGACATTGTCAGAAAAATGCGGGCTTCGGTTTGTATTCTTGGTCCTTTGCTAGGTCGTGCTCATGCAGCAACAGTCTCTCTTCCAGGCGGGTGTGTTATTGGAGATCGCCCAATTGATTTGCACTTGAAAGGATTTGAAGAACTCGGAGCGGCTGTTGATGTCAAAGGAGGCGACGTTCGTATTTTAGCACCTCATTTGCGAGGAGCCACAATCCATCTTCAAGGAAAAAATGGACCCACTGTTTTAGGCACAGGAAATATCATGATGGCTGCGGTCTTGGCGGAAGGGACAACGATTATTGAGGGAGCCGCTCAGGAGCCTGAAGTCGTCGATCTAGCAGAAGTATTGATTAAAATGGGAGCCAAAATTGAAGGCGCTGGCACTCCTCGCATTGTGATAGAAGGGGTTAAAGAGCTTCATGGTTTTACACACACCGTGATTCCCGATCGTATTGAAGCAGGAACTTTTCTCATTGCAGGAGCCATCGCTGCAAAAAAATTGACCGTACGTCATGTGATCTCCAAACATCTTGATCCCCTTCTTGTGGCCCTCAAGGCAACTGGATGTCGGCTGACTATTCAAAAAGAAAAACCGACTTCTCCCAGCAAGCAACACTCTCTCACAGCTCCCTTACTGGAGTCGATTACACTCACTCCGCCTAAAATAAAGAAACCTATCCATATCCATACCAACCCCTACCCTGGCTTTGCAACTGACTTGCAGGCTCAGCTCTGTGCTCTTTGTTGTATGATTGATGGAATAAGCACAATGACAGAGACGATTTTCCCTCAACGCTTCATGCATCTTGCCGAACTCAAACGTATGGGAGCGAACATAGAACTTCATGGGGCGACAGCTACCATTATTGGAACTGCTCAACTCAGTGGAGCTCCGGTCATGGCAAGCGATCTACGTGCTTCTGCAGCACTTGTTCTAGCAGCCCTCACCGCTGATGGAACAACAGAAATCAATCGTGTCTACCATATCGACCGCGGCTATGAAGCAATTGATAAAAAGCTCAATAAATTAGGAGCACAGATTGAGCGGATGAAAGAGCATTACTAAATCAACAACACAGTTGAAGTGCCGCTACGAAGTTAGCGGCATCGCTGCTTGTTCACTCCTTCGCGGCAATGAGGTAGGGATCCTGCTTTCATCTCTGTGAATTAATTTCGCAGAGGTTTTATAGTCAAATTACTTAGAAATTACATGAAAAAACGCAGAGATTTTTAGAAAAGGCAAGACCGAAGAGCGAGCGCTATATCTTATAACGGGAGTAATGAGAACGCAGTCTTTTCCTGAAAAGATCACGTCAATTTTGTGTAATTTCTAAGTAATTTGACTATATACCTTTGTCGGATGATCTATTTAATCCAACAAACTGAGTTGAGGAACAAAACACAATAAGTTCAGTGGAGTAGGCGGAGAAGATACGGATTGAGAGGCATAACGCCAATGATAAGAAAGCGCTCCCTTCTTGCACCATCACAAAGAAAAAGATACAATCCCGCCAGTAAGGCCTAGCTCTATTGATTATGCCTCGCTATCTCGATCTCAAAAGTGATTTCGTTTTAAAAAAAATCTTTGGTCATCACCCCAAGTTGCTGAAAGATTTTCTCAACGTGATCTTACCGCTGCCTCCGGATTGCGTTATTGAAAGCCTGACTTATCTGCTATCAGAGAATGTTCCCGAGATTGCTGGCTTTAAAAATTCGATTGTCGATGTTCTTTACTTAGAGCATTTTAAATAAAACTACAGCCATTGAATAGCGAAAGTCGAGCTAGCTTAGCAATTTCCAGTAGAGCGCTTCCACCTTGAGAGCAAGGTTTAAGGAGCTAAAGTCCGTTTCTACCTTCTTGCGAGCAGTCATTGCTTTTTCTTTTTGGAGGGGACTTCCACATTGCAAAAAAGCCTGAGCGAACTTCTCCTTTGCATGACAAGGAAGAAGCGTTCCATGCAATCCTCCTTCCAAAACATCATGGATGGCTTTCAAATCAGTGCTCACCACAGGAATTCCTGAAGCCATGGCTTCCAAAAGAGCCACCGGCAATCCTTCGTAGTCGGAGGTCAAGGCAAAGAGATCGAAAGCACGATAAAGTAAAACACGCTCTTCTATTTGACCTAAAAAACAAACCCTCTCACTGATGCCCAATTTGTTTACGAGTGCTTTGAGATTTTTTTCTTCAGGTCCACTTCCTGCAATCACAAAGGTTGCCAAGAGTCCTTCTTGTATCGCTTGCGCAGCCGCTTCTAAAAAGAGTTTTTGATTTTTTTCTGGAGCCAGACGAGCAGCTGTTCCAATGATGAGGCCACTTTTTGGTAGAGAGAAAAAAGCGCGCGCCTCTTGTTCTTCTTCTTGAGAAAAAGGACGAAAACGTTGTGTGTTAATCCCATTGAGCATGACTGTTACTTCCTGGGAAGAAAGAGCTTCATAACGCACGAGAAAATCTTTGATCTCCTGAGAAACAGCAATGGTATGAGAAGAGAAGCGATGCATCATAGCTTCTAGCATGACGGAAAAAAAACCGCGGTAATGGAGATGAGGACTGGAGTGATCATGACAAAGGCGTGGTTGCTCTCCAACAAGTGCTGCAAGAGGCTTCGCAATGTTGTTAGAACCTGGCAGATGAAAATGCAGCAGATCAAAATCACGCTGAAGCCTCACAAATGCTGGCACATAGCGCGGTGGCCATAAGGTGGGAGAAAGGGAATGCACCGTGATCCCTTCTTTTTCTAATGCCTCTGCAAAAAAACCACGCCCATGCATCACCGCTACTTCACATTGCCATTGTGTAGGATCTATTAAAGTCACCAAATCAACTAAGAGAGCCTGAGCCCCACCGAGCCCAAGATGATCAATGATATGTAAAATACGTTTTTTATTCATAAAGAGCACCTCAATGCGTGTAAGAAAGAAGAGGAATTAACCACAAAGAACTCAAAGAAGCACAAAGAAAAAGTCTTCCATAACCAAATAAGTCCTCTTTCAAAAGCTCTTTGTGTTTCTTTGCGTTCTTTTGTGGTTAATAATTTTTTCCCATGCATTCTCCAGACTCAAAAAAAACCAAAAACCCTTTGTCAGAAATAGCAGCTTATCGGCAGCAGGCGATCTATTCTACTCTTTGTACCAATGATGATAGGGCTTTTTGCTGGTACCTTGCAGCAGAGGAAGCGACTAGCTTTTACAATCAAACAACATTTTTTAAGCTTCCAAAAACTTTTTCCGTTCATGACGTAGCCTCTCTTGCAAGAACACAGCAGGTCATTGAGATCCTTTCTTCTTCAAAAAGAAAACAGAATACCCAGAGCTCTCTCCATTGGATGTTCTCCAATAATGAACGCATTGGTGAACCCCTTGATCATTATCGCTATTGGATTGCACGCTCTTTAGAGAATACTTCTCCTCATTTAGTGGAAGAAAAAAAGACCGTTATCAAAGCATTCGACAACTTGCCCGAAGGAAAAATCTTTCTCCACGAAGTCCTTTCTTATTTTGAGGCTGTTCAACAATTAGAAAAAAAGAATGAAAACAAGAATCTGTTAGAAGAAGTCATTCTCCTTCACCGAGCGAAGGCAGTCGCTTTTACAGCCTTTTATCTTGTCATTTTAAAAAGTCAAAGAGCCAAAGCTCAAAAAGAAAATCAAAATAAATCACTGCCTCTTTTGAATAAAATGGTGCATTGCCTGGAAAAAGAGTTAGCGCTAAGGCAACGCATCTTGGAAGCCACGCAGCAAGGAAAAGAAAGAGAAGTGCGCTACTTAATCCTTTTGGTGACTTCGTGGAGTAATATTAAAAATTGCTATCAACAAGCAGCAGAGGAGTTGCTTCAAAATTCCAAAAATTCATCCTCTTGGCATCAAACAGCAAGCTACGGAGCACAAGCAGCGGCAACTTCTCAGGGCTTGGTAGAGATCATCCTGGCAACATCCAATAAAAAGGCAGCAAGCTTTTTGGAACATGTTCTCTTTTTATTAAAAAATGCTTTTGATTACCGAATGCAAATGATGGGCGTCACGCCTATCCTTAATGATAAATTTGCAGGGTTATTAAAAAAAACTTCTCTCATCACCAAGCTCTCCTCCTTTTTATGGACCAGAGCTGCCTATGCAGCCATCGCTTTTCCCTCGTGGCCTACGCTAACTCGCTTTTGGAAAGCGACTGCCCTTTACTTCGAATATCAGGCTCGCAATAAGGTCCAACAGATCGTCATCTGGAATAAAACACAACAAGCAGAGGATACCCTGAAAGATTCCATTGAAGAAAAAAAACAGGAGCGTAAAAAAAATAGGAGTATTTTCCTGGAAAAAATTTCTTTTTGTTTACCTCCTGAAGCTTTTCCTGATGCCGCTACTCAAGAAGCATGGAATCAAGGCAAGATCGTGCCAGAATTAGAATACTCGGTTCCACATGCGTGGATTTATCAAACATGGAAATTACTTCAAAATGCTGGAATGAATTACCCTCTTTCGACACAACCTCTAGAACCAGGTATTGTCATCGGATGGGGGTTTTATGTGACAAATAGCCTAAGAGCAGAACAGCCGCTTCCCGCAGATTCTTTTTTTGTCGACATTATTGGCGACCAAATACCCAATCCTCATGCTCATCTTTACCTGACTCAAAATAGAACCTACGCCAAGTACGTTCCTCATTCTGTTTTTATCCCTCATTGGCCCCAACGAAATCTGATGCCACGCAATCCAGATCGCGGAAATTCTTTTGAGAATGTTGCTTTTTTGGGTCATCTGAGCAACTGCACAGAAGAGCTGCAATCAGAAGCCTGGAAACAACGACTTTCGCACGAGCTAGGTCTGACTTTTTGCTTACAAGACCACACAGGATGGCATGATTATAGTGCCGTTGATGCTGTCGTTGCTATTCGCAGTTTTTCAAAACGACGCTACTTTTATAAACCAGCTACCAAGCTTTATAATGCTTGGCTTGCTGGCGTTCCTTTTATTGCAGGCCCTGAAAGCGCCTATGCCGAAGCAGGAACTCCAGGAGAAGATTATTTGGTGGCCACTTCTATAGAAGAGCTTTTAGGGCACCTTAAACGCCTCAAAGAAGATCTTCCTTTTCGAAGGCAGCTTGTGGAGCGGGGGCGCTCTCAAGCGAGAGCATTCACACAAGAGGCAACACTGGAGCGTTGGAAAGAATTACTGCAAACAACTATTCCTGCTTATGCCGCCAAGTGGCAGAAAAAATCACCACTCCAGCGCCGTTGGTTTTTCTTTGTGAATCGCCTCATCTATTTCCTTAATTTTTATTTGCAGGCTTAGAGGGTATCTTGAAAATGAATAAAATTGATGCAGTACCAGGAGCGAACCGCACAGCGAGGGAGTGTATAGCCAATACTCGATGGAGCGAGCACCGAAGCGACGACGCAATGAGCGGCTACAGAATTTTTTAATATGCTCTAATTACTTAACAACGCCATTATCTGTTGTCAGTTATCATGCATCATCCATCCTCACAAAAAACCAAAGATTCCTTGTCAGCAATGGCAGCATATAGACAAGAAGCTATTCATTCGACTCTTTGCACCGCTGATGACAGGGCCTTTTGCTGGTATCTTGCAGCAGAAGAAGCCACTAACTTTCATCATCAAAAGACATTTTTTAAACTGCCAAAAACCTTATCAGTTGATGATATAGCCGCTCTGGCAAGAACACATCAAGCTGTTGAGACACTCTCTGGCTCATCACAAAATAACCAACGTAAAGTAAAGAGCTCTCTTCTCTGGATGTTCTCGGATAACACGCGTATTTGCGAACCGCTGGATTGTTATCGTTATTGGATCGCTCGCTCTCTCGAGATCACCTCTCCTCATTTAGCAGAAGAAAAAAAGACCATTATCAAAACACTCGACAACTTGCCTGAAGGAAAAGCCGTACTACAAAAAATCCTCAAGCATTTTGAAGTTGTACGAGAGCTCGAAAAAACGAGCAAAAAAAAAGATCCTCTAGACGAAGCCATCCTACTCCATCGCGCTAAAACAGTGCTTTTTACAGCATTTTATCTTGCCATTTTGAAAACTCAAAAGAGCAAAGCTCAGCAAGAGGGCGAAAAAAAATCTCTTCTTTTTTTCAGCAAAATAGAGCACTGCCTAGAACAAAAATTCTTGCTAAGAAAAAGAATTGCAGAGGCCACGCAACAGGAAGAAGAAGGGAATGTTCGCTACTTAACCCTCATGGTGAGTTCATGGAATAGTGTTGAAAATTGCTATCAACAAGCAGCGGACTGTGTTCTTAAAAGCCCTAAAGAATCCTCTTCTTGGTATCAAATAGCACTCTATGGAGAACAAGTGACGGCGAACTCTCAGCGGTTGGTAGAGACCATAATCACAACGCCCAATAAAATAGCAGCAGGCCTCTTGGAGCATGTTCTCTTTTTATTAAGAAATGCCTTTGATTATCGAATCCAAATGATGGGGGTCTCTCCTTTCTTTAATCATGAGTTTGCACTTTGGTTAAAAAAGGCTTCGATCATGACAAAGCGTTCTGCTTTTTTATGGACCCTAGCCGCTCGTACTACCATCGCTTTCTCCTCATGCTCTACGCTGAGTCGTTTATGGAAAGCAGCAGCCTTGTACATCGAGTATCAGGCCCGCAACAAGATCCAACGCATCGTCGTTCGTAATAATATCCAGCAGGCCCAGCAAGCTCTCAAAGACCCGATTGAAGAGAAAAAATATTATCGAACAAAAATCATCCACGCACTACTAGCCGACCAAGAGCAACTGGCCCAACACTGGAGATTAGCAGCAGAAGAAGCTTATTTTTTTTCAACTATCTCTAACAGCAACTCTCCAGAATCTTTATCGGAAGAAGCATGGCAACAGTTTCTTCAACAATTTTCCTCAAAAAAAACTTTTCTTCTTTTTTTGTACCAAACTTCTAAGAAAGAAAAACCATGGACGCTCTCTCTCAAAAATCCTGATTTGGAAGAGGCTCGTGCTCACTATCGCTATTGGATCATCCGCGCTACTGCTGAAAAAAACAAAAATCTCTTCGCTGAAGAAAACTGGTTAGAAAAACTTCCTTTTCTGTATCACTCTCAAAAAACAGCTTGCGCAGCGGCACGTCTTGAAAATGTTAAAATTCAAGCAAAGCAGAACGCCCCTCATCAAGTATCGCTCCAGGCTGCAGTGCGTTGTGCCGAAAAAGCTCTTTCTTTTAGAACAAAAGCTGCAGAAGCAACCCTGCAACACCAAGAATTTCAAGCACGGCAATGGACACTCGCAGCCTACACGATGGATCAAGCCGTTGATGGTTATGCCAAATTTTCTGATGCCGCCTGGTGGATATCACTTGCTGAGCTTGCCCAAGAGGCCACCACCTATCGCTTAAAAGTCCTTGAAATGGACCAAGCGAACCATCCAAGAAGAGCTGCCTATTTTGAAAAAGCGGCCTTTCTATTAGAAAATAACTTTGACCAAGAACTTGAACTGAGGACCTCCAGCTCAACGAATCCAGAGTCTCTGACTGCATGGGAAAAGGTTTTTGAACAAGCCAAGGCAGCAGCAGTCCTATGGGCAACAGCCGGCAGCACAGCATTGTGGTGGAAGCAATTTGTTTTAAAACGAAAGGCGCAAAAAAAAGAAAAAGAGATACGCAAAAAAATCATGGGCATTGCCATGAAAAAAATTTCTTTTTGCTTGCCTCCCGAAGCCTTTCCTAGTGCTGCTTCTCAAGAAGTATGGAATCAAGGCAAGCTGGTGCCACGACTGGAATTCTCTGTCCCTCATGCTTGGATTTACCAAACATGGAAGTTACTTCAAAACGCTGGAATAAATTATCCCCTTTCGACACAACTGCTAGAACCAGGTATTGTCATCGGATGGGGATTTTATGTGACTCATCGGATAGGAACAGAACAACCATTTCCTGCAGATCTTTTTTTCCTCGACATCATCGGAGATCAATTACCAAATCCTAACGCTCATCTTTATCTTGCCCAAAATAAAGCTTACGCTAAGTACACTCCCCATTCTCTTTTCATGCCACACTGGACTCAACGCAGCTTGATTCCACGTCATACTCATCGAGGAGATCGCTTTGAGAATGTTGCTTTTTTTGGAGACCCAAGTAACTGCGCAGAAGAACTAAAATCGGAAGCTTGGAAAGAACGGCTTTTTAACGAGCTAGGCATTCATTTTATTATGCAAGGCAACATGGGATGGCATGATTATAGCGCAGTCGACGCTGTAGTTGCTATTCGCAGTTTTTCAAAGCAACGCTACTTTTATAAACCAGCTACGAAGCTGTGTAATGCTTGGCTTGCTGGTGTGCCTTTTATTGGAGGCCCTGAAAGCGCCTATGCCCAAGCAGGAACTCCAGGCCAAGATCACTTAGTGGCCACTTCTACGGAAGAACTTCTACAACACCTCAAACGACTCAAAGAAGACCTTCCTTTTAGGCGCCAGCTTGTAGAGTGTGGTCGTGTTCAAGTGGCAGCCTTCACACCAGAAGCAACATTGGAACGTTGGAAAGAATTATTGCAAAAAACGATTCCGGCTTATGCTGCCCAGTGGCAGGAAAAATCACCGTTAGAACGTCGTTGGTTTTTCTTTGTGAATCGGTTAATTTACTTCCTTAATTTTTATTTGCAGGCGTAACTACCAACGTGCCGTTGACAGTTAGGAACACCACTGCTGGGGAGAGCGTGGGGTAGACTGCCGAAGGCAAGCCCGAAGGGCGAGCTCATGGGCATGAGCAAGTCAAACGGAAGCTGAAAGATAGAAGATAGGAGTTGAGGCCTTCGGCAAATTTAAAAATTACTTTTGCAACATTATATACTCAGCCCTCAATAGCAGACTTCGACTTCCATCTCCCATCGTCTAACTTAACTCCTATGGTTTTTTTTTATTTACCAGAACATTCCTTTCCAAGTGACCCCTTGGAAAAAATGTGGAGAGAAGAACTCCCCTTTCAATTTCGTGGCCCTAATATTGGTGACCAAGCCTGGGTTTATTATACCTGGCACCTTCTCACACGTGCAGGAGTTCGTTGTCAGCTAACGACACAATTTCCCTCTCATGGGATCGTTCTCATGTGGAATGCGGCTTTATTAAAAGAGCCCTTATCGCCAGATGTTTTTCTCGTAGATATTGCCACTTACTTGTACCCCCATCCAAAGGCTGGTTGTTGTTTAGTTCAAAATAGAGCACTTGCCCAGCAGCTCCCAAACTCTCTTTTTGTACCGCATTGGCCCCAACCCAGCTTGCAACCCCGTGAACTCAAACGAAGCACTCGTTTTGAGAACATCTGTTTTTTAGGAGAGTTTGCTAATTGTGCTCCTGAGCTACAATCGGAAGAGTGGTTTGAAAAACTTCGGCATGAACTTGGTCTCTTTTTCGAACTACGAGGGCATGATCAGTGGCATAACTACCGTGATGTTGATGCTGTTGTGGCTGTCCGTAGTTTCTCAAAAGAAGAATATCTTTTTAAACCCCCTACCAAACTTTATAACGCCTGGCTTGCTGGGGTTCCTTTTATTGGCGGCTTTGATTCTGCATTCGCTGCTGATGGCATTGCAGGAAAAAACTATCTTGTTGCCCAATCACAACAAGACGTCTTTGATCACCTTAAACACCTCAAAGAAGATCTCTCCTTTCGCACAAACTTGATAGATCACGGCCTGCAAGCCAGTAAGTACATTACCAAAGAAGCCACGCTGCGTTTTTGGAAAAAATTAGTAGAAGAAACACTTCCTACCATTGCCTCGGGCCGAAAATGAAATCCGTCACTAGGGTTCTTTCCAAACTCGCTTCTGTTGATGGTCATGCCTGCCGGGAGGCGGCAGTGACAGACTGCCAAAGGCAGCCCGAAGGGCGAACAGTCGAGAAAACTGTGAGTCAACTGCCAGGAGTCTCCGGCGCACAGCAACCGAGTGTATATGAGATACTGGCGGGCGCGAGCCCCGGAGCGACGCCGCAATTCGCGACAGAAGTAGAGTTTCGAAAGAAGCCTACTGAAGAGATCAAAAAATACAGGTATCATGCTCTGGAGGCCAGCACCACAGGGGATCAGGCTTTAGCCAAGCAATGGAGAATGGCAGCTGATCAGGCTTATAATTTTTATATTCAGCAGCAATGGAAACAAGAGTCTCCTCCTCTCCCTCAAATCAACCCTACTACCCAAAACAGCAGACCTCTACGCACTCTTAGTTTTAACTATCAAGTCCAGGCCACACGACAAGAGGTCTGCTCTATTCTTCAAGCCTCTCAAGCGCTTGAACAGAAAGACCGCAAATTAGCTCAAAGATTAGCCGCAACAGCTTTGACAATAAGAGAAGCTGCGACTTGCTATCATTATTGGATCGCTCAAGCAAAACAAGAAGCTTACCAATCCAACTCTGATAAAATTGCCTCTTCGTTAGAAAAGGCTGAGCTTTATCGATTGAACGCATTCGAAGCCAGCCAAACTCATCATCTTAAATTAGCTCAAGACTGGGCAATGGCTGCCTGTCTTTCACAAGAAGCCGCTCGCAAGCTAAAAATGGCTCATGCAACTTACCATGACAAGCTGCGCCACCTCCTGACAGATTATTGGAGAGTAGCAGCTCATGCAGCCCATCATGCAGCGGACTTTCGATCCCGTGTTGCAGAGCTCATTGCATTGCAACAAAAAGAGCTAGCTTCAGAATGGAAGAGAGCCGCTCTCTTGGCAGATCGTGCTATGGTTTTAAAAGCAAAGGCGGCTCGTGCTCACAAAGAAAAAGATGAATTCCTCTCTATAGATTGGTCTTTAGCTGGCTACTGGATGGCACTTGCTGCTGACATCAAAGTTTTTTTAATTAAAACATCTTCTCAAAAAATAGAATTACCTTTTTGGGAAAGGGCATTCACTGCTGTTGAAAATACCGCCAATGTATACCAACAATCATTGTATTCTTTAGAAGATAATAAAGAAAAACAATCCTACTGGCTCGATTTGATACCCTCCTTAGAAGATGCAGCCGACCGCGCAATTCTTCTTGCTGAAAAGGAATTGGAGTAGAATTCGTTCAGTTAGAGAATTTTAAATAAAGTTATAGCCATTATTAAGTAGAGATGGTATAAAAGAGGAATGAGAAAACCAATTTCCTTAGATCTTCGAGAACGAATTTTAACTTGCTATGACACCGAAAATGGAACAAGAGAACAAGTTGCCAAGCGTTTCCGAGTCTCTCTTGGGATGGTTAAGAAGCTACTCTCTCAAAGAAAACACTGTGGTGAAATAAAAGTGAGATACTACCGCTGTGGCGCCAAGCCGCTTATTTTAGAGAGTCATCGTGAGGAAATGAAAACATTGCTTATGAAACAGCCTGACCTGACTCTTAAGGAAATCAGAGAACACATAAAGTTAGATTGCACATTACCAGCAATTCATTACGTACTTCATGACATGGGACTGACATATAAAAAAAGACACTAGATCCTAGCAAGCTAGTTTTCATTGATGAATCTGCAGCAAAAACCAACATGACTCGTCTTCGAGGACGCGCTCCTCGAGGAGATAGGCTGCATATGAGTGCGCCTCATGGACATTGGAGAACTACTACTATGATCTCTTCCATTCGATTAGATGGGAGCACCGCATGCATGGCCATTGAAGGGGCAATGGATGCAGAAGTCTTTCGTTCCTATGTGAGTGAGGTTCTCTTTCCAAGCCTTAAAGAAGGCGACATGGTTATCATGGATAATCTCTCGGTTCATAAGAGTGAAATAGCAATTGCTATGATTGAAAAAGTGGGAGCCTCCGTTCACTTTCTTCCTGCATACTCACCGAATCTTAATCCGATTGAGAAAATGTGGAGTAAAGTCAAAGCTCTACTTCGTGCTATTGAAGCAAGAAGCCATCCTGATCTTATTGAGGCTATAGCTTCTGCGCTCAGTCGAGTTACTTCACAAGATGCTCTTGGGTACTTCTCTGCTTGCGGCTATAACTCTATTTAAAATACTCTAAGAGGGTGTCTTGAAAATGAATAAAATTGATGCAGTACCAGGAGCGAAGCGCACAGATCCGCAGTGTATATGGACATACTCGAGGACGCGAGCACTGGAGCGACGCCGTAATGCGCAATTTTAGTCTTTTCAAGACACCCTCTAATGCGATTGAAAGTCTCAACATGCAACTCAGGAAAGTACTCAAGACCAGAGGTCATTTTCCAAATGATGAAGCAGCAACAAAACTGATTTATTTGGCCTTGGGCCGAATTACTAAAAAATGGAAAACTCCTTCACGAGTTTGGTCAGCAGCCATTCTTCAATTTGCCATCCAATTTGGAGATAGATTTAAAAAACAATAAAGAAATGGGGGCTTCGCGCCCCCAAACCCCGCGGTTCGGGGGGAACCATTGGCGGTGCTAGTGCACCGCTAAGGGATCCGAGCCAAAGAACAAGAACCCGATCCTAAACACAACCTTTCTGACACTGCCCTACGATATCCTCTGAATCGCTGCAACCTGAGCTCATTAAAACCACATTCCTTGCAAAATTTCTATTGCTGCCATGGCAGCCTGCACCTGCAATATGGCATCTACATTAACTTCTTCAATCTTCTGTACTTTGAAAGCAAGCTCATTACCAATACTTGCTTTTTTTTTCAAAAATTCTGAAATCTGATCAACAAGTGCTTTTGCTTTTTTTTCATAAACTTCAGCAGCTTTGTCATCTTCTTGTTCTTTTATTTGCTGCTTAAGGGCCTCTATTGCCTCCTGATACATTCTCAATAGTCCACTATCTCCTGGTAGTATTGAAATAGACTGTTCGTAGAGAACTGCTATTCGCTTCTCTACTTCTACTTTCTTTTTATATTTAACAGCCTTTTTATCATCACCCTTCTCTAAGGCTAATGCGTATTCACGACAATCTTCTATAACTTTTTGCAGTGCTTCTAAAACGTTAGTCTTCTTTGCGACAGATGGAGCTGCTGCTCTCTCTTCATGATCAGCTGCCCATGATAGAGCTGCTGCTCGCTCTTCATGCTTACCAGCTGCCTTTATGTCATTTCTAGTTAAAGCAGCTGCTTGCTCTGCATAAGCTGCTGCACTTTGTTGATAAAATTCAGCTGCCTTATCGTTCTCATTTTCTAGTTGTTCTGCGCTATTTTTGAGGGCATGGGCTAGATTCGAATAAGCATTTATTTCAATAGCACGCCGATGCTCTGAAAATGAAGCCTCGTTTGGTTTCTGACGAGCGACAAACTCTTGTTCGTAAGCGCTTGCTGCTTTACCATATTTTTTTGCTACCTTCTTATAATGCTCTGCATTTTTTTGATACGTCACTGCCTTTTGATTACCTCCCTTGATCAGCCGTTCTGCAGCTTTTTCAAAAGCATCAGCTGCAGTTGATTCAACTTCTATTTTTTTTTCCCACATATTAGCAGCCTTTTGGTTGCCTTGGTTAAGAGCTATTAATTTTTGAGCCAAGGCATCAAGCCGTTTTTGATAAGCTTCCATGCTTCTACTATAAGCTGTTGTGATTTGAACTTTAGTCTCCCACCAGAACTTAAGATCACTGGGAATATCTTGAAGAGTCGTTTTGTAATAATTAGCGGCTTTTGCCCAATTTTCTTTTGCATCAGCATATGCCTTTTTCAAAGAAGTTATTTCCTCAGGAGTAGTAATATTCAAAGTTTTATTATCAGTTGATCTAACTAACCGAGTAGCCTGATCAGCTGCATGCTCAAGAAAGAGCAGTGTTTCAATCGTCTTATCTAAGATTGTTGCCTCATTTTGATTCAATGCTGCAATCTTGGTCCGCATAGCTACAGTTCCACTAAAAGTTTCTCCTTCCTTGCACAACACCCAAACCGAAGCAGCTTCCCTTTTTTCTTGATCTTCTGCAGCTTGAAGCTGAGTTTTCCATGATGATTGCAGGTCCTTAGGAATAGAATCTAAACTAGCTTCATAATAATCAGCAACATTTGCCCAAAAATCCCGTACAGCGCTAGATTCTTTTATTATCTCCTTGCAAAGAGCGGCTCGCTTAGCAGGAACGGTCATCCACCATTTTACCCGTGTGGCCTGAGCAAGTTTGCCAGCATTCATAGCCATTGCACTCATTTCATCAGCCTTCTTTTGTTGGTGCAAAACCGGGATCTTAACTTCCTGGACAGTTTTTTTGTCATCTTGAGATTTTTCCTCACTGTTTTTTTGACGCTCTTTATTATAGAGCCAAAGTTTTTCTTCTACCAAAAATGCAGAATCTCCTATCCAAGAAGTGTGAGTAGGAAGAAAATCAAGAATTTTGTTAGCTCCATTCCATACCTGCTCTTTATTATCGTATAAGATAGCTGCAGGGTAGTAAGCGGCAGCAAAAATAAAGAGTGGCTTGAGTATGCGTAACCCGGCCCTCTTCCAACCCCAATTCTGCTGAAGCGGATTTTGGAGTTGTTCTTCAACTGCTACTTTTGACTCCTCAACTAGCTGTTCTCTTCCTAACTGTAGAGGAGGAACATCATCAATGGAGACTTCTTCTTCCAAGAAAAGCTCTTTCCAATCTCGAGCAGCATCGATGTTATTACCAGCTCGATAGGCCTTAAAAATATAGTAATTAATGGTTTGTATAGCTTCCTGAAGCCATTCGCACTCTTCCTTCCATCTCTCTATGGTAGCAATATGCTTCGCACGCGTGATGGCGGCCCGAGCTGTTAGAATTTCGACCCTAGCCTCTTCGATATATTTTTTATCTTTGAAAGTATCGAATTGATGAAGAGCTCGAACAGCAAGATAAATGGGCTCCCAAGTTTGAACAACAGCGCGAGCTTCTAAAACGTAATCCTCGAGAAGAGTACGGTCTAATTTGTTAAGTTCTTTTAGCTGTTTTTTAGCTTCAGTAATGCGACCTTTAACGTTGATATCAGCATTATCGAGAAATCTTTTTCGATTCTCTTGAGTAAACTCTTCAGCTGTTCCAATAGAGTCCCATGCCACCTTAGCTTTGGTGAGCCAGTTTAAGACTCCTTGGATGGCTACTCTCGATTCAGGTTTGTTCAACTCTTCTTTTTGCTGCTTGGTTAAAAACTCGCCTGAATCTTGTCTTACGAAATTCTCACTTAAGAAAATAGTATCCTTATCCTTCAACAGAGGCCTTTCAATAGTGTTATAAATAGATGTTCCGTTGTACTTGGGATGGTTTTTAGGAAGGATAAAAGCGACAACATGGCCAGTTACTTGCTTGAGATAGTGTTCGGACGCGTGGCGCCAGACGGCATTGGCTTCATTTTCTGTATAATGAGTTGATGGGGTAAACCAACCATACTCCTTACCAAGCCACTCTCCACCTGGTGTTGTTTCCAGGGTGACCTTATTTTTAAGTGCCGCATATTTTTTGGCTTTAGCTAAGCTGCATAGCGCTGGATCATTTCCACCATTCCAACCTGTCCAAAAGACAGCTTTATCTTCAGGGGCTTGAAATAGTTCTTTTTTTTCATCAATGCGAGGGCGCCAGTTTCTGAGATCAGAACGCGTTGAGGCATTTCGCGTAAGATTTTCTAAACTTTGCTTAAGCGCTTCAACAGTCCTTTCAGAAGCCTTTATAAGCTCTTCGAGTTTCAGTACAACAAACTGCTGCTCGATAAAACTAATGTTATTTGCTAGATTTGAAAAATTTGACTGAGTTTGCGCATAACGTTCATAGCGCTCAGACCATTCTTGAAAAAGCTCCTGCAGTTCTGCCTCTTCAATCGCTGAGCCTTTTCCTGTCAATTCAGTAACAACCTCTCGAGCCTCTTGGATCCTTTGTTCTAGGACCTCTAGATCAAAAAGATTTTCCTTTTCTGGATTATCTCCTGGATCAGAATCTCCTAAGGTTACAGGAGCCTTCCCTTGACTTAATTCGCTACTTTGGCTCTTTAGGAGCACTCCTCTGACAGAAGCAGAAGAATCACGGCTTACTTCAACGTTGTTGATAAGCGCACTCTCTTCTTCTCTTGCGCTATATTTCCCAATCTCTTCGTGCGTTGGCTTCTCGCTCTTTTTTCCTTCTTCCATCATCGCACTCACCCGCACAGGCCCTACCACAAGGG
>JAIEQL010000025.1 GCA_019747735.1 Chthoniobacterales bacterium | reverse complement strand
TGTGGCTCTCTCGAGTTCGCTTCTTCCTCAGGAGATTCTTCTGAGGTTTCTGTGCGCCAGAGGACGTGGTTTACAGAGGCCGAAGGATCGTGGCTTGCTCCAACGTGTTCGATAAGGTCTTTCTCTTCTTTCTCCTTGCTATACTCAGTCCCTTGCTTTTTTGATTCTTCTTTTTTCGAATCTTCTTTTCCTTTCATCATCGCGCTCACGCGCATCGGCGCAACCGTCAGCGCACTCAAGAGAAAAAAAGGGGAAGTTTTTTAATCAAGGAGCAAATTGATTTTTATGAAAAAAGAAAACTTATAGACCTCCCGATTTATCTCAAAGCAAGATTTTTTCTCAATGTGAGTAAAATAGGGTATTAGAAATTACTTCCTGAGCGGTGGTCAAGCCAGCCTTTATTTTCAACATTCCATCATCGAGTAGAGAGCGTATGCCTTGTGCTCGTGCATGACGCTGCAACAGAGAAAAGGGTTGTTGATTCTGTAAATGGCGTCGTATTTCTTCATTGAGTATGAATATTTCAAAAAGACCAATTCGACCATGAAAGCCTTTTTTATGGCATTGAGAGCAGCCCACAGGCTTCATGGGAGGGGAGTCACAGTTGGAGTGGTCTTTTAGTCCAAGTGCCTTTTTTTCATAATTGCTCCATGTTGTAGGCTCTTTGCAATGAGGGCAGAGTCGTCTGACCAGGCGTTGAGCAATGATCGCCCGCACGCCGCTGGCAATCATGAAAGGAGCGACTCTCATTTCTTGAAGTCGTGCCATGGTGCTTGCAGCATCATTGGCATGAAGCGTTGATAAAATAAGGTGGCCTGTTAGTGAGGCAGTAATGGCCATGTTAGCTGTCTCTTGGTCACGAATTTCTCCTACAACGATTTTGTTAGGAGCTTGGCGTAGCATGGCTCGAAGAACAATTGGAAAGGTGAGCCCAATCTCTTCTTTGACCTGGACTTGGTTGATGCCAGCAAGACGATACTCAATGGGATCTTCGACGGTAATGATTTTGCAGGCTGTTTGTTGAAGCTCTTTCATGCACCCATAGAGCGTTGTTGTTTTTCCTGATCCTGTTGGGCCTGTTATTAGCAGCAGACCATCGGGCTGTTGCAATAAATGTTGCAAGGTTTGTTGATCATCTGCTTCTAGGCCTAATTGGGAGAGGCCTAACAAATGAGAAGCAGGATCCAGAAGACGCAACACCATGCTTTCACCATGCGTTGTGGGCATGGTGGCTGCACGGACATCAATTAAATGATTGTTAAGTTTCAATGGGAAACGTCCATCTTGCGGTAGTCGTCTTTCCGCAATGTTCATGGAACCAGTCATCATTTTGAGGCGACTGATGATGGCCCTCTCCAGTTTTTTAGGAAGTCGTTGAACCTCGTTTAGAACCCCATCAATACGGAAACGAATGCGCAGTTCCTTTTCGAGTGGTTCCAGGTGAATATCGCTAGCCCTCTTTTCATGGGCTTGCTGGAGCAATTGAGATACCAGCTCAATGAGCGGTGCCTTATGAGAAGCTGGAGGAAAGGAGCCTTTATCAAAAACCATGCCTACGAATAAGCGTAGATTTTATTGTTTATCAAGAAAATCTTGAACAGCTCAACACTCTCAATGGTATTTTTTGGACAAGACTGAGTCGTAGTTTCTTTCAGTGTTATTGATTCGTTCAACAACGCTTTTGTCGACTCCCAGAATTTACGCTGGGGTATTCCCCAATCACACGGAATTAATGAGTGCGTCTTCTTAAGTAATTATTTTCTAGAACGGCGCCAGCACCTTTCATGCAGCCGATCGACGATTTCTTTTAGTCCCTTTGAGTAAGTTGTGCGAAGAGTGATCGTGTCTACTAACCTGTCGTTGATAGATATAGGCTGTGAGGGTGTCTTGAAAAGACTAAAATTGCGCATTACGGCGTCGCTCCAGTGCTCGCGTCCTCGAGTATGTCCCTATACACTGCGGGTCTGTGCGCTTCGCTCCTGGTACTGCATCAATTTTATTCATTTTCAAGACACCCTCTGCAGGCTGATTTTTCGGCATTGCTAGGGATGGCAGCCAAGTTAAGTGTCTTAGATGTTTTTTTATCTTCGACGTTTCACTTACGTTTTTTCTTTTTGAGGTGAAATGACGTTGGTAGTTTGCTTTCCCATGAATCATTTTTTTTCCGTTGTTGGCATTTTTCTCGAAGTCATTTTGCTCTTTAACCTTCTCATTGTAGTGCATGAGTTAGGACATTTTTTTGCTGCGCGCGCTCGTGGTCTTGTTGTCGAGAAGTTTGCTGTTTGGTTTGGAAAGCCACTTTGGTCAAAAACCATCAATGGCGTGGAGTACCGCTTGGGATGTATTCCTGCCGGTGGGTTTGTTGCCATTCCACAGTTGGCTCCGATGGAGGCGCTTGAGGGGAAAGCAGAAAATAACTATGCCGACTTACCTCCAGTTTCTCCCCTCGATAAAATTATCGTTGCCGTGGCCGGACCCGCAGCAAGCCTGCTACTTGCTTTTGCCTTTGCCTGTATTGTCTGGGGTGTTGGTCGCCCTGTTAGTGAATCAGAAAAAACGAGTATCATTGGTTATGTTGTGCCAGATGGGCCAGCCGCCAAAGCAGGCCTGCTGGCTGGAGATAAAATTCTTTCTGTCAATGGGCATCGCGTAACGCGGATCACTGGGATAGGACGGATGAGCGATAGTGTTTCTTGGAATGTGGCTACCAGTGATGCTCCTCAAATTCCCATTTGTATTGAGCGTAATGGCCTCGAACAAACAGTGCTTCTTGAGCCAGTCGCACAGGCGCGTCGAGGCTGGGGAAGAAAAAATCTTCGTCAAATTCAAATCTTGCCAGCGCAGACTCCGATGATTGCTAAAGTCGTTCCTAAGAGTCCTGCCGCGGAGGTTGGACTAGGTTCAGGAGATCTTATTCTCGCTGCTAATGGACAAAAATTATTGAGCCCGCTGGCACTAGCAGAGCTTTTAAAAACAACGCAAAATCAAGCTGTCACCTTGACCGTACGTCGTAGGTTCAATCAAGATAGCTCTCAAACTTTTATTGTGAAGGTTGCTCCACGCCTTCTTGCGGGCGAGACGACCCCGCGCATTGGTATTTACTGGGATGAGCGCGGGCTGACAACTTTGGTCCACCCTAATCCTTTTTCTCAAATTGCAGCAAGTATTGGCACGATGTGGGAAACCATTTCGGCAGTGCTACGACCTCACTCTCAAGTCACTGTGCAACATTTAAGTGGGCCAGTGGGTATTATGCGAGTTTACTACATGCTCTTTGAAAGTCCGATGGGATGGCGCTTGGCACTTTGGTTTAGTGTGGTGCTCAATGTCAATTTGGCTCTGCTCAATCTCCTGCCACTTCCAGTCTTAGATGGCGGACATATTGCGCTTGCCTGTTGCGAGTGGGTTGCACGCCGTCCTCTCGAGCATCGTGTGCTTGAATGGATTCAAAATGGATGCGCCTTTATTCTCATTGCGTTTATGGCCTACGTCACATTTTTTGACATCCTTGATTTGCCTTGGATGCATGGAAAGTAGGCTGCTCGTATTGTACAGGAGCATCATTCTGGATTACATCCTAAGGACCTTTAATTCCATGACCTATTGCGAAAATCTCTACCACTACCAGCGTCGGCTTTCGCGTGAGGTCATTATCGGTTCTCTCAAAATGGGAGGAGCTCATCCGATTCGAGTTCAATCGATGCTGACCTCCGATACGATGAATACCCAAGCCTGTGTGCAAGAGGCTTTGGGCCTAGTAAAGGTAGGGTGTGAACTTGTACGGATTACGGCGCCAACGGTCAAAGATGCGGCAAATTTAAAAAATATTAAAGCAGGCTTGCGTGCTGCAGGATGTGAGGTGCCGCTGGTGGCCGATATTCATTTTAAGCCAGAAGCCGCAGTGGAGGCGGCTCTTTGGGTGGAGAAGGTCCGTATCAATCCGGGAAATTTTGCAGATTCGAAAAAATTTAATGTTCGTGAATATAGCGATCAAGAATATGCAGCCGAGCTAGAGCGGATTCGAGAGCGGTTTACGCCACTAGTCCAACGCTGCCAAGACCGAGGTGTGGCCATGCGTATTGGGACTAATCATGGCTCCTTAAGCGATCGCATCATGAACCGCTTTGGTGATACACCACTTGGGATGGTCGAGAGCGCCTTGGAGTTTGCTCAAATTGCACGTGATCTTGGGTTTCACCAATTTGTTTTTTCGATGAAGGCCTCCAATCCCAAAGTGATGATTGCTGCCTATCGCTTATTGGTGGCACGGCTTAATAAAATGGGAGAGGATTGGAATTATCCCATTCATCTTGGGGTGACCGAGGCAGGTGATGGAGAAGATGGCCGAATTAAAAGTGCTATTGGGATTGGTTCCCTCTTAGCCGATGGAATTGGGGATACGATTCGGGTTTCTTTAACAGAAGATAGCGAACATGAGATTCCAGTGGCGAAAGCGCTTATTGAGGGCTTGAAGATGGAAGATGGTAGCTGGAAGCTGGAAGAAAGCCGAAGTCATGTTGTACCAACCTGGCCTCTTTTTGAATATCAGCGCCGTGCTTCGAAGAAGATGATCGTAGAAAGTTGTGAACTTAGTGGCACAGAAACAGTTCGAGTCGTGGTTCCGCGTAGTAGTTATCAGGCTGTTGCTCATAAGCTAGAACAGATGGGAGAGTATCAGCCAGAATTGATTTTTGAAAAATTGTCGCTCAGAGAGATTGATCCGCGTTCCGAGGAAGAAGTCGCAACATTGCAGGAGAAAAACAATCCGCAGCTTGTTACTGTGCGTGATGGCATCGAGCTAGACCCAATTGCTGCGTTTCGCCTGCTTGCAGCGAGGATTCCAGTACATCACCCTATTTTATTGAAAGATACGTTGCACCCAGAAAAAGAAGTGACCAATGAGTTTGTTAGGAATCTGCTAGCTGCTTCGACAGTGATTGGTTCCTTGCTCTGTGATGGGATTGGCGATGCTATTTTTATTCGTAGGGAAACTGCTCCAGGAGCCTCATTGCGCTTAGCTTACAATATTTTACAGGCTGCTGGGGTGCGGATTTTTAAAACCGACTATGTAGCCTGTCCCTCGTGCGGAAGGACTCTTTTTAATTTGCAAGAAACAACTGCTCGCATCAAGGCAGCCACAGGGCATCTCAAGGGAGTGCGCATTGCCATCATGGGATGTATTGTCAATGGGCCTGGGGAAATGGCAGATGCTGATTTTGGTTATGTCGGTGGTGCTCCTGGAAAAATCAATCTCTACGTGGGGAAAAAAGCGGTGAAATTTAACATTCCTCAGGAAGAGGCTGTAGAGCGGCTTGTAGGGCTAATTCGCGAGCATGGCAAGTGGGTTGACTCCTGCTAGAGCATATTAAAAAATTCCCTAGCCGCTCATTGGGTCGACGCTTCGGTGCTCGCTCCATCGAGTATTGGCTATACACTTCCTCGCTGTGCGCCTCAGCTCCTGGCGCACAGCATCGACTATAAAATTTTTAATGATGCTCTAACCCTTTTAATGAACCCTTGCAGCTAAAGTCGCTTTGCACGGTTGTGGCTGCTGATTAGGAATAACTTTTTTCATTTCTTTGAGCATACGCCGAATGTGGCGGTAGCTTTTTACTTTGGCGAGTAAGAGATAACTGCGCACGGGGTTGCCCCATTGTAAAATTTGGATGGTCACACGACGAACCCCCCATTCTTGCATCGCTTTGCGTGTTGGCTTATAGAGATCGATGGTGTTGGTTCCCGCAAGGGCAAAACCATAATCATCGATTTCAAAAATCTCTCCGGTGGTCTTAATCCGAAATCGTGTTCCTGCGGGCCAGCGAGCCCAGTCAGCAGCGGCGCTATTGATGGCACCATATTTTAAGGGTGTCCCAAGAGCAGATTGATTGCCATAGCGATGATGTCCTTTTTCAGAATGGGTATAAGCTGTGGTGCGGACTTTTTCAATGGCGGTCTGTGGCAGGGGCTTTTCATAAGGAGGAAGCTGATGGGCGCATCCTGTGAGGAAGAGCAAGAGAGCAGAAAGCCATAATCTCCAATTTGGTTTCATGATATTTTGAGAGTAGATTGTTGTTTTACATGGAGGAGAAAAATAACAGTTATGAATGTTCTATTTTTAAAGTTTTAAGTACCATAGGTGCAACACTATGGACAACTGGATGATAGAAGAGCTTTCAAAAGCCAATTTGAGAGATAAACGATTCAAAGAAAAAGGTTTCTCCGTATTCAGTAACACGGCATTTGCCTGTTTAGAGCATATAGCCTATCCAACAGCACTTTCTTTCTGAGAGCACAAAAAAAACCGCACTGTAGAAAGTGCGGGTTTTTTTGTAAATCTATAGAGACTTTTTTATTTAGTCTCTGTCCTGCTACCTGATGTCTTGTGCCTTGCTTAAGCTGCTTTCGCACGCTCTTCAATGTACTTAACGACATCACCAACTTTTTGAAGTTTCTCTGCATCTTCGTCAGGAACTTCAACGTTGAACTCTTCTTCAAAGGCCATTACTAGCTCGACAGTATCAAGAGAGTCAGCGCCAAGATCTTCGATGAAGGAGGCTGTGGGAGTGACTTGTTCTGCGGTAACACCGAGTTGCTCGACAATAATGTCACGTACTTTTTCTTCAATAGATTTTTCAGACATGTGATGATTAGTTAGGTAAACTGGCTAAATTAAGATGAGATAGGAGTAGTGAGAGAGTGTGTGCTTGGCAATATTTTTTATAAAAAAATACACTTTTTTGTCACGAAATTGATGAAACAAAAAAGTCAGCCCGAAAGGAAATCATAAAGTGCTTTTGTTGTCCAAAACAAAAAATTATTTTTTGAGCTGACTATCTCTTTTGCGGCGTGATCAACTCTGTGAGCCTATATTCTAGATGACCTACCAAAAAGACTTCGAGTGTGTAACTCTCCCCATCATGCATTCCTGTTGTGGGCATTTTTTCAGTAAAGAGGACGCTCTCTTGGGGATTGATAGTTACAAGGCCTGAAAAAGCGTCAAATTCTCGATCTTGCGACCAGCGTGTCACGAGATGTCCGTTGGGGTCTTTGATAAAGATTTCAAGGCGCTGATTTGTTGGGAAGGTCAGGAGTAAGGGCTCTTTTTTATTGTTGGTGATTTTAAAAGTGACTGAGAGTTCAGGTGTCTCTTCAACAGAAAAAGAAGCTGGCTCCAAGATTAATTGAAGTGGTGGTGGGCCTTTTTTAATGGGAGTTTTTTTGAAAAAATGAATTGCTGAAAGGTAGATTTTTTTTACTTCTCCAAAAAAAGAATGATGCGATCTGAGCAAGGGGTTTCTGTCAATGGGATTGGTAGCTGCTTTTGTAAGGGCTTCTTGAGCCTCTTCTTGTTCGAGGACAAAAGGGCTATCGAGTTGAGGTCCCGAGGCGGTGATGATTTGGATTTCTTGTCGTGAGATTGTATTGGTTTTTTCTCCCTCGCCAAAAAGCGATGGGGTTATGAAAAAGAGAGCTGCTGCAAAAGTGATTAAGAAAAATAGAAGAATACGCATGGATGGGTACAATATAGGAATTGCACAAGTTGAAGTTAAAAGTTGAAGTATCCTAGACTTCGCTAATAAGAATTGAACCTTAAAACGTGAATGGAGTGCGACGATCTTTTGCAATATACTCGGCCTCAAAAAGATTTTTCAATCGCAAGCTTACGTATAAAAAGGAGCGCCATAGCAAGCTATAGCTTAAGGTACGTCGCACCGCTTGGAAAAATCAATTTAATACACTATAACTTTAACTTATTTTGATGATTTCATTTTTTAAAAGATATTTCCCCTACGCCCTCCTTACGGGGGCTCTTATGGCAACGGGTTTTCCTCCTTATGACATGGCTTTTCTTTCATGGGTACCATGGATTGCTTTTACTCCACTCTGCTGGGTGCTCCTTGTAGAGCCACTTCCAGAGAGGTTTCTTTCACAAGTTAGTCACGCTTTTTTTCTGGGTTTTCTTGCTGGATCTACTTTTTTTCTCCTTACGCTAGAGTGGATTACTTCTGTCGCCTGGGAGGGATTAGTGACGCTTCCTTTTTATTTAGGGCTCTATGCAGGTGTGTGGGCTATGACAGTGGTTATCCTGCGCTCTTGTTTAGGCGATATTTTTTGGCGTTATTCTCGGAAGAACTTGGGGGTTTCTTTATTTGCTGCTGCTTCTTGGAGTGGCTTAGAATGGGCTCGTGGGACCCTTTTTACTGGTTTTGGATGGAACTCTTTTGGTGTTGCTTTTCATCGCTCTATTCCCTTATTGCAACTTTGTGACATCACTGGTGTTGGTGGGCTCTCTTTCCTGGGGGTCATGACAGGATGTGTTGTGGCATTGGCGATGAAGCGATTTGTTGATGAGGTGCAAAAGAAAAAAATAACAACTTCTTTGCGCATGCGTCCTCATGGAGATTTGTTAATCACGTTGTTGGTGATTGTCATGGTCATCTGTTATGGATTGCGAGAGCTGCTCGCACCAGCGCCACTGCAAGAGAGGCTTTCCATTGCTGCCATTCAAGGAAACATTCCTCAAAATCATAAATGGGATCGTTCCTTTGAAGAGGAGATTATGTCAACTTATCTCCGTCGCTCAGCAATGGCGCTTGCACTGCGTCCCGACTTGATTGTCTGGCCTGAGGCAGCAGTGCCACGGCCGCTTTTGCAAGATCAAGCGACGTTTAATCGTGTGCAGCAATTAGCGCAACAAGGAGAAGCTGATTTTTTAATGGGGTCGCTCGACTATGAAGAAAACCCACGGCATGATTACAATGCAGCGATTTTATTAACCCATCATGCTTCCAGTGCCCAAGTCTATGCAAAAGTCCATCTCTTGCCTTTCGGAGAATATATTCCGTGTCGCAAGAGTTTTCCTTTTTTTGCTTGGGTTACTGGCGATCGGATTTTAGGGGATTTTGATGCTGGCCCAGGACCAAAGCTCTTAGAGCTTTCCACAAAGCCAGTGCATGTGGCACCTCTCCTTTGTTTTGAAGATACTTTAGGCGATCTTGTCAGGCGCTTTGCTGGCTTGGGGGCGCAGGCAATCATTACGTTGACTAATGATGGATGGTTTGGGCATACAGCTGCTTCCAAACAGCATATGGTCAATGCTCTCTTTCGCTGCGCTGAAACCAAACTCCCCATGTTGCGTGTGGCTAACACAGGCGTAACTTGCGTGATTGATCGTTTTGGCCGTGTAATAGAAATACTACAGGCTCCTGACGGAAGCACATTTTTAGAAGGAATACTGGCGACGCAGTGGAATGTTCCAGCAAATCCAACGACCACTTTTTATACGAAGCACGGCGATCTTTTCGCAAAAGGGTGTTTAGGAATCATGCTTGTGAGTCTGATGGTTTTTTTATTTGGAAGAAAAGAGAGAAAGAGATCATTGCTGGTTATCAAGAGCGCAAAAAGAAGCTCTGCCTAACATAGCAAAGTCATCATCTGTTAGGTCAGGTGGTTTCGGTGGCCGTTCAATAATGCAGCTAAAAGATATTTCATCAGAAAAAATAATCAGTTGTTTCTTTTAGCAACTTAGTATAAAGCAGTGCACCGCTATTTACATCAACTACCTTATGTTTAACCTTACACAACTCTCTGAAAACGGCATCACCCTTGCTATGATCTGCGGATCGCTTGGCATTCTCGTTGCTATCGCGCTCATTCGTTCCATTCTTATTGCACCTGCTGGTAGCAGTAAGATGAGGACCATTGCCGCTGCTATTCAAGAAGGGGCTAAGGCCTATCTCAATCGTCAGATCACGGCTATTTCTCTCATTGCCATTGTCATTTTTAGCGCGCTTTTTTATTTCAAAGGAGCAGCAACTTCAACAGGTTTTGTAGTAGGTGCTTTTTGCTCTCTTGCTGCCGGCTATGTCGGGATGCGTATAGCTGTTGTTGCCAATCTTCGGACAGCTGCAGGTGCCTTGCTGTCACGGCATGCGGCTATGCGGATGGCTTTTAGTGGGGGTGCTGTTACGGGGCTCCTTGTTGTGGGTTTAGCTCTTTTTTCTGTCGGTGGTTTTTTTATGCTCGCCTGTCGCTGGCTCGGAGAAACTGCCGCTGTAAGCAGCCTTATCGGATTGGCTTTGGGAGCTAGTTTGATCAGTGTCTTTGCTCGTCTTGGTGGTGGTATCTACACAAAAGCTGCTGACGTAGGAGCGGATCTTGTGGGTAAGATCGAACAAAATTTGGATGAAGATGATCCCCGTAACCCAGCCACCATTGCAGATAATGTTGGTGACAATGTAGGTGACTGTGCAGGTATGGCTGCTGATGTTTTTGAAACGTATGCTGTCAGTTTGATCGGAGCGATTTTTGTAGGATTTTTGATGTTGAAAAATACACCTGCGGCAATGATCTATCCCTTTGTGCTAGGTGGTATCTCGGTTCTTGGTTCTATCTTAGCAATTTTTTATGTTAATGCTTCTAAACAAAAACCAGGTGCTTCCCTTATTACGGCTGTTGTTTTGAATGTTCTTTTTTCAGCAGTACTTTTTTATCCAGCAACCCAGGCTCTGTTTCCAATGCCACTCGAAGCTGCTGGAAAAATAATCACTGCAGGCGGACTCTACACAGCAGCTCTGATTGGACTTGTCATGACGGCCATTATTGTGCTGATTACAAATTATTTTACCTCGACTCATTATGAACCTGTGCGTCGCATTGCACGGGCTTCTGAGACGGGTCATGGTACTAACATCATTGCTGGCATTGCTGTGGGCAATCATGCGACGGTATTGCCCGCGATCTTTATCATTGCTGCCATTTTGGGGAGTTTTCATTTTGCAGGACTCTATGGCGTAGCTGTTGCTGTCATGAGCATGTTGTCCCTTTCTGGAATTGTCATTTCGCTCGATGCCTTTGGTCCTATTACTGACAATGCTGGTGGTATTGCTGTTATGAGCGAGTCTCCTAAGTCTGCTCGTGAGATTACCGATGAGCTCGATGCTGTCGGTAATACGATGAAAGCAGTGACCAAAGGATATGCCATCGCTTCTGCTGGATTGGCTGCCTTAGTGCTTTTTGGATCTTATGTCGAAGAGCTAAAAAATTATATGATAGGTCAAGAAGCTCTTCTTTTCTCACTTTCCGACCCCCGTGTTATTGCGGGCCTTTTGATTGGTGGACTTCTTCCCTTTGTGTTTTCTGCCTTTAGCATTGATGCGGTAGGCAAAGCTGCTGGAGCGGTGGTTTTGGAGGTGCGCCGTCAACTCAAATTACATCCTGGTATTTTGGAAGGAAAAGATACTCCTGAGTATGGAACGTGTGTTGATATTGTGACCAAAGCTGCCTTACGCGAGATGATTATTCCTGCGCTCTTGCCCATTGCAACAGTGCTTGCTGTTGGCTTTATTCCATGGCTTGGAGCTGTTGCTCTTGGTGGTGTGCTGGTAGGTACTATTATCACGGGTCTTTTCTTAGCCATTTCGATGACTTCCAGTGGTGGAGCTTGGGACAATGCCAAGAAATATATTGAAGAAGGACAACATGGTGGTAAAGGCTCTCCAGCTCATGCCGCTGCTGTTACTGGAGATACAGTTGGAGATCCTTACAAAGACACTGCAGGCCCTGCAATTAATCCGATGATTAAAGTCGTCAATATTGTGGCGATCCTCATTGTGCCGCTTTTATTTAAGTAATCCCTTGCCTCATCAGCTCTACTGAGGTTGCGAATTACGGCGTTGCTGCGGTGCTCAAGGACTCACGTATTTCAATACGCTCATCCTTTGTGCTCCTCGCGCCTTGTACTTCACTAACCTCAGCGAACTGCTAAGGCAAGGTTGACTCTACTTTCTCAACTAGCTTTTCTAAATTGAGAGAGTGAAGCCTCTGTACTTCGACTTCAACTTTTCACTTCAACTTATTGCGAAGCAATACATCTTGTGAGTTTTCAGCTTCAAAGTATCGCCATCATTGGCCACGAACTCGCCCTCGCTTGGCATGATGGAACGGAGGATTATCTGCCGTTGCAGAGGTTGCGCGAAGCGTGCCCCTGTGCGGCTTGCGAAGGAGAGCCTGATGTCATGGGCAATAAACTACAACCCTCACGTCAACTCCGTCCCGAAAGTTTTATCTTAAAAAAATACGAATATGTTGGTGGCTACGGGATCCAGTTTTTTTGGGGCGATGGACATAGTAGTGGAATTTATTCGATCCAGTATTTGAAAAAGTTAATGAAATGATGCTGCTTGGCATGAGTCACCAATACCACCTCCTCCAGATGTTCCGCTTAAGGAACTGAAAGCTACTCATAAAAAAATGTTGGCTGCTGCTGCTGAAATTCACCCCGATGATTGGAAGTATTGACTTCAAAACCATAAAGCTGTAAATATGGGTCTCCATGAATGCCAAAACAACATTAGAACTTCCAGCTCCTCTCTTGCATCAAATTAAAGCTGCAGCATTGCAGTGTCATATCACTATGAAGCAGTTTTTTTGTGACGCTGTGAAAGAAAAGTTAGCAAGAACAGCAGTAACAGATGTTGTGCAGCCTCGAATTGTCATCCCACCACCGCCAAAGATTCCACGTAAAGAACTAGATGCCATTAACAGGAAAATACTAACTGCTGCTGCTGAAGTTCATCCAGGAGATTGGGAATGATCTTGGATACTAATGCTATTTCGGCGATGTCCTATGAAGTCAGAAGGGCTGAAGATAAAGAAATAGAAAGGGTGCTACAAGAAGCATCACACCCTTATCTTTCAGTTCCAGTGCTAGCTGAGTATCGGTATGGTTTGATTAATTCACGACGTCAACAATCGTTAGAAACATGGCTTGGGCAGCTGCAATCATCTTGGCCTGTCCTTGTGCTCGATGTATTGACAGCACATCACTATGGAATTATTAAAAATCAGCTAAGCAAAAAAGGTCGGATGATTCCTGTGAATGACATTTGGATTGCAGCGTTAGCTCTCCAACATCATTTGCCCATTCTTTCTGAAGATCGTCATTTTGATGCTATTGATGGAGTGCAGAGGATTGGCTGGAAAAAACGCCGCTAGCACCAAAAATTCCTGCGTAAAAAAAACCTAATTTTCATTCGTGATGAGTATAGAAATGTTGCGGATCACAAAAAGAGAGTTAACTTAACGTCTCTTTTTTATTTATGAAACAAGCATTATCCCTATTTGTTTTATTTTTTATGAGTACCTTTTCCTTACATGCTGACAAAACACCTATTCATACGAATGCTGCTCCGCAGCCCATAGGAAGTTATTCCCAGGCCATTAAAGCGGGAAAAACTATTTATTTTTCTGGTCAAATAGGGATTGATCCTCAGACGGGAGAACTCGTGGAAGGTGGAATGGAAGCTCAGCTGAAACAAGTTTTTAACAATATGCAAGCAGTGGCCCAAGCTGCGGGCGCTTCCCTTGATGACATCGTTAAACTAACAATTTTTACCACTGATTTGAGTCAGTTTCCTTTAGTCAATGAAGCGATGAAAAATTATTTTCATGAGCCCTATCCAGCTCGCAGCACAGTTCAGGTCACCGCTTTGCCAAAAGGAGCTCTCATTGAAATAGAGGGGGTAATTGAGGTAGCGTTGTTGAAATAAATCAACAGCGGTAGTTGTAGTTGCTAGTTTAAATTTTTGCCGCAGGCAAAGAAACAACTTCAACTTCAACTTTCTACTTTCACTTGGCATTGTTAATGATTCAACAATGTCACCTAAATTTCTAAACCTTTTTTATGATTTCTCCTCAACGCCGCCGCTGGATCATTGTACTGATGGGCCTTCTAACGGCCCTAAGTCCTTTTACCTTGGACATGTATCTACCTGCTTTTTCAAAGATCGCAGCTGATTTAGGGACAACAACCGCTCACTTGGCATGGACTCTTTCTAGTAATTTTATTGGCATTGGCTTAGGGCAATTATTTTATGGGCCGCTCTTGGATCGCTTTGGTCGTAAAAAGCCGCTTTATGTCGGATTAATTATTTACATCATTGCTTCCCTTGCTTGTATGGCAAGCCACTCGCTCGAAGCGATGATCTTTTGGCGCTTTGTGCTTGGTCTTGGTGGTTGCGTGGCTTGTGTGGTCGCCTATGCCACGGTGCGAGATTTGTTTCCATCCGAAGAGCGAGCCACTATTTTTTCTGTGATGATTTTGGTGATGGGAGCTTCTCCACTCTTGGCTCCTAGCGTTGGAAACCTCGTCGCTTTGCTCATTGGCTGGCAGGCCATTTTTGCTATTTTGAGCATCATTGCTCTGTGCATGATGGTCGGAGTTTGGTGGCTCTTGCCACCAGTATCCCCTGACACAACAGTCCGCCTTCACCCTTGGCATATTGGGAAAGATTATTTGGCTGTGTTTCGGGTGCCTGCTTTTTATCGTGATGGGTTAAGTGGGGCAATATCTTTTGCCGCTCTCTTTGCCTATGTTGCAGGGTCACCACTTCTTTTTCTTAGTTTTTTTCAGGTGACGAGCACCACTTACAGTTGGATTTTTACAGTCGTGGCGGCTGGTTTTATTTTTGCAGGTCAGCTGAACATTTGGTTGCTGCGTTATTTTAAAAGCGGCCTTGTCTTGCGCGGAGCGCTTGCTGCGCAAATGTCCTTAGCCCTTCTTTTCTTAGTCATGACCCTATTGCATCTTCTCTCTCTCAGTGCCGCGATAGTGATTTTGTTTTTGCTTCTTGCTGCTGTGAGTATAGCTTTTGCCAATGCCACAGTGCTTGCGATGGCCCCTTTTGGAAGTAATGCAGGACGCGCTTCTGCTTTAATCAGTGTTTTTCAAATGTTTTTTGGAACGCTCTCTTCGATGAGCGTCGGCGCCTTTTCTAGTTTGAGTATCCTTCCGATGGCTCTTGTGATTTTAGTATCGTCTTTAATAGCGCTAGTGGTAGGAAGATTGGAAAACAAATAAAAATCTAACATTCGTAACGACAGCTGGATCCCCTCCTCCGCGGGGAGGCCGCCATAAAGTAGCGGCACTTCAACTTAAACTTCTTTTATGGAACACATCATTATTATTGGTACTGGCTGCGCCGGTCTCACAGCGGCTATTTATGCAGCACGTGCTAATCTCTCTCCGCTTGTCATTGAAGGCAATCAGCCTGGGGGACAGCTTACGACGACCACAGAAGTAGAAAATTTTCCAGGCTTTCCAGAGGGGATCGATGGGACAGAGCTTATCATGCGGATGCACAAACAGGCCGAACGCTTTGGCGCCCGCTTTGTTTATGGAAGTGTCGAAGAATTTGAACAGCGCGATGGCATCAACCGCGTCAAAGTTGATGGCAACTGGCTTGAGAGCCGAGCTCTCATCATTGCCAGTGGCGCCTCGGCACGCTGGTTAGGACTCGAAGGGGAAAAAGAACTCATTGGGCATGGCCTTACTTCGTGTGCGACGTGTGATGGTGCTTTTTATAAAAATGTTCCGGTCTGTGTGGTTGGAGGAGGGGACTCTGCCTGCGAAGAGGCTTTGTTCCTTACGCGGTTTGCTTCCGAAGTTTATCTCCTTCATCGTCGTGATAGCCTGAGGGCTTCCAAGATCATGGCCGATCGTGCCTTGGCTCATCCGAAGATTAAGCCAATTTGGAATACAGTTATTGAGCGCTATCTTCCCGATGAAGAAAAAAAGATGCGTGCTGTTCAGCTCAAAAATCTCATAACTGGTGAAGAACGAGAGTTAGAAGTAAAATGTGTTTTCGTAGCAATCGGACACACTGCTAATACGGGACCTTTTGCCGGAAAATTAGACATTGATAAAAAAGGATATCTTACACCAACGCATGGCACTGAAATGAATCTTCCAGGAGTCTTTGCGGCAGGAGATGTAGCTGACCAAATCTATCGTCAAGCAGTGACCGCTGCGGGCCTTGGATGTGCTGCGGCAATCTCAGCAGAGCGCTGGTTGGCGGAGAGGGAGTAGAGCATTATTGTTTCGCAATAAGTTCAAGTGAAAAGTTAAAGTTAATTCTTCGCCTTCGCCTACATGGCTGGCGCGATGAGTTGAAGTTTAAGCTGATTCCTTCTTGTAGCAAATTTTTCAACAAGCGTAGCCTCAACACTTCAACTTCATCTTGAAAACCTTCGATTATGTCGTGATCGGCAGTGGCCTTGCTGGGCTTACTTTTGCTCTCAAAGCCGCTGAAAAAGGTTCTGTGGCGATTGTTACCAAGCGATCAAAAGCGGAATCCAATACTGCTTGGGCGCAAGGAGGGATTGCCTGTGTCTCCAGTGATGAGGATTCTATTGAGTTTCATGTGCGTGACACATTGGTCGCAGGAGATGGGTTGTGTGATGAAAAAGTAGTGCGCACGATTCTCGCAGAAGGGCCGCAACTGGTTAGGGAGTTAATGCAATTGGGTATTCATTTTGATCAGCGCACTAATGGTCAAGGTGCTCGTGAGCTTGATTTGGGTAGGGAAGGAGGGCATTCCAAGCGCCGTATTTTACACGTTGGTGATATGACAGGTCGGGAGATTGAGAAAACATTACTCGCCGCTGTTGCCGCTCATCCCAACATTACTCTTTTTGAAAATCACATGGCCCTCGATTTGATCACGACAGAAAAACTCAACATGGAAGAAAGCGTTCAACAAGAGGTTCGATGCCTCGGCCTTTATGTCCTGGATGAAGATTGTGACAAGATTGAAACATTGGGAGCTACTGTGACCGTGCTTGCCACGGGAGGATGCGGTAAGGTTTATCGCTACACAACCAATCCAAGTATTGCCACCGGAGATGGAGTGGCAATGGCTTGGCGGGCAGGTGCAGAGGTTGCCAATATGGAGTTTATGCAATTTCATCCGACTTGCCTTTTTCATCCTAAGGCTACTTCTTTTTTAATTTCAGAAGCAGTGCGAGGAGAAGGGGGACTCTTGCTCAACGGTGCCCGCGAGCGTTTTATGAGCCGTTATGATGCTCGTTTGGAACTTGCGCCGCGTGATATTGTCGCCCGAGCCATTGATGCTGAAATGAAAAAACGAGGTGATTCCTGTGTCTACCTTGATATTAGTCATCAACCTGCAGCCTTCTTGCAGAGCCGATTCCCCGCCATCTATGAAACCTGTTTGCGCTGCGATATTGATATGAGCAAAGAACCGATCCCAGTTGTTCCTGCGGCTCATTATCAATGTGGTGGCGTGAAAACAAATTTGTCAGGAGCTACTTCATTGCTAGGACTCTATGCTATTGGCGAAACAGCTTGTACTGGCCTTCACGGAGCCAATCGCTTAGCAAGTAACTCTCTGCTGGAAGCCTTGGTTATGGCCCATCGCGCGGCACTCCATGCTGCCCAACACGAAGCTTCTTTTTCCCAAGACCTCCCTGAATGGCACTCTGGAGAGGCGCAAGATCTCGATGAACTTGTGGTTATTTATCATAACTGGGATGAGATTCGGCAACTCATGTGGGATTATATGGGGATTGTACGTACCAATAAACGCCTGCAACGTGCAGCTACTCGTTTAAAAAACTTGGAAACAGAAATTCATGAGTTTTATTGGAACTTTAAAATCTCTGTTGACTTGCTGGAATTACGCAATCTTGTGACGACAGCTTCCTTGATGGTTCATTCAGCAATGAGTCGCAAAGAGAGTCGTGGTCTTCATTTCACGTTGGATTATCCGCAACATGATGATGCCTTTTGTCACGATACGATTTTGAAAAGGAGTCAAAATTCCTAAAGTATTCTTCAACCTTAAAACGTGAATGGGCGTGAATGAGATTTTGTAAGGACTTGGTTTTAAAAATCACCTTTAGACCAAGTCCTTACAAAATATCATCCACCTCAACTGCGGAACTCGGGCTAACTCTTTTCCACCGCTCCGAGCAAGGAAAATCCAAAGAGCTCCAAGGCCTCTTTGACCTTTTGACTAGTACAAGAAAAGCGAAGTTTGATATTGCGGTCGAGTAAGACGTTAACTAGTGAAAGAAAGGCTCGCCAGACTATTACTGGAACCTCTTCATCTCCAATCATGATAATGAAAGCTTCTTCTATTGGAATCTTTAGATCGAGCGTATTTATTTTTTCAAACTCTGTAATGTCGGATGAAATGGGCTTTGCAAAGCTCCAAGTGATCTTTAAGTTGTGATCTGCTTGTTCTATCGTTAGCATCGAATGGCATTAAGTTAAGCTCTTTGTAGGATAAAAACATTACTATCAACGGCTCAAAAATTATCTTTGGATAGCCTAAACTCTTAGGCCTTGTCTTAAGAAAAAATTTCAGCGCTTCTAACGCGCTCTTTTCAATTTAATCCACGATACAAAAAAACTCCATGAAGATTCTTCTTACTCTTGATCTCAATCAACCTATTTCTGAGGAACGTTCTCTTGCAGAGTTTTTGATGAGCTGGATCTGGGATCAATTGCAGGTAACAGGTATTCATGTAGAAACAGTCAATGAAGCTCCTAAGAAATTATCGCTTACTCAATGGGTCTCTCAGCCTTCTCCTTTAAAAAAATACAAGGCTTTGGCTCCTTCTCCACTGACAAGTTACGATCTCATTATCGGTATTGACCTTCCTCCTGTCGCAGAGGCTTTTTTTAACTCGTTAGGAATAAGAACGCTGATCTTAAGAGCGCTTCCTTATCACGGTTTTGCTCGCTTTGTGCTTGCTCGTGCTAATTTTCAATTTCCGCAAGAGACAACAGTAGTGCTTCCGTGTTTAAAAGAATTCTTTCTCAAAGAATTTCCACCTATTAATGACGCTTCTCCCCCCCATAGAAATTGGTGGCTAGGAAATCAATTTCTTCTCAAACAAAAAGGACCAGATCCATTAACGCTCTACATAGGAACATCTCTCTTTCAACCAGAAAGAATCAGGAGCGGCTCGCTTGTCAATCTTGCTACCTATGCAGACACGTTGATCTCTCTGCTGAGCACTTCTCCTAATGCCTATTACTCAGTTCGTTCTCCTCATGATAGTTCTGAATTTCGCTTTTTAAAGACAATCGGCATATCTTCCCTAGCGCCCGCTTTACCAGATCTGCTCGCTCGTGATGAATTTGATTTTTTAATTACCATGGATTCTGGTTTGGTTCCACTTGCAGAAGCTTTTCATAAAAGAGTTACCCTTCTTGGCACTCATCCCACTTGGACGATTAAAAAATTGCGCCAATTTTGTGATCGAGATTTTTTAGAAAAACTTGGTAACTGCCAACGTGGCGTTGATTCCACTGCCAATGTCTTCAGAGACGTTGATTACAAAACCTGCTAACTCAAGCCTCCTTATATGAAACAAACAACTTCCATGGAAAAGCTCATGGATGAGTGGATTCATCTTATTGAACCATCCAGACAGCAGCTTCTGCAATCAAGAGAACTTTTAAATAAACTGCGTGCAGCACGTAATCCAGAGACTTCTCCTTCTGGACAAGAAGTGGAATTGGAACGTCTTATTCATCAACTGACGATACTATGCCAGCAAACAGAAGCTCAGTTTTCCTTAGTTCAAGAAGCAACAAAGCAACGAGACCATGTTGCTTATGAAGTTAATCTCAACAAGTTGATCACTTCTCTTAATGGGTGGTTTTCTTTTTTTTATCTGGGATCTGTTGAGAAAAAAGATTTTTTAAAACTGTGGGTGAGGTCGATGGGAGCTAATGCTAATGAGAATGACCCTGCTACCCTAGATTCCTTGGGTGTTTGGCCCAAAAATTTGACGGCTTGTAAAACATGGGAATACCATTTGTTGTTGCCTAGAAAGATCAGCACGATGATGGAAGTGGGATCTTCTTTTGGAGTTAATGCTCTTTATCTTGCACGCATGGTGCGTATGTCTGGCGTTGAATCCCGGGCTTCCATGACTTCTCTTGCAAAGAACTTACAAAAAGCACATCCCTTTGCTACTTGTCAACCTCCTGTAGATTTTAATCAAGGCTCTTTTAGTCCTAGATCTGCAACTTCGCTTCCTGTGGATGGTTTTGATGCTATCTGGTTCCATCGTCAAATTTGGAGGCAATGGATTAGAGACGATGGTCCTGTGTTATTTTCTGCGTTGGGAGAGCTTGCTAAACGAGCTCATTTTCTCCTTTTCACGACAACAGAAAACGCAATACCTCGCCACGATCTGCTCGATTCCTTTTACACCTTTACCCTTGCGGGAGAGCGTGCTCAAGGCTCGGAAGTTTTCAAATTTTTTATTGCCCAACGCCGTTTTGTTACTGCTGCAGAAAGACAATTTTGCTGTTTGGATATGCGCATTCATGACTCGACTTGGCAAGGGAGAGAAACTCTTTCTTATGGTGCTACTATTCTCCCTTGGGTACAGCCTTCCATTGCATTGCCAACACGGCGGTTCATTCTTAGTTCCAAGGAGGTTCTTCATACTTTTTTAAAAAGAACCCCTCATCCCAAAATGGGGCAATTTCAGCAGAAGGAGATAAAAATGTGGCATCTTGTTTCTGAGCTCGCTCCTGAGTTGCCAAAGTTTTTAGGATCATCAGAAGATCTGGCAGGGCATCATATTCTTCTTGGTCTTAATGAATCTGGAGCAGAGTTTCCGCTACTCCCCCTTAATAAAAAGAAGCAATATATTATTATTCGATCTGCACTACGACTTCTTGCTGCTTTGCGCAAGCGTTCCTTGCATCTGAACTTTTTAAGGCTTGGTAATTTTGTGCTCACAGAAGATCGTGCCATTTTTTTATCAGCTGGCCTCATTGGTTACGAAGAGATAGAAGACCCGCTGGATGCCTTTTTGTGGCTGCTGCGAGATGTTGCTGCTGGTATCCTCTACTGGCATGATCTTCCTATAGAGCCTTTTCGGGCAGAGCTAGTATTGAAGCTCCCTGAGGAATATCGAGGGTTAGCTTCACTAGCATTGAAGTCACAAAATATTGATGCTTTTCTTAGCCATCCGCTCGTTTATCAAGAGTTTTTACGAGATCCGTAAGAGCGTTGTTAAGCAGGTCAACAACTTCAACTTATTACGAGACAATATTTCAGCGCGTTTGC
This sequence comes from Chthoniobacterales bacterium, assembly GCA_019747735.1. Classification (GTDB taxonomy): domain Bacteria; phylum Verrucomicrobiota; class Verrucomicrobiia; order Chthoniobacterales; family UBA6821; genus CAIWMF01. The sequence goes on along the minus strand of JAIEQL010000025.1, from coordinate 7,704 downwards.
ACTCTATGAAGACTCTAATTCTAAGTGCCTGGACCGAGAACATCAGTGATCTTGCTAAAATTACTTCAGCTACCAAAGAGGAATATGCAGCTCTGCACGGTTATCAATACCTCGGACACATTTTTTCATCGGACTCCACAGAGCATCCCTCTTGGAGAAAGTTGAAACTTTTTCTAGATCTCCTCCCTACCGTTGATCGCTTGCTCTGGATTGATGCCGATTCTTACGTCAGTAATCCTATGATTAGTCTCGATCAGATTCCTTATATTGAAGGATTGACGGCATCACGCGATTGGTCTGTTAACGCTGGCCCTGAGCATTTTTGTGGTTCTGCCATGATTTTAACGCCTCATGCATTACCTCTTGTGGAGCGGGCTTATCTCAAAACTCACTGGGCCAACTTTCCATTTTGGGATCAAAGTGCCTTGCGGGAAGCCTCTCTCGATTTTAAAAACTATCTTCGTGTCCTTCCAAGAAGGGCATTAAATGCTGTTCCCCAGGAGTTGCGTCCTTGGGCTGCTGAACCGTGGGAACCTCATGATTTTCTCTGCCATCTCACCTGTATTAAAAATGAAGAGCGGTTTGAGTTCTTGCGGAAGAATCTTCCCTCTCATTTTTCTTTTGACTTTGAATAAATCCTGATAGTTCTTTTGTCTTTCTCTACTTTCTCTATCCCTTTTTTCTAAAAACCAACACAACGATTTTCTATGAGCACTCCTAATTACATGAATCCGTCGTATTTTAATCCAAATACGCCAACAACTCTCGATGGGGCAACCGATCCACTTGGTCCTACAAGTGCTGCCCCATGGACTCCGTTGGTTACTTACGGAATGAATTTGAATTTCATTGTCTCAGCAATGTTTCCTCAAATTCAGACGACCTTTTATGCTCTGCAATTATCACTCCAAAACGTCGATGCCAGTAACCCTGCGGCTTTGCTCAATATTCAGTTGTTAATGAGTGAATATGAAAACGTCATGCAGGCGACCTCCGCCATGTTGGCTTCGTGGGAAACCATGAATAAGGCTATTATTCAAAATATCTAGCGTTTCTCAAAAACTAATTTTCCCTTCTCATGAGTGCTCACCATGCTGAGAAAAAATCTCATCACCAGCAGGAACAAAAAGATTTCTTAGAGCGAAAAGATCGCCAAATGTTCATGGAGCTTGGGATGGTGGCTGCCACCAACTTTCTCCCATGGGAAGCTCACGCTTTTTTTGGACAACTGCTTCACGCTGATCATTTGGCTGCTTATCCAAGAATAGGCTTGGCTCATTGTAAAATTATGGGGGGACAATTTGAAGATGCCCACAAACTTCTTAAAGAAGAAGCGGTCTCTTCTTCCCCACTAAAAGCATACGGAATAGCTCTGCGAGCACTAGCTTTTCATTTAGCAAAACAACCTAGAGAGTTGAATGAACTCTTGCAAGGGAACCAAGAGTTACTCAACAATAATCCACCAGCCCTCCAATTTTTAAAAAGCTTGCTAGAAATCTCTAACAATCACTAGCGTTATCAATCAGAGTAGTCAGTAACCCTAAAAACCTATGACTATCGCAGCACTCCAGCCGCCAAATCATTTTTCTAACTACAATTCGACACTGCCGCAGAGGCAGCAGGCGGTTGCCCATGAAGATCATGCTGCTGCTATTGATAAAGCTATTAATGGTCCTTCAACTCCTTCAGTAAAAAATCATCAGTCTAACAACAACCATGGAAGCGGTTGCTGCTGTTGCTGCTGCGGAGGCGGTGGATCTATGAATAATAGTAGCGAGGGAACAGAAGAGCTCCTTCATGCAGCAAAAAAACTTAACCACGCTATTAAAGATGCTGAGAAGGAGCAGCAATACTGGGAAGCTTTTAATAAATCGGTATATAATTCTATTTATACAAGAGGAAATCGCATTGTTCAGGATGCAAAAAAACAGGGGGAAGAAACACTTGAAAAGTACCTGAATCCTCCCAAATCCAATAAAAAGCATTCATAACATTAATCCTGGTTTTGAATCATGATTGCCGCTGCTGTTATAACACCACCACTTCCGGCAATGCTGCCGGCTCATTCTTCAGCAGCTCAGAGTCCTCACCATGCTGGCTCTCCCGGTTTTAATAATACTCCTGATGTTTCTGCTTCTTCCCATTTAGCAGCACAACAAGCTCCCAAGATTCAAGGGACAACAGAATCACTTCCCGGTCAGGTCGATTCTTTTTATACCAGAGGCGTTACTCATCAGGTAGTAGTACAAAATTTGGTTCCAGTTAGTCCTGATGGCTCTGCATTAAGTACTTCTTTAAATACAAGCTCTCTTTCAGAAGAACTGTCTTATTTTCACAAGAAGAAAAACAGCTCATCTTCTTTGAATTCTGCAGAGCTATTAGAAATACAGGCTGAGATGACAGAAATAACTATTGAGTATGGTTTTTATGGCCAGCTTGCCTCAAAGGCTGCTAGCAGCATACAAACTTTGTTTAATAACCAAGTTTAGCTTAGATTTATTGATTCCCCTTTTTCACTGTTGCTTGTTTGTTGAGTATGTCTAATTTTTTTCCAGAGCTTGCTCGTGATCTAAAAAGGAAGGTGGCACGCACCCAAGAGCTTTTCTCTCGTTCTATTTCGCTTTGGGATGACTTGGAAAATACTGTCCGACTTTCTAATTGTAGCCTTGATGAATGGAAAAAAAAAGCTGAAAAGTTAGAGGGGATTAATGGAGTTTTCTACCCAGCTCATCTTGAAGTGATGAAGCAACATTTAGAGCGTTCAAAGCAACGAAGAGTAAAGGAAGTTCCTTATAGTATAAATCTTACAAAAATACCAGCATCTCGCCTTATTAAAAAGGTTTGAGAGGGTGTCTTGAAAATGAATAAAATTGATGCAGTACCAGGAGCGAAGCGCACAGACTCGCAGTGTATATCGACATACTCGAGGACGCGAGCACTGGAGCGACGCCGTAACGCACAATTTTAGTCTTTTCAAGACACCCTCTGAGAAAATAAGTAATGAATCCCGTCTATAATAATCCAACAACCGTTCCTTCTAATTATACGGGGGCAGATCCCTTGGAAAATTATACCCCTCCAGAGCCGCCTTCGCGAATGCAGCCTCGGTATTTCAATCCGACTCTTTACGATCCCTTTCCATTTAGTTTTGCACAGCAACCATTTTATCAGACCTATAGTACTCTTGGAAGCGGTGGAACTATTGCTGGAACAAGCTGGGCAAACGAGCAGACGCTTGGTTCTTATCAAAGTGGAGTCTATTCTTATCTGACAGTAGTAGATAATAGTTATAGTGTGTATACTCATACTCAAACTTACACTTACGATATTATTTATGCTCCAACGGCTTCTGGCCAAGAAGTCACTTTTGGTTCTCGTTTTGGAACCGGCATTCAGACCATTTATTTTTCTGCTCCCTCTTATACAGATACGATTATAACTGTTGAAGATATTACGGTAGAAACAGTGGATACTTTTAGTACAGTTGTCTCTACTTATTATAGTCCAACAGGCTCGTCACCTTGGGACGTTATTGCCACACAAGCAGGAACTGCCCTCTCTAGTACCTTAGGGGTATTTACTAGTTATAGCACATTAGCTTCCAGTGTAAGCACTGTTGATACTGCAACAACTTTTAGTGTTGAATCAACATTCATAGACATGCTTGGTAATAATGTTTACCAAGAGCTATTAGGAGCTACCAATTCAATTATCATCTATCAAAATGAACAAGTAAGCTCTTACTACAGCGAATCACTTTCTTATCAGGTTAATATTACTAACCTTACAGCAGCATTAAATAGTGTTGCTCAAACTGTTGATGGATATGGTACTGGAGCTGGTATCATTACTGTCACCAACTTTTTATGGACATGGGTATTTTCTACGGGGGTTGGTTGGACGGGATCTCAAATTACTACTAATTCTGGAGCTTTTGTTTATACCTTTACAGAATCAGCAAGTGAATATCTAACGCAGACTTGGGGTACTTCAATTCAAAATTCCTCGGTAGCTGTCCAGCAAGTTCAATCACTGATTACAGTGGAAGACAACAGCCTTGAAACCGCCCAAACCTTTTTAAATAATGCTGTTACGACACTCCAAAGTCAGGTTTCTCTAGCTGGCCAGATAATAGCCTCCTTAGCCTCTCTTTCTCAAGCTATTGCGACAAATATAGCTTCGGGATAAAAACCAAAATCGTTATTTATACCTTTTAACAAAGCTATTAACCTAACCCAAAATCCAAAACCAATGAATACTCCAGTGACCACTCCTACAAAACAGGCTTCTGTCTATGATGAAGCAATTGATTATCTCGCTGACGCCTTTATTGCTATTTTAGCCAAAAATATCCCGTTCTATAAAGTTCGCCAAATTTCTCTCGAGCAATTAAACCAGTATTATACTACCGCCTACAATCTTTACACTGCTGGAAAGTACGAGCAGGCCAAAAATATCTTTATTTTTCTTGCATTTCACTGTCCTGGCGAGAAGAAGTCATTGGTTGGACTTGCTGCTTCCTGCCAAATGCTCAAGCAGTACCCACAAGCCATTTCTACTTATAACCATGTGAAAATGATAGATCCATCAGATCCAGTTCCTTCTTTTCACTCATTTAATTGCTACATGGAGCTTAAAAAATACTCTGAAGCACTTGCTTCTTTGGAGTCGGTTATTCTGAGATCTCTGAATAAACCAGAGTACGCTGATCTCAAAGAGCAAGCTGAAAATAGGAAAATGGCGCTTCTCAATCTTATCAAAACAAAATAGCCGCTAGTCATTGTCTCTCATTGCCTTAAAAACAAAAAAACTTTTTTAATATTATGTCCTTTCCTAATATTCCTTCATCATCATCAGCTCAAGGGAACTACTCTACTAATTCCCAAGTTACATCATCACGTTCGCCTGTGCCTTCTAACTTATCTCATGGTGATGCTAAATCTAATTCTGATGCAAAGTTTGACCCTCAAACAGGGGCTCCTATTCAACGGGAATCTGTTTCTTCTAACTTTGACCCTCAAGCAGAGGCTCCTATTCAACAAGAATCTGTTTTTTCTAACCAGGGAGAAACAACTGAGAATATGGCAAACGTAGAACAGGCTAGGGTGCAAGGAGCAACTCAACATTTTGGTCTGCAAAGTGGTGTAACAGCAGAGATAGGAACAGAGGAAGAGTTTGACCTTCAGAATCAGTTTGACCAAGAAGATCAATCAATTGAAGACCAAGCTGGAGGGTACGCTGGCTCAGCAAAAACAGAAGCGGAGCCAAATCAACAAAAAGGGAACTCAGTAACAGGGGAAGCTGGAGGAGCTAGAAAAAGTAGTTCTGGTTTTTCATCAGGACGTTCTGGACCCCAACTTGGTGCCGCTAAGGGATTGGGGGGAGGAATAGGAAGAGGATCAGAAAGAGGAAGAGGATCAGAAATGGGAATAGGAGCAGATCCAGATTTTCAAAAAGGATCAAAAGCAGGATTGGGGACACAAGAAGAGGTTCAGCAAGCAGGAGCAGCAAAAGAGGGGACTTCTTCCCTTGGTTCTCACCTTTCTTCCCATGCTGGAGTAAAAAACTCCGCTATTTTAGGAGATCTAGCTTCTTCTGTCGTCCAAGATAATGCCTATTCTATCGCCAAAAGTGTGACTGATGCTATCTATGGAGCAGCATATGGGGCAGTTAATACTGCCAAAACGGCCTATGTGGATGCCAATGGAGTTCCGCCTATTTTTCCGCCAACAGATACTTTTAATGTTTATGTGGCTGAGTGCGAGGCTGAAACCCTTTCTAATAATACACAATGGATAAGTATCCAAGCCCAAGTTGATGCTATCAATGGGATGTCTTTACAGCAAGAGGCTGCCGAGAACACTTACATAACCAATACCCTCAATGCCATTGCACAGCAAGCAGCAGCGGCGGCAGCTGGAAGAAAGGCTCAGCAAGTAGATCAGATTACGATGGGAGTTTCCATTGGGGTAGCTGTTTTGATGATCGTTGCTAGTGCAGCTTGCTATGCAACGGGTGTTGGAGCATTAGGAGCTGGGGAGATGCTGGATGCGGAGGCTGGGGCTGAGATAGGAACCGCTGTTGCTGCAAGTGCTGCTGAAACTACTGCTGAAGACGTAACCACTAAAGTAGTGGTTGACGAAGCGGTTGACACAGGGGTTGATATGGGAGGCAGAGAGGCTATTACGGATTCAAGTGAAGAGCTTACTGAGGACTTAGAGGTTGTAAATAATGCGGACTCCGAAGCTGATATAACTGGGAACACTGCTGATAGGAGTGCTATGACACGTTCTTCTGCTCAGTTTGATGCAGCTAATGCAAATGATGCAGATTCCGAAGCTGATGTAACTGAAGGGAACGCTGCTGGTAGGGTTGCTATTACAAGTTCTGAAGAAGGAGAAGCAGAAGCTACTACTGCTCAAGCAGCATCTAAGTCAATGACTCTTGACCAACTTGCCTCTTGGCAGTTTATGGGAGTCTCAAGTCTTCTCATGTCGATACCTCAAGTAGGGGGTGCTGCTATGGATGATCTAACAAAAAGTTTAGAAGAAGATGGTGTGCCCTCACAGGATGCTTCATGGATTGCTATGGCTATTATAACAGTTTCCATGATTGCTGCAGGAGGGCTTGTTTCAGCTCTAGGCAACTCAGAGCGCCTAAGTCTCCTACTAGCTGGCAAAGCTGCTGATACAGCAGCAACTACTGGTGCAACTAGCACGGTTGAAGCTGCTTCTACTGTTAGTGAAGAAGAGACAGTCTCCACATTGAGTTACGTAGTAGGAGGTCTCCAAAAGAGTGCTAAAGGTATTCAACAAGGAACTGAGTCTTTTGTAACTAATCTTGGTAAACTCACGAAGGTAGCAAGCCAGTCAGTTCAGGAAGCAGTGACTACACTTTTGACTGATCCAGTAACAGCCATTGCCACTGTGGGGAGAGTAATGGGTTCTATGCTAATGAAAATAGGTGCCGGTTTTTACAAATTGGGGCCTGATCTTTCTGCTTTCGGTGAAATAACGACGGCTTCTTCTAGTAAGGCAGCAGCTTCGGCTCTCGCCAAGGCAGTTGGGTCATGCTTGCCAATGATTACTTCAATAGGCCAATCTGTTGATGTCGGTCTTTCTATCTACCAGAGTAATTTAGATCTTCAAGAGGCAATAGCAATGCAACATTTTGCTCAAGATAGTAGCGCTGCACTAACAAGCCAAGCATACGCTAACTCAATAGAAAGTTCAATTCAGGCTTGTAATCAAGCCCTGAATACGATGATTCAAGTCACTGATAGCATGATGGCTAGCACTGAACAAACCGTGGGAGGGAGTCAGCAGCCTATTGCTAGTTAGGTACCCGTTCAGGAGAACGTGTAAGAAGATAGGAGTTGTGGTCTGGTAATGCAGACAAAAAAGTAATTTTATCTTTACCGAAGGGCTCAGCTCCTATCTTTTATCTACCATCTTCCAGCTTCTTGTTCGTATCTTTGAATGCTTATTGAACCTAAAAACGTGAATAGAAACAGAAAATCTGACGCAATATACTCGACCTCAAAAAGATTTTTCAATCGGCTTAGGTACCAAAAGGGTATCATCTCAAAAATTCCGGGTAACGCTTACAAATGGCGTTGAGCAATGGAGTCAGTACCGAATGGCGCTAAGTTAAGAAAATTACTAACGTAGCCAACGCAGGAAGAAATTAGCCACAAAAGAACAC
>JAIEQL010000046.1 GCA_019747735.1 Chthoniobacterales bacterium | reverse complement strand
GTCCTCGAGTATTTCCATATACACTGCGGGCCTGCGCGCTTCGCTCCTGGTGCTGCATCAATTTTATTCATTTTTAAAACACCTTCTTAAAGCCTCTCAATTCTAGGGAATTTTGAACAGGTTCTAAAAAAATTATCGCCCCAATCACCCGTTACTCATTACTCGCCTACTCTTTACTTTTTTCCATGCCTTCCGAATCTTTTTCTCTCAAAACAGAACTACCCGATACCTCTCTTGATATTTCGCTGAGACCGCCGCTCTTTGAGGACTTTTGTGGGCAGGTTCGTACGACAGAGCGGCTTCAACTCTTGGTTGAAGCAGCTTCTGGGCGTGCTGAATCCTTGCAACATATTTTGCTCAGTGGGCCTCCAGGGCTTGGAAAAACAACACTGGCCTATATTTTAGGAAATGCGATGGGTGCCGAGGTAAAGACGACAAGTGGCCCAGCAATTGAGAAAGCAGGCGACTTAGCAGGACTTCTGACAACGATGCCACGAGGAGGAGTCTTGTTTATCGATGAGATTCATCGCTTGCAGCCAGCCATCGAGGAGTACCTTTATCCAGCGATGGAAGATTTTTGTGTCGATATTATGATTGATCAAGGTCCTAACGCACGGAGCGTGCGACTCAATCTTGCCCCTTTTACCTTAATTGGGGCGACCACGCGTGCAGGGATGATCAGCGCTCCCCTTCGTTCGCGCTTTGGGATGAATTGTCGCCTTGATTACTACGAGGCATCAGAACTGCAGAAAATTATTTTACGTACGGGAAAATTATTGAAAGCGAACATTGATAAGGAGGGGGCTTTAGAAATTGCTCGTCGCTCGCGCGGAACTCCTCGTATCGCGAATAATCTTCTGCGTTGGGTGCGCGATTTTGCCCAAGTGCGTGCCAAGGGGATCATCAATCAGGAGACAGCTTCCAAGGCTTTGAGCATGTTAGAAATTGATAAAGATGGTTTTGATGAAATGGACAAACGGATCTTAGAAGCGATTGTGCACAAGTTTGGGGGAGGTCCTGTCGGTCTTCACTCCTTAGCAGTTGCGGTTGGAGAGGAAGCGGGAACTCTTGAAGAAGTGCATGAACCTTATTTGATCATGCAAGGTTATCTTCAACGGACACCTCAGGGTCGTGTTGCGACGGCAAAGGTTTATCAAAAATTAGGATTGCCGATGCCCAAGAAGTGAAGAGTTGCCAGGTGAAGGGTGAAGAGTACAGAAGCGAGTTGCTCTGGGGCAATGCTTCACTTTTTGTCTTTTGTGCTCTTTGAAGAAGAGGTGGTGCTGGTCGTGTCAGAGCTCCTGGACTTGAGCGATGTGACGTTTTTGACTTTTACAGGAGTTGCTTTTGCTTTTTTCTCCTCGTCTACTTGGCGCAAAAAATCCTCAGCTGAAATTCGCCTTGAGAGTTGACCGCTAGGGTTTGGAAGACCTTTCTCTAAAGGAACAATACACCCCCCTTTTTGAGAAACGGCTACTGAGGTTGGAGAAGGCGTCCCTTTTCTTGCTGTCTCAGCTTCTGATGGCAATGAAAAATTAGATGAGGAGGCGCGAGAAAGAGGATTAGTGTTCATAGTTTTTGCTGACTCTTGCATGTTTTCTTACTGAAATCAATAGGAGTCAGACGTGAATGGTCTCTGTCGTCTGTTAACGCTATTTTTAATTCAAATAATCGATGGAAATTTTTTTTGAAGAACGATCCAAAAATGGGAGCAGCTATACTCTTTGTTTAAAAAAATGGCTGTTTTTTGAATGCGCTTTTTCTCAACCCATTTCCATTCTCGATAAAAATCTTCTAGTTCTTTCTCCTCAAAAACTTTTTCAAATTTTCCATTGGAAGGATGGAAAAAAGAGTTTTTTTCAAGAGCAGGAGAGCTTTTGCGCATTGCTTGATGAAAAGCATCTTCGGTGGAGAGTGTGTAGACCAAAAGATAACCGTTAGGTTTTAACACACGCAGTAATTCGTCACGTGCACAAGCGCGACCTTTCAATGAGTCAATATCGGTAGAAGCAAAACAATCGATCGCAAAGTCAAACGAGCTATCTATCAAAGGCCATGATTGAGTGGCGTCGTGAATGTAGAAATGAGGATTGTTTTTTTGGTTAGCCCGACTTTCCAAAGATCTTTTTTTTGCTTCCTCAATAGCAACTCGAGAAAAATCAAAGGCGGTCATCGTGACCCCTTGTGTTGCAAGCCAGATACTGTTTCTTCCTTTGCCACAGCCCATTTCAAGACCATGAAGAGGAGTGGGTAATTTTTTTTCTCGAAGCCAATTCCAAAAAAGAGAAACCCCATGAGAGGCTTCTCTAGAATCCATCGGAAGAAGCACGTGGGGATTTTTGTGCTCCTCTTCCCAAATTTTTTGTTGGTGAGAGGCGGGTGTAATCATGTTTTTTTCTAGGAAAAATCTTTTTTCAAAAAATATTCCGTTGCTTTACTGCATTCTCGCACCACAAGAAAAACAACAATAGATAAAGCAAACCCAAGCAACGAACTAGTGATGCGTCCATAAGCAATGTTAAAATGCCTGTCAGGAGCGGGAATCATTAAGACAGAAAAGGCAATCATCGATGCCATCGCTCGATAAAGAGTGGCTTGTTTTTTAAAAAGAGAAGCGATCCATTCGAGTAAGCCAAAAATTGCCCCAATGGCTAGGAGGTAAAGAGCAATATTGTTGCCTAAAGCAACCACGGCGACAATGAAGGCTGTTGCTAGAACCGCTCCCAAGCAATAACCGAGTGCTCTTTGCAGAAAATTTGTTGTTGATTTTTCTAACTCCAAGGTAGCGATGCCGGAGATGCTCGCTATCACCAGACGAACAGCTTCTTCGCCCTGTTTAATGACATTGCTTAACAAAACGGCAATACAGACTGTTAATCCAATACTGATCATACTTGAAACATCAATTGGAGCATGAAGAGGAGTCGTTTTTTCTTCCTTGATGAGCGCTGTGACTAGATAAGCAACAAGGATGGCAATCATCGATTGAGACCAGAGTTTGAGTGCTTGGATGAAGAAATGACCTGAAAAATGGCTTGTAGTCATCAGGACATGAAACGCTAAAAAATAAGCCCCAAAAGCATAAGCACTCCCTGGACCAGAGCGTTTGAGAAAAAAGGCATAGCCAAGTGCGGGAATAGTGCCAGCTAAAGGAATAAAAAACCAAGGGGTTTCGGAGAAAGCGACCAGGAATAACATGGAGGTCACAATTCCAAGGGAGAGGGCCATGATGCGCGTGAGGGTGTGGCTAAGCGGCATTCTGGGAAGGAGGGAGAGGGTGAAGCCAAAACTAAGAGCCATGTAGGAGTTGGGGATATGAAAAAACTCTAGGATCAATACTGTGATGGCTGTTCCGAAAGCCGCGCAGAGAGCCGATTGGGAGGCTTCTTTTTTTTGTTGAGGAGTCCATTTCATTTTGTCAGTCGACTATACTGAAAATAATTCACAAGGATCAAAAGGATGTAAGAAAAATGCAGTAAAGAGTGAAGAGTAAAGGGTAAAGCTTAGCTAGAGCAAGATTGACAAGCTATTTTGCCGAAGTTTTGTTTTTAGAAAAAAATGTGCGATGAAAATAGGCATTTCGAAATACTGACTTATTTTTCATCTCAAACATACTCTTTACCCATTACTTGTTTCGATTCTTTATTCCTTCTATCGCTTTTACCTTTGTTAATTAATCTTGCTTTTTACTCTCAAAAAGGTTTTATCCTTCGATGCCTAAAAAATCATTGAAGCAAGTTGTCGCTGAGTTAGATAGCCCTTGGAAATATGCCATGAGGCACTTCTTTCGCTCCTTCATGGAGTTTTGTTTGCCAGAGCTGGCGATGCCAATCGATTGGGCACAAGGCTACGAAACATTAGACAAAGAATTGCAGAAAATTTTTCCTCACTCACAGACTGGGAAGCGCTTCTCTGACATGCTCTTTAAAGTATGGCTCCACAATGGTCAGGAGAAATGGATTTTCATTCATTTAGAAATCTAAGGACAAAAAGATGAAGAGCTTGCTCAGCGGATGTTTATTTACAATTACCGCACGTATGACCAATACAAGCAACAGCCGGTTGTGAGCATTGCCCTGCTGCTGGATGCTGATCCCAAATGGAGGCCAGCTTGCTTCCGACTAAACAGCCCTTTAGAAAGAGAAAAGCCGTACCTGGAATTTCGTTATCACGTCATCAAGCTGATTGACTATGCAGCTCGCAAAGAAGAGCTGCAAAAACGCAACGATCTTTTTTCCAAAGTCATTCTCGCGCAGCTCATCGTCATGGAGACGAAGAAAAATCTGCCTCTGCGCGTGCAACACAAAATTTCTTTAATCAAACAACTGCTTAAACTTGGGTTGACAAATCACGAAACTCGAGAATTATATCAGTTCATCGATTGGCTTTTAATTATTCCTGAAGACCTTATGTTAATCTACAACGAACAAATTCAAGAGATCGCTGAAGAATGGGAAATTCCTTATGTTCCCACCTCTGTTAAAGTTGCTCAGATAAAAAGCGAAGAAAAGGGCTGGAAAAAAGGTCTAAGAAATTTTCTTGATAAACAAATCCGCCGTCGTTTTCCACATACAGTAACATCACAGCATCTTCATCTGATCAATGATGCCGATGTGGAGACGCTTGCACGCTGGGCTGAGAAGCTCATTGATGCAAAGAAAGTGGAAGAGGTCTTTGCTGCGTAATCAAGGCTTAAACCTCTGCGGAATTAGTTCACGGGGATGAAAAAGGATTGTAGTTTGAGTTTGAGTAGTCATCGCGCTTTGCGCAAAAAATTAAATAAAGCGCGAAGCGCCCATTTGACTCAAACTCAAACTTCCAACTCAAACTATTGATGGATGCTCGTTGAAGAGGACTGCTTTGGAGTGAGAGTTGGAGCTATCACCGGAGACAAAAAAGGCATAGCCTCTGGCTCTTGTAATAACTTCAGTTCACTCATAAATGGCGTCGTGCGGGTATCGATAATGACAGAGGCTTTTCCGCCAAGACGAAAGTCAGCTTCTTTTTTGGATTGAAGAATAATCCGAACCGGAAAGCGTGTGGCAAGCTGGATGAAATCAAAAGTTGCAGGGACAGTAGCTAAGACACCTTGGCTTGCAGCTTGTTCTTTAGAGGCTCCTACGTAAGGAAAGATGCCCCGGGCAATCCCTTGAACAATTCCATCAAGAGGGATAAAACGTTGCGCCATCAAGTAAACACGAGCACTCTGACCTGGCTTGATATGTTGTATATCAATTTCTCGAAAATTAGCGATGACATACCAAATGCTGGAGTCGACAATGGTAAAGAGCTGTTGTCCTGCCGCCGCATAAGATCCAGGAGCAATCTTGAGATCAGTAATATAGCCATCACAGGAGGCATAGACATTGCAATAGGAGAGTCGTAACTCTGCATTCCAGAGTTCCGCTTTGGCTTCTTCGGTGTGCGTGTTTTTTCCATCAACTTCCGCAAGGTTATGAATGGCCCTTTCCACAAGTGCTTCTGCTTCTCGAACGAGTGCTTGGCTGCTCTCTGCGTCTGCTTTAGCTGCTTGTAGCTTGTCTTGAGAAACAAAGTTGCCCTCTAAGAGTGGTTTTAAGCGCTGGTAGTGATCAATGGCATAAGCGGCCTTAGCTTCGCGTTCTTGTAACGTTGCTTTGGCCGCCGTGACTTGTTCTTCCCACGCTTTGACTTCACTCTGGATAAGCTCTAGCTTGGCTTTGGCCCGAGCTACCTCAGCTTCATAGGGGCGAGCATCGAGTGTCATTATTAAATCACCGTGGTGTACTTTTTGATTATCGACGACATTAAGTTTAATAATCGTCCCACTGACTTGAGCCGCAACACCCACGGTGTTAGCAATGATTTCTGCATCATCAGTGCGAGGACAAAGCTCAATATTGCGCCAGACTCGATAAGCCCCCAAGAATGCTAGAAAAAGAATCACAGTGCGTGCTGCAATAATGACCAGCCTCTTTGAAGATGAAGAAGGTTCTGTTAGTTTTTCCTCAGATTCAGTAGTCATCGTGCAGCAAAATAGAAGAGCCAACTCCAAAGAGTAATCAACGCAAAGAGGGCTGGAATCATGATCCCATGAGGGTGCAAAAGATTCCCATATTCCAATCGTTCCAGCACAACAGAGCTAAGCCATGTTCCCAAAATACCCAGGGCCATACAGACGAGCCAGGAAGGGATATAGGCACCACCAACATCAATCAAAGGACTTCCGCTACACTTGATGAGAGCTAATAAGGTTGGTAGAGTTGGCAGAATGTTCATGAACGGAAGGCTGCTTTATAATAGGCGTTTGAAACTAAGGCTACTGCTTTTTACGCTCTCCTTTTTAATAGTGGGCAACAGTAGCGTTCTTAAGGCGCTAGATGTTTCGTTTTTACAAAAAAAGGAAGCTACTGATCCTCTCCATCCAACCACAACTCTCTCAAAGACGGTAACTCCTGAATCTGCTCTTGCTCCCAAAGTTGTTTCCAAAAAACCGTATCATCTTGGCGCTTTGATTGATCTTGCGCTCACTAGCAATCCTTTGACACGTGCGGCTTGGAGTCAGGCGAAGGCGTCTTCTGCAGCCGTTGGTGAAGCTCGTTCCCTCTACTATCCGTGGGTGAAGTCAGGTTTTACCGGGGGACATGACAGCAATTATCTTCCCCAGGTCAATGGCCCGAATGTTTATAGCAGAAATCAGGCAACCGTTTTTTTTAGTATGGAATATATCCTTTTGGATTTTGGAAGACGGGATGCGGATGTGAACCGGACTATAGCGCTCTTTCATGCGCTTGGGCTAACCTATCAGCGAAAACTTCAAGAAGTTATTTTTACAGTTCAAAAAGCCTATTTTGCCCACGAGGCTTCGCTTTGGAGAAAAAAAGCTGCCGAGACCAACCTTTTTTTTACCAAGACGTTAGAGGAAATGATTGCTAAAGAAAATGGCGCCGGTCTTTCTGCTATGCCAGAGCTCTTGCAGTCACGCAAGCGAGTCTTAGAGGCGCAATACGAAGTGGAATCAGCAACAGCGGCGGTGCGTAATACTTTAGGAGATCTTTGTGTTGCTGCGGGGCTTCAGGCCAATACGCCACTAGAGATCGCCACTACTGAGCAGCCGATTTCTGTTAAAAAAATGTGTGCTGATGCTGATGAACTGATTGCTCAAGCATTGGAGCTGCGTCCTGATCTTGCTGCTCGTGCTGCAGAGCTCAAAGCCAGTAAAGAAGCGACCAAGCGCGCAATGGCTGACTTTTTTCCGGTCATTAAATTAGAAGGGCAATATATCAATTCCACTTATGGATACACAGCTACTCAAGGAAGTGAAAGTGGGACTTTTAAAGGAACTCCTGGGATTGGCTACAGCGGCTTTGTTGCGGCTAGTTGGGATATTTTTGATGGATTTGAGAGAGTCTTTCGCATGAAGCGCCGTCAGGAAGAAGATAAAGTCGCAGCGCAAAATCTCGAACAAGCCAAATTGACCGCCAGCCAAGATGTCTGGACAACCTATAATAACGCTCTTGCAGCTGGAGAGCGTGTAAACTATGCAGATGGTTTTGTCGCTTCTGCCAAAGAGACTTTTGAGGCCACCAAAGCAGCTGTTGAGAATGGACTAGTGAATGTCACAGATTGTATCGAAGTTGCCAGTGCTCTTGCTGCAGCTCAATCAGAACTTGCGCTTGCGGTGGCTGATTATTCCACAACACTTGCTGGATTGGCCTTTGCCATTGGGTCTTCACGACCAGCTACAGAAAGTGTTCCTACCTCTTTTCCAGCACCAGGGCAGATTACTCATCACTTGCTTTCTAGCGAGGCAGCTGCTTTTGGTAAAAAAATTCACTAAAAACTGCTTGCCACCCAAACCCTCTTTTGCTACCTTTTCCGACCCATGCCTAAACCCATAGCCCGTAGTAAAACTAAAAAGTCTGTTGCGAAGCGATTCAAAATCACCGCAACTGGTAAAGTAAAGCGATCCAAAGCTGGTCGTCGTCACTTGTTGGAATGCAAAAACTCCAAGTTAAAACGCAATATGGGCAAGTCTGCGATCGTCGAGGATTGTGATGTAAGTCGTATCAAGCTCAATCTTCCTTGGGGCTAGTCATCGCTTTGCGATGGTGTTGTAATAAAGGCGTGAAGCGCCTATTGAACTCAAACTACAAATACTCAAACTTTTTTTACGATCCATGGATCTGGATGTTCGTTTAGAACATTCTAACCGGGCGGGTGAGTTCCTGGATCATTAACTAACAAACAGCCTGCCCGACGAGGCTCCTTGTGCAAGCAAGGAGAATATACAATGCCTAGAGCCACTAATTCACCCGCAAGTCGCGCACGTCGCAAGCGGGTTATTGAAGAAGCCGCTGGTTATCGCGGTCGCCGTTCCAAACTTTTCCGCTATGCAAAAGATGCGCGGATGAAAGCCAAGTATTGGGCTTATCGTGATCGTAAGACGCGGAAGCGCAATGTGCGTGCACTTTGGATTACTCGTCTCAATGCTGCTGTGCGTGCTCAAGAGTTAACCTACAGTCGTTTTATGGAAGGCCTCAAAGCTGCCAATATTCTGCTCGATCGTAAGGTGCTTTCTGATCTTGCGATTCATGATGAAAAAGCTTTTGTAGAAATTGTGACAAAAGCGAAAGAAGCCTTGGCGAGCAAGGCAGAAGTAAAGGTTAAAGAGTAAAGGGTGAAGAGTTTTTTCGCAGCGTTGTAAAATCAACGTTATGCAAACTAAAATTCACCAACTCCAACAAGAAGCATTAGCAGCTCTAGAAGCAGCTTCTAATGCCGCTTTGCTTAAGGAAGTGAGGGTACGTTATCTTGGAAAAGTGGGAGCAATTTCTCAGCTGAGTGAAGGGATGCGGCAGCTTTCTAAAGAAGAGCGACCCCTTGTTGGCAAGTTGCTCCATGAGCTGAGAACGGCTTTTACACAAGCTTTGGAGGCCAAGGAAAAAAAAATCCAAGAACAAAAAGATACAGCTCTTTTTCAAGGGCTTGATCTTACCCTTCCTGGTACGCCTTTGCTACGAGGAGCTCTGCATCCTTTGACATTGCTTACGGATCGCGTGGTGCAGATTTTTCGTCGGTTAGGTTTTGCCATGGCAGAAGGGCCTGACATTGACAGCCCCTGGTATTGCTTTGATGCGCTTAACACGCCACCAGATCATCCTGCACGAAACGAGCAGGATACTTTTTATCTTCCCGATGGGCGTTTATTGAGGACACAGACATCGACGATTCAAATTCGCAGTATGGAGCAAGCTCCTCCACCGATTCGCATCATTGCGCCTGGGGCGGCTTATCGCAGGGATGAAACGGATGCGACTCATTTGGCACAATTTAACCAGTTAGAAATTCTTTCGGTTGCTGAAGGGATTAGCTTAGCTGACCTCAAAGGAACGGCAGAATTTTTCTTTCGCGAACTTTTTGGACCTGAAACAGAATGCCGTTTTCGGCCTCATTTTTTTCCTTTCACAGAACCAAGCTACGAAATCGATATCCGCGTTCCTTCCCTTAACAATAAATGGATAGAGCTCGCGGGATGTGGGATGGTCGATCCAGCCGTCTTTGAAGCGATCAGTCAAAAACGTGGTGATAAGGTATATGATCCTGATAAAATCTCCGGTTTTGCTTTCGGCTTTGGTCTGGATCGCCTCGCCATGATGATGACAGGAATTGACGATGTGCGGTTATTAGTTGAAAATGATCTGCAGTTTTTGGAGCGGTTTGTGAGTTAAAGTACATTAAATCGATAAGGGCACGCCATAAGCTTGCCCTTTTTCCCTAAGACTGCGTACTCATCCTTCACGTTATCTTTGGATAGCGCTGAAGTATTCGGCCTTGTCTTAAGAAAAAATTTCAGCGCTTCTATCGCGCCCTTCTCAATTTATACCTTTCTCGAATGAATTTTAGGAATTTTTACTGGTTCTTTTTGGCGCTAGCGGCGTTGTCATCGGTGCTGTTACGTCGGTAGCAGCACGCTCTGACGTCTGGCTAGCGCCAAAAATTCCTGCGTAAAAAAAACCTAAAATTCATCCGACAAAGGTATAATACACTATAAAAGCTTAAAAAATATTTCTATGGACATTAATAAGAGAGTTTCTGGACCTAGTAATAATGATAATGAAATGCCAATCTCTCCTTCTGTACATGAGAGGGTGAAAGATAAAAACCAAGATTCTATAATGGTTGTTTCTCCAACCTATAAAGAATTTACAAAGACTTATTCATCACCTCTTAAAGCTCCTCAAGAGCTATGGTCGCCGGTGGTAGAAGTTTCTCATCAAACTTATGAAGGATGGAAAAACCTTGAAGAAAAATTCACAAAGGGAGGGCTATCTCCTTTTTTTATTCAGAGTCTTAACGCGAAAAAAAATCCATCATCAAAGGCTTTTGTAATAAGTGAGGCTGATGGTGAGAACAAGGACGAATGGGTGCTAGACGATAGTTGTATTGAGCTTAAAGATTTCAAACCTGAACCTGCTCCTAGTAATGAAGACGAGGCTATTTGGAGGACTGTTGATCCATCTGAAGAAAGAGCTAAAACATATTTTATAGATGAATTAGAAAAAGTTTGTGGCAGTAAGGAAGTGGTAGAGGCCGTTTACCCAAGAGAAGAGAGAACTAAGCCTCTTACTGCACTCAAAGCACAAAATCTTTTCGACTCTTTGATATCTTTACGAGACCGTGCTCAGGCAGCCTGCAAAGGAGACTTCTCAAAGTATTCTACTTATTTTTCTTTAGAGATCGCTCAATTAAAATCAAACCTTCAGGTAGGTAGGGCACTACAAGAACAACTTGATAAGCGATTTTCTCCACAGAAAACTCCAACAAAATGACCGTTGTTTAACGTAGGTGACAGCTTGCTGTCGAGTAGGCAAAAGCAACACTAACGAGCTGCAAGTTTCATGAGTGATCGTATTTCTTCTTTAGGATCAGAAAATTTTTCTATCCAAAATGAAAACCTAATTTCGGCTTCAGAGCAGAAACATCAGAATTCTATCACTGTTGTTCCTTCTGGGAAAAAAAGCTCTGCCAATACTCCCAAGATCGGTGCGCCAGAAATTTTCTCAGGACCACTAGCGTCTATCACCACTAGCACTTCTTCTAATAAGGCTCTGAGCAGGGAAGAGATCAGCGAAGCTTTTCATCAAATAGCCACGGAGATGGTGCCCTTCTTTCCTTCTTGTAGTGATGAAAAGATGCTCTCCCAAATTTTTGTTCTTAATGGAGAGAACGGCCAAATGGAGCTTGAGGAGAATGAACCTATTTCTGCTCATAAGGAAGAAACTATTTTTAAGACTGTTCATCCTGCTCATGACAAGGCGAAGGAGCAGTTTGTCGCTCTGGCCGAAGAGCTTTATGGAAAGGCTGTCGTAGCTACTCTCTATCCTGCCGAGGAACGAGAACAACCACTGACAGTAGCTAAAGCAGCTTCCTTGCGAGAAGCTTTTGTGGCTTTGCAGGACTCTGTCATAGCTGCATGTAAAAATGATCTCTCCCAATATGACACTTGTTTGCAAACCCAGTTAACATCGCTGGAAGAGCTCAAGAAAACAATTGTGAACCCCCGACCACCAACTTCTGAGGAGTTGTCTTATATCGAACTTTTTTCAAAACAAACAGGACTTCCTTCTTCGATGCTCTATGCCGGCATTCTTGCTGGAGGTGTTTTGGCGGCAACTGCTACGACAGGTGGGATGGCCTTTCCGGTCGCTTTTCATGCAGCCATGACAACGGCCTTGGCTCATAGCTCGGCTCTTGGAGCTGCTCTCCATGTGGGGGGAGGAACTTCTTCTCTTGCTGCTGCAGTGGGAAGCGGAGCTAGTAATGCGGCAGCCATTGCTCACATCAATGCTATGGGGATAGGAGGGATTGGTGGAGCTGGTGTAGGAGGGGTGATTGGCGTAGGTATAGGAGCATCAACTGGCAGAGGTAGATCTGGCGATGTGCTGATAGGAGCCATGTTTGGTATTTTTAGTGGAATGGCTACCGGCGCTCTTACTGCTTCCTATGGGATTGCGCTATTAAATGGATTTGTGAATATGGCTGGTTCTGCATTCAATAGCCTGATAGTAGGAGCCCAATCTATTCCTGTTACTCCCGTAAGTGTTGGTGCTGTTGCAGGTGCTGGAGCAGGTGCAATGTGGACAATGGCATCTGCAGGAGGAAGAGAACAAAGACCAGTTTCTGCTAGTGAGATGCTAGGAGGAATAGCTTCAAGTACTGCTGCTGGAGCATTAGTGGGTGGACTCTCTTCTTTTATTAACCCTCTTACCGCTGGAGGAGTTGGTGCTCTTATTCAAAATCTCAGAGAAATAAACCATCACAACCCAGCCCTTCATGACCAATCAACTATTCTTGGAGGCATAGGAAGGATTGCTGGAGTAGGTGTTGCAAGTGGGCTCTTTGGCGGCTTCTGTAGCCTTATTGCTCACAGTATTGTTGCTGCGGGAGTTCCTGCTCTTCCAGCTCATTTAGGGATTGCTGCAGGAAGTGCAGTGATCGCCGGAGTCACAGAGGCTCTTTCACGACCTTCTCCAGTAGAAGGAGAGCCTATACAAGGGCAAGGACCTTTTGTTGCCTACGCAGAGGTGTATGAAGGAGGACCTGGGGTTTCTGTGAATCATTCTTCGAGAGAGGTACCAGTAGCAATGGCTGTTCCTGTTAGAAGAAATTGACATGGGCATAGTGGGAGTATATTACAGCTAGCTATGTCCGTCTTAACGATTCAACTTTCTCCTTTTTTAAAGCAGCAACTTAAAGCGCTGGTGAAAAGCCAAGGAAAAACAGAGGAGTTTTATGTGACTAAAACTCTTGAGGAGTACTTACCTTTTGTGGAACAGGCTTCTCTTTCCGCTAAACCTTCTTCAAGAACACCCGAAGAAGCAGCTCGAATAGGAAAAGCGATTGAAGAAGCTAAACGATTGCGCGAAGAAATACGTTTGACCACAGGAAGAATAAGTCTCAAAGAACTCAAAGAAATGGCAGAAGAAGGAAGGGCTTGAGCATGTCAATAAACAAATTTGTTGTAGATGCTTCTATTGTTGTAGCTTATTTGCTTGATGACGAAAAGAGTGCTATTGCTGATGCAGTGATCGGGTCTCTTAAGCGATATAAGGCTATAGCACCTCCTTTTTTATCCCTTGAAGTTTCTAATGTTTTTCTTTCAGCAGAAAAACGCCGACGCATTACTTCGGAAGATAGACCTCGACTTATAGGAGTTGTTAAAGGATTTGAAATCACCGAAGAATCTCACTCTCAAGAACGCATTTTTTCTCGAGTGTTGCCGATAGCCGCCTATCACGGTCTTTCCACCTATGATGCCGCCTATCTAGAACTTGCTTCACGTCTTTCTATACCACTGGCAACGCTTGATAAGAAGTTAAGGTTTGCTGCACAATCTCAAGGCGTTTTCCTCTTCGATGGTGAATCATGATCGTGAAAGGTATATAAACTAGTTTTATTTCTTATGAAAATTTCTCTCTCCTGGCTTCGTGACTATCTCCAAACTGCGCAGACTGCCCAGCAGCTTGCAGAAACGCTGACGCGTTCAGGTCTTGAGGTCAAATCGATTACAACTCAGGGTGCTGCCATTGACAAGGTCGTCGTGGCTCAGATTTTAGAATCAGCACAACATCCCAATGCAGATCGCTTGAGTGTTTGTAAAGTTGATGATGGGAGTGGCACTTTACGGCAGATCGTCTGTGGGGCAAAAAATTATCAAGTCGGTGATAAAGTCCCTCTAGCCTTGCCTGGAGCGGTTTTGCCAGGAGGTGTAAAAATTAAAGTTGGCAAGCTGCGTGGTGTGGAGAGTGAGGGAATGATGTGTAGTTCGCGAGAGTTAGGCTTGGGAGAGGGGGCTGACGGGCTTTTCATTCTTCCTTCAGAAACGGCTATCGGGACAGAGCTCTCTGAGCTTTTTCCTCCAGATGAAATTTTAGAATTAGAAATCACTCCCAATCGCCCTGATTGGCTTGGGATCGTAGGAGTAGCTCGCGAAGCTTCTGTTTTTGGGGCTGGAGAGTTTTTATGGAAGGCTCCAGTGCTTCCTCCTTTCAAAGAAGATCTATGTGTTGTCACCATTCAAGCTCCTGAAGCTTCTCCTTTTTATAGCGTGCGGCGTTTGGATGGTCTTCAGATTAAGCCGAGCCCAGCATGGCTTGTAGAGCGTCTCAAGGCTGTTGGGGTCAAAACGATCAGCAACATTGTCGACATTGCTAATTATGTCATGTTGGAAACAGGGCATCCTTTGCATGCTTTTGATGCAGCAAAAATTTGTGGAGCATTAACTATTCGTTTTGCAAAACAGGGAGAAGTTTTAGCTGCACTCGATGGAAACACTCATCATTTGCGTCCTTCTGATCTTGTCATTGCTGATGATCAAGGTCCTCAGGCACTCGCTGGTATTATCGGTGGAGCTAATAGTGGGGTGACAGAAACAACAACCTCTGTCTTGCTCGAGAGCGCTGTTTTTAATCCTTCACTCATTCGTGCTTCTGCTTCCTTGCATGGTATTACTACGGATGCTGCCTATCGCTTCGAACGTGGTTCTCATGCCACTAAAGCGATGGAAGCCTCTGCTCGTGCCACCTCCTTAATATTAGAGCTGGCTTCTGGTAAGCCTTCCCAGGAGCCTGTTATTGCTGGTGCTCTTTCTCAGCCAAAAATGGTGACCCTTTGCAATAACCGTTGTCGTGCTTTGCTGGGGACAAATATCAGTGATGAGCTCATCGCTTCTTATTTACAAAAATTGGGATTGCTTCTTGTTGATGAAAACACCTGGGAAGTGCCATCATGGCGCCTCGATCTTACGCGTGAAGTTGATTTAATTGAGGAAGTTGTTCGGTTACACGGTATGGAGTCTATTGCCTCGCGGAGCCTTATATTTCCTGCTTTCTCAAGCGATACTGATCGTTTTCATGATGTCATAATGGGATTGCGCCAGCGACTGGTAGCAGTTGGTTTTTATGAAGCTCGCACCAGTGTGCTCGTCGCTAAGGAGGAAGCTTTCTCTTGTGCACTTGCTCTTGCTAACCCGATGGGAGAACAGCAATCAGTCTTGAGAACAGGGCTGCTTTCTGGATTGAAAAATGTCCTCCAACGCAATCTCAATCAGGGAGCTAGGTCTCTTCGGTTTTTTGAAATAGGAAAAACTTTTCATTTATCTGAGGCTGTGAATAACAGGGGCGCACTGAAAAAAGAGGAAGATTATTCCTTGGCCTTGATGATCACTGGGTCAGTAAAGCCCATTTTTTGGCGCTCAGAAGAAGATCGTTCTCTCGATGTTTATGATTTGAAAGGTGCCATCGATCAATTGGCTTGCGAAAAAATAAAATACCAGCCTTGGAAGAGAGAGCTTTTGCCCGACTTAGCGCTCATGTTGGAGGTCTGCTATGAAGACATGCCCTGTGGCTATCTTGGTATTATGACTCCTTCAGCTGCTCGTGAGCTCCAACCAACAGGGCAAGTTCATCCCATCATTGTGGCAGAATTATCAGGAGTCTTTTTTCAAAAACTGATGGAACGAGATCTTTGGAAAAACGAAAAAAAGATTTCTAAGTTTCCAACAGTAACACGAGACCTGGCCTTGGTTTTAGAGCGCTCTCAATCCTATGAAAGTGTGGAAGCCGCTCTGTTAGAGGTTCAGGAACCATTGCTAAAAAAAGTATTTCCTTTTGATGTTTTTGTAGACCCAAGTGGAGAAAAAATTTCCTCAGAAAAAAAATCACTAGCGCTTTCGTTAGTTTTTCAAAGTGAGGAAAGAACGTTGACTGCTGAAGAAGTGCAATTGGCGTTTGATCGGCTTGTGGCACGCCTCAAAGAGGTGTTAGGTGTTGAAGTCCGCTCGTAGAGTTTCTAGTTTGGTTTATTCGGTAAATTGAGACTTAAAAACTACAGATTCCATGAATAATTCTATTTATCTTGGAGGTGCTTCTCATTCAGAAAATTTTACTACACTACACCTGGCATTCCAACGGCAGTTTCAAGCCCTCAGCAATCTTTTCAATTTAATTCACTATAAAGTAGCTGCCATACGGTGAACAAAAAATGGGGTCAGGGTTTGATTCTTGATTTTTGAACCAAAGATCCTTTCCCCAGAAAAAATCAAGAATCAAACCCTGACCCCATTTTCCGAATTTTCATTGTTGCTAACAAATAAAAAAAGCCGCACCTTGCGATGCGGCTTGTTAAAACTAAAACGACAGGAAATTAGGAAATAAAAGCTGATATTGTTTCACACATTGCCCAGCCAAAAATTGCAAGGGGAATCATGGTTTCTGGATCTGCCGCAATTACTCTTCCCACAAAAATTGCCGTAGGTACAGTGGTCAAAATAACTCCTACTTCTTGGCAAATCGTAAGATGTTCCCACCATTGTCCCCAAGTACGATCAGTTTTCACATTTCCTGATGATGACTGAGGCCTAAATAATGCTTTTTCATAAGTCGTAAGACATTCCTCATACCATTGTCCCCAAGTACGATCAGTTTTCATATCTCCTGATGATGATTGAGGCCTAGAATGATTATCATTTGTAAGTGCCGCAGCACTCTCAACCTTCGTTGCAGGACCCCCATCGTTGTAAGTTGTCAAACCATTTTTGTTATTTCCAGTTACAGTCCAATCATGAGTCGGCTTGCTATCATCTTTGATCCCAACCCAGAGTTCACCGCCAAAATTATCATCAACTCCGCTCTGAGGATCATTCAGTGTTTGATAAAAGTCATAATAATCTTCTGCATCATCAACATACTGATAGTAGTGATAGCCAGAGGCTGAACGGTCATTGCTTTGAGGAGGTGTGTTGGTTGAATTTAAATAAACCCAAACGTAGCTCTCTTGATTGGAATCAACTTGGGCATCGACCGTGTAATCTTTGGAAGTATTTTTGCAAAGCACATCGCGAAATTTTGTTGCACTCAAACATTTTGAATAACCGAGCAAAGTATCCGCTTTTCCAGAAACAACGTCATAATGATATCTGCCTTGATCATCTTGAGAGTCAGTGATGAATGGGGCAATCTTATCCGTGTACATGATATCGTGAGCTTCTTTCAATGTCGCAACCAAGTTGAGAATCTTCTTGTAGAGTCCGACCTTCACTGCAAATGAAGTGCTCCCATCGGCAATGACCGGTTCATCTTGCAACACGAGAAGGTCGGCCAAATCAACAGCAATGCTTGTTGGTATTGGATTGTTATTTTTAGGATCAAGCGCCGCTTGAACTTTTAAAACTCCACAGCAAAGCAAAGAAAACAAAAAAAGAGAGAAAAATTTTTTCATGGGAAGGAACATAGGCCAAAATGATGAAAGCGCAAATTATTTTCCTGATTGTAAGAGGATTTCAGAGGAAGCTAAAAAATACCGAATAATCATGAGTCGTGTGCTAACACAAGCTGGCTTTGCCAACCTGACGACTGAATATTGGCATTGGTCGTATGGCAATCGCTATTGGGTTTGTTACTTTGGGAAGTCGGCTGCTATTTTATGAGTTGGTTGAGAATAAGAATAAGTAGACCATTCCAGTATCTCACTAAATTTGTTAGAACTAGATCTCTTTGAAAAATTCAATGAACCATCATGATGAAATTGAATTTATACCAAGTTGATCTTTTCTTGAGATAGCGACCCCAATGGCTCCTTCATGCGTTAGAGAGATAAATCCAAAAATTTAAGACTAACGCAAAACTGATCCATCCAAGATAAGGAAGGAGTAGTAGGGAAATCTTAGCTTGAGCTGATCCTTTAATGATAAAAAGAGCTAAAACAATCCAGAGTAAACAGAGATCAAAGAGCGCCCAACCAACACAATGAAAGCTAAAGAAGAGTGGCGACCATACCAGATTAAAGAAAAACTGCCAGAGAAAGAGGTTGATAAGCGTTTTGTTTTTCGATTTTTCTCGCCATAAATTTCCCAGGACAACTCCCATCATGAGATAGAGAAGAGTCCATACGGGACCAAAAACTTGATCTGGAGGAGTAAAGAATGGTTTTTTTAAGCTGAGATACCAATTGGGATCGGAAACTTGAAAGCCGTACCCTGAAATAATCCCAAGTGCAAGACAAAGAAAAGCTCCGAGAATTTCAGAAAAAAGCTTTTTCTTCTCGATGTTGTGAAACAGAGAGAGCATTTTT
The DNA here is from genome assembly GCA_019747735.1 of Chthoniobacterales bacterium. Taxonomy (GTDB): domain Bacteria; phylum Verrucomicrobiota; class Verrucomicrobiia; order Chthoniobacterales; family UBA6821; genus CAIWMF01. Next base: position 6,459 of record JAIEQL010000046.1, on the reverse strand, counting down.
ATCACTCAGGTTATAACAATGAGTTGGGAATTTTGATTTTTACTCTAGCACGTATTCTTCCCAGCATGCTGTAGAGTCCAAAAAAAGTTCGGTTCACATAAACAGTATCAGCACTCCCCCTCTCTCCTCTGATAGCACGAAGTTCTTTAGCTTTTTTACTTTCTTCACCGAGCTCGTAAACAGCTTTTAAAAATTCCGGATTCCCGAAATCAAAAAAGCCTGTTCTAAAAGGTTTTGCTAAAAGCTCCACCCAGACTTTTGCTGTTGCAATAATTACTTTTACTTCTGAAGGCGAATCTTGGGGAAGAATGACTTGCATATCACGTAAGGACTGTTCCAGTAGTTTTTGGTCTTCACAAATATGGGGCAAGACAAATTGAAACTGACGCTGATGAAATTCTCGGGTGATTTTTTTTGTGCATCCAAAGTCAAGAACCCATAACTCTCCATGTTTAACAAGAAAATTACCCGGATGAGGATCGGCGTGAAACAGGAGAAGCTCGTGAACTTGGTATTGATAAAAGTCCCAAAGCGCTTGGCCGATCCTATCTCGTTCCTCTTGCGGGGCACTCTCATCTGCAAAATCGCGAAGGGAGATCCCCTCAATCCAATCTGTGGTTAAAATTCGTGTTGACGATAAAGCTCGGTAGTATTGAGGAAAGTGAATTCCTTCAAGGCATGAGGAGGCCTCAATAATCTCTATGGCTCTGTTAAGTTCGTGCCGATAGTCCGTCTCTTCGGAGAGGCGTGTTTCAACCTCTTGGAAGTAAATCTCAATATCATCTTCACGAAGTCCTAGGACATGAAGCGCAAAAGGTTTTACTAAGCGCAAATCACTTTTCAAACTTTTGGCAACACCAGGATATTGAATTTTGACAGCATACTCATGAGAACCAATTCTTGCTCGATGAACCTGTCCTATCGAAGCACCGTAAGTTGCTTTTTTATCAAAATCCTCAAAAATGGCTTCGGGAAGTTTTCCAAATTCCTTCATGAATGTTTGTGCAACCAGAGGATAAGAGAGAGGAGGAACAGATGTCTGCGCCTGGGCAAACTGCTCTGCATAAGCAGGAGGAAGTAGATTTTGATCAATGCTAAGCATTTGAGCTACTTTTAAGGGCCCCCCTTTTAATCTACTAAATGTTTGGTAGACTGTTGCAGCGTTCTGTTCATCAAGCTTTTTTTTCAGTTGATCTTGATCATTTTTTGTTCCTCCTTGGATCATCGACCGACCATAGTGCTTGAGATAGTTTATTCCTACTTTGGCTCCAGCTCCCCCCAAAACAGCCATTCGAGCAACTGTTCCAGAAACAATCTTCTCTTGTTGAGGCAGGGAATCTTCAGATTGCATCAAAGAGATTCTTGGTTTTGCTGGAAAGACTTTCTATAATTTACTTTCCTCAACACATGCATAAAATTTTTAACAGAACTTTGAGGAAACAAAAAACTTGATCAAATCAGAAGCTGATTCAAGGGCCTGAGATCGAAAAAGATCAAAGGCGAGAGTTACTGTTTTTTCGATAAAAGCGTCAGTCTGTTGATAATCATCACTTTCATCTTTCAGTAGCTGATTTAATACAAGGCGAAGATGAAGATAGAGCAGATGCGGATACAGTTTGACGAGATTTCTACGATCCGCAATCTCTTGAGCCTCTTTACCATATCGGATCAACTCCTCAGCAAAATTCATAAAACTACGACGGACCCCTTCCAGGGATGATGGATTTGAAAAAGAACTCTGTTCACTAAAACGGTCTAAAAGCAGAGAGCGATATTTCAGCGAAGAAGCGACTACAGCAAAGAGAAAGCTGAGGTAGCGTTCTTTGGTCGAAAAAGATTGCCACTCATCTCCTCGTGAAACGGCTTCGATCACGTTATCGATCCATTGTTTCCAAAAAGCTTTTTCTACTGCCTTTAGAGAAGAAAAATAGTCATAGAAAACGTCCTCCTCTATTTTAGCTGCTTTGCAAAATCGATAAACAGATTTAGGAATATCTCCATCTTCAGACCACTGTTTGATAAACTCAGCAATAACCCTGACTCGAAATTCTTGAGAGACACTCTCTTTATCGAGCTTATTGGTATCCTCATCAGAAGATTTTTTTCTCACCATGGGTCGCATGATACTTTTAGAGTCTCCACGGTTCAAGAAAATAGTGGAGTCAAAAAATGGGGCCAGCGTTCGAATAGGGAATGATTTGAAAGCAAAGATAAGGTAATCAAATTTCAAACGTTTGAGATTGTTATTTTTTCTCTATATTCGAACCCTGACCACAAATTTTCGGACAAATTGAGATGATATACAAAATTTTGCTATGTCGTTTCGTTCTTCGAGTTGATAAGTTATACCAATGTTTACCGGAATTGTTCAAAGCGTTGCCATCATTACCGCGATCAAGGATCAAGAGGGGCTACGGACTATCACCCTTGATTTTGAAGAGGCCTTTTGTGCTGATCTCGTGGTTGGTGGGAGCGTTTCCGTTGATGGGGTTTGTTTAACAGTGACCAGACGACACAATGCTCATTGTGCTGACTTTGATGTCATGCTGCAAAGCCTCAGAATCACGACTCTCCATGATGTCTCGTCTGGATTCAAGGTCAATGTAGAGCGCGCAGCTAAGAAAGGAGCTGAAGTGGGAGGCCATCCTCTTTCTGGACATGTGGATTTGTGTGGAAAAATTATCGAGATTCACCAGCCTCCCAACAATCATCTGCTGCGCATTCAAGTTCCTCCATCTTGGATGCGTTATATTTTTAGCAAAGGGTACATTGCACTCAACGGCGCAAGCCTCACAGTCAGCGAAGCCAATCGTCAAGAGGGATGGTTTGAAGTCTGGCTCATTCCCGAAACACTGCGCAGAACAACATTTCTCAATAAAAAAATAAACGATCTCGTCAATATTGAAATAGAGCGCAACACGCAGATCATGGTGGATACCCTGCGATCGGCCATAGAAGAGCAGTTTGTGCTCATGAGGCCAACCTTTGCTAAGGAACTAATGAAAATGGGGTCAGGGTTTGATTCTTGATTTTTGAACCAAAGATCCTTTCCCCCAAAAAATCAAGAATCAAACCCTGACCCCATTTTCGAGATTATCAGGCCATGAGCGGTATGATTTTTGGAGAAATATCCTCTTTTGAAGAAATATTGCAGTCTCTTGCAAATCTTGAAGAAAGCATTAACAGTACAAAACAATGAAACAGCCTTTTGGGAATATCCTTATCAGACATCACTAACAACAAAGGTTGCTGCTGTAGATTTGGCATTAGCAAATTGATTAATAAATGAAAAAAATTGTGTTTCTATTTTATGAAGGGATGACTCCTCTTGATGCTATTGGACCTCATGAAGTTCTCTCTCGCTTGCCGGAAAGCCAGATTAAGCGGGTTGCTCCGCAAGCTGGCCATCGTTTGATAACAACAGATACAACCAAACTCACATTAGTTGCAGAATATTCCCTAAAAGAGGTCTCTCATGCAGATGTATTGATTATACCTGGAGCGAGAGAGGCAACTACTTTCGAAGAGAAACCTGAGGTCTTAGAGTGGATCCGAATGATTCATCAAACGACGACATGGACCACCTCCGTTTGCACAGGAAGTTTAATTTTAGGAGCAGCAGGCCTACTACAAGGATTGCCGGCCACAAGTCATTGGTCGGTTATGGATCGTTTAAAAAAATGGGGAGCTATTCCAACGCAGCAACGTGTCGTTGAAACTGGAAAAATCATGACTGCTGCGGGAGTTTCAGCTGGCATCGATATGGCCTTAACACTTGCTGCAAAAATTGCCGGCGATGATGTTGCTAAAAGAGTTCAACTTGGAATTGAATATGACCCACAGCCTCCTTTTGATTGTGGAAGTGTAGCCAAAGCAGATCCAGCAATGGTCAAAGCGTTGCTCGCAACTTTTGAAAGTCGGTTTGAAAAATAAAAAAATGTATCAATATTTCATGGCAAGATTTTATGACAGGATCATGCGATATGCTGAAGAGAAGGGCTTGCGAGATTGGCGTCGATTATTGTTACAACCACTATCGGGTGATGTATTAGAGTTAGGTTGTGGTACTGGTGCCAATCTTGAGTTTTATCCTGATAAGTAATCATGCTTCTCCCCACAGATCCAAAAATAGCCGCAATTCCCATTTATGAAAATGGAGAGTCTTTCATCGATGTGCGAGAGGAGAGGAAGATCGTCATTGGGCCTTCACCTGAAGTTCCCAACAACACTGATTATTATTATCTTCGTAAAACCGTATATGAAAAATTAGTCGAGGCTCATAAAATGGGGTCAGGGTTTGATTCTTGATTTTTGAACCAAAGATCCTTTCCCCCAAAAAATCAAGAATCAAACCCTGACCCCATTTTTGACCCCATTTTTGACCCCATTTTATGCATCCGTTTTTTTTATGTCGCTGCGTCGTGCACAGAAAGGTCAGCAGTAACATCAACAATTCTCTCATGAAAGGCACGCAAAGTATTTCGATGGCCCACACTGACTAAGGTGCTATTCGGTAATCTTTTTTTGAGCATTTCGTAGAGTTGAGCTTCTGCTGCTTCATCTAAGCTGGAGGTGGCTTCGTCTAAAAACAAAAGATCTGGCTCATACAAAAAGACGCGTGCAAAAGAAACTAATTGTTGCTCGCCGAGGGAAAGTTCATGACTCCAGTTTTTAATTTCATTCAATTGTGATTTGAATTTTTCTAAGCGACAGAGTATTAGCACTTCATCGATTTTCTCATTGGGATAGGCGGAGTGGGGATAGGATAATAACTCTTTTAAAGAACCGAGTGGCAAATACGGTTTTTGTGAGAGGAACAAAACTTTTGCGTCGTTAGGAATATTGATCTCACCTTCACCATAAACCCAGATCCCTGCTAGCGTGCGCAAGAAGGTGCTTTTACCGCAACCCGATGGTCCGCTTAAAAGGACTTGTTCGCCTTGATTGATTTCTAGAGTGATGGGTTGCAGTAGCTTTTTCCCATGGGGGAGGGTCAATTGCAAATTAGAGACAAGAACGGATGAGATATCGTGTTTTTTATGAATAATTTTTTGATCTACCACTTGTGGCAATGCTGCTATCGAATGACGAAATTCGGTGAGTCGATGAATGACAGCGCGCCAATCAGCAAATTCTGAAAAAGAATTAATGAAGGTGAAAAAACCACTAATGACAGCGCCATAGGCACTTGATATTTGCATGACGATCCCAAGGCCAATCGCTCTAGAAAGGAAAAATGGCATAGAGATGGCAAACCCCATTGCATAAGACAAGTAATCGTAGCCTCGATCAAATAAAGAGATTCGTGTTTTTACAAAAACAATATCCATGAAGTTGTGAAAAATGAGATCAAACAATCCATGGAACTTCTCTTTTTCTATGGCTTCCCCACGAGACAAGGCAACCTGCTCACTGGCTTCACGCAATCTTACTAGACTAAAACGAAAATCAGCATTTAGCCGTTGTTGCAAGCAATCCAAGGAGGGAAGTTTTCTCCCAATTAAATTGATCAACCAGATGCCGATCGTGGCATAAAACAGAGCAACCCAACAAAGATAGCCTGGTATTTTCAGAGATGAAGAACCAACGTGAAAAATGAAATTCTTAGAAAGATCCCATAAAATATAACCAAAAGAAATGAAGTAGAGGAATGACTGAAGAAGCATCCACGGTCCAAATAACAAATGTAATGTCTGCGTCGTAAAACGATCCAAATCTTCGCTGATACGCTGATCAGGGTTGTCTATATTTTTAGTTAACACCTGCATCCGATAATGATTGTGATTATGGAGCCATATTTTTAAATAATCTTTGGTCAACCATCGTCGCCAACGAATACTCAGCAAGCCGCCAAAGAAAACGACGCCACTCATTGATAGCGTCAGCAACAAACGAGCTGCTAAGAAGAAGCATAGTGCGTAGATAATTTTCCACTTATCGATTGCTTGTAGAGCATTGTAGAAAAATTTATAAAAATAATTGTACATGACTCCACCAGTGGCCTCTCCAAAGACACAGGTGATCGTTAGCAGCAATAAACCCCACGCCGATTTTTTCTCCTCAGAAACCCAATACGGTTTTAATAAGTGCCACAGATCGCAGAAGAATTTTTTATCAAATTTTAAGTTGCTTTGCGACATTGGAGGAGTGATCTATTTTTAACCATGAAAACAATTGGCTTGTTAGGCAGAACAGCTTGGTCTTCGACTATTCCTTATTATGAGCTTTTGAACAAACTTGTGCACGCGGGCCTGGGTGGACGCCATAGTGCACAAATATTATGATCTCATTAAAGATCGCCTTCCTTCTCAAACGAATTGACTCATAAATAATGACACCGTAGCGAGGAAAGTAAAAAGGCAAAAAAAGGGTCGTTGACTCATAAAATGGGGTCAGGGTTTGATTCTTGATTTTTTGGGGGAAAGGATCTTTGGTTCAAAAATCAAGAATCAAACCCTG
>JAIEQL010000049.1 GCA_019747735.1 Chthoniobacterales bacterium | reverse complement strand
TATGGACATACTCGAGGACGCGAGCACTGGAGCGACGCCGTAATGCGCAATTTTAGTCTTTTCAAGACACCCTCTAAGACAAGAAGATTGACGCAAACTTCCTAGTTTGTTCTTTCCCCTTGCCAAGCCGTCTCTTCTGCGCTATGTTCTGCGGCTACTTAAAAATATGACTACAGAAACAACAGCAGCACTTCGGCTGCATGAAAAAGATACAGGGAGTTCCGATATTCAAATCGTAAGTCTTACACAGCGCATTAATCAGCTCACAGAGCATCTCAATACGCATGTGAAAGATCACTCTTCGCGCCGCGGCCTTTTAGCCTTGGTGGCCCAACGTCGCTCTCTCCTCGATTACTTGAAGCGTAAGGCTAGGGATCGCTACCAGAATATTCTCCAACAACTACAACTTCGCAAGTAAGTCACTACACGACTTATTTGTTGAGAAGTTTAAGTACGAAAAAGCTGTCCGCTGTCGATTGCCAGCGCTTGTGTAATTTTACAGAAAACTGAGAGCTGAAAACTTTTCAGATATCGATCTGAATTTTCTGACAATCGACAATTTCTTTAGCATACTTTTTCTCCTAAACTCCCAAACCCTTTAAACTCCTAAATTTTTTTATTTATGTCTCACTATAAAGTTACCGCTTCGGTCGGTCGTTCTCCTATCACTTTTGAATCAGGAAAAATGGCAAAACTTGCTGACGGCGCCGTTGTCGTCAGCTCCGCTGATACCGTTGTGATCACCACTGCCGTCAGTGCTACCATTATGAAAGAGGGGCAAGACTTCTTCCCTCTCACTGTCGATTACAAAGAAAAAGCTGCTGCTGTGGGAAAAATCCCAGGAGGTTACTTCAAGCGCGAAGGCCGTCCCAGCGAAAAAGAAATTCTGACAAGCCGGATGATCGATCGTCCTTTGAGGCCACTTTTTCCAAAAGGTTATTTTTACGACACGCAAATTATTAGCATCTTGCTTAGCGCTGATGGGGAGAATGATCCTGATATTTTGAGCATCAATGGAGCTTCGGCTGCATTGTGTGTTTCTGATATTCCCTTCGCAGGGCCCATTGGAGCAGTGCGTATCGGACGTATCGATGGCGTGTTCGTAGTCAACCCAACTCATCAAGAACGTGAAAAAAGTGATCTTGATCTTGTCTATGTTGGAGATGGTGAGCAAGTCATCATGATCGAAGGCTCTGCCAATGAGCTTCCGGAGGCTGATTTTCTCCAATCCCTCGATATTGCTCGCGAAAATGTCCGCCTTCTCATTGCTGCTCAACGAGAGCTCATGGCTCAAGTTGGTAAGCAAAAACGGGAAGTGCCCCTCTTGAGTGTAGACCAATCTATTTTAGAAATTGCCTACCAAGTCGCTGGCGATCGGATTGAGGCGGCCCTCTACACTTCTGGTAAAGTTGCTCGTGGCAAAGCCGTTGGTGCTCTGAAAGAAGAAGTCCGTGCTGCTGTCTTAGAAAAACATCCAGCGGCAACTTCATTCGAGATTTCTCAAGCCTTTGACTACCTTCAGAAAAAAGCATTTCGTGTTAGCATTCTCGAGCGCAAGCAACGTTGTGATGGACGAGCGCTCAATGAGCTTCGTCCGCTTGCCAGCGAAACAAAAGTTCTCCCACGCACTCATGGCTCGGCTCTTTTTCAACGTGGCGAGACCCAAGCGTTAGCTCTTGCAACACTAGGTACTGTCGATGAAGGCCAGACCATTGATGCTTATGGTGGGGGCGAAGAAACAAAGCGTTTCTTGCTCCATTACAATTTCCCTCCCTTCAGTGTGGGTGAAACAGGCCGTTTTGGCGGACAGAGTCGTCGCGAGATTGGCCATGGAGCTCTTGCCGAGCGCTCTATTTTCCCAGTTATTCCATCAGCAACTGATTTTCCTTATGCGATCCGCATCACCAGTGAAGTAATGGAATCGAATGGATCGACCTCCATGGCTTCTGTTTGTGGTGGTGTCTTGGCTCTGCTCGATGCAGGTGTTCCATTAAAGCGTCCTGTAGCTGGTATCTCCGTTGGGCTTGTTTCAGAGCAAGCTGATAATGGCGCGATGAGTCGCTATGTATTGCTGACCGACATCATTGGTTCAGAAGATCATTTCGGTGATATGGATTTCAAATTATGTGGAACTTCCCTCGGTGTTACTGGGTTTCAACTCGATTTGAAGCTAGCCGGTATTACCCATGAGCTTATGGCTGAAGCCGTCCAAGATGCGCGCCACAATCGTGGTCTTATTTTGCAACACATGGCCGAGACACTCCCTAGCCACCGCTCTGAGATGAGTCCTTATGCACCACGCATTGAAACCGTCAAAATTCCGGTTGATAAGATCGGCCTTCTCATTGGACCTGGCGGCAAAACCATCAAGGGAATCGTCGCGGAGACTGGCGCCGAGATTAATATCGAAGATGATGGCTCGGTCAACATTTACTCAAGTAACGCTGAAAGCTTACAGCGCGCCAAGGAAATCATCCAAGGAATGACACGGGAAATTTCTGTCGGAGACCTTTATCAAGGAACGGTTGTTTCGATTAAAGAATTCGGCTGTTTTGTCGAGGTCCTTCCTGGCAAAGATGGGCTCTGTCACATTTCTGAACTCGCTGATATGCGCGTAAACAAAGTAGAAGACGTTGTCAAAGTAGGGGAACTCATTTGGGTCAAATGCATTGGTCTGGATGACAAAGGTCGCGTGAAGCTGAGCCGCAAAGCTGCAGTGAAGGAGAGAAGCGAAATTCAGTAAAATCCTATCAACAGAAGGAGAGAGTCTTGCTAACCACATTCTAGCCACACTCACACATTCACGTCATTCCAGCGGACGCTGGAATCCAGGAGACTGTGGACATAAGATAGTGTTAGTAGCCAAGAGCAGACCTGCACTAGCCCGAGCTCCGCAGTTGAGAGCGGCGATCTTCTCCACGATACTCGGTTTTCCAAGTCACCCCAAACCGCTCTCCCTCTTTAACCGAAAAAGCAAAGGCTGCCAGTAACTCTGCTGTTTGCTCCAAATCGGAAAATTGAATCATTTCCACCGGAGAATGCATGTAGCGGTTGGGAACACCAATAGCAATTGTCGGAATGCCTCCTTTTTGACAAAAAATAGCATCGGCATCTGTTCCTGTCCAACGAGGGTTTGTTTCTATTTGAAATGGAATCTTTGCTTTTTTAGCAACCGCTTGCAGGCGTGTGTTGACAACTGGGTGGTTGATGCTTCCAACACTGATCACAGGACCTTTGCCAAGGCGCACATCACCATGTTTGGGTTTGGAGCAGTTGGGGATATCAGTAGCATGAGTCACATCGACAACCAAGGCGACATCGGGATGGATATTGTAGCCAGCCATGAAAGCTCCATAGAGTCCATTTTCTTCCTGAATGGTAGAAACCGCCACCACACAAGCCTTCAAATCTTTTCGATTTTTGCTAACTAAACGAAAGGCTTCTGCCGCAGCCCAAGCACCGATGCGGTTATCACAGCCACGAGCTGCAAAACGACCTCCCGAGAGCTCCTGAAAGCCAGCGGTGTAAGTAATTGGATCACCTACACGCACCAATTTCTCAGCTTGTTTTCGAGAAGAGGCTCCTATGTCGATATACATTTCATGGAGTTGCGGCACTTTTTTGCGATCATCCGGTTCTTGCAAATGAATAGCAAGAAGCCCAGTAACTCCTGGAACGGGACCAACAGGCCCGTGCACAGTCACACGCTGTCCACGCACAAGCGTTTGGTCAATACCACCAATGCCCTTAAAATGTAAATATCCTTCATCAGAGATGTAAGAAACCATCATCCCAATTTCATCCATATGGCCTGCAAAAAGAACTTTGGGTGATCCTTGCGCGTGAAGGGTGGCAAAGGCATTTCCGTAACTATCGACTTCGACTTTGTCGGCAAAGGGCTTCACATAATCAATCCAGCGCTGTTGTCCTTGAGCTTCAAACCCAGAAGGAGAGGGCGTCTGTAGGAGACTTTTTAAAAAAAGAAGTGGTTCTGGTTTCATGAAAAATTAAGGTTTTAAAAAGATACTCGTGCAGAGATAAAGAAAAAAGAGAATACTACTAATCCAAAAACTCGGTGGCCAATTGGTAGCACAGGCAAGAAGAATACCGCTCCAAACGGTTATCAGCCCCAAAAAAATAGAACATAGAATACCTGTCCAAAAAGAGCGTGTTAAGCGCATTGCAATTCCTGCAGGACCGACGATGAGGGTAAAAACAAGAAGCGTTCCCACAACTTGACTTGCTAGGGTTACACTCACGGCAAGAAGCAACATGAATAGTATTGCGTGAAGGGTGAGTGATATCCCTCGTGCTGCTGCCAGGTCTGGCTGGAGACTGGCAAAAAGCAGTCTCCGCGAGCAAATACTGATGGCGCCGAGGCTACAAGCCGCTAATAAAAAAATCTCATAAAGCTGAGAGGGAGCAATCCCAAAAATATTTCCAAAAAGGATCGAGCTCGTTTCTCCTGCATAACCTCGGTAGAGCGATAAAAAGAGAGTTCCAAGACCTAGTGAAACAGAAAGCACCATGCCAATAGCCAGTTCACTTCTTTGTAGTTTGTTTCCTGAAATGCCCATCAAGCTGCCAGCAATACAGCTAATCAAGAGCATTCCAGATAAAGGGGTCAGCCCAAAAAGAGCAGCCCCCGTGGCTCCTGTAAATCCGATGTGAGCCAAGGCATGCGCTGCAAAACCAACATTACGCAGAATCACAAAATAGCCAATGACGGCCCCCAACAGAGCTACTATCGAACCTGCAAAGAGCGCGTTACGGACGAAATCGTAGGTGAGGTAGGTGAAGAGGCAGGTCATAAAAAAAATTTGTAGTTATAGCACCGCTAGGAAAAGTCTAAGTGTAGAGAGACGGTTAAAAAGTAAAGAGTGAAGGATAAAGAGTCGCTTCGCGGTGGGGCCTTAGTGTCACCCTTTACTCTTCAACTCTTCACCTATTAGTGACAGCACGCCGCTTCTGCAATATTACTCTCGGCATTAACAATAAAAAGACGTCCTTCACTTTTAGTAACGTGAATTGGAATCCCATAAAGCTCGCTTAAGGATTGGCTCGAAATAACCTCATCAACCTTGCCTAGCCGTGCTTTTCCTCCAGCCATGTACATCACTCGATCCATGACGCCGAGGAGTGGATTAGCATCGTGAGCGATAAAAAGAATGGTGGCAGCAGTTTTCTTTTTAATGTTGGCAATGCAATCGACTAAGTGTTTTTGATTTTTGGGGTCCAGGCTAGCAAGGGGCTCATCAAGGATCAGCATTTTTGGCTCGTCAATGACTGCCTGCGCCAGCATCACTCTCTTTTTTTCACCACCTGAGAGAATAGAAAAAGAGCGATCTGCATAAGATAAGGCTCCTGCAAGCTCCAAAGCTCGATGAACAGCCGCCTGCCTCGCAGAAGAAGGCCAAGGTATTCCCCAGTGCTCCCCTTGGTGTACCGCTGCCACGAGAGAACGTGCACTCAAAGAGGTCTGCTCAGAAATGCTCTGTGCTTGAGGCATGTAACCAATAAAAGTATTGGCTTGACCTGGGGGTTTTCCAAAAAACTGAATGATGCCCTTACGGAAGGGGCACAAACCAAGAATAGCCTTCATTAGCGTTGATTTTCCAGCGCCATTAGGCCCTAAGATGCCGATGAACTCTCCTTTGTTAATTTCTGCAGAAACATCATGAATAATTTCACGGCCACCAAGATGAATACTAACCCGTTGAAGAGAAAGAGAGCGCTCTGAAGATTGGGAGAGAGAAGTGGTGGAACTTGGAGAAATGAGGTTCAATGTAGAAAAGTATTTGAGGTCCCATCAAAACATGTTTCTTTGTTGCCATCAAGAAAGGTATCCTCTCTTTCAATTCATTTTGCTGAATACATCCTAACTGGTGTGTCATGATGAGCGATAAGAGTGCTGTGAAGCTCTTGCACTGAGGCTGTGCTTTCTATTACGGTTTTCTAGCCATGCAACCACACACTCAAAACGAGAAAAATCCTTCACTCTTCGCTTCTGCTTTTTCTAGATTCAAAGAAAAAGCATTCGTGTTTTTTGGTGCCTGGCTGAAAAAAATTGGAATTATTGTACGGCATGCCACTTCAAAATTATTACGAACTCTTGCTGTACTCATCGTTGTTGGCATTCCACTCTTACTTCTTGTAGTTAGATTTTATGGTCTGGGAAGTGTCGTGCGCCATCGTGTCGAGAAGGCTCTTTCGGGACCTTTTTATGACGTCAAAATCCATCGGCTTTTTTTTAGCATGAGCGATGGATTGATTACCGAAGATCTTCGGCTTTTAGAAAAAAGGGACGGTCATCGACTTCTCGTTCATGCTAACCGTGTCACGCTCTTTCCCAATTTATCAGCCCTTGCAACGGGCATGATTCAAATTGATTCACTTCAATTACATCATGCTACTATAGATGTTCCTTTGGGAAACAAGGAAGAACCTCGCTTGCGGCTAGATCGTGTGGAAGCGACTATTATTTGTCCTCCTGAGCAGCTCACACTAAGTAATGCTAGTTTTGATATTTGTGGAATTCATGCCCGTGTCAGCGGCAATTTTCTTAATCCAAAAACATTTGCTCCTCATCCTCTTTCCCCAACAGGTCCAGGCAAGATTGCTCAAACCATTGAGTTAGTACAAAAACAGCTGCTTGCTATTCACTGGAACCAGGAGCCTCCCGTCCTTGATATCGAAGTCAGCGGTGATCTTACCCACACAGAATCATTGAGAATTGATCATATTATCCTCCATGGCGGATCGTGCAGCTATCAATCGTGGCAGATTAAATCAGTAGATGCTGATTTAGAATATACCCAGGAGGTGCTCAAGCTCCATCAATTGCTACTTGAAGACGCCCAAGGAGAATTTCACCTCTCCGGAAATGCTGATTTTAAGAGCAAACAAGCCCTCCTCAATTTTTCAGGAACCTGTGATGTAACGGCTCTCTCTTCTCTCCTTTTCTCTAACAATCCGCTTGCTGATTTTAAATGGATTGACCCTCCTCATTGTGAGGGCTTCTTGCAAAGCTCCTGGAGTAAGGAGAGCCCCTCTTTTCAAACAGAGGCTCATCTTAGTGAAAAACGTTTTTCTTACCGTGGGGTCGCTTTTGACACGTTGTCGGCAGGATGCATTTTTAAAAACAACCGATTTTTATTACGCGACCTACAAATCGAAGGCGCTCCAGGCTCTCTCCATCTAGATTTGATGATGGCACCTCAAGATTATCGCCTCCGTCTTCAAGCAGCCCTCCTACCTCAAGCCTTTCTTCCTGCTGCCACAGGAAATCTGCAGCAGTTTCTCTCACTCTTAAATTTCAAAGACCCTCTTAAAATCAGCTTTGAGGGAAGCAGCCCTACGCCGCAATTCCTAAGCCTAGAAGGGAGCGGTGATCTCTCCATGGGCTCTTCTTCGCTGCGTGATGCTTGGATTGATTCGTGTGCTGCTCATATCGTCATGAAAAACGGCATAGCAACTTTTGAAAATTGCCTCATAACGATGGGCGAAGGAAGCGTTTCGGGGGAGTGTAATTACACTATTAAGAATCAAGAATTACAGATTCCCAAGCTCCATTCTACGGTCAATCCAGTACTCTTCATGATGTGGATTGATCCTCATATTGCTGACTCGTTGAAAGACTATCGTTTTTATACTCCTCCTGAACTCACTGCTAGTGGATCTCTTGGATTACGCGATCCCCAACAAAATGATTTTCACATTCATATCAACTCCCCTCAAGGGCTGGGTTACACCCTGATTCATCGAGATCTTTCTTTTCAAAAGGTAGAAGCAACGGCTGTTATTCAAAATCAAAATTTGCTGGTGAATGTCACTCATGCCTCGCTTTTTGGAGGACAGGTTACTCTCAAAGCGAATGTCTCCATTGCTCCTGGAAATGGAAGCTACGGAGCTGATGTTACCTTGAACAATATTGATTTTCAAAGCATCACGAAACTCTATTTTGACTATGACACCTCTGAAGGAAATTTAAATGGAGAGTACCATTTTTCAACGGTCACTGGAAATGATTACGCCATGCAAGGAAAAGGCAATCTGCTCATTAAAGATGGCAATGTGTTAGCACTCCCCATTTTTGGTCCACTCTCTTCACTAATGAATGACATCATTCCTGGACTTGGCAATCAGTGGGCGCACCGTGCTACAGCTGATTTCACCGTAAAAAGTGGTGTGATTAATACCAAAAATCTCTCCATCCAAAGTGCTGGATTTAGCATGATTGGCTTTGGTGATATTTATTACCTTGAGGATCGTATGAATATGATCGTGCGACTCAATGTCAAAGGATTGCCTGGGATTGTCCTTTTTCCCGTAAGCAAACTTTTTGAATACATCTCAGATGGATCAGCCAAACATCCCACCTGGCATCCCAAGTATATGACACTGCCGAAAATTCCATTGGTGAAATAATTAAAGAAGATTGATTTTCCAAGCCATCTTGTGTTGGCTTCATGGATGCTTCTCTCAAAAAATCTTTGATGTGAGGGTGTTAGATCTTCAACCATGCAAAAAAGGATCATAACGCACTTGATTTTTGGAGCTTCATAAGCGACTGTTTTTCGATGAATGATTTGATTTTCGAAGTTACTCAAGAAGCTGATGGTGGATTTATTGCGGAATGTCTCACAGAGACTATCGTAACACAAGGGGATGACTGGACTTCTTTAAAAACCGCTGTTGCTGAAGCTGTGCGTGGTTTTTTCTTTGATGAACCCGAGAAACTAGCCTGTCATATTCGACTCCACTTAATTCGTGATGAAGCTTTCGCATTAGTCTAGTTTATATGAAACTTCCCAGAAATCTTTCTGGCAAAGAATTAGCAGCAGTTTTGTGCCGTCACTGGAACTATTACATCGTCCATCAAGTAGGTAGCCATATCATTCTTCAAACAGACATTCTTTCTCATCAAAGAATACCAATTCCAGCACATGCTTTTTTGCGTATTGGTACTCTGAATGCCATTTTAAAAATGATTGCAACCCACAAAGAAGTACGAAAAGAAGATATTCTTGAGAGCCTTTAATTTTCTGTGCCGAAGGCCATAAACCTTCAACCTTTACTCTTCACTCTTCACTCTTTACCCTTTTACGCTTCACTTCTTTTTCCATGCCTTCCGCTCCTGATCTTTATCGTCAAGCTTTCCGCCTCATGCTTTCAGCGCGCCTTGTCGAAGATAAGTTAACGGCATTAAAGCGTTCTGGAAAAATTTTTGGCGGTGTCTTCTCTGGTCGTGGACAAGAGGCTTTGAGCGTGGCCTTAGGAATTCACCTACACAAAGGGGATATCTATGCACCTCTTATTCGTGATCAGGCGGGACGTCTGGCTTTTGGCGATACTATTTTAAATACTTTTCGAACATACCTCGGTTCTGCGCTAGGATCTATGCGTGGTCATGATGGCAATGTCCACCGCGGTCGACCACGAGAAGGATATTTTGCCATGATTAGTCATCTTGGAGCGATGGTCTCTGCTGTCGGTGGTGCGTTGATGGCACGGCGCTTTCGTGGAGAAACAGGTATTGTCGGCGCAACTTGTATTGGTGATGGAGGAACCTCCACAGGTAGTTTTCATGAGGGCTTGAACATGGCTGCTGTTGAAAAACTCCCACTTGTTGTCGTTGTAGCCAATAACCAATATGCTTATTCAACACCTAATGACCGTCAGTTTGCGTGCGAAAGCCTCTTTGATCGAGCTATTGGCTACGGAGTGACCGGCCATCGTGTTTCCGGAATAATTCTTGCTGATTGCCTCGATGTTATCGGAAAGGCTGTAGCTGCTGCGCGCGCTGGAGAAGGGCCTCAGTTTGTCGTGGCTGATTTATTGAGGCTTGTAGGGCATGCAGAACACGATGATGCACAGTACATCACCGAGGCGCAAAAAGCCTCTCCCTTAGGTCGTGATTGCCTCGTACTAGCAGAGGAAACGCTCTTAAGAGAGAACCGAGCAACTCCAGAGGAAATCGCTTTGTGGAAAAAACAGATCGATGAGGAAATCGAAGAAACCACAGCACGTGTTCTTCGAGAACCAGCCCCTGATCCGGAAGAGGAGTCGTGGATTCCTTTTGCGACGGATTACCTTCACCCTTGTTTTGCGGATTCGTAAACTACCAACGTCTCACAAAGAAAAAACAGCAGAATTATTAACAGGGATGGCAGCGATAGAAGAGATAGCAGAAAGAAAAAATGAATAGCCACAAAAGAACACAAAGAAAAGCAAAGATGCCAAACAAAAAATAAGGAGCCTTTTTCTTTGTGTTTCTTTGTGTTCCTTTGTGGCTATTTCTTATATTTATTTTAGACAGAAGTGACGCAAACTTTTTCATCCCTTCTATCGCTTCCATCCCTGTTAATTTCTTTTTTTCATGAATCATAGCATCACTTACCTCGAAGCCATTTGCGCAGCCCAAAGAAAGGCCCTGGCAGAGGATCCTAGAGTTTTTATTTATGGTCAAGATGTCGGGAATTTCGGAGGAGCTTTTAAGGCCACCAAAAATCTTGCCAAAGAATTCCCTGGACGTGTTCTTGATTCGCCCATTAGCGAAGATGCCATGGTAGGAATGGCTATTGGAGCAGCCATTGAGGGGATGCGTCCTATTGTGGAAATGCAGTTCGCAGATTTTTCAACCTGCGGACTTAACCAAATTGTCAATCACGCTGGAACACTCTTTTTTAGAACAGAAGTTCCTTGCCCCCTTGTCGTGCGGCTTCCCTCTGGCGGCAATACTGCTGGCGGTCCCTTTCATAGTCAAAACTTGGAGGCGCTTTATGCCCATTATCCTGGCCTTGTTGTGATGACACCAGCAACAGTGGAGGATGTTTATACCATGCTGCTAGAGGCTATCAAAATCGATGACCCGGTGATTTTTTGTGAACACAAATTTCTCTATTATCATCTCAAAGCTGAAAAATTACCTACTGAAGGGCTTCCCGTTGGCAAAGCCCGTATTACGCGCCCTGGACGGGATGCCACGATTGTCACTTACAGCGCGATGCTCCATGAATCACTTGCTGCTGCCGAGGAATTAGTTGGCGATGGATATGAAATTGAAGTGGTTGATTTGCGTTCGGTGAAACCATTAGACACAGATACCATTTTGGCTTCGGTTGCTCGCACCGGACGCCTTCTAGTCGTTAGCGAGGCATTTCCTTGGGGAGGCGTTGCTGCAGAAGTCGTGGCACGTGTCACTGCAGAGGGATTTGGACTTTTAGACGCTCCTCCTCAACGCCTCAATTCCAAAGACACGCCAGTCCCTTTTCACCCAGCACTCTGGGGAACTCATCGCCCAACGGCTTCTACCATTGCTTCTGCCCTCCATCGTTTGCTGAAATTATAAAGATAGGCTGGAGGGTTGTTTTATCGAAAATCAAATTTAATTTCATAATCATTTTTTTTGTATCTAATATTAATAAACTTAAAAAATACCTGATCAATTTCCTCCAGTCTCCAGCCTATCTTAGCTATGCCTCAAATTCCTATCATTATGCCACAACTCGGCGAATCTATTGCCGAGGCAACTATTGTCCGCATTGCTTTTTCCGCAGGAGATGCTGTTCCTGCTGATATCGATATTTTGGAGGTGGAAACGAATAAGGCCATTATGGGTGTTACAGCTCCTTGTGCAGGCGTAATCAAAGAAATCACGGCTGTTATTGGTGAGAGCTATCCGATAGGGGGAGTTTTGGGAATGTTAGAAATTACCGAAGAAGATGCCCTGCGATTTGGACTTCAAGAAACGCCAAAACCTCTTGCCGAGAAAGCAACTGCAAAAAAAGTTATTTCTCCAAAAAAAGGAGATTCCTGGAAATCAAGCGTAGAACCTACCCTACGAGGCCTTCCCGTACCGGCACATGCTGGAGGAGCTAGCTTTCTCTCTCCTCGAATGAAGGCCCGCATGACCGAGCTTGGGCTTCATGCCGCTGACTTGGCAGGCGTTGCTGGCAGTGGTGCTAATGGCCGTGTTACTATTGATGACTTAGAACAATTTTTAGAAGATTTGGAGCGGAATAAAATAACTCCTGCTTCTTCGATGCGTGTTGCTGTTGCTGATGCCATGCGACGTAGTTGGACGCGTCCTCTTGCTACTGTTGTGTTGCCGATTGCATTAGATACGCTTCTTTCTCATCGTAAACAGCAGCAAGCTAAAGCAGGACCAGCTCTTTATGCATTACGGGCACTTGCGGTTGCTCTTGGTGAAAATTCTGCCATTGCTGGGCGCCTTATCGGAGCGCGTATTATCCATCCAAGGTCAATAGATATTGGCTTTGCAGTCGAAGCTGCCGATGGGGTTTTAGTTCCTGTGATTCGCAATGCCGATCAATTTCATCTTAGCGAACTTGTAGAACGCTACAATCGGCTTGTGGAGCTCGCCCGGGCGCGACGTCTCTCGGCAACAGATACAGGCGGCTCCATTGCAACGATCACCAATTACGGCGTCTTTGGGCTCACCATGGCAACTCCGATTCCGCTTCCAGAGCAAACCTTGTTACTTGGAATGGGCGTTGGACAGACAGTCCCCTCCTGGAATCCAGAAACAAAAACTTTTGTTCCTATTACCGAAGCCCAATTTACCCTCAGCTTTGATCATCGCGTGCTCGATGGTGGGGCTGCGGGGCGCTTACTGTTGCGTGTAAAAGAACTTCTGAACGCCCCAGAGAAACTGTAATTCTCACCTAACTATGAAAAAACTTTTTCCTTTCCTTCTCCTTTTTTTTACAACTTTTTCTCTTTCTCTTGCTGCGCTCACTCCAGCGGAACAACAAGAGTACAACACTGCCCTCCAAAAATCTTTGACGGATCCTGCGGTACAATCGACTCGAGAGATAACTAGAATGGCCATTCACAAAGCGATGTTAAAAGCGGACCCAACTCTTGAGGCGACCTTTGCCAACATGGATGTTCGCGGCCCTGAGGGAATTGCTGAAATTAGCGATAAGAAAAAAAGTTTGGGAGATAACTTTGAAGAGTGGCTAGCCAACTATTCTCCTACCGTTACAAAAAATCTCACTCCAAAAGAGCTTTCTCAATTGCAGGAGGCTTATGCAAAAGCAATGAAAGATCCCTCCGTTCTTGATGCACTCAAAATAGCACACCTCACCTTTTATAATGCCATGATCAATGCTGATCCTCTTATTGTCCCCATCCTTACGAAAGCTGGCATTCCCACTCCGAAGAGTGTTCAAGGCCTTTCCCAAGGATCCAAAGTAGGCAGCGAAGAAAAAATCTTAGGAGGCAACGTTCAAGCCTGGGGAGAAGAGGTGCTGGCACCTGCTATTTCTGTACAAAAAGAGAGCACTCATTAGAAAGTGGAGCCGGCAGTCGGACTCGAACCGACGACCGGCTGATTACAAATCAGCTGCTCTACCAACTGAGCTATGCCGGCATTAGCCAAAAAAATTGGCAAGCGATGAATGTAACAGAAACTTCTTTTCAGCGCAAGCTCTCTAAAAACTAAATTTCATATCACGAACAGTTTTTTTTCCAAATCGCTCTTGAAATTTTCGTAAGACTTCTGTTTTCCAGACGCGATCTAGTTCGTAACGAATCGTCGGTTGAAGAACTTGGACATAGAGAATCCCATGTGCTAGTTGCAAGGGTTTGGAATGAGTGGCCAAAAAATCTCCCACAACTTCACGCCACGCTGTGACGATCTCTTCTTCTTTAATGCGCTCTTGCAAACCCAGCTTACGAATGACTTTGGTGAGCACCTCCGAAAGGGAAGTGCCGCGATCTTCTTTTTTTTCGGAAGGAAGGCCACGCCATTCTTTAAGTACTCGCTGACGTAGGTAGTCTGTTTTTTTTGACATGATTGGAAACAAGATCGAAAGAAAATATTTTCGAGGTGAACTTGTTAGCAAGTTGGCGGTGGAGGAAAATATTTTCCGTCACTCTTATCCAACCTAAGAATAAATCATTAGGTTACAGGCTGCAGAAAATAGTTTCTAGGCTGATTGAGAGGATATTTTGAAAATGAATAAAATTGATGCAGTACCAGGAGCCTCGGAGCACAGGAGCCGAGCGTATTGAAATACGTGAGGCAACGAGCACCGGAGTGACGCCGTAATGCGCAATTTTAGGCTTTTCAAGATATCCTCTAAATATGAATAGCCTGCCCGTGAGCCGCCTCCGTCGCCTCCATCACCGCTTCACTCAATGTGGGATGAGCATGGATGGTACTCGCAATATCGTCGTAAGTGGCTTCCAGGGTGATAGCCAATCCCAACTCTGCAATCATCTCCGTTGCTTCCGAGCCAATGATGTGAGCCCCGATGAGCTCTCCGTGCGGTTCGTTAAAAAGAAGTTTAACAAAACCATCGGTTTCTCCCATCGCCTGGGCTTTCCCGCTGGCTTGGAAGGGGAATTTACCAATCTTGAATGTCATCCCTTTTTCTTTAGCGGCCCGCTCTGTGAGACCAACGCTAGCGACTTGAGGTTGACAGTAGGTGCAACCAGGAAAGGCGCGTCTGCGCTGTGGCTTCCGTTTTCCAAACATCCCCTCCACCGCTTGAATGGCTTCCCAGCTGGCCACATGAGCAAGCCATGGAGGACCAATGATATCACCGGCGCCGTAGATGCCAGAAATGTTTGTTTCGTATTTGTCATTAACGGCTAGAAAGCCCTTTTCATCGAGCTTCAAGGCAATACCCTTTGGAAGCAATGGGGTCACACCGATAGCTACCAAAGCAACATCTCCTGTGAGTATTTCCTCTTTTTTTCCAGAAACAGTAATAGAGACACCGGTAGCTGTTGTTTCCGCTTTTTCTACTTTGGTTGCCGTCAAAAGTGTGATCCCTTGCTTGCTCAATGCTTTCTCGAGAGCGACACTCACCTCTGTATCTTCGACAGGAAGAATATTGGGCAGCATTTCAACGACGGTAACTTTTGTTCCAAAGGCATTGAAAAAATAAGCAAACTCAATACCAATAGCTCCTGCTCCGATAATGATGATTTCTTTGGGCTGCGTGGGAAGCGCCATCGCTTGGCGGCTTCCAATGACTGTAGTGCCGTTCATCGGAAATCCAGGCATCTCACGGGTCACAACGCCTGTTGTGATAAGAATCTTGGGGGCTGCTAGCTGTGCTGTAGTACCATCTTTTTTGAGAACATCAACTTGGCCACCTTTTGGAAGAGAGGCCGTTCCGAGAATATAATCGACTTTATTTTTTTTAAGAAGAAATTCGATACCACCTGCTAACTTATCAGCCACCTTGCGCGAGCGGCCTATCACTTTACTCCAGTCATAAGTCAAACCATTAAGTTCAAACCCGAAGTCTCCAGCATGATGCTGCATCAGGGAATAAAGTTCTGCGTTGCGCAGGAGTGACTTTGTGGGAATACATCCCCAGTTGAGGCAGGTGCCCCCAGCACGTTCTTGTTCGACTACGGCAACGCGTTTTCCAAGTTGTGCTGCGCGAATTGCTCCAACATATCCTGCTGGGCCACCACCAATAACAATAAGATCGTAAGGAGTCATAAAAAGAGAAGTGCAAGAGTAGCGGAAAAAAATGTGGGGTAAAGAGCCTTTTGTTTAAAAATCCTAATTTTTATGAAATCATGGTATTTATTTCTCTTTATTTCTGGCCAGCCAGAGTATCAATACATCCAAATCGGCGGGGGTAATGCCACTAATTTGAGCAGCATGATGTAAGGAAGGAGGAGTAAATTCGGAAAGCTTTTGTCGAGCTTCCGAGCTGAGGCTTGGAATAGCGTCATAATTGATATTCTCAGGGAGTTTCCAATGCTCCTGTTTTTTTGCTCGTTCAATTTGAAGTTCTTCTCGTTTTAAATAACCTTCAAATTTAATATCAGTTTCAACAAGAGACCAAACCTCAGAAGAATATTCTTGTCGTATTTGAAGAGGTAGGGCTTCTACTTTATTTTCTGAACGACGGAGCCAGAGATTAAGTGGGACTCCATCATGAGATATTGTTGGTAATTTTTCTAAAAGATTTTTGATGGAAGCTGTTTTGTTGCGATATGCTTTTTTTCGATAAGAACAAGCCAATCCTAACTCTATCGCTTTTCCTGTGAGTCTAAGATCAGCATTATCTTGCCTTAATCGAAGCCTATATTCTGCTCGACTTGTAAACATACGATATGGCTCGGCAGTACCTCGTGTAATTAAATCATCAATCATCACGCCGATGTAAGCTTCTTCTCTTGCTAGAATCAGTGGTTTTTTTTGAAGTACTTTCAAAGCAGCATTAGCTCCAGCAATGAGCCCCTGACCTGCGGCTTCTTCATAGCCAGAAGTTCCATTAATTTGTCCTGCAAAATAGAGACCACTGATTTTTTTTGTTTCTAAGGTAGGGTAGAGCTGGTGAGGAAAAATATAATCGTATTCCACAGCATAACCAGGACGAAGTATCTCTGCTTTTTCAAGTCCTATGATAGATCTTATAAAAGCATACTGAATTTCAAAAGGAAGGCTTGTTGAAATTCCGTTAACATAAATTTCCCCAGTATGGCGTCCTTCTGGTTCTAGAAAAATTTGGTGCCTTGTTTTCTCTGAAAACTTCATAACCTTATCTTCAATCGATGGACAATAGCGTGGCCCAACGCCATCAATCAGTCCTGAATAAAGAGGTGATTTATCAATATTCGTACGAATAATGTCGTGTGTATTTTCGTTAGTGTAAGTTATCCAGCAAGGAATTTGTTCCACGTGGAAACCATCTTGGTCAACATGGTTCAGTGTATGTACCTCTTCTTTGTTAAAACCAATAGTTTCCCTAATAAAAGAAAATGGTGAGGGTGAGCTATCTCCATCCTGGCGCTCACAACGAGAAAAATCCACAGACTTTGCTACTATTCGACAGGGCGTTCCTGTTTTAAA
This sequence comes from Chthoniobacterales bacterium, assembly GCA_019747735.1. Taxonomy (GTDB): domain Bacteria; phylum Verrucomicrobiota; class Verrucomicrobiia; order Chthoniobacterales; family UBA6821; genus CAIWMF01. Next base: position 6,855 of record JAIEQL010000049.1, on the reverse strand, counting down.
CCTTCCCAATTGAAAACCTAATTCTTTCAAGCTTTCGCTAATTCCAGAAGCGCTATCGGCCATACGTCCACCTGGTTGGCTTCTTTTTCCAACATGAATCAGGCCTTTCATAAAAGTTCCTGTTGTAACCACAACTGTTTCAGAATAATAACGAACTCCTAAAGTTGTTTCCACTCCTTTGATTTCATCTCCTTCCACAAGAAACTTTGCCACATTAGCTTGGGTTATGGTGAGATTATCAGTTTGTTCCAAAATTGCTTTCAATCGAAACTGATAAGCTTTTTTGTCACATTGAGCACGAGGTGCTCTTACACTGGGCCCTTTGCTGGCATTGAGCATTCTAAATTGAATACCTGTTGCATCAGCGTTGAGGCCCATTATTCCACCCAAGGCATCAATTTCTCTAACAATATGACCCTTTGCAGATCCACCAATAGCAGGATTGCAGGACATTTGAGCTATTGTATCAGCATTCTGTGTTAAAAGTAAGGTTTGACATCCAAGTCGCGCTGATGCTAAAGAAGATTCTATACCAGCATGACCTCCTCCAATAATAATAACTTGGTAATGTTGAGGATAATTAAAAAAATCCATTAAAGAGTCTTGCTAGAGTTTAGGGGTTAGGAGATTAGGATATAACAGAAGAGTAGATTAAATTAATCAAAAATCATTTTGTTGTCGGTGCTAAATTATTTTAGAATCTAAAAGCTAATATTCCTACCAGTTTCTAAACTCCTCATCCCCTCAACTCCTAAAGCATATCTACCAACAGCACGTTGGTATATATATAGATTGCCAATAAAAAAGAGAATAAGTTGTGAACAATTGATAAAAAGGGGAATAATTTGTTCTATGGAACATAAATTTGAACTAAAATAAAAACTCGTTATTTAAAAAATACAATTTATTCACTTTTATAAAAGTTGTTGTTACCTCGTTTTAGAAGAGTTAGACATATATGGGAAGTTATTCGCACTCTTATTACTTTTAAGAAGAGCCTAAATTTTTTTTATATTAAGAATAAGTACCTAATAAAAATCCTAATAAAAAAAGTATGATATCCTTTTTATCAAAGAAAAAAAACTTCATACCATTATTTTTATTGGGATGTCTTCTCTCTTTCTTAATTCACTTATTTATTTTAAAAAAGATAGGTTCCTTAGAGATTCCATCTTTTAGCGCTAAGTCATTTGATCAAATCATTCCTAGAAAATTTAAACTAGAACGAGTTACTATTGATCCAAAATTACTGGAAGAGCCTCAAAAAAAACAAGAAGTTTTATTAAAACCAACAGAGATTTCTATTTCAGAATCAACTAGTGGTTTTTCTAAAGAGCCTCCTGTTCAAAATGCTCCAAAAGTAAATACTGTTGATGTAACTCAGCTGGAAGAAAAAAATAGTGAAAATGTTACAATAGTTAAAAGTTTTACCGAAAACGATAAGCCTCTCATTTCCTTAGACAAAGAAGAGTTACAAGAAGAAGGCTCTTTAGAAAAAGCAACAAGTTCTTTATTAACAAGTAATAAAAATTATAGCCAATTAGATGATCTCCTTAAAGAAAAAGAGTTACTTTCGTCTCAACCAGCTCCACTATTGCTTCCAACAGATTTACTTTTTGAGTATAATGCTGATCAACTAAAACCGGAGGCAGAAAAGAATCTTGAAAAATTGGCTCTTCTTATTAAGAAAAACCCAAAAGCAAAATTTATTATTGAAGGTTTTACTGATAGTTTTGGGAGTAACCAATACAATTTGGATTTGAGCAATCGTCGAGCTATTTCGATTAAAGAGTGGCTCGTAAAAAAACAATTAGTTGATGATCAACAAATTGAAGCATATGGTCTTGGAAAAACTCATTTTATTGTTCCAATGACGGGAACTATTCAACAGCAGCAACTTAATAGACGTGTCGAAATTATTATCCGAAAAATGGTAAGATGAAAGAGAGAGAAAAATGTCATCAAGAGCATCTTTTTGAAAGAGATGCTAAGGAATTTTCTGAACTTATCCATTCTCAACAAGAAGTTTCTTTTTCGGTATTACAATTTTTTTATGAAAAACAAGAAAAAATAATTCAGCAATGGCATAAAAAAGGGGGAGAAGGTATAGAAATCGTTCAGCAGCGTTCTAAAATGATCGATTTTCTAATAAAAAATATCTTTGAACTTATTGTTAGTAAGGAAATTAAAAAATTTTCCAATGAACTCTGTATTATTGCCTTTGGAGGATATGGAAGAAGGGAAATGAATCCTTACAGTGATGTCGACATCATGTTTTTACATGAAGAAAAAAAAGACCTTAATCCGAGTTCCTCAGTTGTGAATGGAGATCTCATTTCACTACAAAGAAACAATTTTATTCAATCACACGGATTAAAAAAAGTTTTTCAAAATATTCATGCTTTAAAAGATGGGACTCAACTCATAAAAAACTATTTTGGAAAAATATTATTTTCATCTCAGGCAAAACCAAGTCCGACTATTGGTATAGAAAAAATCATTATTTCTGTTCTGATGGTTCTCTGGGATCTTGGGCTAAAAGTTGGTCACGCAACACGATCTATTGAAGAAGCTATTGAGCATGCCAACAAAGATAAAGTTTCAAAAACAGCCCTCTTAGAAGCACGTTTTTTGGTAGGGGAAAAAAAAATATTTAATAAATTTAGAGAAAAATTTCAAAAAAAATGTCTCCTCGGACAAGAGGAAGATTATATCCAATGGAGATTAGAAAATATTAAAAAAACCAGAGAAAAATTTGGAAAAACACTTTTTCTTCAAGAGCCAAATATTAAATCAGGAGTGGGAGGTTTAAGAGAATACCAAAACCTTCGGTGGATTTCACTAGCTTGTGGTGATAAGAAAGCAGATTCTTACTGGATTAAAAAAAAGTTTCTTCATGAAGGAGAACAAAAAAAACTAGAGAAAGCATATCATTTTTTGCTGCGTGTTCGTAATGAAATGCATTACCAAGAAAAGAGAGGAACAGACCAATTAACACTTCGTCTTCAAGGAGTAGTTGCAACAGGACTTGGTTACCCTCAGAGAAGCATCTTGCGACGCAGCGAGGCTTTCATGAAAGATTATTACCAACAAACTCGTGAGATCTATTTGATTACCTCTGCTGCTTTAGAAAGGATGGTACAGTCGAAAAAACGACCAGGATTACTTAGCACTCTTTTTGAAATAAAAAAGGGAGAAAAATGTGATGGATTTTTTATTAGTGAAAAAAAACTGTTTCCCCAAAATAAAGAAATTTTTAAAGACCCTACGCGTATGATGCGCGCCTTTTATTTAGCCCAGGAAAAATCTTTAGAATTTTCTTTTGAACTCAGTGATCTTATCAAAAGAGCTCTCCCTCTGGTTGATCGCTCTTTTCAACATTCTAAAGAAATCAGAGGAATTTTTTTGAGCATTCTATCCCATAAGGGAGAAGTAGGGCGTATTCTAAGAATGATGCACGATTTAGGTTTTTTAGGAAAATATCTTCCTGAGTTTGGAGCACTAACCTGTTTAGTCCAACACGAATTTTTTCATCGCTACACAGCTGATGAGCACACTCTTGTCTGTATTGAAAAAATAGATGAGTTACTGTTTACGAATAATCAAAAATTACAGCGCTATAGTACGATTTTTAAAAATCTTGATGATGTTGCCATGCTCTACCTTGGAATGTTGCTTCATGATACAGGAAAGGCAGCAAACAGTCGCTTTCATTCAAAAGCAAGTGTCCTGGCAGCAGAAAAAGTAGCGCATCGATTTCAGCTCACTAAAGATAGAGGGAATCTCTTACTCATGTTGGTGGAGGCTCATGGTGAACTAGCAACCATAGCACGCACGTGCGATCTAGATGATTTTACCGTCGTTCATCAGGTCGCTAATATTGTTAAGACAGTCTCTGCACTGGATGCTCTCATGATTTTAACACTAGCTGATGGGATGGGAACAAGTGATGAGAATTGGAGCGATTGGAAAGAGCAACTTGTTTGGAATCTTTATAATCAAACAAAAAGGTACCTTGAAGTTGGAGCTGCTTTTTTTGAACAAGAGAAAAAAGACCGTTTTGAAACAAAAAAAGAAGTCCAAGATCTTTTGAGCAGTGATTTTATGGAGGAAATAGAGGCTCACTTTGAGCAAATGCCAGAGCGCTACTTTAGAATGATGTCATCAAAACAAATAGCAGAACACCTACAGCTATTTAGAGAATTTTTTGAACATCTCGATAGCAATCAAGGCCACCCACTTGATGCTCAAGTAAGGTGGGTAGAATTCCCCGAGAAGGGTCATACAGAAGTCTGGTTCTGTGGTTGGGATCGAAACCAATTTCTAGAGCGGATTGCAGCGGCATTTTTAGAGGCAGGAGTTAATATCCTCAGTGCTGATATTTTTACAAGGCGTGATTATTTAACACTCGATATTTTTCGTGTAACTAGCATAAGGAGCGATCCTCTTTTGAATAAAAAAGAAAAAAAAATAGGTGAACAACACTTAAAAAAATTACTTGAAGAGAGTCAGTATCCTTTTGTCAATAAAATGACTACTGACTCATCTATCATAAAAAAAAGCGACTCCAGTGAAATGCTTATTTCTTCGACGGTCACCATCGATAACCAATCGCATCCACTTTATACCGTAGTCAAAGTAGAAACACGCGATCGTCAGGGACTTTTTTATGACTTGTTAGGGGCGTTGCATCATCAGGGAATTTCTATTGATCTTGCTCGGATCGCAACAGAAATGAAAGCAGCCTTTGACACTTTTTATATTTTAGATGGTAACAAAAAAAAGGTAATGGATGACCAATTGATTAAGGAGCTTGAAGGGCGCCTACTGAAAGTTATCAGCTAAAAGTAACCGTTTCGCTGAACGGATACGATACTATTTTTCTCCTTCTAGGGTGGGAAACTTTAATTTGATCTGGTCACCATGAATAACTGCGCGCGCTTGAAGGACGACATCAGGTATTCCATTGTATGATTTATCTTCAATCATACGAATAATATGCATAATAGAAGCCACGATAAGTGCATTGCGGGACCAGCCAATGGAACTAGCAATATGATCTGTTTTTTTTAGAATAGCTTCATGGCATGCAAACCCTGTTCTTGTTTGCGGAGTATTGGATTTAGGTGTTCCCATACGGAATTAAAAGCTTGTTCACAATAACAAGCAGGCAAAACAAATATACTTTTTTTTGGTAAAGCACAATGTTTTTCTTTCAAGGAGAAGACCTTTGACTTTTTTTCTTTTTTGAGAATACTCGGTAGTTTTTATGCGACCGCCCCTCGGTGTTGCCATGGCAATGACTATAGTATTAGTTACTTCTTGGCCAATTTTTGCCTTAACAACCAATCAAGCCACCACCAACGTAGGTTTTTTTTCAAAAAATTCTTCTCCTTTAAAATCCCTTGGCTCTTTCATTGACGAAACGGAAGATCAATTAATTAGTGAGCTCATCGACAATAGGGATCTTCAGCGCAATATTACTCCCTATCAGGCTATGGCCGAGGAGCCACATAATATAAGGGAGTACAAGAATGCTTCGGGCAACTGGTTTGGAAAACGTGATTATCTCCATGAACATGGCATTGAGTTTTCCACAACTTACACAGCTGATATTGCAGGAAATCCTGTAGGTGGAAAAATTCCAGGAGGATTTAAGTATGCCGATAATTTTAGTTTTGCATGCTTTATTGAAACCGAAAAATTATTTGGATGGCGTGGGGGTTATTTCATGATGAGCACGCTCCAGCGTGATGGATATAGCCTTACCAAAACAAATATTAAAAATCAGTTTCGCGTACAACAGGTGGCCGATGGGTATACTTTTAAGTGGTACGAAATGGCGTATCAGCAAGATTTTTTTAACAACCGCTGGAGCTTCAAGAGTGGGCGTCTCGGCGTGAATAGTGATTTTGCAAACTCACCACTTTACTGGCTTTACATGAGCTATGCAATCGATGGAACAGTGCGTGGGCTTTCCATGGATGGGTTGCTTCCCAACGCACCTAATGCCGTTTGGGGAAGCCGGCTAAAAGTCAATCTCACCTCCACAACAGCAGCTCGTCTTGGTATTTATCAAATGACCAAACCTTCTGTTAATGGACTCAACTGGGATTTTTATCCCGATGATGGCGTACTTCTCATGGGGCAATACAGCTGGAATCCTGAATTTTGCAAGCCGACCACCATGGGGGCAAATTCGATCTTTACAGGTAGCCGCGCTGTTTCGAAGAAAGAGACAGCAGAAAAAACTTTTAAAAAACCAGTTGATCCGACCAAGCTCAAAGCCCTACCAGGTCACTATTGGATGGGTGGTTACTATTCAACGTACGAATATTCTCAATTCACCAGCTCGGTGAAGGCTTCTAATTCTTATGGATTCTATTGGCACGCAGACCAAACCATTTACCGTCCCAATCCCCTCCGAGACGAAGGTCTTGTGCTTTGGACGGCCTATGAATTATCGCCCGAGCAAAATATTTCTATCATTCCATTTCAGGCTAATGGGGGCGCCATTTACACGGGATTGATTCCAGGACGTCAAGATGACTTTACTATTCTTGGTGTTGCTTGCGGAACTTTTAGTTCTTACTACGCAGAGGCGCTTCAAAACAAAGGCCATGGCTATGCTACTTACGAACTTATTTATGAGTTAGCCTATAGGATTAACTTCACTAAATTTGCTTACTTCCAGCCAGATCTTCAATGGATCATCAACCCTGCTGGAACGGGTCAAATTCCTAATGCCTTAGTACTAGGCGCGCAAATAGGGGTGATATTTTAGAGGGTGTCTTGAAAAGACTAAAATTGCGCATTACGGCGTCGCTCCAGTGCTCGCGTCCTCGAGTATGTCCC
>JAIEQL010000051.1 GCA_019747735.1 Chthoniobacterales bacterium | reverse complement strand
AGGGACATACTCGAGGACGCGAGCACTGGAGCGACGCCGTAATGCGCAATTTTAGTCTTTTCAAGACACCCTCTTAGATCTTGCTAGCACGAGACGACTCACTGGAAAGTAAAAAGTTGAAGTTAAAACGAAACTTCACAACTTCAACTAAGCTTCAACTGCGTTGTTGATTTGTTCAACAACGCTATTTGAAATCGTTGCAACAGGGCTTCTGTGGCTTTTTCTTTAAAGAGAAGGCGTTCTCCGAGAAAAAATTCTCGCCAGACTTCCGTTGTCTTGTTTTCACTGGCAATGGCTAGAAAAACCGTACCAATAGGTTTTGCAGCGCTTCCTCCTGCTGGGCCCGCAATGCCAGTTGTGGCCAAACCAAAAGTTGCACCACTTTTTTGGCGTAATCTCTCTGCCATGGCTGTAGCAACCTCTGCACTGACAGCGCCAAAACGTTCCAACAACTTTTGAGGCACGCCTAATAACTCCCCTTTTGCCTGATTAGAATAAACAACAAGACCTTGTTGAAAAACAGCAGATGCTCCTGGAACGTTGGTCAGACGATGAGCCAACAATCCTCCCGTGCATGATTCAGCTGTAGCCACGCTTTGCGAGCGGCTCCGCAAGGTGTTAACAATCGTTTCTTCAATCATGATGAGAATATAATAAGCTTTATAGCAATAGAAGGGATACTGTTTGATTCAAAACTTTAATATCACTTTTAAATTTTTTACCCCTTCCATCGCTTTTATCACTTTGAATTCTTTATTATCTTCATTATTCCTGCCACATTACGATCATGAAAAAACCAGATATTCTTATTGTAGGTGCAGGACCTACCGGCTTGACCCTCGCTATTGAATGCTGTCGTCATGGCGTAACCCCACGCATTATTGACCACACTGCATCGCGCTCCCCTTATTCCAAAGCACTGGTTCTTTGGAGTGCAACGTTGGAATGTTTTTCCGCGATGGGTGTTGTGGAGGAATTTCTTCAAAGCGGTCATCCCATGCGACGTTTGATTTTTGCTGACCATGGAAAAATTTTAAATGAGATTCCCTCAAGCAACGGCGTTGATTCTGCTTATCCCTTACCTATTTTGTTGCCACAAAATAAAACAGAAGAAATTTTAGAACGCCGTCTCGCTGCTCTCGGCGTTGAAGTAGAACGAGATGTTACTCTCACTCACTGCACCCAGAATGATAACAGCGTTATAGCAACCATTACAAAAAAAGAAGGAACTAGCGAAAACCATTCTTTCAGCTTCTTAGCGGCTTGTGATGGAGCAAGAAGCACAGTGCGCCATCAGCTGGAGCTTCCTTTTGAGGGAGAAACGGAACCATTAGCTTTTGTGCTCGCCGATGCCAAAATAGAGGGTGACCTTCCCGATGATGGCATGTTTCTTAATTGGGGCCGGGAAAAGAATGCGACCATCTTTTTTCCTTTGGGAAAGGGGCTTTTTCGTGTAGTCGCTCAACGAAAAGATTTGACCAATAAAAATGTGCCAACGTTGGAAGAGATGCAAGGCTATCTCAATCAGAGTGGCCTAGGTCATTGGCGTATTCATGAACCAGAATGGCTTTCTTACTTTAGTGTTAACGAGCGCATCGTCTCTTGCAACCGCATCGGTCGCATCTTTCTTCTCGGTGATGCTGCGCATATTCATAGCCCAGCAGGAGGCCAAGGAATGAATACCGGCATTCAAGATGCTTGTAATCTTGGCTGGAAGCTCGCTTTGCTTACTAAAAAAGTGAGCAATGCAGAACTCATTGCAGAGAGTTATGTTCAAGAGCGTTACCCTGTCGCTAAAAACCTCATTAAAGAAACAAGTCAGTTACTGCATGCCGGAGTCAACCAAACACTGCTTACTCGGATTATGAAGGATATTGTCGTAGCATTTTTATTACACATTCCTGCTTTGCAGCAACTCCTAGCTGCTAAATTTTCAGAAATGAATATTCATTATCCTTCCAGCAGCCTTATTCTGCATGACGCGCTGAGTGTTGATAAAAGGCCCTATCAGGCGGGTTGGCGTATTTATGAGGTTTCTCTGGTCGAGGCTACCACGCAGAAGACAATCTCCCTCTGGAAACAATTGCTACATCCAAAACACACGTTGCTCCTATTTTCAGGAACATACCTCTCTGAAGAAATGCGATTACTCCTCCAGCGTCTTGCTTCAGATGAAATGATTGCAACAATAGAAGCCAAGCCACTCATGATCTGGCATGGTGAAGTACTATTTAACAAAATGAACTATGAAGAAAAGGCTTCCCACTTTTTAGATCCGCAAGGACTTGCTCATAATCGCTTCGGCATCACAAGTCCTAGCTGGATTCTCGTCCGTCCTGATTTTTATGTTGCAGCGCGTGGGGTTATAGAAGAACAAGATCGTTTGGAGCGTTATTGCAGCCGATTGGCTTAACTCGGACTAGAACACGCTATTTCTCTGAGCGAGCCTTTTTAAAATGGCTTGATGCTCTTGAAGTTCTTTTGGAGAAAGGTAGTCGGTAAAAAGAATCCCATGGAGATGGTCTACCTCATGCATAGCAGCGCGCGCTAGCAGTCCTTCGGCTTCTATTTCTAAGAGATTTCCTTCGAGAGATTGATACCTAATTTTCACACGAGCCGGACGCTTCACCTTGGCATAGACTTCAGGAATACTGATACATCCCTCGATTTCATAAGAAGTTTTTTGAGTAACGGGAATAATTTCCGGATTGATGATCACAAGCGGCATGATGCTTTCTATATCGAGTGGTTTACCATGTTGCCACGCTTTGCTTGGGCGACTTTTCATACCTTCAACCACATCAATGACAGCGAGCTGTAAGGAGCGACCTACTTGCTGAGCTGCGAGTCCACAACCCTCATAATGATACATGGCTTGTATCATTTGATCAGCAAACTCATGAATACTTGCATCGATTTTTTCGATTTTTTTTCCCTTACTTCGAAGAGCAGGATGGCCGTAGTAAACTACATCAAGGGGCATGGCTGAGAGTGAAGGGTAAAAGGGTGAAGAGTAAAGAGTGTTGTGTGAAGAGGGGTGGGATCAAGAGCAGCTGAAGTAACACTCTTTACCCTTTACTCTTCACTTAAGGGGCTGGCGTTGCCGGTTTCATCATGGTTGGAATATTTTTGATGCCTGCAATTTGAAGAGCATCTAACACAGTGACCACGGTGCCAAAAGGAGCTTCTTTGTCCGCCTGCATCGTAATGTTGCAGTTAGGGTTCTCTTTTTGAATGGCTCGGAGTGCCTCTGGCAGAAGCGCCGCGGTAACAGGTTTGGTATCGAGAGTGATGACTTCTGCAGATTTAATTTGGAGAATAATATTTTTCTTCGCGGAAGCAGCAGAAGGAGTTGCTGTCTTTGACTCTGGCAAGTTGATTTGTAGCTGTGGAAGATTTTTTCGAAAGGTGGTGGTAACAATAAAAAAGATCAACAAGATCGCCAAAATATCAATGAGCGAAACAATGGTGATGGAAGGAATTCTTCGTTTTTTATGATAAAAGCGCATGTCCAGAACTTACCGTAAAGTATTCGGATTGAAATAAAGCTTTGTCACCAATTCTGCGGTGATGGCCTCAATATCAATAGCAATGATTTCAATCCGACGTGTGAAATAATAAAAAGCCACTAAGCTGGGAACAGCTACAGCAAGCCCTAAAATAGTTGAGTTAAGAGCTTCTGAAATTCCTAATGCTACCATTTGAGGATCTCCTTTATCGCCGATATTGGAAAAAATCCCCACCAGTCCCGAAAGTGTTCCCAGTAATCCAAGCAGTGGGGCAATCCCTGTTGCAATTTCTAAAAAAGTCAGCCCTGATTCCAAACGTGCAATTTCATAACGAGCGCGAACCTGCACAGCATCAAGAGCCTCAACTCTTGGCCAGTCACTATGAACCAGGAGTGTTTGAAGAATACGGCTCAGTGGTGAATCATAAGAACGAATCAATTTTTTAAGTTCTTCTAAAGAGTGTCCCGGTTGAAAATGATCCAGCGCTTTTTGAAGCGCAGGAGGAATGAGTTCTTTCCTTCTTAGGGCTAAAGCACGTTGAAAAACAATCGTGAGCGAAAGGATTGATAAGAGTAGCAGCAGGATTATAAAAGGACCGCAGTGAGAGAGGAGTTCTAAAGCTGGTGTGAACATAATTAGGGCGTTTTAACCTAAATCCGCAATTGAAGCAGATGAAGTTGCGTAAGAACTTTTTTTCAAAATGATTTTTACAAAGTTGCGGCGCACCTCAACGGTGCGTGAGACTTTGGGGAAATAATTTTGGGAGAAAGTATATTGCGTAAATTCGCTGCTCTCAATTGCGAAATTTAGGCTTAAGTTAAAAACCACTCAAGAGTGAAGTGCTAGGAGTGAAGAGTCAAGAATCGCTTCAAGAGGTTGAATGATGTCGAACCACATTTCCTAACGACAAAGCAACAAAGAAGATAAATTTGTCCATATTCGAACCATGACCCCATTTTCGGCCATCAATCCAGCAAATTTACGCTTAACTAACCAGCAAATTTACGCTCATTTTATGCCTCAAAAAAATGCTATTTTTTATAAACGCTCTATCAGTACCTCGCTCACAAAAGCTCTAAAAGATACCCCAGTTCTAACCATCCTTGGGCCGCGGCAATCGGGCAAGAGCACCTTAGCTAAAAGTTTCTGCCCTCAATATACCTATGCAAATCTTGATGAAGAGGCAACGCTCATAACAGCATTAAATGATCCAGTAGGATTTGTAGCTCTCTTGCCAGAAAAAGTCATCATCGATGAAGTTCAACGAGCACCATCTCTTTTACGTGCTATTAAAGTTTCTGTTGATAACAATCGTCGACCTGGCCGGTTTGTGCTAACAGGTTCCACCAATCTTTTAATGCTTCCTCAATTGAGCGACTCATTAGCGGGCCGCATGGAAATCATTGAACTTTTTCCTCTTACCGAAAGCGAAAAAGAACATCAGGAAGGAAAATTTCTTCATTCTTTTTTAAAAAGAAAACTCAAGCCAGAAATAGCATCTTCCGAAGGAAAAAAATTACTATCATTAGTAGAACGCCTACTAACCGGGGGCTACCCCGAGCCTCTGACGCGAAGCCGTACACGTGCAAGGTAATGGCATCGACATTATTTAAAATCAATTCTGGAACGAGATGTTCATACTGTTGCCAACATCAAAGATCTTCGTTCTTTAAAAACGCTCTTAGAAATAGCAGCTCTTTCTACAGCGCAGTTAGTGAACGCCTCCCAGCTTGGTCAGGCCTTGAAACTTGATAGAGCAACTGTTGACCATTACCTTTCTGTTTTGGAAAGACTATTTCTCATTCGCATGCTTCCAGCTTGGCACAACAATGATGGAAGGCGTCTTTAAAAAACACCAAAGATTCATTTTCTTGATAGTGGATTAGCATCAACATTGGCTGGATTAAGCACCGAAGATTGGATCAAACGCCGCGATCGTTTTGGACATATTCTAGAATCATTTGTAGTACAACAAATCATTGCTCAAGCAAGCTGGACCGACCCTGACCTCCGTTTTTGGCATTATCGAGATCACGATCAAGTAGAAGTCTACTTAGTGATCACACGAGGAAAAGAAACATGGGGCATCGAAGTAAAATCAGCTGCCTCTACCAACCCTAGTGATGGCAAAGGCCTGCGCCGTCTCGCTGATCGCTGCGGTCAACATTTTCAAGGAGGAATCGTTCTTTATGCAGGAAACGTTCTTATACGTCGCCAAGAAAAAAAAATGTTTTCAGTTCCGTTAGAAAAATTGTGGGAAATGTAGAAACATGTTTTTGAGGGCATGATTCTTCCTTTTTCGAATCTTCCTCTCTTTCCATCATCGCGCTCACGTGCAGGGGAGCGAGCCCAAGTGCGCTCAGGAGCAAAAGAAGAGGGAGTTTTTTCATCGTTGGTTTTTTAGAGCTGTTTGAGAATTTTGTGCAAAATGAGATTCAAAAAAATGAGGGCTATGCAAACTTTTTGTCCATGTTCGAACCCCCCTATTTCCTGACCCCATTTCCAAAAAAAGCAATCTTTTTTCCTTCTACCCTTAGCTTCTTGCTCATCACTTATTATTCATAAGCGCTTCAAGCTCCTTTCGAAGCTGAGCTAATGCAGCTTCTTTCTCCTCTCCAGCTTTAAGAAATTTTTGAGCTTCTTTTTGATTCCCGTTTTTTTCTTCCTTTGCTGCTTCGCTGTAACAATAGGCTGCACTTCCTAATGTCTTTGCTATTTTTTCTTGGATCCATGCGACAGCGTTATCATCTTTAACTAAGGCTGCAACTTGGGCTTCTCGAGCTTCGCCTGCTTGAATGTAAAGTTGAGCATGTTTTGCGTTTTTCTCTGCGTATTCTGCTTTGCTGTAATAATTGGCGGCACCATCATCAAAAAATCCTCCTAATGCCATTGCTATTTTTCTTTGAACCTCTGCAATAGCGCTCTCTCCTTTCTTCAAAGCTTTAACTTGAGCCTCGCGAGCCACTGCTGCTTGGGTGTAGAGTTTGGCACTTCTTTGACTTCCTTCTCTCTCTGCTTCTACTGCTTTAGCGTAATAATCAGCAGCACTACCGCTGCTGTAATACTTTTTTCCTCCTAATGCCCATGCTATGCTCATTTGCACTTCTGCTGTAACTTTATCTCCTTGTTTTAATGCTATCACTTGAGCTTCACGTGCCTTTGCTGCTTGGAGATAAGATTCTGCTACTTGTTTTCCCCCTTCTTTCTCTGCCTCTGCTGCTTGGCTATAATAAGAGGCGGCACCACATTCTGTTCCTAATACCAATGCTATACTCTCTTGCACCTTTGCTGTAACTTCATCTCCTTGCTTCAAGGCCTCTGCTTCAGCTTCCCTGGCCTCTGCTTCAGCTTCCCAGACCCTTCCTCTTTCAATGTAGAGTTCGGCTACTTTTTCCTTCCCTTGTGATTGTTCTTTAGCAGCCTCAATATAGGCATCCATTGCATTTTTATTTTTTGCTTCTAATGCAGTTCTGATCAGCTGATGAATCTTCTTGGCTTTTTCGTCTCCTCGCAAAACAGCCTCTAGATGCTCTTGTAACGTCTTTGCTTCCCTTTCATAAGACTCGCCTTCTTTTTGGTTGTAGGAGCTGTAGAAAGCAGAGGTGTTATGTTTGTAGCAAGAAGCGGCGTTATTCGCGTTAGGGCTTGATCCTAATATCTCGGCTATTCTTTTTTGAACCTCTGCAGCAGCCTCATCTCCTTGATCAAAAGCTTCTGCTTGAGCTTCGCGAGCTTTTGCTGCCTGGATGTAAAGTTCTACTACTTTTTCATTTCCTTCCAACTGTGCATCTGCTGCTTGTCTGTAACAATAGGGGGCACAATAACTCCCTGCTAATGCCGTTGCTATTTTTTGCACCTTTTCCACAACCTCGCCTACTTGCACTAATGCATTCGCTCGAGCACGGATTTTCCCTGCGTGAAGGTAAAGTTCAGATGCTTTTTCATTTCCCTGCGACTGTGCATTAATAGCCTTAATACAGAAAAATAATGGATCCCTATCATCTTTGTTTTTTGCTTCCAATTCAGCATTAATTACCTCGTGAATTTTCTTAGCTTTCTCCTCTCCTTGCAAAACAGCGTTTAGGTGATTTTGAAACACTCTTGCCTGGTTTTCTCCAGACTCTCCATCTCGACGATCGCTTGCAGCTACTGCTTGATTTCCATTTTTATCCTCCTCTGCTGCGTTAGTGTAACAATCAGCAACGTTTTTCCATCCTTCTACTAATACGCTTACTATTTCTTTTTGAACTGCTGCTACAGCCTTATTTCCCCGCTTTAATGACTCTACTTGAGCTTCGCAAATTTTCGCTGCTTGAAGACAAACTTCTACTACTTTTGAATGTTCTTTTTTTTCTGCCTCTACTGCTCTTTTGTAACAAAAGGCAGCACCATGCGCTCCTCCTAAGGCTTCTGCTATTTTTTCTTGAAGCTCTGCTGTAGGTATATCTTCGCGTTTCAACGCCTCAGCTTGAACCTCCCAGGCTCTTCCTGTCTGAATGTAGAATTCGGCTACTTTTTCGTTCCCTTGTGATTGTTCTTTAGCCGCTTCAATGTAAGCGTTCACCGCATTTTCATTTTTTGCTTCTAATGCAGTTTCTATCAACTCGTGAATCGTCTTAGCTTTTTCATCTCCTCGAACAACAGCTTCCAGATGCTCTTGTAAAGTCTTTGCTTCCTTTTCATAAGACTCTCCTTCTTTTTGGTTGTAGGAGCTGCAGCAATAAGCTGCGCCATATTTCCCTCCTAATGCCACTGCTATTTTTTTTTGGATTTCTGCCGTAGCCTTGCATCCAAGTTTCAACGCCTCTGCTTGAGCTTCCCAGGCCCTTCCTGTTTCAATGTAGAGCTTGGCTACTTTTTCATTCCCTCGTGATTGTTCTCTAGCAGCTTCAATGTAGGCATCCACTGCATTTTTATTTTTTGGTTCTAATGCAATTCTGATCAGCTGATGAATCTCCTTGGCTTTTTCGTCTCCTCGCAAAACAGCTTCTAGATGATTTTGAAGAGCTTTGGCTTCTCTTTCGTAAGGCTCTTCTCGCTCGAGCCAATCATATTTATCATATTTTTTGCTTATCTCTATTTTTTTCTCTGCTGCTTGGCTGGAATAATAAGTTCCTTCTCCTAAGGCCTCGGCTATTTTTTCTTGAATGGCTGCTGTAGTTTTATCTCTTCGATTGAAAGCTTCTGCCCGTGCTTTCAAAGCTTCTGCTTGAGCTTCGTGAGCTTTGCCTATTTTAAAATAAAAACTCGCTGCATAATCTACTCGATAGCTATGACTCGACCGTGCTTTTTCTGCTGCTTTTCTGTAACAAAAGGCAGCACTATACTCTCCTCCTAACGCCTCGGCTATTTTTTCTTGAATGGCTGCTGTAATCTTATCCCCTCTGTTTAAGGCTTGTATCTGCTCTTTCAATGCAACTGCTTGCGCTTTGAATACCCTTATTTGTGCTTCACAAGCTTTTCCTGCTTGGAGGTAATGATTAACTCCTATTGCTGCTCGTTCTCCTTCTTTCAATGCTGCGCTGGAATTATCAGCTGAGTAATAATCTAAGACCCATGCTATCTTTGCTTGTAAAGCTGCTGCATGCTCTTCTCCAAATTTCAGCGCCACTGCTTGCGCTCTCAATGCCTTTACTTGAGCTTCACGAGTTTTTGCTGCTTGAGAGTAAAGTTCCGCTGATTTTCGATACCCCCTTTCTTCTGCCTCTATTGCTTGGTTGTAGTAATAAATGACGCTTCCACCTTCTTCTTCTACTAATATGTTGGTTATTCTTTTTTTAAACTCTGTTGTAAGTATATCTTCGAATTTCAACGCCTCAGCTTGAACCCAAGCTCTTCCCATTTGAATATAAAGCTCGGCTACTTTTTCGTTTTTCTGAGCTTGTTCTTGAGCAGCGTTTATGTAGGCATCTAATGCATCTTTGTTTTTATTTTCTCCTGTTGAGACAGCTACAATAAGCTTATGAAGATTAGTGGCTTTTTCATCACCTCGAACAACAGCTTCTAAATGCTCTTGTAATGCTTTTGCCTTTTTTTCCTTAGCTTCTCCTTGTCTACGATAATGTGCAGCGTACTCTTGCTCCCTTTTTTTCTCTGCCTCTGCGGCCCTGTCATAATAATAAGATGCGCCTTCCAACCACGCGCTTCCTAATCTCAGTAGTATTTTTTTTTGGATTGCTGCGGTAGCGTGATCGTTTGCTCTCAACGCCTCAACTTGAGCTTCGCAAGCTTTTCCTGCTTGGGTGTAAAGCTCAGCTGCTTTTGGAGTCCCATTTTTCTCTTGCCATGCGGCATCGCTGTAATAATAAGCTGCGCCACCTAATACCTCTGCTATTTCTTCTTGGATTGCTGCGATAGCGTAATCATTAGCTCTCAACGCCTCAGCTTGAGCCTCGCGAGCCGTTGCTGCTTGGAGTTTTACTTCATCAGCTTTTTTAAGACAACGCTCACTTTTTTGAGACGAAATAAATCTCATTCGCTCTTCAGCTTCCATCTTTCCCCAACGAAGCATCTCTTGGCGTTCTTTTAATTTTTGGAGTCGCTCATCATAATAAGAACGAGCTTGCTTTAAAAAATCCAAAGTACTCTGTTGAGCTTTGTTTTCTTCTTCCTTCAGCTTTTTGGCACTCCTTTCTAAAAAACCTTCTTCTTTTTTAAGGTCTTGTTGGTAGCGCTGGTTTTCGTCATCTGCTTTTTTGTTGTATTGCTCTTGTTCTTTTAAAGAAAGTTCTTCCCACTCTTTTAAAGCTTTCTTAAAGGTTTTTTCTTCGGTTCCTTTTTCAATGTTCTTCCAGATTTTCTCGATGCGATCTAAGCGTCTCTTTTCTTTTTTAAAAAGATGGAAGGCTTCTTTATCACTCTTAAAGAGAGCTTCAAGCTGAGTTCGGTTATCACGCAAAGCAGCTTTTTCCTTGGCAGAGATTTCAGAGCTTTCGAGTTTTGTTTCTAAGTTTTTTAATTGCTTCTGACTTTCTTCAGTACGTGCTTCCCAAGCTTCGTGTGCTCCTGGAATTTTTTCTTGAACAGCACGAAGAGCCTCTTCACGAGCAATGTCGTTATACTTTTTAACATCCTGTGTTATTGCCGATTTCTGTCCCAATATTTCACACAAGGTCTCGCTGTAAGGCTGCAATCTTTGTTCAACGGCTTCATGATTGGCATCTTTCTCTTTTTCAAACTGCTGCCAACGTTTGACGACACTGAGATCATTTGCTGCTAACTGAACCAATGCTCTCTCTAAGCTTTTTTCTGGCAGCTGCAGCAAACCAAGAGAGTGGCTTGTCTCAGCCTTCTCTCTCCATGCCTGAACGGCAGTCCACTTTTGTTCTAACTCTTTTTCTAATGCTGCTTGCCTTATTCCCTCTAGTTCAGAGAGCGTTTTATTTTTTGCTAAGGTATGTTTTTCTTTTTCTAATTTTATAAGCTCAGTCAGCGGAAGCTCTGCTAAAGTGCATGCTTCTATGCGCCCCATGAACTCCGACCAATGCTTTTTCATCACCTCAGGGTCTTCATAAGTCTTTAAGACCTCCTCTTCCAAGGCTAGATCATCGGCTGCGGCCCATGCTTTAATAGCTGACTCTTCTGTCACAAAAGAAATTCCTAGTGCTACTCCTTCCTGCTTGGCTAGTGACAGCCACTCTGCTGTAGCCTTTTTTTCTTGTTCAAAAGTTTTTAGAAACTCTTGTTGAAGATCTTCGATTTTTTTAACTGGCTCATTTTCTGCTACCGTCTGCTTCTGAATTCCTCGGCTGCGAAAACTAAGGGCGCTGATAATCGAAGGAGCTTTTGCTATTTTTTGATTGCCTGTTAAGGCAGAAACAACACTTCCTTCCTCGTTCTGCCAAGGATCTGCTTCATCCATAATGATGCGCGCTAGGCGATCGCATTCTTGCCGCAGTCGTTGCACTTCTCGTCGTTTCTCCCAGCGCACTTGCTGTTTCTGCGCTAACTTTGGATCGGCTACTTGCTGGCGAGTCCAGTCTAGAAGGCGTTGGTAGGAGGATGGCGTTTTTTTATCAACAGGGAGAAATTGTTGCTCTATTTCTTCTTGCGCTTCGAAAAGGTAAGCCCTGCCTTGCTTTTCGAGCTCTCGCTGCAGTTTTTCTGGTTGTTGTGGAGGAAGCGACTCTTCTCTTTTTTCCTCAGCAGGGGAAATTGAATCAGGCTTTGTCTCTCCCTGTTCTTTGATAAAAGGAAGGTGCCAATCCCAAAAAGAGGAATAAGTGAGGGAGTAGGCAGGGCGTTCTGTTTGTCTTATAAAAAGATGCTCAGGGTAGAGCATCTGAAGGATTTTTTCACCGGTAGTGTTGTTGGCACTATGAGTGGCATGATTGGGTTGAACGGCATCTTGAAAGTGACGATCGTCCTGCTCTATACATTCTTGTTTCCACTGAGCTGCTTTTGAGTTTTTCTTAGCATCTCGATAGGCTTTAAAAATGGAATAATCGACTGTTTGAATAGCCTCGTTAAGTAAATCGCAGTGGTTGCCCCATCCATCTAGTTTAACTAGTCGATAAATTGGCACTATTCCTTTTTGATTCTTTTGATGAGCAACTTGAGCATTTTCAATCTCACCAAGATAAAAATATCCAATGACATTATGAAGTGCTTCCCAGTTTTTAATTACCTCATGAGCTTCCTTAAGATAATCGTGAAGAAGAGTTGTCTTTAATTTTTTCTCTAATGTTTGGAAGTTCTCTCGATATTTCCAGGCAATCTTTTTAATAGCTAAATGAAACTGAAGCTGATTATCCCGCGTAAAGTCACTCGCGGCAGCAATGCTATTCCAAGCCTCTTCAGCTGGTTGAAGTATTGTTAAGAGTTTTTCCAAATGCTTACGATTGGCTTTTAATAATTGCTGCTCTTCTTGTGAGAAAGGTTCTAGCGAATCCTGTTTGAAAATCTTTTGGCTTAAAAAGACATCTTCTTTATTTTTTAAGAAAGGCTTTTCTATTTTGTGATAAATGGAATTGAGATCTCTTGTTTCTGAAATAAAAGCAATCACGTGACCAGAGGCTCCTCTCACAAATTTTTCTGAAACATATTTCCACAAGGCATCAGCATCAGATTGATCATAGAGAAAATCAGGTTTGTAAAGGTCACGCTCTTCCAGCCACTCTCCACCTGGGGTCATCTCTAAAGTCTGTTTGTTTTTGAAACGTGCATATTCCTTTGCTCTGCTTTTATTTCCTTCATAATAGCCTGTCCACAAGAGCGCTCCATCGTGCTCAGTACTGAAATTCTGTTTATTGATTTCCTCTTCCCATCTAGGTTTTTCACTTGGATGTTCTAAGTCACTGGAATCAAAAGAGCGCGTTATTTCAGGACGAGCAAGCTCTTCTAACTTTTGCTGAAGCGTCTCAACAGTTCCTTTCGAAGCTTCTACAAGCTCTCCCAGCTTTTGTAGTCTTGACTCGTTTTGTTGTTGTTCGATGAGCTCAGCATTGCTATTTCGCTCAAGAAGAGAGGACTGAGCTTCTTGGTAGCGCTCGTAGCGCTTCGACCATTTTTCAAAAAGAGCAGCTAATTTTTTTTGCTCTATGGCTGGGCCTTTCCCTGTCAAACCAGAAATAACCTCCAAAGCCTCTTGGAGTCTTTGTTCTAGAGTGCCTAGATCCGAAAGATCTTCCTTTTCACTTTCTTCATTAGCGTCATCTGATGGCAAGCTCCGCATAGCATTGACATCGGGAGCTTGTTTCAGAGTGCTCTCTTCGACCATCTCTTCCTTCTCAACAAACACCTTAAACTCAGTCTCTGTATTGTTGTCGGCTACAGGATTGTTAATTTTTTCAGCAGCTTTTTCTTGTGCTTGGAGCAATTGTTCGTCGCTGTTCCTTTCGAGAGTTTCTTTTGAATAACCCGACTTTTTATGCTCCTCTTTTTTGCCTTCCATCATCGCGCTCACGTGCAGGGGAGCGAGACCAAGTGCGCTCAGGAGCAAAAAAAAAGGAAGCTTTCTCATCGTTGGTTTTTTAGGAAGTGTTGGGGTTGGTAAAAATCTGAGACCAGTACGCTTCAATCAATCAGCATCTCAATATCAGCACAATATTTTTTCTAAATGTGAGTAAAAAATAGGCGCAGAGCGCGTAGTATACTTAAACCTCCTTAACTTCGCGCCACCCTCATTAGGTACCCCTCTTATTTCCATAAAGTTCGATATGCAACCTCGGTGCAAAGCGAAATCCATAGTCACAACACAGACGTGCTATTTCCAGAGAATGTTGCTGGAGCTTCCTTGGATCGGTCCCTTCGGGCATTAACAAAACATGATCCAGCGGAATCGTTCCGACTTCTTGCAACAGAGCAAGGATCTCCTTCAAATCATCAGCAGAGCTCACGACAAATTTCAGCTGACATTCAACGCTCTCCATCCATGATCGAATCACCTCAGGTCGGCAGCGCCTTTGTTCATGGCGCTTGGCCCACCCCTGGCCAACAACAGCAGCGGAAGGAGAGGAATGCGATAACTTAGGGCTTAACGAACCAAGATCACAAGGGATACCTCGAGGCATCACCGTTGCCGCTGTTTCAATAGTAATGTGATACCCAGCCGATTTGAGGAGTCCAGCAAGCTCTCTAATCTCTGAGGCAATCATCGGCTCTCCCCCTGTCAACACAACATAACGACTTGGATAAGCTTCCACACGTTTCATAATTTCTTGGAGTGACAAATGCTCTCCCTCTGGATGCCAAGAGGCATAAGGCGTATCACACCAATGGCAACGCAGATTACATCCTGAGGTTCGGATAAAAATGGAGGGAACCCCTAGGAGCAGTCCCTCACCTTGTAAGGAATAGAAAATTTCGGCAATGAACATAAGCGCTGCTGCGAACTGCGAACTGTCGCAAAGCGACCTCAAAGCCTTTTTGCCACTTCCAAAATGTTTTCTCTGCTATTAAAAGCGGAAATACGGAAATACCCCTCACCAGCGCGTCCAAAGCCACTTCCAGGAGTAATAACAATATTGTATTCTTGGAGAAAGCGATCAAAGATTTGCCAGCTTGTTTCGCCAGCAGGAGCCTTTACCCAGAGATAAGGAGCATTGATGCCACCATAAACGGTGAGGCCTGCAGCAGTTACTGCCTCTCTCAAAATAGCAGCATTTCCCATGTAGTGAGTGATCAGTTTTTTGACTTGATCCTTTCCCTGCTCGGTATAGAGAGCGGCAGCGCCACGTTGGGTGATATAACTCACGCCATTAAACTTGGTAGTAAAACGGCGATGCCACAAGGGGTGCAGTGGTTTTTTATCCCCAGTAGAAGTAGTTCCCATGAGCTCTTTCGGAATAATCGTAAAAGCACAACGGACTCCGGTAAATCCTCCCTGTTTGGAAAAACTACGCAATTCAATCGCGCAGGAGCGAGCTCCTGGAATTTCGTAAATGGAATGAGGAATGGTTGGATCACTGATGTAGGCCTCGTAAGCAGCATCGAACAAAATTAAAGAGCCATGCTTCTGAGCATAGGCGACCCATTGTTCTAAATTGGCCCGAGAAGCCACAGCTCCGGTAGGATTGTTGGGATAGCAGAGATAAATGAGGTCGACTTTTTCTTGAGGCACCTCAGGGACAAACCCATTTGCTGCGCTACACTCCAAATAAGTGATCCCTCCGTAAGTCCCATCCAAAGACGCTTCCAGCGTGTGGCCTGCCATCACATTGGTATCGACGTAGACAGGATATACTGGATCCATGACGGCCACTCGATTCTCCGATCCCAAAATATCGAGCAGGTTACCTCCATCACATTTGGAGCCATCTGAAATAAAAATCTCATCCTCACTTAACTCAATTCCTTTTGCCCGATAATCATGATGAGCGATAGCTTCTCGCAAAAAATGATATCCCTGCTCTGGCCCATAACCGTGAAATCCTTCGCGAGAGCCCATTTCATCAATAGCCAAGTGCATCGCCTCGCACACAGCTGCAGGAAGAGGTTCTGTAACATCCCCAATGCCACAACGGATCAGGCGTTTGGCAACTTCAGGGTGAGCACTAGTGAATTCCTGAACACGACGAGCAATCTCAGGAAAAAGATAACCGGCTTTGAGTTTGAGGTAATGAGAGTTGATTTGGAACATGGATGATAAGTTGAGGACAAAATTTGAAGTTGAAGTTAACTGCAAAAATAGAAACCGCGAAGCACGTGGAAAAATACGAAAAAAAATTTTCGCTATTTTCTACGATTTTCGCGGTTCTGAAATCTTACGAAGGAAAAATTGAAATTGACTTCAACTTTTTTCTTTCACTTTTAGTGCTTACAAGAGCAACTGCAAGTTCCTAGATAGTTTTTCTCCGCCTTATCCCAATTGACCAAACTCCACCATGCTTTCAAATAGTCAGCACGGCGGTTTTGATAATGAAGATAGTAGGCGTGCTCCCATACATCATTCCCGATGATTGGTGTTAAACCCTCCATCAGCGGCGAATCCTGATTGGGAGTAGAAATAATTTCGAGAGCTCCCTCTTTATTTTTGATAAGCCAAACCCAGCCACTTCCAAAACGGGCTAATCCTGCAGCTTCAAATTTTGCTTTGAACTCATCAAAGCTTCCAAAAGTCTGATTAATGGCCACTGCAAGCTCTCCTACGGGGGTGGAAGAGGCTCCTGGAGTCATAAGCTTCCAATAGAATGAATGATTGGAATGACCTCCCCCATTATTTCTTACAGCAGTGCGAATAGCTTCAGGGACTTCATTTAAACTGGCAATCAGCTCATTGACTGGCTTGGCAGCAAGCTCTGGATGGTCTTTTAGTGCAGCGTTGAGATTGTTGACATAAGCCGCATGATGTTTGTCATGATGAATCTCCATCGTCTTGGCGTCGATAGCAGGTTCAAGAGCATTGGTAGGATAAGGAAGTGGTGGCAATGTGTAGGACATAAAAATAATAGATGAATGTGTGCGTGTAAGGAAATCAGGGGCAGACCAGTTAAGGCAAGTACTTTTAGAGAAATGCATGGCTTTGCCCTGCAAAGACAGTTCGCAGTTGGCTGTTCGCAGTTCGCAAAATCTTTTGACCGTTTTTGAGAAAGGTGATGCTGCTTTTTTGATCTAAACATTGCTCAGCGGTTGCCAACTGTGAGCTGACATTGTTGATTTATTCAACAGCGCCATTATGATTAGCAACATCCATGTTTTCTCTCTGCTTTAAAATAGGGCTCTGTTTCTCATTTTTGCTCCTTTCTGGCTGTGCGCTCCTGGACCTCAATAGGAGCGGTGCAACTCATTTTCATACTGTTGTCCTTGATCCAGGACATGGTGGTTACGACTCTGGAGCACGTGCTTCTAGTGGACTGCCCGAAAAAATGCTGACCCTCGATGTAGCTCAACGCACGAAGCCTCTCCTGGAAGCCAAGGGCTATCATGTTGTCATGACTCGCACCCAGGATATTTTTATCCCTTTAGGAACACGCACAGACATTGCCAACAAACATCTCGATGCCATTTTTGTCAGCATTCATTTCAACTCCTCTCCCAGTCACGCTGCCCATGGAATTGAAACCTACTATTACAACAGCGGATCTAGTCGTCTTGCTGCCAAAATCCTGCATCAACTCCTTCCTGTCTATCATGCCCGTGAGCGAGGGGTTAAAAGAGCAGTTTACTTTGTCCTCCATCATAACAAACGCCCCGCAACTCTCTTAGAACTTGGGTTTGTCTCTAACGGGAATGAAAACGCCATGATTCAAAAACCAGCAACTCGCCAACAACTCGCAGCACATATTGCTCAGGGAATTGCGGATTGCCATGAGTGAGGAAGAGCTGCAAGTTGTCAGTTGTCAGTTGTCAGTTGTCAGTCGCTGCGCGGTGTTGTTGCCTTGCATTGCAAAGATCTATTAAAAACAAAATACTTTTTTCTTTGTAGCACTGACCCAGAATAAAAAAGAGGGCAACCTTTCTCCAAAAACGGTCAAAAGATTCTGACAACTGATCTTGGCTCAGCAACATCTAGGCCTAATTCCCCGAACCAATATAAGTAGCCGAAGTATTACCCAACGATGTTGTTTGGCCTGGCGCTGGAAGGCGTTTCAGGTCGTAGACGGTATTTCCCACGCTTCCTGTCTGGGTATCATAAAGCATCACCGATTGCCCTTGAGCGTTAGCCCCATTGGGAGCATTGACTGCTAAATAACGCTGAGGTGCACCTTGCTGAGCGTAATAAAGACGAGCGCGGGCTTCGGCAATCCGGCGCTGATCGATGGTGGCTCTATTTTTAGCATAGAGATAAGTGCCACCACCCGCTAAAGCAGCCGATCCCAGTGCAACAGGAAGTGTAATAGCAGAATTAACGCCGCTGGCTCCCAAGGCTATACCAGTAGCCGCTCCTACAGCTCCTGAAGCCATGAGTGCATTTTCTGTCGGGGTGAGATTAGAACAACCCGTAATGGCCAGTTCCAATAAAAGGAGCAAGGCAAGCAAGCTACGATACCCAATAGAGAAAGAAGTTTTGCTATTCATAAAATTATAAAAAAAATTGTATACCT
The DNA here is from genome assembly GCA_019747735.1 of Chthoniobacterales bacterium. GTDB lineage: Bacteria > Verrucomicrobiota > Verrucomicrobiia > Chthoniobacterales > UBA6821 > CAIWMF01. The sequence goes on along the minus strand of JAIEQL010000051.1, from coordinate 4,022 downwards.
GATTTTCTCATCACTCATTACCCATTACTCTTCACTTTCTAGCACTTAGCCTCATCCCCAAAAGAGATCCCCACAGCTCGTGCTACCTCGACCATCTGTCCCTCGGGAGGGACTTTTTTCAGACGATGAACGGCGTTGGCAATGGGAACCCCAAGCACATCGTAGTTTTGGTAACTGACCATAGTTCCAAATTTTTTCTGGTGCGCCAATTGAACTGCCTTGACCCCAAAACGTGTTCCCAAGATACGATCGAGCGTTGTAGGAGCACCACCACGCTGTAAATGTCCCAGGACGCAGACACGTGTATCTTTACCAGTTCGTTTTTCAACCTCTTGGCAGAGCATGTCTCCAATACCTCCTAAACGCCATTCCCCTGAGGGATTGAGCTTACGAAACTGCTCGCCATGAAGGCTTCTGGCTCCCTCAGCAACAACAATCATGGTGCTCTTATGGCCTTTTGCATCACGCTGAAGAATGGTTTCGGCAATGGCTTCCAAACTAAAGGAAATTTCTGGAATCAAAACAATATTCGCTCCACCGGCAAGACCACTCCAAAGAGCAATCCAGCCTGCATGACGTCCCATCACTTGAAGGATCATGACTCTTTTATGGCTTGCAGCTGTTGTATGCAAACGATCCAGCGCATCAGTAGCACAGGCTACCGCCGAGTCAAAACCAAAGGTCATGGCCGTTGCTTCTAGATCATTATCAATGGTCTTAGGAACCCCAATAATGGGAAAGCCCGCTTGATAAAGCTGTAACGCTGTTGACATCGAACCATCGCCACCAATAGCAATGATTGCGTCCAATCCTAGCTTCTGACAGGTTTCAGAGGCTTGGTTAATAATTTTCTCCGAAATAGGAATTTTTTTACCTCCTTCTATTTTTGAAGCAAAATGACCGCGGTTGGTAGTACCAAGAATTGTCCCTCCTATCTGCATGATTCCTGATGTATTTTCTTGGGTTAGTTCAAAATAATCCCCCGGGGGAAGCATTCCTTCAAAACCATCACGAAAGCCAATAACCTCCCAATTGACTTGGGCTGCAGCACAAACAATGGCTCGTAAGACTGCATTGAGCCCCGGACAATCTCCACCGCTTGTTAAAACACCAATACGCTGTTTGCTCATGAGTTTGTTTTTTGAATGGTTCGAAATGGCAAAGCACAAATAATGGTCACCATACTTCCGATGAAAACATACCAAGGCCACGCCACTTCAGGCCACCAAGTTGGCATAAAATGACCAAAGTTAATGATCCCCGGAAGCTTCACTTTTCCAATAAAGAGAACGCTGGTCATGCCTATAAGCATCGCAATGACATTAGTCGTATCATTGCCTCTCGTTTTGGTCATCATCCCGACCAGAAAAACCCCTAACAGTCCACCATAGGTATATCCCAAAATACCAATAGCAATGGGAATAATAGTCAATTTAGGATTCAGTAGCACAGAATAAGCAGCCATCGTTCCCACCCCAATCATCAGCATTCCAAAAACACAAGTGGCCCGACGGGCCGCTCTCACCGAGGCTCTGTCATCGGCTGTGGGATTAATGTAGGGAAGATAAAAATCCGTTGTAAAGCTTGTTGCAAGGGCATTCAACGCAGCCGAAGTCGATCCCATCATGGTGGCCAAGACACCAGCAATAATGAGCCCGCGCAGACCAACAGGAATATTGTTTACAATGAAGTGAGCAAAAATTTCATTATCTGGAATAGCTGGGACACCTACATGAGTATAAAAAACATACAAAAGAATTCCGACAGCTAAAAAAATCAATGCCAGTGGAATGTCTGCAAAGCCGCTTAAAATCAGAGAAAATCGAGATTTTTGAACATTAGGTGCTGTTAATAACCGTTGTACCATATCTTGATCAGTACCATGCGTGGCCATCGTCAGAAAGGTTGATCCGATAAAGGCAGCCCACAAAGTATAGGGTTCTGCAAACATTTTAGAAAGAGCTGGACCTAATGGGAGAGAGCTATCCCAACCTGTTTGAATCCACTGTAAATGACCCCATGACCCGAAGGTTTCTTTGACAGCACCTAATCCACCGATGCGATGGAGCAATAACCAGGCGGCAATCAAAACCGAGCCGATCATCAAAGAAGCCTGAATAAAATCGGTCCAGACCACAGCTTTGATACCACCAATCATTGTGTAGAGCGTTGTCAGCATCGTAACAATGAGGATTCCCCAAAAATAGTGAGCAAGAGTGATCGAGTTTGCTGGAGAAAAATAGCGCCAGATCACGACCAAAATGAGACCTCCTAAATAGAGACGAACTCCAATGCCTAACACACGTGTAAAAAGAAAAATGGCACTAGCGGTATTTTTAGTCTTACTGCCAAAACGGACGGTCAAAAACTCATAAATACTTTTTACTTTGTAGCGGTAATACGGGCCGAGAAAGCTATAAGCAATGATGACACGCGCTAGCACAGTCCCAATGGCAAGTTGAGCATAGAAAAAGGCATGCGTCTTATAACCCTCTGCTGGTGCACCTAAGAAAGTTGCCGCACTAGTTTCAGCAGCAATAATGGAGGCCAGTACGGCCCACCAAGGAATAGAGTGTCCCCCCAAAGCAAATTCTTCTAACGTACGATTATTGCGGCCTGCATAAAGACCAATTCCAATAATGAGCACAAAATAAAAAACGATGAGGAACGCATCGATAGAAACAGAGCCCCAGGAAGCTGGTGTACTAAAAGCAGTTGTAAGAAAAAGGAAATTATTCATGATATGGGTTGCAGGTTATAAAAACCGATAACCTTTGGTTGGTCTTCCTTGCTTGGCCCATGCCTGATAAAGCTGCCATCCCTGCCGTATTAATCCCATTCCCTCTTCTAGCGGATCAGAAGAATTAAGCAAAATGAGATCGATACGCCGCGGAGCCGTATAAACAGTAGATCCTTCACGCCTTACCTCAGGACGATCTTCGCTTGTGAGCGCAAGGCATCCGTTTGCTCTATTTGTGTGACCTATTTTAACACCATCAATGCGGTCCACACCAAGAAGTGTATTCGTATTTTGAATCATGACTTGGAACTTTTTCCCATCCCGCTCAATTTGAATATTACGTGATCGTTGTGATGTATAAAAGAGCAACCCCGGCTTAGAATAAGCATAACGCACAAGTCTCGCTAAGTCGGCAGCAGTTGAATAAGGCTGAGCTTCTGAAGGCAGCTGATCCCTGCCACTGGGATTTAAAAAAAGCGTGCGAGTCATCTGAAGCTTTCTTGCTAGAGCGTTCATTTGAGAAACAAAATTACCAACAGCATCAAGCTGCTGGGGATTGGGCAAGTGGCTACCAACAAAACTTGCAATCCTCTGAGCAGCTTCATGATCAGAAATCATCACCGATAAATAAAGAAGATCGCGCAGTGTTAATCGATCCCCTTGCCTTAACCCAAGAGGATTATAAGTCCCTTGATCTGGTGGATTGGCAGGGATAGTAACTAAAGCATCCAAATTTGTTTTGGAAATAGTTGCCCAGTCAAGCACCGTCATGGCAAGAGCAATCTGGGCAAGACTTGCTGTTGCATTTTTTTGATCTCGACCCTTCTCTGCTAAAATACAACCAGTCTCGTTATCAACGATAATGAAACTGGCGGCGCATGCTAAACCTACTTCAGCAAAAAAAATAAAAAGGAAAAATAAAAATAAAAATCGATACTTCATCAAAAATTGAAGATAAAAGTTGAAGCTGAAATTTCCAGGACATTGCCTTGCTATGACAGGTAATAAAAAACTTCCGGGGATATGACAAAAAAATTTCACCGAAGGCAAGAAGCAACTTAAACTTAAACCTAAAAACCTGAATGGAAATGGGAAGTATGGCGTAACGACTTGATCTAAAAAAGGTTTTTAAATCGGTAAGACGTACTATTTTTCTTAAAAAAATGGAGATGCTGCTGCCTCGCATAGATTCGAACTATGACAAACAGATTGACTCGCTCGCTCCCGCTCGTCTCGCCCCTAAAGGGGCTGCTGCTTGGCAGCAGTCTACCCAGCGCCCTCC
>JAIEQL010000045.1 GCA_019747735.1 Chthoniobacterales bacterium | reverse complement strand
GGAAGCTTGAGCCTCATTCCTGTTCCCAATATCGGAGCCATCTCCCTTTTTTCTCCTGCAGGGAACCAAACAATTCAGAATCAACAAGATCTTATCAACGCCGCAACACTTCTTCCTGGTTCGCTTGATCCGATGATTGCTGGAGGAATCGACATGGGCCTAGGAATGAAGCCCTACCTCACTCGAGTGACCTCGCTCACTTCACTGAAAAAAATAGTTTGTGCTAAAACGCTGCCAGTTACCGGAGCGATGAAAAGTCTTTTCTTTTCGGGGAGCCAGCTCTATGGACTTTATGATGGGGGCTCGAGTCTCAAATCAAGCCTCAATATTATTGGTATCAATCCCAACAATTGCGAGTCCGTCCCTCCTCAAATCCAAGTCAGAGGCCCTGGAGATATCACCTGTTCCGATGTTACCCCGACATCGAAGGGCTTCGCCCTCGCTTGTAATCTCAATCAAAACCAAGCGCTCACTTTATTAACCGATAAAAATTTTACTTTTAACAATCTTCCTTCGGGCTTTCACGTGAGCGCGATCAGTTCATCTCGAAGGTTGTTGCAGGAAAAACCCTTTGTTGATCTCAACCTTTCCGTCACATCGCTTCTCAACACGCCACTAAGAGGAACTTACTTTTCTCCACTTGAGAGCAAAGGTTCCTTTTCACAAGCTTTGGAGCCCTTCACTCAACTCCTTCCAGAGGATAAGGCTCGCTATGTGCCGCTCCCTTCTCGTGCTCCTGTGATAGCTCCAACAGTGCGACCCACTACAACAAGGGTTCCAAGTTTCACTCCCTCTCTTGCTCCAACGCTCATCCCCACTGGAACTCCTTCCAAAGCTCCTTCCTTAAGCCCAACGATCTCTTCCTATCCCACAAGCCGTCCCAGCAGCAGCGAGCCAACATTGACCTATCGTCCAACACCCCTTCCTAGCTTGATTCCATCGGCTTCTCCAAGCGCAAGCCCAACCATGGCTCCTTCACTTTCACCAAGCTTCGTTCCCACAAAAGCTCCTACGGCATTTGTCTCTTTAATACCAACGCTCCTTCCCTCCTTGCTCCCAAGCCCCATTCCCTCTCTTGCTCCAAGCCAGCGTCCAAGCAGACTCCCAAGCCCCGCTCCAACTCAGCTGAAGAAAACCACTAAGCCCACTTCCTTAAGAACAGCCTCTCCCATACCCTCCCAGCCTCCTACTAACTCTTCTTCCTCTGAGAATGAGAATACTGAGGAGCCTTTTTTTGATAGTACAACTTTTATCAATGCTGGAGTTCCCATTTTAGGAATCTTTGCTGGAACATTCGTTGCTGTGAAATATGTCTTTAATAAAAAGGAACAGGACCGCACCAAGCTCTCTCAAGCTGCTCAAAAAAGAATAGAGAGGAAAATTGTTCCCATCGATGAAGAGAAAGAAGAATACGATTCCATCGACGCATCCCTTGATCTTTCACCTCCTGCTTCCTCTCGCTCTTCAAGTGTTTCTGATCTTTTGGAGCTCTTAGATGATGAAGAAGGAGGTAAAGAAAAGAACTCCTTAGAGGACTCTTGGCACATTTCTCCTGATCACTCTGAGCATTCGACCCCCTTGCCATCAGGGTTTAGTGACTTAGAAAATGATTCTTCGCATCATGACTCAAAAGAAAATTGATATCACCGTCCAGGGGTATCGAATTTTTTGCATTGATGAAGACTGGACTTCAGCTAATCAGCCTGCCAGCGCGAGATATGATCCTTAAAACGCGAATGGGCGTGAATGAGATTTTGTAAGAACTTGGTTTTAAAATGATTTTTCCAATCGGTGCGGCGTACCTTTGGTACGTAAGCCGATTGAAAAATCCTTTTGAGGCCGAGTATAGTCAAATTACTTAGAAATTACATGAAAGAACGCAGAAATTTTTAGAAAAGGCAAGGCCGAAGAGCGAGCGCTATATCTTATAACGGGAGTAATGAAAACTCTGTCTTTTCCTGAAAGGATCAAGTCAATTTTGTGTAATTTCTAAGTAATTTGACTATATATTGCGAAAGATCGTCGGGTTCCATTCACGTTTTAAGGATCATATCTTCTACTTCTTGGTGAGAAAGTTTAGCGGCTATAGCAATTTGTTCTATAGGAATACCAAGCTGATGAAAGTTGCGAACCATTTCAGTTTTGGCTTTTATTTCACCTTCAGCACGTCCTTTCGTGAGACCTTTTGCTTCTCCTTTAGCGAGTCCCTCAGCAAATTTTCCAGTCAGTAATGTTTTTTCAGAGCTCACAAGATCCCAACGCTTATCATACTCGAGCAACTCTGTTTCGTTGTAGGAAGCCACTTCTAGCAACTCAAGAGCTTTTTTAATCTCTTCTACTTCCAATAAATGAGGATCTATTTCTTTGGTTTTTTCATTAATTTCTTTTAAAAAACGAAGCCATAAAATAGTGAGCTTTTTCTCCGTTATGGTTGTTGGCTTCAGCTTTGGGAGCTCAATTAAAACCAACTGAATATCATTTAATATTTTCTTTTCATCAGTAGCATGGCTCATTTTGTAATGATGAAACCATTCCTCTCCCTCTTCAAATCTATCATTGATTAAAGCCAATCCGTAAACAGGGCTCAGCTTTTGATAAGGCTCTCCTTTTTTGAGTTGGCGAACATAAGTCGTCGCCGTGTTATAAAGCATTCTCTTGATGAAATCTGTAATCCACTCCATCTGCATTTCGACAATGAAATAATGATCATGGTTGTCTTTGCAGCGAACATCCACAATAGAGCTTTTCGAACCATCTAAAACAGGAACGTGCTCCGAAATAAGATAGGTCAAGCTTTCGATGATGCACCCTTCTGGAAGCGGCAAAACAGCATTAAGAAAACTTTTAAGCAAATCTGGATGATGCCCAAAAATTTTTTTAAAAATAAAATCATTCTTAGGATCAAGGTAGCGCGTCATAGGGAGAGGATTAATGGCGCAATTGTCTTTATAGAAATTGCTTACGTCAATATAAAAAGAGGTCGTTCCTGAAATATCTTCCCCCGCTTTTACTTGGAACCATCCTGGTGATTTCACCATGGCGTGTAAGTGCAATAGGGATGATGGAATGAAGAAAGAAGCAGTCTGAGCCAACATTCATCAAAAATCTCCACAATACCTCTTCACTCTTTACCCTTTACGCTTTACTCGTTACCTTCTCTCGCCATGTATCTTCAGTCTCTCGAGATTATCGGATTTAAATCCTTTGCTACCAAAACAACACTGCAGTTTCATCGTGGTGTGACTGCTGTTGTGGGGCCCAATGGTTGTGGAAAATCCAATATCCTTGATGCTATTCGTTGGGTTCTAGGAGAGCAGTCTGCAAAAGCTTTGCGTGGTGGAGAGATGGCTGATGTGATTTTTAGCGGAACGGATACACGTCAGCCACACAATATGGCGGAGGTTTCTTTAACTTTTGCTGATTGTGAAGAAGAACTTGGCGTAGCTTGGAACGAGCTTCGAATAACCCGTCGTGTCTATCGCGATGGTAAGTCGGAGTACCTCATGAATGGAACAGCCTGTCGGCTCAAAGATATTCATGAGCTTTTCATGGATACCGGCATTGGGCGAAGTGCGTATTCCATTATGGAACAAGGAAAACTCGATCAGATCTTGAGCAGCCGCCCAGATGATCGACGCGCCATTTTTGAAGAAGCAGCAGGCATTACAAAATTTAAATCTCAAAAAAAAGAAGCTCTTCGAAAACTAGAATACACAGAATCCAACTTGCTCCGTGTCACTGATATCATCAAAGAAGTTAAACGCCAGATTGGTTCTCTCCAACGTCAGGCTGGAAAAGCCAGACGCTATCAAGGATTGATGAGTGACTTGCGTGTTCTTGATACGCATCTTTCGCATCGCGCGTACCAAAAGTTGGAAGAAGAAGCGGAACAGCTTACTGCTTCCATAAAGCAAATAGGAGAAACTCGTGCTGGGCATGAAGAAAAGATGGCCACTCAGGAACAGCAATGCGCGCTGGTACGTGAGCAGCTTACTGAAATTGATCAATCTATTGAGCAAACACGGGATAGTGTGCAAACCTTGCGCAACCGTATTTTTTCAGGAGAGAGCCGTATTGAGACGCATCATGAACGCCAAAGGGAGTTTCAAGCAATGATAGTGCGTTCCAGTACGGAGCGGGATGCTTGCTCTCTTCGTACTAGTGAGCAGCAGCAAGAAATGAAGGAGACAGAGACTCAGTTGACAGAGCTCATTGATGTGCTTCGCGCTCAGGAAAGCTTGCTGAAAGAGGGAACGGATCGTTGCACAAAATCACAACAAGAGAGACTTGCTGCGGAGCGTACGTTAGATGAGCTTTCTCGTCGACTTCATGGTTTAGAAAATCGTCTGGCCGATCTTCGTGGCAAAGTTTCCCTGGCCATAGATCGTCGCGATGTGGCGCAACAACGATTGGAACAACTTCAATCCCAGCAAGGAGGAATGGAGCAGCATCTTATTAGTTTGCAACAGCGTTCTATTGAGGCAACAACGGCATCGACACAGGCTCAAGAAACTGTTGCAAAGGCAAAACAAGAACTCGAAGCGGCTCAGAATTTTTATGAAAAAATACAGTTAGAGCGACAACAGGCCGATCGCGATTGGAATGCGTTGAGTAAGCAGCTCGCAGAACGAGATTCTAAGAAAGAATTGCTCTGTCAATTGGAGCGTGAAGGGGAAGGATTGGGAGAAGGAACACAAGCCCTTTTGCGCGGACTCAATCGACCCGATTTTTTCCAAGCGGGCATTTTAGGAACATTGGCCTCGCTCATAACGGTGCCCAATGAAGATATTTTGGCCATCGAAGCGGCTCTGGGCGCTGCGAGTAAGTCTGTTGTTTTTAAAGATGCAGAGATAGCAGAAGCCGCTTTAAAAGTTTTGAAGGCTGCAGCTCAAGGTCGTGCAGCTGTGCTTGTCACTTCACACCAAGAGTTGCCGACACCTTGCTGGCAGCATCCCCGCGAAGGCGGGGATCCAGCTCTCTTCTCTGAAGTGGAAGAATTCATCACCGATCACAACATGCCAACAGAAGCGATTTGTTGGGCATCCAGTCTCATTTCTGCCACGGAGCCCGTGCGCATTGTTGTAGCAAAATTGCTCGAAGGGGTCGTTATTGTCGATACTCTCGAAACAGCTTTTCGTTTAAAACTCCATCATCCAACTTTGGGTTTTGCAACACGTAGTGGAGAATTTATTTCCCGCGATGGGGTCGCTTATGGTGGAGCTGACGGGACAATTGCCTCTTCTGCCTTATTGAGACGTTCTCAAATTACCGCATTAGAAAAAGAAGTTGCTGCACTACGTTTTGAAGAGTCACGCTTGATCGTGGCACGTGATGCCGCTGTAGCCCTTGTAGAACAAGCTTCCCAACGACTAAAGGAAGCACGCGATTCGTTGAGTCATACTCAGATGATGTTCTCTACAGCACAAGGAGATGAGCGTCTTGCTACGCGCGAGGTGCAAGAGGCCACGCGCCAGCAACAAAGCCTCACAACGGAACTGACTAACCTTGAAATTCAAATACAAGAATTTCAAAAGAAGAGTACTGCTGATCAAGAGCAACTTGATGCTGTAGCGATTGAACTTGAAACAGTCCAACAAGAGCGCTCTAGAGCCCAGTCTCAGATTACTTATTTGCGCGAGGTTGAGAGAGAGGCTTCGGATGCACTCACAGAAATTCGTTTGCGTGTTGCTACAGAGCGCCAACGTCAGCAAGCCCTCACCCAAAAGCGCAATCCAATCCAAGTTCGTCTGCAAGAGCTTGCTGCCGCCATTGCAGCTCATGAAAGGGATATTCAAGAGAATCAAACAAAAATTCAAAAGTTGGTTTTAGAATCGCAAGAGCTCACCGGAAGCATTCTCAAATGGAAAGAAGAGCTTGTTCAGGGGGAAGAAAAAGCAGTTGGCTTGATTAGCCAACGTAGCAAATTTAAAGAAAGCATAGAGACTCTTGAGGCTGATCTGCGTAGCACTCGTAAACATCTTTTTGAATTACAAGAGGCTCGTTCACGAGAAGAAGTTCGCGTCACTGAGTTGCGCTTGCGCGCTGAGTCGATCTGTGAGCATGTGATGCGTCGTTATCAAGTTGACCTTTCTCATTTTAAAACTGACAGCTACATGCTGCTCAAAGTTATCACGACTCAGAAAGAGCGAACAGATGATCGGCCCGCTGGGGAGGTCCAAGAAGAAGGTCATAAAACCATCTCGGAATCGGCTTCTTCTCTTGGCCCAAGGCCACTTGAAGAAATCCCATGGAACAAAATAGAAGCTGTTGTTACTGAGTTAACAGAACGCGTCGATGCGATGGGACCGGTCAACATTGATGCCATTCAAGAATATGAAGAACTAGAAGAACGTTATACTTTTTTAGAGCAGCAAAATAACGATCTCATCAATGGGAAAAAAGAGCTACTAGAGACCATTGCTCGTATTAACAAAACGACCAGCGAGCTCTTTGCGACGAGCTTTGAGCGAATTAGGTGCAATTTTCAAGAAACTTTTACGGAGCTTTTTGGTGGCGGCAAAGCTAATCTCTTGCTGGTTAATGATGCTGATCCCCTGGAAAGTGGAATCGAAATTATTGCACGTCCTCCTGGCAAGCAGTTACAAAGTATCTCTCTCCTAAGCGGTGGGGAGCGCACGATGGCAGCTGTTGCCTTGCTTTTTGCCATCTATATGGTCAAGCCAAGTCCGTTTTGTGTCCTAGATGAAATGGACGCTCCTCTCGATGAATCCAATATTGGGCGCTTCATCAGACTCCTCGACCGCTTCGTCGATCAAAGTCAATTTTTTGTCATCACTCACAACAAACGCACCATGTCACGCGCTGATATGCTTTATGGTGTCACCATGGAAGAGCAAGGAATTACCAAATTGATGAGTGTAAAATTCCATGGGAAAGTTCTTGAGCAAGCAAAGCCTGCTGTAGAAGTCACGAGTGAAGAGTAAAGAGTGCTGCAAAGAAAGGAGCCCCAGAGAACGGATTTGGGGTCAGGGTTCGAATATGGACAAACTTGAAAGCAAAGATAAGATGATCAAAATTCCAATGCTTGGTATTTTTATTTTTTTATTCCGTGTTGCACTTCACTATTGAATGGGCCGGCTAATTTCTTCCTGCGTTGGCTACGTTAGTAATTTTCTTAACTTAGCTCCATTCAACCCCAAATTTATAAAAATTAGTTTGTGAAAAATCTTTTCCTCCTTTTGCTCTTGAGCTGGTTTATGCTCGGGCCCCTGCCCGTAAGCGCGATGATGGAAAGAAAAGCAGATCCAAAAGAGGAAGAGTCCAAAAACCAAGAGACGCTTAAGTGCAGCAAGAGGGAAGAAGAGCGGGCCCTTATCCAAAATGTTGGAGCAAGCTATATGCCTTCTTTTGGTAAGAAGATACTGTTCAAGCAAGCAGGAGACGGCTTGAACCAAGAGAAGATTTCCCCAACCCCAGGAGGAGCAGAAGCTTCTAATGGAGGAAACAATGGAGAAGAGGAAGATCTTTCCGATCTCACCACCCTGGAACAAAAAATCCAAGAGGCTCAAGAGGTCATTAATGATTTAGGAGGAAAAGGAACGCCCATTTCAGAACAAGAACTTGGTAACCTTAATCAAACTTGGTCACAACGCTACCAGCGTTACCAAGAAGCTCAGTCATCTCTTCTTAAGAACAATAACTTTGAGCCCATCAAAGGAGAGCAAAACCAGCTAAAGCTAGAAAAGCTTGGAGAGCTTGTCGGAATTTCTCAAGAAATTATCATAATGCTAGAAGGAGCGGAAAAAGCTTTAGCAACCTTTTCTAATACAACAAGGATAGAAGAATTTTCTAATCATAACCAAAACCAACAACTTACGGAGATGAATAATATCACTAAACAATCATCGTCACAGGCACCCCTGTTGCCTCCTAATTACGACATAAAAAAAGAGAACAATACGACAGCCCCTCCTTCCTTTGTACACGTACCAGAGAGCATATCCCAGGCCGATGGCCTTGGCCTTGCCAAACCACCCACCCCTTTTGCCGATCGTAACTTGCCGACGGACCTAAGCAATCACATTGCTTTGAGGTTCATGAGTGATCTTCCAAAAATCAAAAATCAGTACTTGAAACAACATCAACAAGCAGTCAAAGAAGCGAAAGGAAAGATTGATGCTAGCCAATCAGAACTAGGTGATCTTTTGGAGAAGTGGGTTCAAAGGGTGACTAAATGGGTAACGTGCAGCGGCGCAGAAGAGAAAGAAAAAGAGGCAACCAACATGGAAGAACTTGTTCAGCAGATGCCTCCCTCCTTTGATACTCTAGTAGGGCTCTTTCACGCGATGAAGATCATGGAAGATGCCATTTCCTATCAAAATTCTTTTTTGAACGAGCAAAACAGAATTGAACAAAATACAATTAAGCAAAACCCCAACAAACCACCCTTCCTTCAATTTTCACAAGCTCTTAATGAGCGAACACCTTCTATTGAAAAGAACCTTCAAAAACTCATCACAAGAGCAGAAAAGATAATCCTCTTGCATGCTCAGAGAGGTGAGTTCTTAGAAAAAGCTGCATCAAGTCAACCACCTATCAAAGAACATTGGAATAAGGCTGCAGAAAAAATGGTCTTGGCCATAGAAAGCCACCTGCTTTATGCGAGGCAAGTCAAAGAGGGAAACTTAGCAGTAGCAAAAGCAACGCGTATTAGGGGAAACATCTTATTTTTTGATGCTCAATCCTCCATAGCTAGTGTGTTATATCATACTTATTTGCTTGGGCGAGATCAAGCCCTTGAAGCAGGAAATCAGAACCAAGCAAAGAATCTTGAAAAGGCAGCTAAAGTCACAGAAAAGGCAGGTCTTAATTTTAGTTATATAGGCAACAGAAGAATAATCCGTTGTTCTGAGGAAGCAAAGAATGCTTACACGCAAGCAGGTTTTTATCAGCTTGATTCAGCTCAAGCCTATGCAGAAGGAAATCTGAAGAAAGCAACGAATCTTGAAAAGGCAGCTAATGCCGCGTACTCGGGAGCTAATGCTGCGTACTGGGCAAATGATAATTTTACTCGGGCGGGCGAGGAAGAAATTTCTGAGGAAGCAATATATGCGTGCCAACAAGCAAGTCCTCGTTTTCTTGCTGCAGCTAAAGCCTATGTAGAAGGAAACCATAGACAAGCAGAGGATCTTGAAAAGGCAGCTAAGCTCTGGGAATCAGAAGCCATAAGTCTTGCCAAGGCTGTCCAATCCAATAAGAACGAAACAAAGACGTTTTGTTTGTTACAGTAGCTGAAAGATGGAGTTCTGAGGAACTGATTTGGGGTTCGAATATGGACAAATTTGAAAGCAAAGATAAGATGATCAAAATTCCAATTCTTGGTATTTTATTTTTTGTCCATATTCGAACCCTGACCCCAGATTTATGGGTCGAGGCGTTCGTAGAGCGCCTCAAACTGGCGACTATCGTGAGCTTGCCCTGCTGTTACATGTAGAGCTACTGCGCAGCTTTCATCAATAGTAGCTGCATGCAGTTTTGTGCTCATCCCTCGGCCAGAGCGTCCCAGAGCCTGATGGGAATCGTTTTTTTGCGCGCCAGCAGCATACTGATGAGCCCGTACCGTCGTTGAATCTAAAAATAATCTTCGAGCCTGTAGAAAAGATTCTCTTTGTAAATTCTTCCACAATCGCTTCCAAACACCTCTAGCTTCCCAACGTCGAAACCTCATATAAACCGCATGCCAGTAACCAAGCTCGCTTGGCAGATCTCGCCATGGTGTGCCTGTTGGTAGAAGATAGAGTAGTGCTTCTAAAAATTCTCTGTCTCCCATCATTCCAGGAGCTCCAGCTCGCGAATGCTTTGCCTCTTGTATTGCTACTTCCAGTTTCTCCCATATTTCATTGTTAATAAGCTTGCGTATTTGATGTTTGATCATCACTTCTTGTAACCAGCTCTCTTTCCTTTTGTATACTCTATCATTAGTGAACACTTCCTAGCCTGGATTGAGGCTCTAAGATAGGAAACGAAAAGCACTCCCTTGACGGGAAAGGCCGTTGCATTTATGGGAAGTATCGTTTATCTTCCATTTCCTTTATTTTTATCCATTTTGAAATGAGATTTTATCTATTTTTAGCAATTCTTCTGAGCACGATATTTGGCGCTTTAGCACAAATGCCCCCTATTTCTAATAATCAGCCTCAGTATCATATACTTCACTATCTCATTACTGATCCTGTTTCTAAGGACAATTATAACTTTGATATTTCCCCATTTGTAAGAGCCGAAGATTTAGAGAAAATAAAAACCCAACTCACCCAGCAAGTCACTTATATCTCAGCGCTCAATTTACCTAAAGATATTAGGGATTTTTTCACATCAGTTTATATATTTGTCAATTCTTCACTAAGCCAAGACTCTGCTGCTAAATATGGTGACTATGACAACACAATAAAAAAAGGAATTACGCTGCGAACAGACGAACTGCTTCAAGATCAATCTGACTGGGAATCTGATCATCGTGAGAAACCTATCGTTCTCAATCTCCTTCTCATGGCATTTTTTGATCAACGCCTGCCTCGAGAACTCAACAATTCTGACATTGCAACATATTTTCAAGAGGCCAAATCCATCCCTTATTACCAAGAACAAAATCCACTTTGGATTTCAGATTCCTCGCCAAATGCTATTCTCTATTTTTTTGTTGATTCAGCTTTGGCTTATCTAAGAGGTTCTAATGAAGAAGTCCCTTATTCCTGTTATGAAATTCAGAAAAATCAGCCAGAATTTTTTCATTACTTAGAGCAACTCTTTAAATCCAAGAGCGGCTTTCTTAACCAGTGTTTCTGTTATCACGGTTTTAATTTTAATTGGTCTGAATTGGCCTTGGATTATTCTAAAACAGCCAATCGTCTTCGCTATGAGGAAATCTGTACAGAATGCAGGCGACAAGTTGAGTTTATCGAAGGCGCAGGACTTCCTGAAAATATCATCGATTTTTTTAAGACAATCCCTTTGAAGCTCAAAGGTCAGGATCAAATGAAAACAAAAGAACATTTTGATGCTGGAGAGTATAGGAACAGAGAGATCTCGTTAAATGCTGATGTGTTTTATTCGAAGCAACAAATAGGAAATAAAGATCCCATACTTTTATACCAATGTCTTCGTGCTTTTCATCATCAGCTCGTTCCTAACGGTGAAGATAATCCCGATATCATCAAGTTCTTCCAAGAGGATCAAGAAGGTCATTACTATGAACTTCCTGATGCTTTAAGCGGAGCAGGACACAATCCAGCTGAGTTCTTTGCGTTCACTGCTACTGCTTTTTTACTTGATTGTATAGGAGGGCAGGAAGCTTTCCATCGCGAAAATATCCTCCAACATCAACCAGAATATTATCATTATCTTCAAAAGCTCTTTTCAGGCGAAAAGAACCCTTATTCTATTGGATGCTCCGCTTCTATTTTTGTCTTATTTTTAAATGATACTCTTAACCACCTTACTTGGTGGAAAAAACTTTTTAATAGGCAAAAGTATTATGATTCAGATTTCATGGAAACCAATGGTGGAAAGAACCCTCGAGCTTCTATTCAAGAAAATGTCAATATATGGACAGGAGATATTAGGTATTCTGCTCTTCCAGGACATGAAGAGGATACTATTGCAGCGGTCAAATCTTCTGAAGAACAGAATGCATTTAATGATTGGTATGATAAATGGAGAACTACCAGCCCCTATAACGACATTGGTGGTAGCAGATAGGATAAAGAAACACTATCAGCTCGTTCTTTTTTCCTCGTAGAGGGTTTCTTGCAAAGACTAAAATTGGGCATTACGGCGTCGCTCCAGTGCTCGCGTCCTCGAGTATGTCCATATACACTGCGGGTCTGTGCGCTTCGCTCCTGGCACTGCATCAATTTTATTCATTTTCAAGACACCCTCTAATTTCGGTTATCAACTACCGAAAATACTAGGTAAAATTACCTCGGGCTAGATTCTAAACATTATCCTAAAAACAACGCTTCACCACTTTTTGCTCATTCTTCGTATCCTTCACACTCCAACCAAGCTCGGCAATTTGATCGCGGAGACGGTCGCTTTCTTGCCAGTTTTTTTCAGCACGAGCTTGTTGGCGAAGAGCAAGCAGATCGCTAACCTCCCTAGGAAGTATTTCTGCGAGTGGTTCAGGTTCTAACGCCAAGACCTCGTTAACTTTGCCCCACCAAGCAAGCAGGCCCTGAGCTTGTTCTAGTGTCAACTCAGCACGATCGAGCAGGCGATTAGACTCGCGGATCGTATCAAAGACCACTGCAAGCGCCGCAGAGATGTTGAGGTCCTGGTCTAAAGCCTCAAAAAAAGAGGAGAGCTGCAATATCCCTAATTGCTCTAGCAGGGGAGCAATAATTTTACAATCGGCAGTATACTCTTGGAGTCGCCGCAACCATTCATCCAGGCGATGAAGCGACTGACGAGCCGCTTCTAGTCCTTCTAATGTAAAATTGAGAGGGATGCGGTAATGAACATTCATCAGCACATAGCGAATTTCACGGCCGCTCCAACCCCTTTCCAAGAGGCTTCGCAAGGTATAAAAATTGCCAGCCGACTTGGACATCTTGTTACCATCAACCATCAAGTGGGCACAATGCATCCAGAGACGCGCAAAGGTTTTTCCAGTTACGCACTCACATTGAGCAATCTCTGCTTCGTGGTGAGGAAAAATATTATCAACGCCACCGCAATGAATATCAAGTTGGTCACCCAGCAATCGTCGCGCCATGGCGCTGCACTCAATATGCCATCCTGGGCGACCTTGTCCCCAGGGGCTTTCCCAGCCCACAGCACCATCTTCTTCATCCCATGCTTTCCAAAGTGCAAAGTCGGCCACTTCCTCTTTGGCATACTCATCGTTTTTGATGCGAACGCAGGAGCGCTGAGCCTCCAGATCAACATGAGCTAATTTTCCATAATTAGAAAAAGAGGAGATGCGAAAATAAACGGAGTGATCTTCAGCTTGATAGGCATGCCCACGCTCCATGAGTGTCTTAATCATGGCAATCATGGCAGCAATATTTTCTGGATCAGTGGCTGCGGGATAAGCCATGGCAGGCCGCAGGCGAAGGGTAGCGCAGTCAGTAAAGAAAGCCTCTTTGTAGTGTTGCGTATATTGGGCAAGAGGAAGTTTTTGAGCATTGGCCCCTCGAATCGTTTTATCATCTACATCAGTAAGATTCATCACACGATCAACGGTGTGCCCACGTACCTCTAAATGACGCTGCAACAAATCTTCAAAAAGATAAGCCCGAAAATTTCCAATATGAGCATAGTTGTAGACCGTCGGACCGCACGTATACATCCGGATAGGGCCTGAAGGAGAAAATTCTTCCAGTTGGCGAGTCAGGGTGTTGTGGAAAGAAAGGGGCATGGTTATTGCAAAGCAATAAGTTGAAGTTAACAGTTGAAGGATTCGAAGCGATGCATTTTAAGAGGTTTTTGCCGAAGGCGAAGAATTAACTTCAACTTCAACTTTTATCTTCAACTACGTTGTTGAGTTTCAACAACGCTGGTTTCCACCCCCGCCGTTGCCATAGCCGCAATCCCTTCGCCTCTTCCTAAAAAACCAAGCCCTTCGTTCGTGGTAGCCTTGAGGCCTACACAGGAAGGATCGAGCTGCAATGCTGTTGCAATGCTGGTTCGCATACTTTCTATAAAAGGAGCGATTTTGGGTTCCTCTGCAATCAAGGTAGCATCGATATTGATAAGCTTTCCCTGGTCAGCGGCGATGAGTTCCCTAACTTTCTCTAAAATGCGAAGACTCGATATATTTTTTAAAGAGGCATCGGTATTAGGAAAATAGTAGCCAATATCTCGTTTTCCTGCAGCTCCCAGAATGGCATCAGCAATGGCATGAGAAAGAACATCAGCATCTGAATGACCGGCAAGCCCCTTTCCATCAGGATGTGGGATGGTGACCCCTCCTAAAATGAGAGGACGTCCTTCGACTAAAGGGTGAACATCGTAGCCAATACCCGTGCGTGTCATATTGATCAACTTATAAAGGATCGAATGCAATAGCCCCACTCGAAGCCACAATCGAGTATTTATAAGGATCTGCAGCATGAGGTCGTAAATCAACAAAGCCTCCTGCCATCTTCACCATCAAAGCTCCAGCCGCTATATCCCAAAGATTGATTTGACCCTCGATGTAGGCATCAAGGCGACCACAAGCGACATAGGCAATATCAAGGGTAGCACTTCCCATGATGCGGCACTTGCGTGCTCGCTGCATCATGTCAGTTAGTCGAGGAAGCGCTTTTTTTAGAACGGTGGCACTCTTAGACAATCCAATGGAGAGAACAGCATCACTGAGCTGGGTTCGTTTGCTAACGCTGATAGGACGTTGATTGAGAGTCACACTCCCTCCCTCGACAGCCTCCCAAAGCTCTTTACGCATCGGATCATAAATAACCCCTAAAACTGTTTCCTTTTCACGCTGCAAGGCAATGGAGATGGCAAAGTGAGGAATGCCATAAAAGAAATTCACAGTGCCATCAATCGGATCAAGGACCCAGCGATACTCTGCATTGGGATCACCACTGATTCCTTCTTCTCCATAAATGGCCGTTTCAGGAAAATGAGAAAGCAATTTTTTTTCAATGAGCTCTTGCGCGCGTCGATCCAGCTCTAGTTTGATATCATGAGCTTCCATTTGGTCGACCACTAGCTCTTGAGAAAAATGGTGATGAAGCAAATCACCTGCTGCTAGAGCGGCTTCGCGAGCTATGGGTAAGAATTTTTGATAGTTCATGGGGTGAAGGTTACAGGGTGAAGGGTGAAGGGTGAAGAGGAATTTTCTTCCCATTACTCATCACTCTTTACTTGCATAATAAAGCCAGTTCAATCGCTTCGGTAACATCTTTCACTATAAAATCAGCGCCGCAATCGCGATGGTTTTTTCCATAACTAGTCAGCACTAAAATCGTGCGACACCCTGCAGCTTTTCCACAACCGATATCACTGGCGCGATCCCCAATCATAAAAGAAGCAGGAAGGTCGATACCGAATTGAGCGGCCGCTTCCAAGATCATTCCCGGGCCTGGCTTGCGACGGGGAGAAGCATGGTCTGGCAGATCAGATGCCATATAAGTCGCATCGATACAGCCTTCTAGCTGATCCAGCAGCTCTTCTTGGACAGCATGAAATTCTTTTTCTGTAAAATAACCACGACCAATGCCGCTTTGATTGGTGATGATAATATTGAGCCAACCAGCTAATCGTGCTCGTTGTAAGGCCGCAGTAACTCCCGAAATGACTTTCACTTTTTCAGGATCATGACAATGGTCCACTTCTTCCATCAAGGTTCCATCTCGGTCGAGGAAGAGGGCTTTTTTTAAAGAGTTGAAGGTAAAAGTGCCGCCACCTTGTGGCGACATCTGCGCGGGAGCTGGGATCAAGCTATTGTGGGTTCCCCCAAACGTTTCGCCTGGGGTGTGGTGATTATTGGTTGTGAAAGACACGTTCTATTTTTTAATAAAGCAGCTAGCCGAATCAATTACACAGCAAGCTGGGAAAAGCTGTTAATGAGCTCCTTGGGCGAACAGGTCGCGGTCCCTAATTTTCCAACAACCACACCTGCAGCATGGTTTGCAAGTTCTGCAGATTCTTCTGGAGAGGCTCCTGCAGCCAATCCCAAGGTGTATAAGGCAATGGCTGTATCTCCAGCTCCCGAGACATCATAGATTTCACGGGCTCGTGTAGGGGTGTGATAAGGAGGTTGCCCTGGCTGAAAGAGCATCATTCCTTGCTCTCCGAGGGTAATGAGAAGAGCTTTGGATTGCCAGCGCTCCAGTAATATTTTTCCCACGGCAAGCAACATTTTATCTTCTTCTACAGGAAAAACAGGAGGGCTCCACGCAATCCCTGCTGCCGCAAAAGCCTCAGTACGGTTAGGTTTGATCACATCAATAGAAGGCCATGCTAAGCGATTCTGGGGATGAGGATCGCTTGTCATTATTTTGTTACCTCCATGCTCAATGACTGGGGTAACGAGTTCTTGGCACAAAAATCCTTTGCCATAATCTTCAAAGAGAATCGCATCAACATGCTCGATGATGGCAACGCTTTTAGCAACGGCTTGAGACAAGAGGGCTGGATTGAAAACACAGCGCTTTTCACGATCAACACGAACAACCTGCTGATGTTGCGCAATGATCCGGGTTTTGACCGTGGTAGGAATCTCTTCAAAAACTAAAAGACTCTCGGTATGCAGCCCCTCTTCTTTCATTAAGTGAGTCAATTTTTTCCCAATGCGATCATTACCTATTTGTCCCAAGACAATCACCTCTTCACAAAATTGCCTCAAATTACGAGCGACATTAGCAGCTCCGCCAGGATAACTTAACGTCCGTTCTACTTCGACAACGGGCACTGGAGCTTCTGGAGAAATACGGGCAACGTTCCCATAAACAAACTCATCGAGCATAAGGTCCCCAATGACTAGGATTTTTTTTGACGCTACCGTCTTAAGAATATGTTGTAATCTTGCTAGCTTCATTTAACCTACTCTAACTTATCAAAGACCAACTGCCAACTGGCTTTGCTCATAAATTAGCATGAAAACTCTCTTTCTCACTACCCAGAGCTTGCGTTCTTTTTCTTTACTCATGCTTGGCGCTCTCTCTTGCTCTTTTTCGGGAGTGCTATTAGCAACTCCTCCCCTTATTAAAAAAACAGCACCATTTCAAAAAGTAACATCTTCCTCTCAAGTCGCTGCCAAACCTGACAAAACAGCTACTTCTACTTCTGTTGAAGAGGTTCCAGCTTCCGTTAACCTCTCTGATTTTCCAGCAGCTTCTGTTGAGGATGTCGTCGTTCCAGTTCCTAGTGAAATTTTTACTGTCTTAGACAAACTGGGTAATCCTAATTGGAAAGCCCAGTTGAACCTTCACAAAACGCTCATACCTTCCGATCGCCCACACATCGCTTTACTTTTGGGATGTGTGATTGCAGAAGGATTTATTGCTGTGGAAGCAGAAGATACGGAGCGCGTCAAAGAGCTAGGTCAAGATGTTCTTAAGCTTGCTGATGCTATTAACGTCAGAAAATCGGTCATCAGTCGCAGTAAGAGCATCACCGATAAAGCCGATCATCGGGATTGGCATGGTGTCCGAGTAGAATTTGATGGAGCACTACAAGATGTACGCTCTGCCATGGATGAAATGAATGATGAAGACCTTGCTCAGCTAGTTAGTTTGGGTGGGTGGCTTCGTGGCACTAATGCTCTCACTTCGATTGTAAGCGCCCACTATACATCGGATGGAGCAGAACTCCTACACCAACCAGAACTCGTTCATTATTTCATTCGCTGTATTAATGGCATGTCTTCTCACCTCAAGCAAAACTCTCTTGTCATCGCTGTCGATACTGTGTTGAAACAAATCGCTCCGATGATTGATGAAAAAAAACAGCCCTTAAACCATAAAAAAGTACAAGATATTCAAGATAAAACTCATCAACTCGTCTTGAAAATAACTACTTTTTCTTAAAAAACCTGAAGCTACCATCGCTTTCTGCCGTGCGCTCCTGCTATCGACCATTGCTCTTTGTCACGCTCCTACTGGGAATGCTTGTCATTGTCTCTACGACGCAAGCAACAGTAGATGATGCTCTTTCTTTTGCTTACGAGGCAGCACTTCCTTATTCTAAGCAATATGCCATCCGCAAAGATAGTTGGGGAGGCGATCTTGGCATAAAACAGCGCAAGGCCATCGAAGCACAGCTTTTTAAAGGAAATGATTACCGATTCTTTATGGCCTCCGATATCAAAGGAGCCATCATTGAAGTTCATCTTTATGACAGTAATGGCAAACTAGCAGAGTTAGAAAGCAGCCATAAGAGTTATGAAAAAAAACATTTCACCATGGCAAGTGTTCATATCATTCCTAAAGCTACAGGAACTTATTATGCCATTGTAAAGGTTGTTAAGTCACCTGAAGAACGGACACCATGGGCTTTAGTCTACGGGTACAAGGACTCCAAGTGAGAATTTTTAGATTGAAAAAGAATAGAGTCCTCCCAGCTTCTCATTCCTTCAATAGCCGCAGTAGCAATACTCCTCTGGGCTCTTCTAGTATCACGCTAGAATTTGAAACGGCTCGCGCCTTGCAATCGCTCTATGCAAGCAATGAAAAGCTTCTGCAGACCATGGAGAAAGTTTTGCAAGTGAGCGTTGTTACTCGTGATGGGTGGTTACGCCTCGAAGGTTCTCCTTTAGCTATTGCGCGAGGTCAACAAACATTTGATGTTCTGGCTACTTTACAAAAACAGGGAGTTTCTATTGGAGAGCATGAATTTTTAGAAACACTTCAATGGGTTCTCCCCATCGACTCCAACCCATCGGAAGCTCGCATTCAATGTTCTTTGCGCAAGCCTCCCATCATTCCCAAGACGGCCTCTCAACATATTTATCTCCAAAAAATAGAAGAACACGACATCACTTTTGGTCTAGGCCCTGCTGGAACAGGAAAAACCTACCTTGCCGTGGCGAAGGCCTTGGAAGCATTAAAGCAAGGCAAAGTGAGCACAATGATCCTAACTCGTCCTGCCGTAGAAGCGGGAGAAGCGTTAGGATTTTTGCCAGGAGAGCTTCAAGAAAAAATTTTCCCTTATCTCCGGCCTCTCTACGATGCGCTTGAGGAGATGCTGGCGCCAGCAGAACTCCAACGTTATCTCGATAAAAACATTATTCAAATTGCTCCGCTGGCCTACATGCGCGGTCGCACACTCAATCACGCTTTTGTTATTTTAGACGAGTCTCAAAATACAACCACCGAACAAATGTTTATGTTTTTGACCCGCATCGGTATTGGCTCTCGCTGTGTGATCACAGGAGATCCGACGCAAATTGATCTTCCCAAAAATAAACCAAGCGGTCTGTTAGAAGCTTTGGAAGTGCTTCAAAAAATTTCGAAGATTGGATTTCACTATTTTCAGCAATCCGATGTGGTCCGCCATTCCTTAGTACAAGCTATCATCAAGGCTTATCAAGAACATCGCTCTTAAAATGGTAAAATATTTAGAACAACGTCAACTTGCAGCTCGAGGACTTACCTGCGGGAAAATTCGCCGCCGCATCAGAGGTCATCAATTTCTCCGAGCTTTAGAAAAGGGATGGGGAATCCGCCTACTGACACTCGCTCTTATTTTGACCTCTTTGTTTGGAATCATGCTGCTTGGGAAAGAGCAACTTTCCAGCCAGCAATGCCTCGTTGCGCTTTCTCTTTTCACAATAGCTCTTGGAGGACTCTGGATCGGCCATCCAACAACAGCTTACAGCAACTCGCGACTGACCCTTCTTTTTGGAACACTCATTGCCCAGTTGGCTCTGGTTAAAACAGCGATCCTGATCACCAATGCAGGGATCATGGACCCTAAGCTAGTGCCACTCTTACTTCCCTATGCACTTGCTCCCTTGACGCTTTCTGTCCTTTTAGGAAATAGAGATGCTCTCTTTGCGCTCCTTTTTGGAAGCTGCTGGGGAGGGTTTCTGTTTAATAACTTTCAAGAAATTAATATTCCTTTTCTGCTCATTTCCCTCCTTGCAGGGTTTATTGCCATGATCGCAACACAACAGGTTCGGCGTCGTTCACGCCTGATTCGAGCAGGTATTTACGTCGGCATAACAACATGGATCTTGGCCATCATGCTAGGAGAAATCGCCATAGCCTCTCCCTTTACCAAAAGCGATGGAATGATGATCCTCCTTCAAAGCGTAGGGGCACTTGCAAGCGGTATTGTTACTTCTATTATCGTCAGTGGGCTTTTGCCTATTTTAGAGTATCTGTTTTCGGTCACTACAGAAATTTCATGGTTGGAAATGGCTGACCTCAATCATCCTCTCTTGCGCCGCCTTAGCCTGGAAGCACCCGGAACTTATCAGCACAGCATTGCTGTTGCAACCCTCGCGGAAGCAGCTGCAGAGGCCATTCATGCCAATGCTTCGATTTGTCGCGTTGGGGCCTATTTCCACGATATTGGAAAGCTAGTTAAACCAGAGTATTTCACCGAGAATACCTCTTCCGATTTTAATCCTCATGACAACCTCACCCCAACCATGAGCAGCTTGATCATCACAGCTCATGTGAAAGAAGGAATTGATCTAGCCCTCAAAAATAAATTGCACCGCCGTATCGTCGATATCATCAGTCAACATCATGGAACCACCATGGTAAGTTATTTCTTTGAGCGTGCACGCCAACAACAAGAAGATGTCCGACTTGGTGGAAAAATGTTGAACCTTCGCGAAGAAGATATTCCCGAGGTTCATGAAGAAACCTTTCGGTATCCAGGACCAAAGCTTCAGACCAAAGAAGCTGTTGTGGTTAGCCTGGCAGATCTGGCAGAAAGTGCCACTCACAGCATGGAGAAGCCCTCACGACAACGTATCGATGATCTCTTGCAGAGCGTGTTCAAAGAACGCCTCCAGCAAGGGGAATATAACGAATGCCCTATTACCGTAGGAGAACTCCACAAGATCGTTGAGACCCTTGTCAACACTCTTGCAGGCATGATGCACACAAGGGTTGCGTATAAGAAAACTAATTAATCCGTAACTGCCAACGTCATTTTTATCTCATAAAGAAAAAACAAAAAAACTATTAGAGGGTGTCTTGAAAACGAATAAAATTGATGCAGTACCAGAAGCGAAGCGCACAGACCCGCAGTGTATAGGGACATACTCGAGGACGCGAGCACTGGAGCGACGCCGTAATGCGCAAT
>JAIEQL010000017.1 GCA_019747735.1 Chthoniobacterales bacterium | reverse complement strand
AAAATTTTATCTCTGTGTTCTTTGTGTTCTTTTGTGGCTAATTTCTTCCTGCGTTGGCTACGTTAGTAATTTTCTTAACTTAGCGTTATTCGGTACTGACCCCATTGCTCAACCCTATTTGTTAATGTCCAGTCAAGTGAACGGATGCTTTTTTTTACGCTGCCGCCAAGATTCCAGCGGCTTTGTGAAGAGTCT
This sequence comes from Chthoniobacterales bacterium, assembly GCA_019747735.1. GTDB lineage: Bacteria > Verrucomicrobiota > Verrucomicrobiia > Chthoniobacterales > UBA6821 > CAIWMF01. The sequence continues at coordinate 19,053 of JAIEQL010000017.1, read as the reverse complement.
CTTCCCATTCTTCTTCAGGAATGGAATTGCACGTAATACCAGCTCCAACATGAAACTCAGCCATGCCATCACGGACGAGGGCTGTTCTAATAGCGATATTAAATTCACTGCTGCCATCAAATCCGAAATAGCCAATCGAGCCGGTGAAAATACCTCGTGGAGCTGCTTCTAGTCGCGCAATAATTTCCATGGCTTTTTTCTTAGGTGCTCCTGAAATCGATCCTCCTGGAAAACAGGCTGCAAGCGCTTCTACGTGCGATATATTTTTTCGTAGCTGTCCCTCAATGGTAGAGACAAGGTGAAAAACCTGAGGGTAAGACTCTAGGGCCAATAGTTGTGGCGTTGTGATAGTCCCATAATCACAAACTTGACCGAGATCGTTGCGCAAAAGATCAGTTATCATAACCAGTTCCGCTTTTTCTTTGGAAGAGTGCTGGAGTTCATTAGCGAGCCTCCTATCTTCTTCTGCAGTCTTTCCTCGAGGTCGTGTCCCTTTGATGGGGCGTGTTATAATACGACGTCCTTCTATTTTGAGAAAACATTCTGGAGAGCTTGATAAAACAATTTCTTTTCCTAGATCCAAGTAGGCTGCAAAAGGAGCTGGAGAATGCTTTCGCAACGAGAGATAGAACGGCCATGCATCCACTCGATTTTTGGCTCGGAAGCGATGAGCCAAACAGACCTGATAAATATTTCCTGCTGCAATTTCAGCCTGGGCTTCTTTTATTTGCTGACAAAATTCTGCAGGGGTAATGTCAGGTTCAAAGCAGGCCTTCTTTTCTAACTTTGCTGCGCATGGAAGGGCATTCTCTCGCTCTTCTGGCCTTGTTTCAGCAGAAAAAAAACGATGCACTTTTTCATAAAATCCAAAATAAAAAGAACCATCGTAGCGAAAATAACCAATGGCGGCTCCTGCCATCGCTTTGCGATGGTGGGTTGCAGGTGGCAGGGGATTAGGTTGCAGGTTTTCTGTTAGGCTTTGCTTTATAAAGCAATTGTGTGCTTCGTAATCTGTAGATGCTTCCTGTAACCTGTAACCTGCAACCTGCGACCTGTTTTTTAGCTCTTTTTCTAAAATAGGCCATTCATGAGCGTTTCCTTCCAAGATAAGATCAGGTTCTGCAGCCAAGAGTGCAACGCCTTGCTGGAGTGGCTCGTTGGGGAAAGTGATTTGGGGTGCCAAAGAATCGAGCCAGACAAAACCTCGCTTTGTGTGGAGTTGCTCTGCTAACTGGAGAGGTGTTTGCAGAGGTATCTGTTCCAAGTTCAAAAAAAGAAAATTTTTTGAGGGAAAAGTGGTAAGTATTCGGCTTGTTAGTCGAATGCTTACAGAAAGTGCGGCCGCAGGGATTTGAACCCCGAACCTTCTGATCCGTAGTCAGATGCTCTATCCAATTGAGCTACGGCCGCGCGGACGTAAGAGGAAAGAGTATTTTTTTGCTTTGGTCAAACGAAAAATAGTATTTGTTAATGAGCTATCGTCGCTGGTGGAAGCCCTGTGACGACATCGCCAGGAAGAACCTCGTGTTCTTCAAACCATCCGCGAGGCATTTCAATCGTGTAGAGGATTGCTGTGGAGTTACTCAAAATAGAATGCTGATTGAAAGGTTCTAGGTCGTGGATTTCTAAAATGTGTCCCTGCTGGCTGAGGTAAGCGATGCTCAGTGGCAAGGGAGTATCCTTCATCCAAAAGGAGACTCGTTGTGGAAAGGGAAAGACAAAGAGCATCCCTTCATTAGGGCCAAGTGATGATTCCTTCATTAGGCCTGTTTCTCGTGATGTTGGATCCGTCGCGAGGCGGACATCGAGTCTGTTTTTACCAATCGTCAGCGTTGTGCACGTAGGTCCTGCTTGATGAGATAAAGCAAAAGAGCTTGCTGAGGGTGCAGCAGCTAAAGAGAGATAAGAAAAAGCTGTAAATTCGAAGAATAAGAAAAAAAAAAGCATCTAATATGCAAAATCTGAGACGACCCCAACAGGTGTTCCTCGAGCTCCAAAGAAAAGGCTTTGAAGGTAATTATAATACCCTGGTTGATCGATAAAAATATCATCTACCTTAGTAGGTTCTTTTTCTTCAGAATGGGCTAGGAAAGTGGTCGCTGTGCAGGCAAAGAATTCCGGAGCATTTTCCCTCCATTCATCTGTAAAATGAGAATCAGAGCGGTCTGGACATTTGTAGTAGCGATTATTAGAGACATTGGCCTCTTGATAAAATTTAATGATAACAGGATTATCCACTCCGTTGGGAACGAGTTGATGATGGAAAGCATGAAGGAGTTCGTGAAGAAGGAGGGGTTCTTTCCCTGTTGGATCTATCTTTCTCAATTTTTGCTTGAGGTACAAATCGAAGGTTTTCAATGAAATTACTGAATATAAATCGGAGTAGCAAGCTTCCGCACCACTAAGCATTTGATCATTCCATTTCAACCTCAAAGGAACACTCTTAAAAAAGTCAGTAATATTTTTAGGCAATCCTGCCTGTTCGATATAAGCAACCTGCTGTCTGCACTCTTGAAAAATTTCTTCTTTGTGAGCCTGAAACCAATCCGAATAATCTACGCTAGCAGTATTAAAAAAATAGCCGTGATAAGAAAACGACTGATTGAGAAAGCCGCTCTGGGGTCCAAAAAGATTTTCTAAATAGGAAAAAAATTCAGGCTGATTTTTTTTAAGGATATAGCAAGAAGAAGGTTCTCCGTAAGGGTAGCTGCCATGTAGGTAACTAATTGCTGAATTGGCAAAAAACCAAGCAATGGCATTATTTTCTGATATGGTTGAGGATATCCAATCGGGGTTTTTTTCTTGATAGTAAGGAAGGGTTTTGGCCTCTTCAAAATACTTTTTAATATCTGGATTTTGGACTCCTTGAGGTAGATATTGATCAAGGAGTGCCATGCAAAGGATGTATAAAACACTAGGGTCTTCGTTTTTGTACGATATCCAACGAGATTGAAGGAGGCTAAGGTACTCTGCAGAAAGAGTAATCGCTTTTGGAGTGATGTCATCATAGTCTCCAGTAAAATTCTCAGGTGTTATTCCGTGGCCTACTTTTGCGAATTGATCCTTAGAAAGAGAACTAACAGGGACAACATTTATACGAACAGACTGAAAAAAAGTGGCAATCTCTTCAGGTAAATGGAGAGAGCCAATACAACCACACTGATTTAGAAGTCGACTACTAATATCTTCATAAAGACAAGATTCCTTACTAATTTGATTGAAATGACAGTAGAAAACAGTCTTATTACAATAAATGTAAGAACCTGTAAAAGAGGATGATGGTGAAAGGAGCGTTCCATTAAAAGAGTGCTGGGGAGGGGGTGTCTGAGCCTGGAGAGGAGCAACCAAAACAAGTATGGCTAATAGTAGAATGAGCAGCCGAAATAATAAATTCATGGATGGAAAAAATAAACGAGGTGAGATCTACTTTGTCTTGATCACAATTGCAAGAAGAAGCCTTACTTTTTCCCTAAAAAAGAATTGTCTTTTCATTTTTTTTAAATAGACTCGTCGCTCCTATTTTTTTGCTGAAAACAGAGCTTTTTGTTGAATTTCATCAATGTCCAATTTTTTCCCACGCTGGTCTAATCTTTTGCCACTCAAACTGCTGGTTTGTTTGACAGTTATTGGCTGTGGAGTCGTCGGTGGTATTTGGTACTATTTTACCCCCAAGTACACTCGTGTCGGGTATCAGCCCGATCAGCCGGTTCCTTTTTCCCATGCGATCCATGTACAGCAACTTGGGATGGATTGTCGCTACTGCCATAGTTTCGTGGAGATCGCTGGGCATTCCAATATTCCCAACACTCAGACCTGTATCAATTGTCATGGTCAGGGAAAAATAAAGTCCGATAGCCCTCGCCTTGCTCCTGTCCAAGAGAGCTGGAAAACAGGGCTGCCGATCCCCTGGGTCAGAATTCACAAACTTCCTGACTACGCCTATTTTAATCATGCGGTGCATGTCAATCGCGGGGTGAGTTGCTATAGCTGTCACGGTGCGATTAATGAAATGTCTGTTGTCTATGAAGCCAAACCACTCAGCATGGCTTGGTGCCTGGAGTGCCATCGTGCCCCAGAGAATTTCCTGCGCCCATTTTCAGAGGTTTTTAACATGAACTGGCACCCCAAAACTTTCGAACAACAACAAGAAATGGGATTGAAGTTTAAACAAGAGTGGAATGTCAATCCTCCGGTGACGTGTGGAGGGTGCCATCGGTGAGGAACCTGCATTATCCTCTCAACAAAAGAAAAAGCTTTGTTAACTACATTTCAGCTGCACTTACACATTAACGTCATTCCAGCGGACGCTGGAACCCAGTAGGCCTTCTGCACACATCGTGGCAGCAGCCAAGAGAAAAGCTCAAAACATTTCCCAAACATTTTTTTTCATCCTCCAAACATGATTTTAAGAGATTATCAATCTTGTATCGACCGTCTCCTGGGTTACAGCATCCGCTGGAACAACGTTTTTTTAGGAGTGCCTCATGGGCGACGCAAGGAGTATTTATCTTGGCCAAAAAGTGATTTAAAATAATGAAAAGAGTTTTTCAACATCCAACACGTGATGCTCAACCAAAACTCTGGCGCACCAGTGGAGAGCGTGAGAATGCGGCTGCTTTTAACGAGGTTTTGGGGCGTGAGTTTCCAGCTGGTGTTGACCGTCGTGAGGGAGAGGAAAACATGGCGACTAATGGGATGTCTCGGCGTAATTTTTTGAAGCTGACAGGTGCCTCTGCAGCTTTGGCCGGGATTGGCCTGACCGCTTGTCGTCGTCCTGAAGCTTATCTGGTTCCTTTCACTCGTTCTGCTGAGTGGACGATTCCTGGAAAATTTTTATACTATGCCACGACGATGCCAACGCCTCTGGGTGGTATTCCGCTGATTGCAACCACCTCTGATGGCCGTCCTACCAAGCTCGAGGGAAACCCACTGCATCCGCTGAGCAATGGTTCCACCGATGCTTTTGCTCAAGCTTCTATCCTCGATCTCTACGACCCTCATCGTGCCAAAGAAATCAAACGCGATGGGAAAAAAGTGAAGCGCGCTGCGCTCGATGCTTATTTAGCAGGGCTGCGCCAAATTGCTTTGAGCAATCAAGGTGAAGGGCTGGTGTTTGTTGTGGAGAGTGCTCATTCTCCAACGCGCAATCGTTTGCGTGATGCCTTGATGAAAGAGTTTCCAAAGATGAAATGGTTTGAGTACGAACCACTCTCTCACGAAAACGAGCATCAAGCTTGTGAGGTGGCTTTTGGAGTGGGAATGAGGCCTCTCTATCATCTCAAAAAAGCAGATGTACTTGTTGCCCTGGATAGCGACTTTCTCAATCCCATAGAACGTGGAGTCGGGTTTGCTTCTGATTTTTACACCCGTCGCAATCCAGATCAGGCGATGAATCGCCTCTACGCTGTTGAGAATCACTACACGCTGACAGGAGGCATGGCTGATCATCGTTTGCGCGTCAAAGCCAGTCAGATAGGGGCTTTTGCGGCAACCTTAGCACTGCAGATTGCTAAAAAGACAAATAATGGTTCTCTGGAGTCGCTAGCATCTACCTATTTAACAAATCACTCCGCTGCCGCTCTTCCTGATTGGGGAGCTTGGATTAAGCCGCTTGCCGATGATTTGATGGCAGCGCAAGGCAAGAGTCTTGTGTTAACAGGGCCAGGGCAATCAGAGGCGGTGCAACTTTTGGTTTTTGGAATCAATACAGCACTAGGAAATTTGGGTTCAACCATAGACGTGGCGGCGCTAGGAAAAAAACCGACTTCCTTTGAAGAGGTTGTAGCAGCATTAAAGGCGAATTCGATTAAGCAGCTGTTTCTTTTTCAAACCAATCTTCTTTACACGGCGCCTCAAGGAGCTGAACTGGCCAAGCTTCTTGCTGCTGTTCCTGATTCCTTTCATCTTTCGCTCAACGAAGATGAGACAAGCAAGGCCTGTCACTGGGTTGTTCCAGCTGCCCATTATCTCGAGTCATGGGGTGATACTCGGAGTTTTGAGGGAACGCTCTGTGCGATCCAGCCGATGGTCTTGCCGCTTTGGAATGGGCTTACAGAAATCGAAATACTCAACGCACTTCAAGGCAAGCCTGCTCCTGAAGGTCCAGCCTTGATTCGTGAGACGTTCAATGTTTTTTCTAAAGACACTTCCGATGCTGCTTGGAATCAATATCTCCATAACGGTTTCTTAGAAAACTCTGCAGCTCCTGTTCTTCAATCTTCTTGGAATGAGGCTGCAGTGCAGAGTGCTGTGGCAGCTGAAGTTCTTGAACCAGTGCCTCAAGGGGAGTTCGAATTGGTCTTTCTTCCCAGCTCGAGCACGTATGATGGTCGCTATAGCGGCAATGCCTGGTTACAAGAAACTCCTGATTTTGTCACTAAACTAACCTGGGACAATGCCCTCTTAATGAGTCCTGCCGATGCCAAGAGGTTTGGTCTCACTGATGGGGACATGGTTGCTCTCCATGATGGAACTCACACCGTCAATATCGCTGTTCTTGAGGCTCCAGGTCACGCTGATGGTTCGGTGAGTGCAGCCCTGGGATATGGACGGGAAGGGCTTTCTCATGTGATTAATCATGTAGGGTTTAATGTTTATCCACTGAGAAAGAATGCCAATCTGGACTATGTTCAAGGTATTTCCATTAAACCATTGGCTGGTAAAAAATATGTTTTTGCTCAGACGCAAGAGCATCACAACATGGAAGGGAGGGACCTTGTTCGCGAAGGAACGGTCAAGCGTTACGAAGAAGATCCCAAATTTGCCCAGACGATGGGAATGGACAGCCACATTCCACCTAACATCGGACTTTATACGCGACCTCCTTTTACTGCTCCAGAGCAGTGGGGAATGTCCATCGACCTCAACACTTGCATCGGTTGCAACGCCTGTCTGCTTGCCTGCCAAGCAGAGAACAACGTTCCTGTTGTTGGCAAAGAACAAGTTCGTCGCGGTCGGGACATGGCTTGGATTCGCATTGATCGTTGGTTTGCAAGCATAGATGGCTCTGAAGATAATCCAGAAATGTTGCCGCAGGCTATTATGTGTCAACAGTGTGACAATGCTCCTTGTGAAACTGTTTGTCCTGTTAATGCCACGGTCCATAGTGAAGATGGACTCAACTTGATGGCTTACAATCGTTGTATTGGGACTCGTTATTGCGCGAACAACTGTCCTTGGAAGGTACGGCGTTTTAATTTCTTTGATTATAACCAAAGGCCGCTCGATGAGCTTTATTATGGGCCTCTAGCTCCGAAAGGAATGGCTGATAGCCTTAAAATGTCCAAAAACCCTAACGTTACGGTTCGTATGCGTGGGGTCATGGAAAAATGCACCTTCTGTTTACAGCGTATCGAAGAGGCCAAGATTGGCCGTCTTGTCAAAGCGGGAGCTAGTGATGCTCACAAAACGCCAATAGCCCCTTTCAAAACCGCTTGCCAACAAGCTTGTCCCTCGGAATCGATTGTCTTTGGCAATATTGCTGATCCTAACGCCCAAGTCTCCAAACTCAAACAAAGCCCTCGTGATTACACGATGCTCAAATATTTGAATACGAAGCCTCGTGTGACTTATCTTGCGAGGATTAAGAATCCGAATGCTGCTATGCCAGGAGCGGAGAGGGTGGGGCTTGCTAACGGAGTTCTTCATCACCACGGTGAGCATCAATCATCTGACAAAGAGCATCATGATATTGGTTCCACTCATTTTGATAACCACGGTGTAGCTGCACCCGCTACTTCCTCTAGTGCTAGTTAATTTCTATGTCAAACGGTACTGCCACTCTTGAATCCACGCTGCTTTCTCCAGCAGAAAAGCAAGTTCAGCGTCCCCCGCTTGTTCTCAACAAGCGGACCATGGCCTGGATCAGTAGTTACGTTAGCACGATTGTCGAATCGGACACACCTCGTTGGTGGTGGATTTCTATTGCGATTACCTCTCCAATTGCCTTACTCACGCCACTCTTGCTTTGCTATCTTGTTTCTACTGGTGTTGGTGTTTGGGGAAACAATAGCCCTGTTGCGTGGGCTTGGGATATTACTAATTTTGTTTTTTGGATTGGTATTGGCCATGCAGGAACGCTCATTTCGGCCATTCTCTTTTTGACACGTCAAAAATGGCGCACCTCAATTAACCGAGCTGCGGAAGCCATGACTCTCTTTGCAGTGGTCTGTGCTGGACTCTATCCGCTGTTCCATGTCGGTCGTGTTTGGAAAGCTTACTTTTTGGCACCTGTCCCCAATGCTAATGCCATTTGGCAAAACTTTCGTAGTCCCTTGCTTTGGGACGTTTTTGCTGTTTCTACCTACTTTACTGTTTCGATTTTGTTTTGGTATACCGGTTTAATCCCTGATTTGGCGACGATTCGCGACCGATGCACGACCAAGGTCAAAAAATTTATTTATGGTATCCTTGCTCTTGGATGGCGAGGAGCGAATCGTCAGTGGCGTCATTACGAAATGGCTTACCTGCTGCTGGCTGGACTTTCAACACCACTAGTGCTTTCAGTTCATAGTGTCGTTTCTTTTGACTTTGCCACCTCGGTCATTCCTGGATGGCATGCAACGATCTTTCCACCGTATTTTGTGGCTGGTGCTATTTTTGGAGGATTTGCGATGGTGCTAACCATCATGCTGCCAGCTAGAGCCCTCTATCCGCAGCTGCACGATATGATCACCCCAAGTCACATCGACAAAATGTGTAAGGTCATTTTGTTAACCGGATCGATTGTGGGATATGCCTATTTGATGGAGCTCTTCATGGCTTGGTATGGAGCCAACCCTTATGAGCGTGACGCTTTTTGGTACCGGGCTTTTGGTCCCTACTGGTGGGCTTACGCTTCGATGATGTTTTGCAACGTTATTTCTCCTCAAGTCTTTTGGTTTAAATGGTGCCGTACCAATGTCGTTGCCGTCTTTGTCGTCTCCATGTTTGTCAACGCCGGAATGTGGTTTGAGCGTTTTGTCATTATTGCCACAACATTGGCACGTGACTTTCTTCCCTCATCATGGGGTATGTTCCATCCAACTTGGGTTGATATTTTTACTTTTATAGGAACTTTTGGAATTTTCACCACACTCTTTCTCCTCTTTGTGCGGTTCTTGCCGATGATTTGTATGTTTGAGGTGAAGGCAGTGTTGCCGGAAGCGGATCCTCATTATGGAGAAGAACATTAATTTTGAGATGAAGACCATAGAGACCAGTATGACTCATACTAATCTTAATAATAATACTCCGCTCTTCGGACTTGGGGTTGAGTTTGAAACAGCTCGCGACCTCTATCATGCAGCTGAAAAAGTGCGTGATGCAGGATACAAACGCTGGGATACTTTTTCTCCTTTTCCTATTCATGGAATGGACCAAGCCATGGGTATTGGCAAATCATGGTTGAGTGCACTGGTTTTCATCGGTGGGCTGACAGGGTTCTCCCTGGCTTGTTTTATGGAGTTTGGAGCTTCCAGTTTTCTTTATCCGCTGGTCGTTGCTGGGAAACCAACCAACATCATGACTATTCCAGCTTTTTTTCCAATTATGTTTGAGCTGACGATTCTGCTTTCTGCACTGACCGCGACTTTTGGCATGCTCGCACTTAATGGATTGCCACGCTGGAATCATCCCGTCTTTAACTGGGATCGCTTTAAGAAAGTGACCGAGGACAAGTTTTTTATTGTGATCGAAGCAGAAGATAAGAAATTTTCTATCGAAAAAACGATGGCTTTTTTAAACTCGCTTGGAGGAGCTCATGTCACGCCAATTTGTGAAGATGCGCCAGTATCTTCACAGACTGTAGACTATAGGCTATAGAAAGTTTAAAAACTCAATTGTAATTTTTAAAAACTAATTAAGCCGGAATCCATTTTTCAAAAACAGCTCCTAAAATAGATTTAACTTCATGTTGTTCCTACAGCCTACAGCCTACAGCCTATAGCCTCTCTTATGCTCCGTTACTTCTTCATTGGATTTTTTCTTTTTGTACTTCTTCTCCTCTCTATGACTGGATTGCGTGGCTGGAAGTCCAAGCGTCCCCCCATTGAGCTTTTTCCCGATATGGTGCGTCAGACCAAATATAAGGCGCAGACAGAAAGTGATTTTTATGCTGATAATCGTTCTGCACGTCAGCATGTAGTAGGCACCATACCACTCGGCTATGCGATGCCAACTTCTTCTCAAGAAAACTCAGGAAAAGACAACGACTTTGGGCCTTATAAAAACGTTCGCTTTTCTGCTTCTGGGGATTATGTGGCCACAGGTCGTATGGGGAATCAATGGGGAACAGGTATTCCTTTTGAAGTGACAGCAGCTGTCATGAAACGAGGTCGTGAGCGCTACAACATCAATTGTGCTGTTTGTCATGGTGCTACTGGCTTTGGAAATGGGATTGCTTCTAAGTATGGGCTCAATGGTATTGCTAACTTTCAGCAGCAGCGACTTCGGGACATGGCCGATGGAGAGATTTTTAACACTATTACTTGGGGAAAAAACACAATGTTAGGTTATGGTTCCAATATTCAAGTTCCTGATCGTTGGGCTATCATCTGTTATATTAGAGCCCTGCAACGTGCTCAGAGAGGGACGCTCAGTGATGTCCCTTCGTCAGAACAGGCTCCATTCTCTACGAATTCAACAACGCCTACTCCTTAATTTTTCATGAAAGTTGAATCTTCCTCACTAGCATCCAAGAGTCCTGAGTACTTCGACTATAAACATGTCGGGGGACGTTTTTTTAGCCTTGTTTCTATTGCGCTCATTTCCCTGTTAGCTTCGATTCTCCTTGGGATTGGCCATCCGCAGCAGTTTGCTTTTTCATGGCTTTTTGCATTTATTTTTTTTCTCACTATTTGTATTGGAAGTCTCTTTTGGATTTTGGTGCATCATGGGATTGATGTCGAATGGAGCGTCGGCGTGCGACGCCAGATGGAAAATATGGCCAGCCTCTTTCCTGTGATGGCTCTCTTTTTTATTCCCCTTATTTTTGTGGCTCCCATCCTTTGGAAATGGATGCTTATCCCTCATGGGCAGAGTATTCAGCTGGATGAAAAATCAGCCTATTTGAACTTGACGTTTTTTTGGATTCGCGCTGCATTTTATTTTTTCTTTTTTACGACCGCCTCTCTTTTGTTAAGAAAACTTTCTGTGGCTCAAGATAAAAATGGCGATGCCCGCTATACGATTATGGCTCGTAAAGTTACCTTTGCGAGTCTCCCATTTTTTGCTGTCTGCTTAACTTTTGCGGCAGTCGATTGGCTCATGGGACTTGATTTTAAGTGGGTTTCCACGATGTGGGGTGTTTATATTTTTGCAGGATCAGCCTTAAGTTCCCTCTGCGTTTTGCTTTTAATTATCACCGCGCTTCGCTCTGCAGGTTATTTAGAAGGAATTGTTTCAGAACGACATTATTCGCTGATGGGACAGCTGATGACTGCGTTTACGGTCTTTTGGGCCTATATTGGATTTGATCAATACATGCTGATTTGGTATGCGAATATTCCCGAAGAGACCATTTATTTTCTGCGCCGCAATACAGAAAGCTGGTGCACGCTCAATATTATTTTGGTGCTCGGTCACTTTTTAGTTCCTTTCCTGTTGCTTCTTTTTCGCAACCCCAAGCGCCGTCCTGCCTATCTTTGCGGCGTCGCCTGTTGGATTTTATTAATGCACCTTCTTGATATCTATATTATCGTGCTTCCAATGCTCCACCCAGCTGGGTTTCGTCCTAGCCTTCTTGACTTGCTCTCTTTGATTGCCATTGGAAGCGCCTTGGCTGCTGTTTTCTTAAAGCGGTTAGGAGAGGTCCCTCTCTGGCCTTTGCGTGATCCACGGCTTAAGAACTCCATTCATATTTCTGTTTAAAAACAATTATGGAAAAATCCTGTTCTCATCATTCTTCTCGGTGCTGTTTTCCTTGGTCACGATTTTGGACCGCATCGGGCATGTTAGTCCTTTTTGCTTCAGCTCTTATTCTGGTGTTGCGATGGAATCCAGAGCCTCTTGATGAGGATGCAGAGAGGGCTTTGTTAAGAGTAAAAAATTTAGCTGAGCTTCGGCAGTCTGATGAAAAAATGCTGACCACCTATGGTTGGGTTGATCAAGCTCATGGTGTTGTCCGCTTGCCCATAGAGAAAGCGATGGAATTAGAAATAAAAGGCCTCAATGATCCTCAATGGAAACCTCATGCAACTTATGCTATTGCACCTATAGACCTTGTTCCCAAGCCAGCTGGAATGCCTGTTGTAACAGCGGCTGAGCCATCAAAATAGTTCTTCAAGATAGTTTTTATTTTCCCATGAATCAAGATTCCATGCTTTCTCAAGCGCAGGCCATGTCTAATCTTTATGAGCCTGCTCCATTGCACACGGTAATGAGGAGTGAGATTGATAGTTCTCTTCGTTTGCCACTCCTTCTTTTAGTCCGTACATCGACTTTTTGGTTAGTCATGGGATCTTTTTTAGCACTGCTTTCGGCAGTAAAATTAGTGATCCCTTCTTTCCTTGATGGAATAAGCCTTTTCACCTATGGCCGCATTTTTCCAGTAGCCTGTGATCTTCTGGTCTATGGATGGGCAACACCAGCCGGTTTGGCTATCAGCCTTTGGTTTATGGCGCGACTCTGTGGCACAAGGCTTCATTATACAAAAGTATTAGTAAGTGCCGCTCTGCTTTGGAATGCCGGGATTTTCTTAAGTTCGCTAGCTCTGCTTTGTGGATACAGTACTTCAGTAGAGCTCTTGGAATACCCAGCATGGGGATCGTTCCTGCTCTTTATTGCCTTTTTGCTCATGGGAATTTGGGTTATCTTGCTTTTTGCTACCCGTCAACCCCGCTCTCTTTATCTTTCGCAGTGGTATTTTCTAACAGCGATTTGCTCTTTTCCATGGGCTTATGCGACAGCAAACATGCTTCTTGTCTGGGGGCATATCCAAGGCTCCGCTCAAGGTCCCATTCACTTTTGGTATATTAGTAATCTTTTTGGTCTTTGGATAACGCCACTGGCGCTTGGGATGGCTTTTTATCTCATTCCAAAAATCACAGGAGCCTCTATCAATAGCTACTATCTGGGGATCGTTGGCTTTTTTTCATTACTCCTTTTTGCCGCATGGAGTGGGATGACCTTCCTGCTCGGTGGTCCTGTTCCTGCTTGGATGGTCAGTGCTAGCATTGTTGCGACGACTCTGTTGGCTCTTCCCATGGCGGCTCTCCTTGTCAACTTTTTTAAAATGCTACAAGGGAAAGAAACAATGCTCGTAAAAAGCCCTGTACTTCGTTTTACCTATGTAGGGATTTTATTTTTCATCATTTCTATGGTGCTAGTAATGATCCATGCAATTCCTTGCTTTAATGCAATTCTTCATTTTACAGATTACACAGCAGGTCTCTTGGTGAGTCTGTTAATAGGTTTTTTTGGAATGACTCTTTTTGGTGCACTCTACTACATCATGCCACGGTTAACCGGTGTTGCCTGGTTTTCAACACAGCTTATTCTACGGCATTTTTGGATGATCACGGTAGGGGTCGGTTTAATGGTATTTTCCTCTCTCTTGGGAGGAATGGTTGAGGGGATTGCACTCAACGATCCTGTCATTGCCTTTATCAATGTTCTTTCCTATGCCGCACCATGGCGCTGGCTGATGGTTATTGCCTGGTTACTCATTTTTCTGGGAAGTATCTCTTTTATCCGCCTTTTAATCCTAATGCGGTGGCAGATGATTGAAGAAAGCATCCCTCTTGTTTCCTGTTCAACAGCATCTAACTCATGAATCGCCTCTCTTCCCTTTTCTTAAGCGTTGCTTTCCTTTTTCTTTCGGCTTGGCTTGGCTTTGTTGTCTATTCCTACCTCGAGTTGGGGAGGATGAAGCCCCTTGAAGGGAGTGATGGAGTGCTGCCTCCTCAGTTAAGTGGACAAGCCATTTTAGGTGCTCGAGTTTATGCTGCCAATGGCTGTGTTACTTGTCATAGTCAACAAGTCCGCCAAACTAGTGTGACGCATTCAGACATCGAGCGCAATTGGGGCAAGCGTCCCTCGGTAGCTCGTGATTATTTGCGCGACCAGACCGCTTTTTTAGGAATGATGCGCATTGGTCCTGATTTGAGTAATGTGGGAGTACGTCTTAGTAACCCTAGGTGGCATTATCAACATCTCTATGAGCCAGCAACGGTCGTAGCGGGATCAACGATGCCCTCTTATCGCTATCTTTTTAGACTTCAAAAAATCCAAGGGCAACCTTCTGCAGAAGCCATCTCGCTTGTTGGCAATCATGCACCTCAAGAAGGCTATGAAGTTGTTCCTACGCAAGAAGCCAAAAATCTGGTAGCCTATTTGCTTTCCTTGCAACACGACTACACTCTTCCAGAAGTTTCTCCGGAAAATGCTTCCACTCATTAACGCTAACCTTTTGTGAATTCTTCAAACGATCCTTCTCATCTTGATAGTATCGATCTAAAAAAAGATCTTGTAGAAATTGATCATGCTCCGGCACCTCTTGAGTCTCTTCAAGCTCAGGGATTTTTTCGTCCTGTGCCTCTTTGGTTTTTAACGCTCTCGATGGTTTTATTGTTTTGGGCAGGATTGTATTTGGCTTTTTACAGTGGTGGTTTTAAAGCTGAAGTTTTTAATCCTGATGTTGTTTCGTGGAGTGGAGGAGGGGCTGGCGGTGTCGCAGCCCCAGTTGATTTGAAGGTGATTGGAAAAAAAGTTTTTTCCCAAACATGTGTCATTTGTCATCAAGAAACTGGACTTGGAGTGCCAGGACAATTTCCACCGCTTGTTGGAACCGAGTGGGTGCTTTCCCAAGATTGGCATGGCGATAATCACCTCGTGAAGCAGGTGCTCTATGGAATGCAAGGCCCTATCACGGTGAAAAACATGCCCTTTAACAATGCCATGGCGCCTTGGAATCAGCTCAGCGATCAGCAGATCGCAGGAGTGCTGACTTATATTCGTTCTTCATGGGGAAATGATGCTCCTCCCATTACCCCTGAGTTTGTCGCAAAAGTACGTGCTGATACCAAACCTCGGTCAGAGCCATGGACAATGGCCGAATTAAAAGCATGCCCTAAAGAGATGTGTTCTGCATCTTCAGCGGCACCAGTACCTGCTAAGTAAAAATAAATTTTATCATGCTTTCACCTTTAAAAATTTCTTCAAAAAAATTACTTCTTAGTTTTTCTGGCTTTTCGCTTTTTGCTTCAGCTGCTCTGGCCGAGTCTCGGATGGGGGATATTTATGGCATGCCAGTTAATGCAACGCTCAATGGAATTCAAACTGATGGAATTTTGAATTTTATTTTTTGGATGACGATCTTTGTTTTTTTGGCCGTCCAGGGTGTCTATATTTATTATCTCGTTAAATACCGCCGCCGTCCAAATGTGAAGGCCTACTATAGCCATGGAAATAATACGCTAGAAATTATCTGGACGACATTGCCGACGCTTGTCTTTCTTGGGCTGGCCATTTATGGAAATCGCGTTTGGACGGAAATTCATCGGCCTGCGCCAGCTAACGCACTCAATATTGAAGTAACAGGATATCAGTTTGCTTGGGATATTCGTTATCCAGGACCAAGTGGCATTCTTGCTCGTTCTGATGTAACCAAAATAACATCTGAGAATAAATTTGGCGTTGACGCCACAGATCCGCGTGCAAAAGAGGATTTCACAAGCACAGAGTTAGTGATTCCTGTTAATAGGCCAGTACACATCTTTCTCCGTTCGCGAGACGTCATTCATTCTTTTTATGTTCCTGAATTTCGGATTTATCAAGATGCTGTCCCTGGGCGCACGATTGCTTGGGTTTGGTTTCAAGCTCTTCGTGAAGGAAAATTTCAGCTCGCCTGCAGCCAGCTTTGTGGCAAGGGACATTACAATATGAAAGCTCCCATCCGTGTGGTCAGCCAAGAAGAATATGACCAGTGGTATGCGAAGAAGATTGGTGCACAGAGCCAGTTGCCAGTTGGTACGCAGTTGGCAGAATCAAAGTGACACTTTCTCAAACTCATAAAATCTTTTTTAACTTTTGATGATCAAACAATATTGCTTTTTCTAATGAACCAACAAGCTGATAACTGCCAACTACAATCTTGCCCCCGCGAAGGCGGAGAGGACAGCCCCAAACCAATGTTGCATTCAGATGATGCACCCCATCATCACGCAACATCTGGTTTGCTTCACTACCTCTGGTCCTACGATCATAAGATGATTGGTCTACAATATCTCTGGACCTCTCTCTTTTTCCTTCTTGTTGGAGGAGCCTTAGCTCTTGGAATCCGCTTTCAGCTTGCTTTTCCAAATTCTCCGCTTCCTCTCATTGGTCATCTTTTACCATCGACTCTTGTCTCGGATGATGGAGCGATTATTCCTGGGGGATATAACATGGTGGTCACCATGCATGCCACGATCATGGTCTTTTTTGTGGTGATGCCCATTCTCATTGGAGCTTTTGGTAATTACTTGATCCCACTCAAAATTGGGGCTCGGGATATGGCCTTTCCGCTACTCAATGAGCTCAGCTATTGGCTCTTTGCTCTTTCTGGAGTGATTATGTTAGCGGCTTTTTTTGCTCCTGGTGGTGCTGCTGCTAGCGGATGGACGGCTTATGCGCCATTGAGTTCTACAGCTGCCTACAATCAAACGCAGATGGGTCAGAGCTTGTGGGGGCTTGGAATTTTGGTCAACGGTTTTTCCTCCCTTGCTGGTGCGACAAATTATGTCACGACAGTAATTACAATGCGCGCTCCTGGAATGACGATGTTTCGGTTGCCACTAACTGTGTGGTCGCTCTTTGTGACAGCAATCTTATTGATTTTTGCCGCTCCTGTACTGGCTGCTGGAGCTATCATGCTTTACTTTGATCTCAATTTTGGGACCAGTTTTTTTAGACCAGCCGGTGAAGGGCAGCCACTTCTTTGGCAGCATCTCTTTTGGTTTTTTGGACATCCTGAGGTCTATATCATGATTTTACCGGCCATGGGCCTTACTTCTGAGATCATTCCTGTTTTTGCACGTAAGCCTATTTTTGGTTATAAAGCAATGGTCTATGCTATGGGAGCTATTGGATTTTTAGGATTTATTGTTTGGGGACATCATATGTTTGTCAGTGGTATGAATCTGACGCTCAGCGCTGCATTTGGGGTTTCTACCATGGTTATTGCGGTTCCCTCTGCAATCAAAACCTTCAATTGGCTGGGCTCCATTTGGAAAGGGTCGATCGAATATACCGTCCCTATGTGTTTTGCACTGGGCTTTGTGTCGATGTTTGTTATTGGCGGATTAAGCGGCATTTTCATGGCCTCTACTCCAGTCGATCTTTTTGTGCACCACACCTATTTTATTGTGGCTCACTTTCACTATGTTCTTTTTGGTGGAAGTATCTTTGCTATTTTCGCAGCTCTCTATTTTTGGTTTCCAAAAATGTTTGGCCGCATGCTCAATCCTACTTTGGGAATGATTCATTTTTTTGGGACGTTGATTTTCTTTAACCTCACTTTTTTCCCCATGCATAATTTGGGATTGGGAGGAATGATGCGCCGTATTTCAGACCCAACTGTTTATGAGCATTTGCGCCAACTGCAACCGCTGAATGTCGTATGCACTATTGGTGCTTTTGGCCTTGGATTAAGTACACTGGTCTTTTTTGTCAATGTGATTTACAGCTTACGCAAAGGCCCCAAGGCTCCCAACAATCCATGGCGTTCCACAACGTTGGAATGGACCGTTTCTTCACCTCCAGGACATGGGAATTTTGCAGAAATTCCAACCGTTTATAATGGCCCCTACGAGTATAGCGTCCCTGGTATGGAAGAAGATTATCTTCCTCAGGATCAGAAGGCACCTGAATGTGCTCGTATGGAGATTCATTAGACGGGAGAGCCAGAAATAATAGCTCTCATGTATGAAAATCCTAAAATTCATTCGTGAATAGAATAGTATATATACCTATGACGAATGAAAAATCCCACAGTCTACAGCCTACGATCTCTTCACTTGTTTTGCATTGGACAGGCATTACAACGGCGATTCTCACTTTTTTGTTAATTTTTAGTGGTGGACTTGTGACTTCCAAAGGTGTTGGGATGTCGGTTCCCGATTGGCCGACCACTTATGGGTATAATATGTTTCTCTTTCCCCTTTCAAAGTGGGTAGGAGGCATTTTTTATGAGCATAGCCATCGTCTGCTAGCTTCCGGGATTGGTCTTTTAACGGTTATTTTGTGTGTAGTGACTTTTGTTGTAGAAAAGCGTCGCTTCGTTCGCTCTCTTGCCGTTGCAGCAGTGATCGCTGTTGTGTTACAAGGTATTCTGGGTGGGCTTCGCGTGACGCTTTATAAAGATGAGCTCGGTATTTTTCATGGTGTCTTAGCACAGTCTTTTTTTGCCCTTCTTGTGATTTTTTCAGCAGTGACCTCTCAATCCTTTTACAAAGGTAAATGGTTTGGAGATCAAGCTGCGGCCTCACTTCGCTGGCTTGCGCTTGTCGGCTTGTTCTTTATTTATTTTCAGCTCACTGTTGCTGCCATGATGCGGCATAGTCACCTTGGGCTCTCTATTCCCGATTTTCCGACGGCCTATGGGCATATTTTTCCTGAGATATCACCCAAAGCGCTTGCTACTATCAATCAAGAGCGTCTTGCTCAGGGAATGATGCCAACGACGGTGATACAAATTTGTCTCCAAATGGTACATCGTTTGGGAGCGCTCTCTCTTTTTGGAGTGGTACTTCTTTTAATCATTCGAAGCCGCGAGCTCCTGCCAACGAATCATTGGGCTTGCTCTTGGTCCTTATATTGGGGGCTGCTACTGGTGCTACAAATACTGCTAGGAGCTTGGACGATCTGGTCTAACAAGGCCGCTGATATTGCGACAACCCACATGGCCTTGGGGGCCCTCCTGTTAGGAGGGGCGATGTTATTTGTATTTCGGTTATTTGCGGCTCAAAGACCAATTGAGAAAAGTTTCTGCAGTGCTATATGCATCCCAGAAGAAAAATAAACTTAGAGGGTGTCTTGAAAAGACTAAAATTGCGCATTACGGCGTCGCTCCAGTGCTCGCGTCCTCGAGTATGTCCC
>JAIEQL010000035.1 GCA_019747735.1 Chthoniobacterales bacterium | reverse complement strand
ATTTGACTATAAAGCAGTTTTTGAACGATTTTAAACCGAGAAAAATATCCCAAAATGCCCTTAACTTAGCGCTATTCGGGTCAGTACCGACTAATTCGTAGATGTTAATCACGAATTATGGGACTAACCCGCTTGCTCCGTAAGCTTTCTTACCCGGAATTTTTGAGATGATACCCAAAAGTTACGCCTCACCGATTTAAAAACCTTTTTTAGATCGAGTCCTTACGCCATATTTCCCATTTCTATTTACGTTTTTAGGTTGAACTTTTTCACTCAGCTGAACGCTTACAAAAAACCTTTCATGTTCATCTCTTATTCCATTGGCAATTCTCCTTTTCATAGAATTGCTTCTTTTCTTGCAGAGCGTTACCACCTTCCCAGTGAAAAAATCCAATCTCCTTTAATGGATTTTGTCATTGATGGTGTTATCCCTTTAGAGTTACAGGAGGATGGCTCCAAAGCTTACCTTATCGGGTCAGTCGTTGAGTCACCTCTTGTCACAGAAGATCATGAAGCGCTCTCGCTATTACGATCAGCTAGTGCCCACCTTGGAATGACAGAAGGAACATTGGCATGGGATGAAGAAAAAAAACGGATCGTTTTTTGGCTTGATGTCACTTCTTATACTGAGCAACTTGAGTTTAACGAGTATTTCAATCGCTTCCTCAATCATCTTGACACTTGGATTTCTCTGGTTCCAAGAACCTGATTATCTGTTCTCCCGAAAGGATAAACCTCACGCTGCTATAGCAATAGCAAAAGAAGGATTGCTAATTAACCCCTTTAATGTATTGAGGGAATGTTGCATGGTATCTTGAAGTTTTATTAAGTTGTCTGTATCACGCTCCATCATACGATTCAAAGTATTAGCATTTTCAAAAAGATTTTCTTCTTCAGCATTAAGAAGCTCATTAGATATTTGTTCTGACTCTGGATCATAAGAATTATACGATCCTCCTTGAGAAGATGATTCCTTCTTTAAGGTATTTAAGGCTAAGGCTCCTGCTATCGGATGTGGTGTAGCTATTAAAGTTAGCCCTCCATTTTGGGCCCCATTAGTACTCGCCAGTATTAGCGTATTAATAGCATTCATTGCCGAAAATAATTTATTTGCTTGACTGACAGGACCATGATCTGGTCCAGAGGCGCCGGTTGGCTCTATGCTATTATTTTTAGGTAGATGAGATCCAATTCCATGAGAAGAACTTGCTGTTCCAAGAGCCGTCTCTGCTATGTTGCCTAGAGAGTGAAGAAGAGCGTCCTGTTCATGAACTCCCTGAGAACCAGTGGGAGAAGTGTCGTTAGTGACAGCTGCATTAATTCCTGTTTGCCCATAAAGCTTTTTCATTTTTGACCCCTCTTCCATTGCCTTTTCAATAACATTCAATATATCAGCAGAAGCTTGAACATTGGCTTCTGCATTTAAAAATTCACTTAAAATTAAACTCTCGCTTAAGTCAGCAGTAACAGTTCTAGAAAAGGGTTCTAACTGAGCCAATATCTCCTTCTTGGGGATAGCAGGTGGTGTAATTTGTAAAAATGTTTTCCTATAAGCAGCATCAAGTTCAGGGACTGTTGGATCCAAAGTAACTACTGAGGGATCAATATTCTCATCACTGGGAATAAAATCTGACTGAGAGCCTAATCCTACGTCTCCTTTTCGCTCCTGATCATGAAGAGGAGCGGTTACAGGGAAATTGTTGTTAGGAGTAGTGGGACCGCTAATAGGGCCAGGATTGCTTGAGTTCATGATTCAAAAATTTAGTTCTATTTTTATTATCTTCCACTACCAATGTCTTCAGAGACGTTAGTAGTTAACCTTTATTATCCAATATCTCCTGTGCTTGTTTGGCAATCTGAGAGGTTAACTTATGATCGAGAGTGTGTGCGCTGTTTAAATTTGTATTGTTAGTAGTGGCGGCAGTATCAGTCTGCTTGGTCCTATCACTGTGAGTCGCGCCAGGCCCATAAAAAAACTTATAGAGGCGCTTTTGGTTATTAAGGTATTTTTGCCAAACGGCCAATATTGAGCTAGAGGGAGTGTTATTAGCAGGTTGAATGCCACCATCATTATCAGAAACAGGGTCTAAAATAATATTGACCCCTTCCTCCTTTTGCAAATTAAGGAGAGGATTGTTGCTCCCTTGAATAGGAGGGGCTACGTGAGGAGTATTTGATGCAATTCCGCCAATAGAGTTATTCATATCGTTGGGCTATAGCATTTTTTAATCCTGCACACAATAATTCTGCGCTAACACGAATGCGATCTTGATTGTGACGATAACGACAAAGCTGAACGGCTGTTTGAGCTGATGTTAATGCTAAAGGCAGGTTCTTTAAATCAATGAGGGAATGAGCAGCATAAAGTCTTGGCTCTGGGTTTTGAGGGTCATACAAGGAAGCCATAATGA
Organism: Chthoniobacterales bacterium; assembly: GCA_019747735.1. GTDB lineage: Bacteria > Verrucomicrobiota > Verrucomicrobiia > Chthoniobacterales > UBA6821 > CAIWMF01. The sequence continues at coordinate 16,570 of JAIEQL010000035.1, read as the reverse complement.
AAGCTGATAAAGCAGCCTCATGATTTTGAATTCGTTGATGAGATCCACCAAGGCCAAGCCATCCTTTGATATGATCAGGCTTGTAAAAACAGAGTAATCGAAAAAGATCCGCAGCTTTATGGTAACATTCACTATGGTATAACTCACATGCTAAAGCATAAAGAGCCTCTAACTGCCCTTGTGTGACAGTGCGTTTTTTTGAAAGCTGTTGTTCGGTTTTCATTTTTCAAACTAATCAAATAATTGATTTTACTTTTTGGGCTAATAATTGGCGAGCTCCTTCCACAACCTCTTCGGGAGTGATTTGAAGCATCACTTCACATCGCTCTCGAGGTTGGTTTGGAGAAGGGGGACAAATATGAGGCAGTGCCGAGGCATTCCAATTACAAGGAGCAAGTGGACAAGCTTGCTGATGATGAATAGAGAAATGGTGGGGGTAGTACTTGACGCGTGTTTCAGCTGCATAGGGTCCCCATAATCCGACACAAGGTCGCTCTAAAGCACCTGCGATATGGACCAGCATAGAGTCTGGAGCGACACATAATTCTGCACGTTTTATAAGAGACCATAAAAGCCGCGGGCGCTCAAAAGAACGGAACTCCACGTTGTCAACACCGAGTGGCTCATACCAATAGGCAGAAGATTCAAGTGGCCCAAAAATACCAATCCAGTAAAAATCAGGAAATTCTTTTGCAAGAGCTTTCAGAACAGCTCTGCTATGTTGGGGAGATAAGGAACGAATTTGTTGAGAGCTTGCAAGTTGATAAAAAGCCAGCTTCCGATCTTGATAAAGATGAGCAGCAATTTTTTCTTCTGTCTGAGTAAAAAAAGGAGCTACTCTTTTTTCTTCATTCGGAATAGAGGCAGGATCAATGCCACAAAGTTGGAGCATAAGATCTATCGGTTGCATTTGCTTATCGTGAGCATATCCATTGGAGATGTATTCCAAATTAATATGGTGATCGAATTTTTCTAAGAGAGCCCAGTAACAGGGGAGTGCTATGATTGATTTAACCCAAGGAAAGCCGTACCAAAATAAAGCAAGGTGTTGCTCTAATAAAATATGAACTTCATACCCACGGTCGGATAAAATTTTAGCCAGCGGCCATGTCATGATTTGATCTCCCATTCCTCCCACACCATTATAAATAAGAACGCTTCCCTTAGGGCCATGGCCTACTTCGCGAAATGGTTTTAACATCGACTCTGCTTTAGAGACGCGTTCAAAAGGAATATTGAGCTCCAACTCCTTAATTGTTTCGAGTTGCTTATCTGCGAAAAGGTATGGCTTGCGAGCTTCAAAATTGGATGCTCCTCCAAATTTGAGAGTCGCATTTTCTAAGCAAATATGGTCTATAAAGGAAATAACATGCATAGTTCCCTGAGATTAAAGCGTGAAGAGTAAAGAGTGAAGAGTTAAAGTATACCTTTGTCGGATGAATTTTAGGATTTTTTTACGCAGGAGTTTTTGGGGGAAGGAAGCAGTCTGGGTTCCCGCCTTCGCGGGAATGACGTGTCAGAGCGTGCTGCTACCGAGGTAACAGTGGCGATGATAAGGCAGCTAGCGCCAAAAAGAACCAGTAAAATTTCCTGAAATTCATTCGAGAAAGGTATACCATGCCAAAATTATTGTTAATAGGCCTTGATGCTGCCGACTGGAAATTGCTTTCAGGAAAAATTACTCAAGGAAAATTGCCCAACCTTGGAAGGCTAGTAAAAACAGGTGCTAGCGGTTCTCTGCGATCGTTACATCCTCCATTTTCGCCGGCACTTTGGGCCACTGTGGCCACGGGAAAACGCCCCTATGAACATGGAATTGTAGGGTTCACTCATCCAGATGATTCAGGGAGGGGATTGCAACCCTACAATAGCACTTCCCTGCGTGTGCCAGCCCTATGGCATATCCTTTCTCATGAACAAAAAAGAACCCATGTCATAGGATGGTGGAACACAGCTCCTGCACAACCCATTCAAGGGGTGATGGTCGATGAAACTTTTCGTGTGGCACATGCTCCTGTGAGTGAATCTTGGGTAGCAAGCAAGGAGAGCGTCTCCTCTTTAGAGTTTCTAGAACAATTATCAAAAAAACGCATTCACCCTCAAAAGCTCTCCGAATCACTCTTGAGGCGCCTTGTTCCTAAACTTTATGAGATCAATCCCTACGAAGATCATCGTATTTCAGCAATTACGAAAACTCTTGCGGAGGACCTGACAACGCTAGAAGTGACGCTCCATCTGCTTCGCGAGACAGAGTGGGACTTTGCTACTCTTTGTTTGATGGGGCTTGATACGCTTTCTCATCAAGGAATGAACTACCGGGCACCACTCCTTGCTAGTCTTACTCCTCGAGATGGTGAATTTTATGGAGAGCTGGTTGATCGTGCTTATGAGCTCTACGATGAATGGATTGGTCTTTTGGTTGCTGAGGCAGGAAAAGAGGCTGCGATCATGATTGTTTCTGATCATGGTTTTTATAACGATCATCGTAGAGTTCATTCTCTCGAGGTCAACGCTACCGCTCCCTGTAACAATCACTCTCCATTAGGAACTCTTATCCTGAACGGACCTTCTATCCGACAAGGGGTACCCATTCCTCATGCGACGCTTTTAGACCTTTGTCCTACTATCCTCTCTTTTTTTGGTATCCCTGCTGGAAGAGATATGCCTGGGAAAATTCTTGCGACCGCTTTTTGCAAACCGCTGGAGCAAAAGCGCATTTCTTCTTGGAATTATCTTAAGGAAAAAAATTCAGTAATGACGGCTAGAGAGCCCTCTCCAGAGGCTGCCCAAGCCGCATTACGCCAGCTTGTGGCTCTTGGTTATTTGCCGGCATTTCCTTTAGGAGGAGCCACTTTTGTTCAAGGGGCTCGCTGCGATCACCTCCTTCACACAGCTCTTGCCTACCTGCATGATGACAAGGTAAGTCATGCTCTTGATCTGTTAGAACAAGCTCACCGAGAAGCTCAAAAGGCTTGTTTGGTGCGTATTGATATTTTACAAGAGCTCGGTTTCCTCTATTGGCAATTAGGAAGAGAGCGTGCTGCCGCAGCAAATTTTTTACAGCTTGTACGCACGCGACGCCGCGATGCTCGTCATGCTAGTGCGCAATTAGTTCTGAAAAAAAAGCAACTTGCTCCGACAACTCAGCTCTCTTATGGCGAAGCATGGGAGTTGCGCGAGCTGATTGCACGTGCTCCCTTAGATGAGGAGATGATCGTGTTTATGAAAGTCCTTGCGAAGGTCATCGTGTCTAAAAATAGAGTGAGTCAGGCTAACGTTCTCTTTCAGTTAGCAGATAAAAATCCTCGCCAGAATTTTATGAATCTCTGTGCAGGTAAAGTGGCATTGATGCTCCATGAGGGGTATAGGGCACTTCCCTTTCTCCAGCGCGCAGCCAAAGAACGTCCTGAAGAAGCCACAGCGCTTGCTCTTATTGCCAAGCACTATAATGCTACCCAATCCTTTTTAAAAGCAGAGTACGTGGCACGAGAAGCGCTCCAGCGGGATCCGCTGTACATGAGCGCTTGGTTTGCTCTGGCCCAAGCACTTCTTCATCAAGATCGCCTAGAAGAGGCTCGCCAAGCAGCTATCCAGGCAAGAAGAAGTGAGCTTCACAAAAGCGAACTTTATGAATTACTCGCTGCTATTGCCTTTCGAAAAAAGCAACCCCTCCGATGTATTGCTCGTTATCAGGGTTTGGCAGAGAAGGCTCGCCAACATTGCGAAAAATCGATGGCAAAGCACATGCGTTCTTTTAAAAAAAATAAAGATTCTGTTTCTTTCTCTAAGTCCGTTGTTCCAACACAAACTTTTTCTCCACTACAAAAAAAAGAATTCATTATCATCACCGGTCTCCCTCGCTCCGGAACATCACTCCTTATGCAAATGCTCTCTGCAGGGGGTTTTCCTGTCATGACCGATGACATGCGCTTGCCTGATGAGCACAATCCTCGTGGTTATTTTGAACATGAGAAAATCAAAGCCATCGGAGAAAATCTTTCTCTGTTACAAAAAGGGTGTGCTGCCAAAATAGTGATTCCACTACTTTGGGAGCTTCCTGCGACGTTGCCTATAAAACTTATTTTTATTCAACGTGACCTTGTCGAAGTGATCGCCTCGCAGCACCGCATGGCTGGTAGAATCGCTTCCTTTAAAGAATTGGAAGAAGTTTATCTCTACTACCTCACAAAAACAGAAGAGCTCCTTGCAGAGCGCTCTTGGCCTGTGCTGCGGCTCTCTTATACTGGGGTGATCGCGCATCCGCAGGAGAGCGCAATGGCGATCAATGCTTTTTTAGGAGGGACGCTTTCGAGCGATGCTATGGCTGCCGCTGTCGATCCAACGCTCTATCGTGTGAAGTCTCGTTAAGAGGGTTTCTTTAAAAGACTAAAATTGCGCATTACGGCGTCGCTCCAGTGCTCGCGTCCTCGAGTATGTCCATATACACTGCGGGTCTGTGCGCTTCGCTCCTGGTACTGCATCAATTTTATTCATTTTCAAGAAACCCTCTAAGCTTCCTTCAACTTCAACTCATTACTTTCACTGTTGCGAAACAACTCCCAATACGCTTCCACTTGCTGTTCTGAGTATCCCGCAACGGTGTATTGCCAGCTCTCGCGGATGAGCCTTCCAAGAGGATGAGAGCGTAGAATCCCTGAACTGCCACAAGCAACTCGCGCAAGCAAGATGCACTTTTCGACAAGCTGTAATCCTTCACGGCGCAGTCGATAGGGATCATTGCTTCCACGCTTAAGAGATTCATAATAATGTTTCCACTCTTGAGTAAGTAGGTTGTGCTTTTCTTGCGCCTTGAGATTGGTGCCGAACTTTCCTTGTAGGGCAATTTTTAAAAGGGCTTTGGCAACGCCTGCAAAATTGTAGCTGGTAGGGTGTTCAACCAATGGCATTGGCCTTGTAGCATGACTTGCAAGGATCTCTTGGTGAGAGATGAAATAATTTTCTAAGGTCACGCTATTACTCGGCACTGCATTAAAAACAGCTGTTTCGATGCGTGGTCCAATATGGAGAGAGCCGGTTGCGCTGACTGATTCATGAAAAGGTAGGAACGTGTAAAAAAGAATCTCTTGATGCTCAAAAGAAATTAAGAGATGAGAAAAATAATTGTGGCCGGTGCACCAACGAAATGTCCCTGAAAGACGATATCCTGTTGAGGTTGCTTCGACCTTAAGAAGATTTTTGTTTTTTTCAAGAGCGAGTCCCATCCCTCGTTCCTCTTGCACAAAGGAGCGGAGGAAGTTTTCTATTTTTTGATTGGGCAAGAGATTTTTGAGACGCGAAATACAAAACTGATGTTGCGCTTGCAAGAAAAGTAAAGCCCCAGAATATTGCGACATCAAAATGTTGTATTCAATCCATTCTTCTCTACCGCCACCTAGTCCCCCTAGCTCTTGAGGTACCAGCAAGTTGAGTCCGCCTAACTTGACAAACCGAGGATACACTTTTGCAAACAACGCAGTATCTTCATCCAGCTCATTAGCAATGGGAATAATTTCTTTTTCTAAAAATGAAGTGAGCTGGTTAAAAAAAGAGGTCATGCTTTGTAGGCTAAAGGCTGAAGAAAAAAAAGACTCTCATCACTCCTTGGCTGGTATTATTAATTTTTGAAAAATTTGAAGCAGTATTCGTTGATCTTGTTTGGTGGTTCTTCCAAAAAAATGAACATCGATTTTTTCTACTAGTGGAATCAGTTGTTTTACTAATTTTTTACCCGTGGGTGTGAGTGACGTGCTTTTGGCTCGGGTATCTGTTTTGTGTTCGATGCGGTTAACTAATTTTAAAGCTACCAATTTTTTAAGTGACTTGGAAACCGTCATTTTATCAAGCTTAGACCAATGAATAATATCAATTTGGGTGGTGCTTTTTTCCTGCAACTCAAACCATAAGAGGGTTGCCATGATCACAAATTGAGCATGAGAAATGGCATGTGGTTCTAATGCTTTTTTTACAAGGCGCTGCCAAAGCATAGTGGTCTGCCAGAGCAGAAACCCAGGGCTCTCTTGAGCTTGTGCAAAGCCAAAGGGAGAAGACGATTTCATGACTGCTTTCGTGCAAGACTGATAAGAGCTTCTGTTTCTTCCTCGATGGTATCAGCAACATGTTGAGCTACCAATTTAACCCAAAGCCATTTGAGAGGACCAGTCACCATGAGGGTATTAGTAATGCGTAATCCCTCGGTGGTTATTTCCATCGCGTGCGTGTCGTACATGCGAGCCCCAAAAAAAGTGGTGCAATCAGTAAATGAGCAACCCTCTTGAATATCCGTCAGAACAATTTTAACTGGCCTCATTCCTTTTGGTTTTAGCATAAAATAATTTCCAACAGCAAAAGTTCCTTCCAGCTTGCAATCGTCAAGGTCTCCATGCCACTTAGGCCAATGATTAATATCGGTTAAGATCTGCCAAACGATTTCTTTGCTTACTCCAGGGTAGATTTTCGTAAAAGTTTTTTTCCAGATGTTCATAATGATTTTAAATCATATCTATGTAGATAATATGCAAGTTTATTAAATGAATAAGAAAAACTATCATGAGTATCTAGATTTTTCTCTATGGAAAAGAAGAAAGCTTGATCCGCTGATAAGCCTCTTTCTTCTGATTTTCAGGATGAGATTCAACGGCCAAAATAGTGATATCCTTTTTGCCAGGACTGTAGGCCCAAAACAAACGTTCTGCTGAAGGAGTATTGTTTTCTAAATAAGATTGGAAAATCTTAATTTTATATTTTTGAGATAAAGGCTCAATTTCGTAAGAAGCCAAACTGTTATGTCTGGGATCTTGACTCAAGAAAGAAAGAGCTTTGATCAATTTCTTGAAAAATCTTTCCTCGTTTTTATCCAACAGCTTCTTTTGCTTTCGAATGGAAAAATCTTTCCAAAGCAGATCCATTTCTGGAAGTCCCATGCGGATATTAAAAACCATGAGATGCTAGATAAAAGGTGACAAATCAATAGGAGTAGAAGATTTTCCTTTCAACAAATGAGTAACAGATTGATCAATCATTTTGAGCGAGCGCTCAGAAAGTCCTAAAGGCTTTACCAGTACACGCGGCTCTAAAATATAACAGCCATTAGAAAATGCCCTAACGTGAAAATATTTTGATTGTACACCACGAAGACTAATGCGGTTTTTTACATCAGCTGCAACGTCATATTGACTGATAACAGCATTACTCTTTTTTCTTTTTCGTGAATCTATTGTCAATTTTCCCATCGCGATAATCTAGTGGGATATCCCACTAAAACCAAGAAAAATTTGAGAACCTGCTATGGGTCTGCTGACGCTGGGAATAACTGTTTTGTGCTGGAACTCGGGTTAGCCTCAGCGACTTTGAATACAAATTCTGACCAACTATCGCCGCTTTACTCTTTACTCTTCACCTCTTCATTCCTAGCTGCAGCATAATTCCTCACTTCTTCACTAATTTTCATCGAGCAGAAGTGAGGGCCGCACATCGAGCAAAAATGAGCACTTTTGGCTCCTTCTTGGGGTAAGGTTTCATCGTGAAATTCGCGAGCTGTTTCTGGATCAAGCCCGAGATTAAATTGATCTTCCCAGCGGAATTCAAAGCGTGCCTTTGAAAGAGCATTGTCGCGGTATTGTGCCCCAGGATGACCTTTGGCGAGGTCGGCAGCATGAGCGGCAATTTTGTAAGTAATGACACCGGCTTTGACATCATTTCTATTAGGTAAGCCAAGATGTTCTTTGGGGGTCACATAACAGAGCATGGCGCAACCATACCATCCGATAAGTGCCGCCCCAATGCCGCTTGTAATATGGTCATATCCGGGGGCAATGTCTGTAGTAAGTGGCCCAAGTGTGTAAAAAGGAGCTTCGTGGCACCACTCCAGTTGCTTGGACATATTTTCTTCAATCAGGTGCATGGGAACATGGCCAGGCCCTTCATTCATTACTTGCACTCCTTTTGCCCAAGCTCGTTTGGTTAGTTCGCCTTGGGTTTGAAGCTCTGCAAATTGTGCTTCATCATTGGCATCAGCAATAGAGCCAGGGCGCAGTCCATCGCCAATGGAAAAGCTGACGTCATAGGCAGCCATGATGTCGCAAATATCATCCCAGTGGGTGTAGAGAAAATTTTCTTTGGTGTGCGTCAAACACCATTTAGCCATGATGGAGCCACCGCGGCTGACGATTCCTGTCATTCGATTGGCTGTGAGCGAGACAAATCGCAGGAGCACTCCGGCATGAATGGTAAAATAGTCAACTCCTTGTTCTGCTTGCTCCAGCAGTGTATCGCGAAAAATCTCCCATGTTAGTTCTTCTGCCTTGCCTCCGACTTTTTCAAGTGCTTGATAAAGTGGAACGGTGCCAATGGGAACAGGGGAGTTGCGCAAGATCCATTCTCGCGTTGCATGAATGTTTTTTCCTGTCGAAAGATCCATCACTGTGTCGGCCCCCCATTTGGTAGCCCAACGCATTTTTTCAATTTCTTCTTCAATGCTCGAAGCCACAGCGCTATTGCCAATATTGGCATTAATTTTCACCAAAAAATTACGCCCAATAATCATCGGCTCTAATTCAGGATGGTTAATATTAGCAGGAATAATCGCACGCCCTGCAGCCACTTCATCACGAACAAATTCAGGTGTAATGAAAGAAGGGATGCGTTGGGGAAAATGACGAAAAACCGAAGGAGTGTACTGCGAGGCTGATTGTTTCTGTGATCCAGGGTGAGCGTGATGGAGGTCGGTGTTTTTGTTGCTCCAAGAATCGCGCCATTTTTCTAAGCCTTGATTCTCACGAATAGCAATAAACTCCATTTCAGGAGTGATGATCCCTTGCTGGGCATACCAGAGTTGGGTGACAGGATGTCCAAGGGCCGCACGTAGTGGTAAACGCTTTTTGGGGAATTCTATCAGAGGATTTCGTTCGGCGTTGCTAGCATAAAGAGCATGCTGTTTGCTGAGATAACCGTTGTCACTAGGTTGTATTTGACGGCCTTCATAAGCGAGCACATCTCCGCGAGCCTGAATCCATGAGCAACGCAGTGGTGGCAATCCTTCTGTAATCTCTCCTTGAAAATCAGCATCTCCCCACCGACCACTGCAATCATAGACCCGTATAGGTTCATTTTCTTTTGTCTCACCATTGATTGTTCTGGTGGGAGAGAGGGTTACTTCTCTCAAGGGAACGCGAAGGAAAGGATGTAATGTTCCAGGAAGATAAACTCGTTTGCTAGCAGGTAGCGGCTTGCGACTCTCTGTTTGAGCGGCGTCGCCTTCTTGTATACTTTGGGAAATCATGATCTTATTTCTTAGATTTTTGGTAACTACCAATGTAGTCAAAGCAGGAAGAAATTCACCACAAAGAACACAAAGATTACATAAAGAACACAAATGAATTCTTCTTTTCCAAAGTGGCGGCCGCTGAGCCAGCCACAAGTTGTTCTGGTTATCGGAGTCCAGCGTAGTGGCACAAGCGTCTTAACAAAAGGTCTTGAGACGATGGGAGTCTCTTTGGGTAGCACCTTGATACCCTCTGGTACCTATAATGAAAAAGGATTTTGGGAAGATGAAGATTTTCATGCATTGAATTTGAAAATGCTGAATTCTTTTGGAGATCGGTTTCGCTTGGTTCTTTCTATCACTGAAGAGGAAGCTTCAGTTTTATGTGAAAAAGGGTTTTTTAGAGAAGCTTCTCAATTATTGCTTGGAAAGCTTCCAGCATCACAGCCTCTTGGCATCAAGGATCCACGTCTTTCGCTTTTGCTTCCTTTTTGGAAAAAAATTTTTCGTTCCTATGGAATTGCCCCTTCTTTTGTCATAGCCTTGCGCCACCCCTTAAGCGCTATTGGTTTTCAAGAACAATTCAAAACTCAAGACCGAGAAGAAGCTTTATGGACTTGGGTATCCTATCTTTTAACCTGCCTCGAGCAATCAGAGGGGCACAGGCGCATCATTGTTGATTATGATGAGCTTCTCAATAACCCAACTGATCAAATGAAGAGGGTTGCTCACCTCCTACAACTCGACCTCGATCCTACCTTGTTGGATGCTTATCGTCATGGCTTTGTAGATCTTACAATGCGCCATTTTAACAAGAAGAAGGACCATCTGCGTAGTCGTAGTTTTTGGCAAGATTTTGCCATGGAGATTTACCAAGTGCTTTTTCGTGTGGCCACAGAACAATCTTCTTTTGATGAAATTCAATCCTCTTTTCAAAAATGGAAAAACCAATTTGAGCTCATGAAACCTGCCTTAAGCTTAGAGGAGACAAAAAATCTCAAGCTTTTCATTCTTAGGGAAACAAACAAAAAACTTCAGCAAACCAATAAAGAGCAGCTTCAATCCCTCATTGATCTTAATAAAAATTTGGTGGAGAAATGCGCTTTGATTGCAACGCTCTATGCGGAGCGTTGCTGACCAACTACCGACTGGCTTATTCTGTTGAGCCGTTGAAGATGATTCCTGTTGAGCTGTTGTCATTTCTTTCTTTTCTTCAAAATTGACTCGTTATAATCCAATAAATTTCCTCAGAAATAATGATGCCGAGATTAAAACTGATTCTCGATTTTTATTTGCTAGAGCATATTAAAAAATTCTGTAGCCGCTCATTGCATCGACTACAAAAAATTTTAATGATGCTCTAAAATGGCTGTAGTTTTATTTAAAATGCTCTAAAGCCTACAGTCTCGTAACCTAGCAAGCTCGGTTATCAAACCAAAATGTAAAAATATTTCAAAATTGCATCGGTGCAGACTAGCTCTAGAGAGCTCTTGCTTCCTTTTTTGGATCCTGGAGTGCCTTGGCTGCTTCTTCAATAGCAATTGCTTCTTGATTGAGACGGGCGCCTACTATTTTGTTTTTTTGAGCGTAGGCTTCAGCTGCCTGTTGATAGAGAGTGCTGGCACTTTTATAGGACGATTCTCTATTTTCCCAAAAAGCAGCCTCCAGAGGGTGCTTCAAACAAGTATATTTTAAGATGATTGCTTGAGCTGATCGACTCAAACAACGAGCTGCCAACTGGTATTGTTCGGATGATTTTTGCAGTAAGATTGCGAGTGCTTGATTGCTGCTTGCTTCGACTTGCGAGGCTTTCTCAAATGAGGTAACAGCATTTTTTAAGTGATCGGCACTTGACATGAGTCGATCGGCAGCTTGATGGAGCGCCTCTCTTTGTAAGCGACTAGGAGCTTCTACAGCTTCTTGGTAACAGAGAGCAGTTGTTTTATTTTGCTCAGCTGCTTCTTTCCAGAGGTTGGCAAGAGTTGGATTTTCTTTGAATGATGCATTGATAGCTTTTCCGTACTGCTCTGCAGCGTGATAACGTTGCTCTGATGATTGATGCCAGAGATGAGCACGCATTTGGTCACTATTTTGAATAGCCTCAGAGTATTCTTCGAAGGCAGTGATCGCATTATGGCGTTGATCAGAACTCTCTGTTAGCAGCTCGTTGATTTCATCCCAATATTTCAACTTCTCTTTTTCTCCTAACGTATATCCTGCTGTTACTCTTTGTTGATCATCAGCACATTTTTTATTCTGTTGACCAACTTTTTCCCAAAATTTGAAAGTGAGATAGTTTTCATTTTTAGCAGCCTGCGCTTTTTCAAGAGAGCTAGTCGCCTCCTTTAACCAATAAACAACAGCTCGTGCAGAATGAGCAACTTTATCCCAAATAATATTTCTGTTCCCTTCAACACGTGCTCTTTTTGCTTGCTCACAATAGTCATCAGCAATTTTTATTTGTTCGAAAAATTGCCTCCAGAGATTAGCCAGTAAAGGATTTTTGTCTCTCTCAGCTTCATCTGCTTTCTCAAGTGCCTCGAGTATCGTGGCCTCTTTTTTTAATTCGGCAGCATTTTTTTGGGCAGTAATAAAGAGCTGCCTGAAGCGACTGTTTTCTTCTTCATTTCCTGCCGCAGATGCTTCTGCAGCTTGTCTTTCAAATTCAGTAGCAGTTCTGGATTGCTCAGCTGATTGTCTCCAGATGGTTGCAAGAGAGGAATTGTCCCTTCGCTCTGCTTCCGCAGCTTGCTCGCATAGGGTAGATTCTTCTTTATTTTCTCTTAAATCCCATGCTTCTACTGCTTTTTGATAATCTTCTCCAACGAGCTGTTTTTGCTGAGGGTTGAGGTGGTTTTTTCTTTTTAATTTCTGCTTTCTATAATCGTATAATTGTTGCTCGCGAGGAAGAGCTTGATGCAATAAAATAGCACTTTGCATCGCAAGCCCCATCACTCGCTTAAAGTCTTTCCTTCTTTCTTTGTCTCCTAAGTTATCTGCTTTAACAGCCATTGATTCATACTTAAGAGCCATTTGCCATTGCGCGGCTATCGTTTCTAATCGACCTGAGAAAGAGTGATTTCCGTCCAATGTTGCTTGCAAGGCTTTTTGAAGCGTAGTTGCAATTTGTTTTAACGAATCACTTCGCCGCTCCGCCCAATTATTAATGTCATTGTAACGATCAACTCTTGAAGCATGTTGTAATAGTGAAGCTGCTGCGACTTTTTTCTCATACCCCGTAAGAAGTTGTTGATACTCCTGTGCGCATTTTTCGCAAAGGAGAGCAAGAGACTGATTGTTATTTTGTTTAGCTTCTTCAGATTGTTCAAGGGCCTTGGCTGCCCCTTCCAAGCAAGAAGCACTCCATGAAGCAGCTTTAGTCAATTCATAAGCGTTTGCAAATTCTTCTTCGGTACCTGAAGTCCGAGCTTCTATAGCTTCTCTCAAATTATTAACAGCCGCTTGCCATTGAAGTGCTAACCTTGTCCAAAGGTCAGCAATGTGAGGAAAGCCATTTTCTTTTAACGAAGGAATCATTTCCAAAAAGAGGAATTCTTTAGCTCCTCTTAATAAATAAGCGCTCTTCTCAACTAAGTAAGGAAAATCATTTGTTACTTCGTATCCATTTAGATCTTTGAAGTGCTTATCGATAAGGAGAACTTCGTTGCTAACACCAAATGGATATTCCTCTCCCTCCATAGAAAAAGAAAAGTCCTCTTGTAAACGAGGATCATTTTTTTTCCACCACTCTTGAAACGCTACTGGTTGTTCAAAAAAAATTTGCAATGCCTCCAATTCATCTTGAGATAATTTTCTTTCTTCTTGTTTTGGCGTTTTTGCTTTTTCAATAAAGCGATCTGTAATTCTCTTTCTATTACTTGGTGTATCGAGAGCCATCCTCTCTAGAGCATGTTCTGTATAGCTGATGTTATGATAGATGGTTCTTCCGCGAGGCTCTAAATACTTCTCACCATCGACTCCCTCTTCGAGTACAAAAGGATGACTCCAATCAAAAAAGTAGAGGCTGCCCTCACTTCCTTTTTGAGCACTTTCATTCTCACGATCAAAAATATCCTCTTTTCTGTAAACTGTAACCACAACACCTGATTGACTTTTAACTACTTCAATGGACGTTGTTCCAGGATACCTCATTTCTTCTTCAACCAACGAAGGAGGGATAGCTCGCAAGCAAGGCCCTTTTGCTTTTAACCAATTTTTAAAGTCCGATGATTGGTCTAAAAATTGTGGCAGTTTTTTCAGTGCCGCTTCACTAGCCCCTGTTTCTTCTGCCTTTGCTAGGGCTCTTTGAACGATTATCTTTCTGTTGCTTTTTGTATTTCTTACGACGCTCTCCAAAGCAGATTCCATACACCCCTTGAGTTTTTTGAACTTCTTGGAATCAGGAGAATTTTTTAAAAAGCCCAGCAACTCAGCACTGTGAATAATATTTCTAATTCTTTCAGCGCTCAAAGCTGCTCCCTTCTTAATAGAAAAAAGAGTCAATGATGAAAGGCTTTCGGCAATGGGTGTTGAGTAATTAGTACTAATAAGCACTCTGAGTTTTTTTAAAATTTTCCTGTTTTCATTTTTGAAAGTCGGGTTAAGAGCCTCTTGAAGCTGAATGACGCTATGGCCTTTTTCTTTTTTCAGAACAAAACGTGCGGCGAGAGGATGATTCGCGACAGCATATCTAAAATGTTCGAGTGTTAGGGCGTATGGCAGGAGTGCTTCACTAGCTGTTCTTGCAGCTTGTTCAGCATGTCCAATAGCTTTCGTGTCCCTAAAGAGAAATTGTTCTTGAAGTAAAGAATGATCCATTTCAGCTGACCTAGCCCTCAGCATATTTTCTTCACTCTTTTTCACGTTGTGCCGCGCCATAAGGTCTTCCAAACTTTTCTGGAGCATCTGTGCAGCTTGGAAAGAAGCTTCTACAAGCTCTCCGAGCTTTCCTTCTAGGAGTTGCTGTTCGATTGTTCCAATGTTATTTGCTCGTCCAAAAACATCCTCCTTCTCTTTGTAGCGCTCATATCGATTACTCCATTTTTGATAAAGACTAAGTAATACTACTTCCTCCATCGCTGGCTCTTTTCCATTCAAATCAGCAATGACCTTCTCAGCCTCTTTTATTCTTTGGTCCAGGATGCCTAGGTCCGAAAGATCTTCCTTTTCACTCTTGGGACTGGTTGATTCCTCTGGAGAGATACTGCTACCCTCACTCTTCCAGAGAGCCTCTGTTGTGCCACCGCAGCTCGATCCAACATTTTTGATAAGGTCCTTTTCTTCTCGCTCCTTGCTATACTCAAGAATCTCTTGCTTGTTTGATTCTTCTTTTTTTGGATCTTTTCTTTCCATCATCGCGCTCACGTCCACGGATGCCAGCACAAGCGCGCTCAAGAGCAAAAGAAGGGGAAGTTTTCTCATTAATGGTTTTTGAGAGTTGGTTGAAAATTTTGTAGCTACCAACGAACTAGCGTTGTTGATTTATACCTTTCTCGAATGAATTTTAGGAATTTTCACTGGTTCTTTTTGGCGCTAGCTGCGTTGTCAGAGCGTGCTGTTACGTCTGGCTAGCACCAAAAATTTCTGTATAAAAAAACCTAAAATTCATCCGAAAAAGGTATACTCAACGATGTTTTTCCGTTGCAGCAGTCGGCTTTCTTCCAAAAATCAGCGCTGAGGGATTTTGATCTAAGTAATCAGCAAGTCGCTTGATGGAGCTTGCAGCCGCAGAGATCTGCAAGATCATCTTTTTTAAAGGAATATCTTTTGTCTCTTTATTAAGAGTGCTGATCAATGTCGTGAGCTCTTCTGTTGTTGTCGTGAAGTCAGTAGAGATTTTAGCAAAGTCAATCTTGCGAGCGTTTTTCATGAGGGCTGCAAGATCATCGGCAAGCTCAGACATACCTGAACTAAGGGTCGGAATCATGGGATAGGGAGTGGTGTTGCTGATAGTGTTTTTTGAATATTTTCCAGGATCAAAAAAATCAAGCTCTACAAACTGCAATCCAGTAATGCCCACTAAGCCAATCTTAGCTCGTAAGCCTTGTTGGACGAGTTGCCTCAAAGTAGAAGGATCTGTAAGAGAAATTGGCTTTCCAGAAGTATCCATCATGGCGTTTTTATTGAGATCACCGATGACTAGAACATTAGATTGAGCCGTTTTCCAGTCGTATTGAACACTAATAGAAACCACATTCCCGATGGCTACTCCACGTAGCTTCACCTTACTTCCGATGTCTAGGCCTTGTACTGGCTCATTAAAATAAGAGACAAAACGAATTGGTTGATTGAAAAGAAAACTCGATTGAAAAAAAATCAAACTAATAACCAGGAGAGCCACTGTGCACAGGAGGAAACTCCCAATGGTAATAGGATTAAGTTTGGATTTCATTTTTTTTAAGGATTATTTAAAAAGCGCAGCACTCGCTCATCTTTGCTTTCTCGAGCTAGCTGGCGAGGGTCTCCCTTAGCAATGATTCCTTGGGTCTCACGATCTAACATGATGATGCGGTCAGCAATCCCAAAGATACTGGAGAGTTGATGAGAAATAATCACCATCGTTGTGCCTAGCGTATCACGTACTTCGCGGATGAGCTCATCAATTTCCCGTGACATCAATGGATCAAGTCCTGAGGAGGGTTCATCAAAAAAAACAATCTTAGGATCAAGTGCCAGAGCTCGAGCAAGAGCCACTCTTTTTTTCATCCCTCCACTCAATTCTCTAGGATAAAGATCTTCTACGCCTGGTAATCCCACTTGAGCCAATTTCAAAGCTACCACCTCTTCACGATCCTCTCTAGAAAGGGAGGTGTATTGCTCCAAAGCAAGAGAAAGATTTTCTCCCACGCTCATAGAACTCCAGAGCGCATTATTCTGATAAAGCACTCCAAATGTTTTTAAAATAGCATGACGTCCTTCTTCACTTGCCTGCATAAAATTTTTTCCAAAATAGAAAATTTTTCCAACATGAGGTTCTAGCAGCCCAATTAGACAATGAAGAAGAGTACTTTTGCCGCAACCGCTCCCGCCGATAATAAACATCAGTTCTTGAGGGCGAACAGAAAAAGAAACATTTTTTAAAATGAGACGCTCTTCATAGCCACAGCTCAGTTTTTCTACTTCGATGGCAGGTGTCATTAGGAGTAACGAGTTGAAGAGTGAAGGGTCGCCTGGCGGGGCGACTAAGTTAAAGATAAAAGTTGAAGCATTCGACCGCTTCGCGGAATAAAAAACTTCTTAGAGGGTGTCTTGAAAAGACTAAAATTGCGCATTACGGCGTCGCTCCAGTGCTCGCGTCCTCGAGTATGTCCA
>JAIEQL010000029.1 GCA_019747735.1 Chthoniobacterales bacterium | reverse complement strand
CCTCGAGTATGTCCATATACACTGCGGGTCTGTGCGCTTCGCTCCTGGTACTGCATCAATTTTATTTATTTTCAAGACACCCTCTGAGCAGCAACTGCTTTGATTATTAACCATGTCCCGAAGGTGTTCGTTTGGAAAAGCGCTTCAAAATTATTTTTCAAATCATCTTCAAAAACCGGCGTTGCCTCATAAACTCCCGCAGCATTAATACAAATATCGATTCTCTCTCCTCGCCCTTCCATGTGCTCAAAAGCTCGCTGTACAGAGTTTTTATCAGCAATATCAAGCTACGACGGCATCATGTTAGAAATCTCCTGACTTAATATTTCTAATATTTCTAACTTTCGCGATACCATGATCATGCGGGATCCCGCTCCAGACAAGCAGCGTGTTAATTGCTTCCCAAGCCGGTTGGAAGCACCGGTGACAAGGGCTGTTTTTCCTTTTAAGTTAAAAAGATCCACAAAGTTAGACTCTCGAAAGAGCATTAGGACTCACAAAAATACTACGCTCGCGAAAAGCTGCAGGGCTATCCATTATAAAGCATTCGAAGAGCATGGTTGAGGGGGCTGCCATATTGTCCCATTTGGTGCCACGCCATCAGTTCATTTGTATGATCCAAAATATGACAATATGACGGCCAACTTTTTCATAGAAGTCTTTTTGACTCCTTTTTTGATTGACTAAAAATTTCATGAATTTCTAATGCAGCGAGCAAAGAGTTAAAATTTTAATTTTTAAGAATATGTCAAACTTGTCATTAAATGCTAATTCCCATTTCTCCAACGAGGATGAATGGGAAATGAGAAAAGCAGTATCAGCACAGCCCGGGGAAGTGTATAGCAGTGCACTCGCCAATACTCTCTTTGCTGGTGATGCAGTGCAAGTTGCCGAGCCAAATCCAACTTTGACTGCCCTTAAAGAAAATGTTAAAAATAAGAGCTCGTGGTGGCCTAAGTTTCTTACTTGGTCTTATTGGTCTTCTTCATCCTCTAAGACAATGGCCTTCTCAGAAGCTCTAAATAGTAGAAAATCTATACTTGAGCTATCTGAAAGAAATACGATGGCTGAAAACAACTCTTGGAGGAATGTAGCTAATCCTTCTTTTGATACCCGACCTTCTAGCATACGAGCTACTTTTGGTCATATAAATAATCTGCTTAAGACTCTTCAAGGTGATTCAACTAATAAGCATGTCAATAATTCTAAAGAAACAGACCTTAAAGCATCTACTCCGAGAACATCGATAGCACCTACTTTTAAAACTAATTCTATGGAGATTAAAAAAGCCTCTCTCTCTCCTGAGGAAAAAACTCAAATAAACTTGAATGTGGGAGGAGAGGACAAGAGAACAAATAAGAACGCTTCTCTATTTGATGACACTCCTGAGACTCTTCTAATGAAAAAAAGAACAGATTTTGTAGAGAAGTTAAAGCATGTAGCAACCACCCTAAATTTTTCTCAGCGAATCTGGCTGAAGTATGATAATAATGTAAAATACGGGTGGGAATTAGAAAAAAAAGAACTAGATGATATAATTAACAAACTGCAACAGGGCACAGTTGAAAGTAAAGAGACAAATAGTTACTACAAGCAGTTGCGAGGGGAGCTCAACTCTCTCAACTCGTTGTAACTTTCCTTAATAAACTCCCTTCCGATAAATCCAAATACTCTGCAGTAGCCCCAGGCCGAGCATTGCTACTAGTAAAAAAGAGCCGCCGTAGCTAATGAGCGGCAGTGGAAGGCCGGTAATGGGAGTGACGCCGATGGTCATTCCGACATTCATGAAGGTGTGGGTGAAAAATAGGAAAGTTATGCCCACGGCGAGGAGTCGGCCAAAAGGATCCCTAGTGTGAGCTGCGATCTGGAGTCCTGCTAGAATCAGAGCTCCCAGGAGAGTGATCAACAGGGTTCCTCCTACAAAGCCATGCTGTTCGCCCATCACGGAAAAAATAAAATCGTTATGGACGATTGTACTGGGAAGATAACCGAGTTCATTGAGTGTGTTGGGAGCTTTGAATCCTTTTCCCAAGAGCCCTCCTGAGCCGATGGCATTGAGCGATTGGTTGATATTCCACCCTGCTCCTTGGGGATCAAGCGAAGGATCAAGAAAAACGGTGATCCGATCACGTTGATATGGTTTCATCCCAAAGTTGACCATCAGCGGAACAAACGAAATCCCCAGCAACAAAAGAGTGAGCAGATAACGTCCAGGAATATTGGAAGCATAGAGCATGGCAAAAAAAATGGGCAACCAAACAATCGCCCCTCCGAGGTTGGGTTGAACCAAAATAAGCAAGCACGGTAATCCTACAATTGCAGCACAGACAAAGATTCGCATCCAAGGTGATTGATCCTCAGAAGCCGTTAAATAGAGGGCCAGGAGCATGATCCCTCCGACGATAGCCAACTCGGAAGGTTGGAAATGAAAGAATCCCAGATTGAGCCAGCTTCGTGCTCCATAGACTTTGACTCCTAAGACCAAGACCAAGAGCAAGCCAAAAAGTGCGGTGCCATAAATAGGAATCGCTCCGAGCCGTACCCAGCTATAATCGGTGAAGGAGACGAAAAAAAAGAGCGGCAGTGAGAGGACAAGCCAGCAGCATTGACTACGCACAAAATGAGTCTCGCGCATCCAAGTCGCACTGTAAATGGAGTAGAGCCCAATGCCGATGAGCACGAATGTTAATACCAAGAGCGGCTTGTTAAGAAGAGCTAGCGTCTTCCCAAAAGGAAATTTTTTTTGAAAAAAAGAGAGATTCATTCGTGATGAGTATAGCTCTAAGTGTGAGCTATAAAGGCACTGATGACATCCTGAGGAATATCGAGCATTTTGTAATCGGTTGAAGAAACAAAGAGGAGGCTTTGGTTTCCTTTGCCCAGAATGTTTCCTTGGGAGTCATGGATCTCATGTTCAAGGGTGACGAACTTTCGGTTGTAGCTCGCAACGCGAATACGGACACTGACCGTTTCAAACTCACGAGTTTCTCTCACAAACTTGTGTTCAAAAGAGCGCGTTAAAATGTAGTAAGGGGTATCTTTTAAATTAAATTTGGGCATGACTTGATTGAAAAAAAGTTCGCGTGTCTTTCCAACCCACATCGCATACATGCCAAAATAGACATTTCCCACCGAGTTGGTATCTGCGTAGGTAGCCACGAAAGTATGGACAAACCATTTTCCTTCAAAATGACCATGAATAGAGTGGGCTAGAGCCGCATCAGAAGGGAGTGTGACAACAGTAGTTGCGATGGGAATGATCGGTGCTCTTTCTGCCAAAGGTGGTTCTTGAGTGAGTTCTTCGTTGCCTGCTGCAAAATCTTCAGCAGCCATCGGTTTGAGCATGAGCCAAAAAACATATCCAAGCGGCATGAGTGAACCAAGGATTTGAAAGATCGGTTGATGTAAAAAATAACCATACGAGAAAATGACCACAGCCAAGGAGCCAATGCAGAACATTTTGATTTGAGGGATACCATGCACAGGGCCATTCATAAAGGCGCGGCCAATGGAAAGAGCTTCGTAGCCGACAAAGAAAGTGGCGTAGAAAATCATGAAGTATTCTAATTCAATACCTAGAGCCGCTGCGGTAAGGGCCACTATACCACAGAAAAAGAAGGGAAGAATGGGTGAGGTGAGCAGCGCCGAAGGGATGAGTGAAAAAATGGGGTGAGTGCTTCGATTGGCATTGCTTTTTAAAAACCAACGTAGGGCGATATAGCCACTATCGAGCGTTGTCAAAATACAGAGCGCCAGAAAGGTTAAGTAGGCGCCAAAGAGCCAAGGTGCTTGAGAAGCTGTGCTGGCCAGAAAGCGAGTGATGATGTCTTCCGAATAGGTATAGCCGGCAATCCCTGTGTGCAGAAAATTAGTAGCACCAGCGGAAAGAGCCCAGAGTGCAAGGACACCATGGAAAAGAAGAACGCTTCCGAAGACGAGGGCCCCTACAAAATAGGCCCACGTGATAGAAATATTTTCACGGCGAATTTGAATCGCTCTCTGCCATTGTTGAAGGTCGAGCCATGGCCCAATCAAGAAGCCAATACAAATGGGAACAAGATAACCATAAAAATGGAGGTTGTTGGTCGAGAGTCTTCCTGGAACAGATAAGGCATGCAGATAGGCGCAGCCTACATGAGAGAGGGTGATTCCCACGGCAACAGCTATGAGCAGAAAGAGAACGCCGTGACTATACTTGATGCGACGAATATTAAATTCTTCTCCAAAAAGAATACTTGCAGCCAATATCACCAAGGTAGTCAGAGGCAAGTAAAGAGCATGAGGTTCCAATCCGAGAGGCTGCCATGCATAGCGAATCAATGCAAAAATCGTCAGTGTGATGGCCAAGATTTGGTAAAGAAAAAAAGCCAGACGAAAAGGACGGGACCATTGATTAAAAAAGTGAGCGAGGGATTCTGAGCCGCTGCTTCGCTCTGCAATGCGATGAGTGATCGCTCCGAAGAGAAAAAGACCGCAACAGTTCAGCGTGATGAAAGTGAGTAATCCCGTCAGTCCAAAGTCAACGGTGAACTGAACAGAGAAAAAGAGGCCCAGACCCCAGACCCAAGAAAGAGCAATGCTATTTCCCCAAAGCAGAGTCGTGAAAATACGAGTGAAAGAACGTGGTGTGGACATAAAAAAAATGAAATGAAGACTTGTTATTAATTAGGATGGCACCTGCTATAGTGGGCTTTGCTTCACTAAAGTTTGAGTTTTGGTTTTAGAGGCGCTTTCTCCTTCTAAAATGAGCGAAGTCCAAAGCTAACTCAAACTAGAAATACTCAAACTTTTTTTGAAGCCTTTTTTCAGATTTTAGAGGGTGTCTTGAAAATGAATGAAATTGATGCAGTACCAGGAGCGAAGCGCACAGATCCGCAGTGTATATGGACATACTCGAGGACGCGAGCACTGGAGCGACGCCGTAATGCGCAATTTTAGTCTTTTCAATTTAATCCACTATATCACTCGGGTCCAAAATAAACCCCATCAACAGAAGAAAAAAT
Organism: Chthoniobacterales bacterium; assembly: GCA_019747735.1. GTDB lineage: Bacteria > Verrucomicrobiota > Verrucomicrobiia > Chthoniobacterales > UBA6821 > CAIWMF01. The sequence goes on along the minus strand of JAIEQL010000029.1, from coordinate 13,603 downwards.
ATTACTAGCCTTATTTCAGCTCCACGATCGTCCAGCCTCCGCGGGAATGACGGTTAGTGGTATTGTTGGTTTGAAATTTGCTAACCGATGTCGATGGGTAAGTTGTTGCCTTTGCCTGTACGGGGATAAGCAGTGCTGGCCTGCCGAGTGCAAAAAAAGAAGAGAAGCAAGTAGTAGCAAGAAAAACTTTTTGCGAGAAAATTGCTTTTGTTCAAAAATCTTCTGCGCTTCCATTCATTCCTCTACTATTATTTAATGTTCTTCTTTTCCTTATTTTGAAAATTCTCGATCGCTACATTCTTTCTGCCTTGGTTGTTGCCACTCTGATGGGTGTCAGTTTGCTGAGCTTGGTCTTGGTGCTGGGCAATGTTTTTAAGCAGCTCCTTGACTTGCTGATTAATCACGATGTGCCACTGCAGACTGTCTTTGCCTTCGTTGCCTTTCTGCTGCCCTTTTCCATGACCTTCACCATTCCATGGGGCTTCCTAACGGCTCTGCTCCTTGTCTTTGGGCGCCTCTCTGCTGACAATGAGCTGTTAGCGATGCGTTCTATGGGAATTAGTTTTACAAGAATTTGTGTGCCGGTGCTTTTTAGTGCCTTGTTTTTAGCAGGCATCTGTCTTTGGATTAACCTCGAAGTGGCTCCCAAAGCCGAACAAGCGGTGATGGATAATCTTTACAAAATTGCCACGAGTAATCCTTCCTCTTTTTTTCAAACTGATGAGGTGAGCGAAGATTTTCCAGATCGTCGCGTTTATGTAGGATCACGCGAAGGGAACAAATTAAAAAATCTCTTGGTGTTTGAGTTAGGCCAAGGTCATCTCTCTAAAGTTGTCTTTGCTAAGGAGGGATATATCTCGCTTGATAAAGCTCATAGTGCCCTCTTGCTTGAGCTCCAAGATGCCTTTTTGGAAGAGAGGGATGATAAGGATCCCACTGATGTGACCAAAATCCACCAAGGCATTGCGATGAAATCAGGAACATTTCCGATGTCGCTGAAGAAACTTTTTGAACAGAGAATGCGCTGGAGGCATCTCAATTCCTATTGTTTGGGAGAGCTTTTTGCAGAAATAAAAAAGAAGACCCCGCAGGAATTGGCGCTCAAGGTTGAGTTGAACAAACGTTTTTCTGTTTCTTTGGCTACTATTGCTTTTGCCCTAATTGCTGTGCCACTGGGGATCACAGCCCATCGGAAAGAGACCTCTGTCGGCTTTGCGCTGAGCTTTGTCATCGCCTTCAGCTATTTCTTTTTCATCATTATTGCTGATACCTTTCGCTCCAATCCTCATGCCTATCCTATTTTGCTCATTTGGCTGCCTAATATAATCTTTACGTCGTTAGGTGTTTTTCTTTTTAGGCGTTTAGTGAAGAATTAGGGATGTTGCAAAAAAGATTTACTTGCTTGATAGAGGAAGGGTTGTAACTAAAGTAAAGTTTAATAGTGATGAATCAATACCAATCCATAGATGGACATAGTGTAAGCGGCACTAGTGTTGGTAGCTTATCAGAGGCAGAAGGGGTACCAGAGCCTACACGAACTTGGGGGCAATTTTTTCAATATAAGATTAAGCAAGTAACTAGTCTCGGTTCTTATTTCCCTAGTTTTTCCTTACCTAAATTTTCTTTTCCTCAATGGAAGGTGCCTAATTTTTCTTCGTGGGTTTCTGGTTTTTCAACTTCTAAGAACACAAAGACAGCGCCTACTGATAGATCTAATACCACTGTTGAACTGAGGTATGTAGATCATAGTTCTGCTAAAGCAATAACTCCTATTCCAAAAGAAACAGTGAAGCAGAAGTTGAAAAAAGGCACTAACTTATGCACTCAGGCTCTTCAGCTAACAAATCATTTAGAGCAATTAAAAATAAGCACTGAAGAATACGAAAAACTCTTTTCTCTAATAGAAACACTTAATAAAGCAATTGAAGGACTTTCATTATTTAATGGACCCAGTGATGCCATACTGAATAGACCTCAAGGCACGAAAAAATACAATACCGCTGTGAGTGCATTTGATACAGCTTATAAAAATCTTGAGAACACCTTTAACAGGCTCCAGCATCTTGCTCTCAATCAAAATAGGAAACAGAAATTTTCATGAACGATCCTCTTTCTTCTCAGCCTTCTGAGCCCAACCCGGACATCAATGTCTCTATAAAAGAGATAACCTCTGCTTCCCTTAAAACGGAAAAGACTTCCTTGTTGCGTCATCTTGGGAACCGCTTGTTTGCTGGGGTTGCCGTTGCGGTGCCACTAATCGCGACAGTGTTGGTTTTGGAGGTGGCTTATAATTTTATTAATGGGGTCAGCGCTCCCCTCTACCGAGCGCTTAAAATCACGATTCCAGGGATTGGTTTTGTCACAACAATCCTCTTGCTCATGCTGCTTGGGTTCATGGCAACTCATGTGGTGGGAAGCCGCATCCTCCATGCTTTTGAATCTTTTCTCAATCGCATTCCCTTGGTGGCCCAGATTCACAGTGTGGTCAAGCAAGCTCTCGAATCTTTTAAGACTATTAAGGCTGCCGAAAATTTTAAACGTGTGGCCTATGTCGAATGTCCTTCGACTGGATGCATATTGGTGGGTTATGTGACGGGTCAAATTTTTGAGCCCAAGTTAGGAGGAATGATGACAATGGTTTTTGTGCCTCACTCTCCCAATCCATTAACGGGATTTTTAATTATTGTCGAAAATCACAAGGTGATTGAAAGCACGTTGACCTTGGAGCAAGTCACCAAGCTCATTATGTCGGCAGGATTGGTAGCCCCGGTTTATTCCAAGCCTGAGGAAAGCGGCAGTAGCAGCTTAAAAGGATAGGCATAAGCCGTATTGTCGGGAAGAGAACGAAGGATGATGATCTCCTCTTCTTTTTTGTCTTTGAGCGCAAAAAGAGGCGACTTTTTCAGGTTGTCAATCCAATCATCAATCACAGCGGCTTGCCGTGGGTTTTCTAAATAAAGTCCTTCAATGGAGAGGGCTTTTATTATGCCGTTAGCAAATTCTTCTTGCTCTAATGGAGGTGAGTCTTTTTTTAGTGATGAGCCCGTTTTGTGCAAAGATTGCTTTTCAAAAACAGGAGAAAGTTCTGTGATCCAGAGAAAACGAGGGGGGAGCTTTTGGTGAAGCTCTTTGAGTAACGCTGGCCAGAGAGTCTGTTCTTGCGCAAGGTGGACTAGGGATGCTCCCTCTTTTTTAAGAGCACGAAGAGTTTCTATAAGATGGGATGACTCCTCGAGGCTCTTTTTTTCTTGATGGAGAAAGAGCGCATGTTGAGCTATCGCTGCTTTAAGACGAGCTGTTTGCTCGGAGTAATAAAAACAGCAAGAGAGCAGAAAAAAATTGATGGCAACTGCCAGTAGCTTCCAATAACCGTGTCGCTGATGCTCCCAGCGAGACTCGATGAACGATGGAGGGAAAAGTCCGTAAGAAGCACAAGAGGCTATCAACGCTTCTTCACTTCCTGTTGCCAAAGCCTCATGATAAGAGGACTCCAAACTCTTTTTGTTCGTTGCAATGTAGGTCACCTCTAAGCTTTCTTCTTCAGGTGAAAACGAATAATCGTAATTCCAAAGAACTTCTTCCAACGGAAAGGGAATGATTTTTTCGACTTCGAGTTCAATTAATGTCGGAGCAATTTCTTCTAACCCTGATGGACACTCGATGGTGGCTTGATAAGAAAAAGTTTTTAATTCGCAATAATTCACAGGGATAGAAGCGATGGAAGGGATGGCAGAAAAAATGAATAGCCACAAAAGAACACAAAGAGCGCAAAAACTTCAAATGAGAAAATCAAATTTCATGGCAACAGTTTCTTTCCTTTTCAGTTGCTTATAGGCAACTGAAAAAATATCAGAGAAACAAGCAACTAACTTTTTTAAAAAATAACGAGCTCTTTTCTTTGCGTTCTTTGTGTTCTTTTGTGGCTATTTCTTATTCTTATCTTGAACAGAAGTGACCCAAATTTCTTCATCCCTTCCATCGCTTCTATCCCTGTGAATCTCTTAGACTCGTGAACGAAAATAGTCGATCGTCGTTCTAATCCCTTCTTCAAAGGCCACACGAGGCTCCCATTTTAAAATGGATTTGGCACGAGTGATATCTGGTTGACGAACTTTGGGATCATCGATGGGGAGGGTCTTAAAATCTAGGGTTGAAGCTGCTCCAATCAAACGAAGGATCTCCTCTCCAAATTGCTTAATAGTCATTTCACAGGGATTGCCAATATTCATCGGCTGATGATAGTCGCTCATCATGAGGCGGTAGATGCCATCGATAAGATCAGAGACATAACAAAAACTCCGTGTTTGGGTTCCATCTCCAAAAATAGTTAGCGGCTGATTGGTCAGGGCTTGACCAATAAAGGCAGGGACAACACGGCCATCGCGCAAGCGCATGCGAGGTCCATAAGTGTTAAAGATCCGGACAATCTTCGTGTCCATTTTGTGAAACGTGTGATAGGCCATCGTCATGGCTTCTGCAAAACGCTTGGCTTCATCATAAACACCGCGTGGGCCAACGGGGTTGACATTACCCCAATAATCTTCCGTTTGTGGATGAATCAACGGATCACCATAAGTCTCCGAGGTTGATGCCAAGAGGAAAGTAGCCTTTTTTTCACGGGCAAGTCCCAATGCATTGTGAGTCCCCAGCGAGCCAACTTTGAGCGTGGGAATGGGAAGCTCGAGATAATCAATAGGGCTTGCAGGGCTGGCAAAATGCCACACATAGTCCACATTGCCTGGCACAAAAATGTACTCAGTGACATCTTGACGAATAAATTTAAAACGATCATTACCGGCAAGGTGTTCCAAGTTGAGTGGGCTGCCAGTAATAAAATTATCGATGGCAATTACATAATGTCCTTCTTGAAGAAGACGGTCGGTAAGGTGAGAACCAAGAAAACCAGCGCCTCCGGTGACGACGCTAATGGGATGAGGAGTGTTGTGGGTAGACATAAAATAAGGCTGTAGGCCCTAGACTGTAGGCTGTAGGTTAGAACAAGCCAAGATCAATAGGCAATTTGATGCTGCTAAAGTTGCCTCAATTGATGAGACTCTCTATTTTTAAAGAAAGACTGATCTTCAACTTTTAACTTTAACTTTCCTGTATGTATTCTTCTCTTTCTCATTTTATCTCAGCTCTTGAATCTGCTGGGGAACTGCTTCGTATTAAGCTTCCCGTTGCTACGGAGCTGCAAATGACGGAGCTAGCGGATCGTGAAATGAAATCACCTGGTGGTGGAAAAGCATTGCTTTTTGAAAAACCAACTATCAATGGCAAGGTCTCTCGCTTTCCTGTACTGCTCAATGCTCTAGGTTCACGGCGTCGGATGGCCATGGCTCTAGGGCTCTCTTCAGTTGAGGAGCTGGCCTCTCAGTTAGAATTTTTATTGAAAGCTAAGCCGCCTCAGTCCCTACGTGATGGTCTGCAGTTGTTGCGTCAAGGAATGGATCTTCGTCACGCGCGACCACGTCTTGTTAAAAAAGCACCTTGTCATGAGGTGGTTCATCTTTTAAAGGAGCAAAAAGATTTTTCTCTGGAGGATCTTCCTATTCTTCAATGTTGGCCAAAAGATGGTGGGCGCTTTATTACACTGCCTACTGTTTATACCAAAGATCCTGATACGGGAATGCGCAATGTAGGAATGTATCGGATGCAAGTTTATGATGGATGCACCACTGGAATGCATTGGCAGATTCATAAAGTAGGAGCACGCCACGGAAAACGTTATTATGAACGTGGAGAGCCGATGCCAGTGGCTGTGGCTCTTGGAGGAGATCCTATTTTTCCTTTTGCAGCGATGGCTCCACTTCCTGATGGGATTGATGAAATTCTTTTTGCGGGATTTGCTCGCAAGCGTTCTGTCGATTTGGTTCAGTGCTTGACAGTGCCCTTGGAGGTTCCAGCAGAGAGTGATTTTGTTCTCGAAGGATTTGTCTATCCTCATGAAAAGCGCTTAGAAGGACCCTTTGGCGACCATACGGGGTTTTATACACCTCCCGATGAGTATCCTGTTTTTCATATCACTGCGATTACTCATCGCCGAGAAGCCATTTATCCAGCAACCATTGTGGGGATTCCACCGATGGAAGATTTTTATATGGGAGAGGCTAGTCTCCGAATTTTTCTTCCTATCTTTAAAGTGAATTTTCCAGAAATTGTCGACATCGCCCTGCCTCCTGAAGGAGTTTTTCACAATCTTGTTTTTGTAAGCATTCGCAAACAATATCCATGGCAGGCCTTTAAAATCATGCATGGACTTTGGGGGATGGGACAGATGATGTTTTCAAAATATATCATTGTCGTGGATGAAGATTGTGACATTCAAAATACCTCAGAGGTTCTATTCCGCCTTTGTGCCAATACCGATCCTCAGCGAGATAGTATCGTGACTAAAAATCCAAGTGATAGTCTCGATCATGCTCCGACGTTACCTAATATCGGATCTCACATGGGTTTTGATGCTACTCGTAAACTCCCTGGCGAAGGATACACCCGAGGCTGGCCTGATCTGATCAAGATGGATCCGGCTGTTAAGGAGTGGGCGGACGGATTTCTGAAGTGCAGGGATAATTTTTGTCATTGAAATTGACTTTTCACTCATTCCTGTTCGATTTTAGTCCATTCATGCCATGGGAACGTAGTATTACCTCCAAGGTTTTTCCACAGTTCATAGCAACGTTCCCTCCAATGGGGATAATCAGGAGTTTTCCAAGGTTTCTCCCCTGATTTTGGAAAGAGAAAATAGCTGACATGAGGAGAGCTTACGGGACGGTGATCAGCTCCAGAGCGAGGATCAATGGCTCTGCAGAGGCGGAGAGAGGCTTCTCCTATTTTTGAGGAGGGACCAATGTCACCTACAATGGCGGGATAAAGAATACCTTGATAAAGCACGATCGCATAATCGCCAATTTCCAAACCATGTTCTTTTTTGTCGAACATAAATTTGGGCAGCACAATAAAAGGATCCGCTGAGCCGATGAGAAAGCTCCAGCGTTTAAGCTCTTCCAGGGTGGTTGCTGCTTGGGCAATCTGTTGCTCCAGTTTGTTTTTTTGTTCTGGAGTAATGGCTGGATTGAGAAGTTCTTGCTTCCATAAGGCTACTTGAGCCTCTATGTCAGTGACATTGGGGTTGGGATGAGGCGAGGCCTTAGGCCAACGGTAATTGGTTTGTGGTTGGTAGCAGGAGGAAAGTTTTTCTAAAGGAATATTGCGATCACCATCAGAGCCATCAGCATTGACGTTCATGATTGCTTGGACTAAGAGAGCATTGGCCTGCGTCTCTTTATTAGTTAAGGCTAAAATTGTTTGGCAGTCATAAAGCGTATCGCGAGAGGGGAGCTGCCCAAGGTGAGCGAGCTGAGCTTCGAGTGTTTTAATTTTGTGATTAAACAGGATCGTATAAAAGGGAGAGGCCTTTCGTTCCTGGTTAGCAGATGGCTCTGGAAGCATGCTTTTAAGAGCAGGAAGAGCTGCTGGGAGTTCTGGTGTAGCAGCACAAAGCTCTTCCATCGTCGTAGCCGGTGTTGGAATGGCAAGATGGAGCGTGAGCTGGAGGGCATAAGCCTCGGGAAAAGAGGCCGCCGTCAATGCTGAGTTTGTGTTTTGTAGTACCTTAACAGAGGCCTCCACGGTGGCTCCATTAGCCATCTTGAGCACATCGTAACTGCCTCGAGGAAGGGTTAATGATGTATGATGAATGTTCTTTTTTTTCTGACAGCCAATGAAGAGAAAAATAATCGAGAGAGCACATAATGCTCCACGATTTATCTTCCATCTTCTATCTTCCATCTTCATTAGTTACCTGGTTGATAAGCTCCAGGAAGAATATCAAGCCCCATCAATGTGATTTTATCAAGGCGGCCGGTTCGCTTGAAGTGACTATCTTTTTGATAAGCTTGCAAAGCGGCCTTTAAGTTAGCATCAGGTATTCCATTTATCGGGCCAGCATAATAGCCAAGGGTTTTTAAATTCTGCTGTGCTTTTTGAACGGTAGCAATTTGAATGGCTGGCGATGCCGCTAGCAAAGGGCCTCCGACAAAAATATCGGCCAACATTTTGGGGTCAGGAGTAGAAAGTGTTGTCGTGTAGCCTCGAGAAGGGAGGTGTGGTTTAGTGCGGTAGGATTTATTTTTAGAAAGACCGAGAGCTTCGGCTGTTGCAGGTGTCAATGTCCCGGTGGGAAGAAGATGATTGGCGAGCTGAAAACGTCGAATAGCAGCGCTTGTCTCGCTTCCCATGCTGCCGTCAATCGGGCCATGATAAAACCCAAGATTGGTAAGAATCTGCTGAGTCGAAGTAATACTGCTAGCCATCGCAAGAGTGCTGAAGCAAGCAAAAAAGAAGAAAAGAAGGAGTTTTGATTTCATAAGATTTAACTGTAAACTCTTACATAACGATCTGTCATCCCTGCAATGTAGTCACAAACAACACGGTGCTTGCCTTCCTGATCAATGCGCTTGAGAAAACGTGCGCCAAGATAACGCCCCGGCTCTGTAATAAAAGAGCTAAAGATTTTACTGATCCGGTCACAAGCTTCATGATTGGTGGTTGCCACGCTGGGATGACGATAAAAATGCTGGTATAAAAAATGACGTAGCTCTTTGTTTTTTTGCTGATGCTCTTTGCTAAAACGGATCAGTGATTGAGGAAAATGCTTCACTTCTGCTGCAGAATGAACATGAGAAGCTTTTATAATGGCTTTGCTAGAGCTTAGGAGTTCTTCTACTTGATGGTTGATTAGGCAGCGTAAGATAAATTTTCTATTTTTCAGAATAGTTTCTTTGTCAACTAAGGAGCCAATTTCTTCTAGCGCTTGTTCGCATGCCTCTCTCCAAAGAGTCAGTTTTTCCAGTTCTGGTAGTGGCAATAATCCAGCCTCAATCCCATCATCGAGATCATGGCTGTAGTAAGCAATTTCATCGGCGATATCGACCAGTTGCGCCTCTAGAGAAGGCTTAGAATAAGGTTCTCCAACTGGTGGATGAAAATGGGTATGATGTTTGCGAAGGCCCTCTAAGACTTCATAAGAAAGATTGAGTCCTGGATGTTGAGGGTAGCTGTCTTCCAAAAGAGTGACGACGCGCAAACTTTGTTCATTATGATCAAAGCCGCCATGATTGCGCATCAGCTCATGGAGTGTTCTCTCTCCAGCATGTCCCGAGGGAGGATGGCCAAGGTCATGAGCCAATGCAATGGCCTCGCTGAGATCTTCGTTTAACCCAAGAGCACGAGCAATAGTTCGGCTAATGGAGGCCACTTCAATCGTATGCGTCAGTCGTGTACGGTAGTAGTCTCCTTGTCCATTGAGAAAGACCTGTGTTTTTCCATCAAGTCGCCGAAAGGCTGTGCTATGAACAATCCGATCACGATCACGTTGAAAACAGTTGCGGAAAGCGTGAGGTGTCTCCGGCAAGAGTCGGCCTAGTGACTGCGAGGCGTGTTGGGCGAGGAAGGGAAAATTTTCTGCAGTGCAAGGCATGATTTTACAAAGATAAGGAAAGTTATCATGGAAAAAAGTAAATAAAGAACTCCATAGCCACTAGTTTGTTTCCAAACAACATCGAGCAAATAACAATAAAAAAAGAGAATCCCATTAAGTAGCAAAGCTAGAAAAAAAGCGACTCTAGCAGTATTCCATAGCAGGGTGAGCGAGCAAATAAACAAAGCTATCCATGAAAAAAAACTTCCTTGATGAATCGTTGTTGAGCCAGGAATAAACATGACAAGAGCCCAGATCAAGAGAGAGGTTATTGCAGTGACTCCGAGCCAAAGAAGATCTTTAGAAATTTTTTTGCGCCAGCCTCCCAGTAAGAGCCATACAGCGATTGCTAGCAATGGCGAAAACCATCCCAACGAATAAAAAGTTTCGAAAAAACTTCTTGTGACTATCGAGGGATGTGGATTGCTTTGAAAAATGTCAAATGGGTGTAAGCAGGTCTGAAAAAAATCAGTAAAAAAATCGAGAGTTCCTCCAAAAATCTGGTGCAAATTAGCAATGCGTCCCTGAATCCATGCGTCCCGGCTAATCGCGCTATAAGCTTTTGAAATTGCTTGCAGCGGGGAGAGGTGATTTGGGGGAATCATCCCGGCAAAGTGCCATTTGATCAAGCGATCTCCTGGTGGATCGATGAAGCGTTGATAAAGCAACCAGGGTGTAAAAATCAAAAGCGATAAGAGGGCCGATGGCAATGCCGCTACCATTCCTGAGAATCGATAGCGCAGTAGGTAAAGAAGAGCGATAGGGAATAAAGCAAAGAGTGCGGCTCCATGAGCTAGCATTGCTAATGCTGCTGCTGCACCAGAGAGAAAAATCCATTTTTCTCGTGATAGATTTTTTCCAAAAGAAGTCATCGTCACGAGATAGAAAATAAACACATAGGTAGTGGCGAGTAACTTCGGCCAAACAAAGAGAGTGTGGACAGTCATAAAACCGGTCGTTCCTATGGCAATCAAGGCGAGTGAGGCGAGGTGCTTGTTCTCTTTTTGAACAAATAAAAAGAAAGGAAGGAGGCAGAGTGCTTGTAGGATCGAAGAGAGAACCTGATAAAATAGGTCGTCTTGTCCTCCCTGAATTCTGAACAGATGCAGTAATAGATAGAGACCCGTCTGTAGTGGTGGCCTATCACTGGAAAGCCAATCGCCAAGCATCGGAATGGATATTTTTCCATGCCAAAGTTGATCTGCAAAATATTTTGGAATCCAGTTATCAGGCGGTAAGTTAAGCCATCGGGTTGCAGCTACAAGGCCTACATTATCTAAGTTGTGACAGGAAAAATAACCGAGGCAGAGAATAAACAAAGCATATGTTGAGACGGGAAGCAAAAGTTGGTGAGAGGTCCAAAGTAGTTGCCATTGGCGATAGCGCCATGCTTCCAGAAGCGCTCCCAAAGCTAGTAAAAACGCTGCTATTGAGAAGGTGATTCCGGCGACGCGATGGAAGTAATAGGCCCAAAAAGACAGATAACCAAAGAGTCCTAATCCGACTAAAAAAGAAACTAAGGCAATTTCAAGAGGTAGTCTTTGTTGGAAAAGACTTAACCAAGCCGTGAAGAGGAAATGGAGGATAATCAGAAATAAGAGCAGATTTCCAAAAATAGTGATCATTGTTGTTAGTTCGCAAAGCGACTACACATTAAACCGAAACTCCATCACATCTCCATCCTTCACTTCGTACTCTTTTCCTTCGATACGGAGTTTGCCGGCTTCACGGCATTTGGCAGTAGAGCCGAGTGCATCAAGATCTGCAAAGGCCATGGTTTCAGCAGCAATAAAACCTCGCTCAAAGTCGCTGTGGATAACGCCTGCAGCGGCAGGGCATTTATCGCCTGCATGAATAGTCCATGCCCGTGTCTCTTTTGGACCGCAAGTAAAGTAAGTTCGCAAGCCGAGGAGTTGGTAGGCAGAACGAATCAAAAGCCCAACACCACTATCTTGGATGCCAAGTCCAGCGAGGTACTCTGCAGCTTCTTCAGGAGCTAACTCTGCAAGCTCACTTTCAATTTGAGCACTGATCACAACAGTAGAAGTGCCAAAGTGAGTTTTGGCGTACTCCTCCACTTTTTTGACGCATTGAACCGCCGGTCTAGATAAATCCTGAAGATGCGAGAGATCTTGCTCTTCTACATTAGCAGCAAAAAGAATCGGCTTAGCACTGAGAAGATAAAAACCGGTCATTATTTTTTTTTCTTCGGCAGAGAGAGTTGCTGTAGCTGCAGGAGCACCACTATTGAGGTGAGGGAGCAATTTTTCTCCGAGAGCAATTTCTGTTTTCGCTATTTTATCACCAGTGCGAGCTGCTTTTGCTTGGCGCTCGATCCTTTTTTGCACAGCAGCCATGTCGGCTAAGATTAATTCGGTATTGATAATTTCAATGTCGCGCAAGGGATCAATACTCCCCGCGACGTGATGGATGTTTTCATTATCAAAACAGCGGACCACTTGAATAATGGCATCGACTTCACGGATATGGCCTAAAAACTGATTTCCCAGCCCTTCTCCTTCACTTGCTCCTTTGACAAGGCCAGCAATATCAACAATCTCAATGGCAGCAGGGAGAATTTTTTGCGATCCAGCAATTGCTGCTAAGCGAGTGAGCCGTGCATCAGGAACACTGACCACACCTACATTAGGTTCAATAGTACAAAAAGGAAAGTTTGCTGCTTCCGCCTTGCGGCTGCGGGTAAGAGCATTAAAGAGCGTTGACTTTCCAACATTAGGGAGACCGACAATTCCAGCGCGTAACATCACAACAGGTTAGCTTTTAGAGAATGAAATGAAAGTAGAAACATTGCCTGTTTTTAACGATTTTCCCTGCCTCCTGGTCAATCTTTAGTTATGGCAATCCCTTCCAAACAGGTGGCCTTTCTGGCTCTCTACGAGTTTGATACCACTCTTGACGAGCTTGACGATTTTTTTCTTCTAAGTACTTTTCATAAGAAAAATTGTTGGCACGATCGACATTTCCATCTGCCCAAAGTCTAGCAACTTCAAGCTGATAAAAACCTTTTTGCTTGTAAGCATTTCTTGCTTCCTTAGAAAAGCCTTCTTTGGATGCCCGAATAAAATACTCAGCTGCCCAGTCCACGACATTAGCTGCCTTGTTAAGATTCGTTGCTTTCTCCAGATTTCCTTCTGCAAGGGCGTTAGCTTCGGCGAGCCGATAAGAACCTCTTTGCTTGTAAGCATCCCTTTCTTCCTCAGAAATTCCTGCTTGGGCTGCAGTAGCAAAAGCATGAGTTGCCCTGTACGAGCTAGAAGCTGCCTTTTCAAGATTCGTTGCTTTCTCCAGATTTCCTTCTGCAAGGGCTTTAGCTTGATCAAGTCGATAAGAACCTGCTTGCTTGTAAGCATTCCTTGTTTCCTCAGAAATCCCTGCTTTGGTTGCCTTAATACAATAAATTCTTCCATAATCTGCGGCTTGACTTGCCTTTTTAAGATTCTCTGCTTGGCTCAGATTTCCTTCTGAATAAGCTTTAGCTTGATCAAGTCGATAAGAACCTGCTTGCTTGTAAGCATCCCTTTCTTCCTCAGAAATTCCTTCCTTGGCCGCCTGAGTAAAATGCTTAGCTGCCCAGTCCGCGGCATCAGCTGCCTTGTCAAGATTCTTTGCTTGGCTCTCATTTCCTTCTTGACGGGCTTGATCTCGTGCAACCCAATAAGTACGATATAACTCACTAGCTCTGGAGCTTTGAGCATCAAAAAATAAGGTGTTTCCGCTAATACGCGTTGCTTTTGCAATTGCTAAGTTTTCGTTTTTGAATTGGCTTGCATAAAGCAGATGGCTTTCTATAGCCAAGGTCATTTTTTCTGCAGCCCTATTCCAATCTTCTTTGATAGGTGATTTGCTTTCTGCAGCTTGTTTTAAGCACTCACCTCTCTGATCATGCAAGAGGATTATCTCTTTTGCTCTTGTGATGAGTTTTTGAAGGTTCTTCTCAATAGAAGGTGTTCGCTCATTAAGAGCTTGTGAAAATTGAAGGAAGGGTGGTTTGTTCGCGTTTTGCTTAATTCTATTTTGTTCAATGCTGTTTTGCTCGTTCAAAAAAGAATTTTGATAGGAAATGGCATCTTCCATGATCTTCATCGCGTGAAAGAGCCCTAC
>JAIEQL010000042.1 GCA_019747735.1 Chthoniobacterales bacterium | reverse complement strand
GAACTGTTAGAGCCCATTCTCGGGGAGCCTACCAGCTGGACCTTTTTAGAAGTGAAGGTCTTTAACATATAAGTCCGTCATATTGTCACATTTGGTATTGCGGCATAAATTTTAAAACTAATTATCTGGTACCAAATGTGACAATATGACGGACTGATCCCTATGCTAGACCCCTATACTTAGACTGGCACCAAATGTGGTGATATTGCGGACCGACCCCTTTTGACCGACCCCTTTTTCAAGAAGTGTTTATTTTGGAGAGTAGTGATTATGGGGCATCACGAAACCCTCGACCTAACTTAGCTCTAAAAGAGATCATTGGTCCGCCTATATCCATGAGCGACTCTCTTGTTTTGCGATTCATATTACGAGCGGCTTCGGGGACGCTCTGTTCAAGTTCATCGAAATCCATGGTGTCATAAGGACTAAAAGTCATGCGTATTTTCGAATCTGTTTTTTTTGACCAATAGGTTTCTATTTTTTCAAATTCGTCACGGATTGCTTTTTGAGCAGTACGAAGCGCCTGATATTTTGTTCCTGCTGTTTCATGATATCCCCAAGATTGGAGCGTTGCGAGACCATCGTAAGCTTGATTTAGCTGATCAAATTTTTCAGATAATCCCAACTTTTCAAAAAGCGCCTCGTGTTGCTGAAAAGCAGCTTTCTCTTGAGCGTATTTTGCTCTCTCTTTTTGGTTGGAAAAAGGGATGGAGTTCCAGAGTTTGCCAGGGAGATAGGTAACAAAATTGTAAGCGTGTTGACCGATGCTGCAGCTTGTATCTGTCGGGACTTGCTTAAAAGCTGTTTCGTGAAGCTTTGATTGTGGAGGCAGTTCTACCCCCCCCGTAGCTGAAGGACGGGTGGTTGGGGTAGAGGTAAATCGGTTTATTAAGGAAGTAAACATTGTTTTATTTGGTAAGAGGTTAGCTCGAAAGCCCGAATATCTTTTAGCTAAAAACGCTCGTCAAGCATCTTCCCAGCATACTCCCGAAGTAGTGGCTCTTCGACCCGATCAAGGACGGTTTGAAAAAATCCGCGGACGATGAGCTGGGCAGCGGCTTGGCGAGGGATGCCGCGGGCCAAGAGATAAAATAGTTCCTCTTTGTTGAGTTCGCCTGAAGTTGCTCCATGAGTGCAGCGGACCTCATCGGCTAAGATCTCTAAGCCAGGCATGGAGTTGGCCTCGGCTTCATCACTGAGCATCAAATTGCTCACCTTTTGATAAGCATCGGTTTGATGAGCCTCGGTCTCAACTTTGATGAGTCCCGCAAAAATCGTCCGTGCTTGGTCGCTCAACGCATTGTGATAGAGAAGATCGCTCATGGCTGCAGGGGCCACATGATCTTGAAAGGTCCGTTGGTCGATTTCTTGGGTCCCATGAGCTGGATTAATCGAGAGCATGATGCTGCGTGCCTCACGTCCGACAAGACGACTGTCGCTTTCGGTGCGCAGATGGGCTCCACCAAGATTAAGTTGGAGAGTCGTCGAAGCTGCTTTTTCAGACACTTCCACGGTGTTGAGGTGAAAAGCAGTGGTCTGATCATTCCATTGTTGGAGGGCGAGGTAGTTGAGGTCGGCTTGTTTTCCAACAACGAGTTGTTGAAGTGCGCACGAAAAATGAGGCTCTGAATCGGCGGAGAAAAAATGCTCAATGACCGAGGCATGGCTCCCTTCGCCGCACAGAATCAAGGTGTGAGGAAAAATAGCACTATGAGCCCCTTCTGCCCAATGCCAGAGCTCGATGGGCTCTTCCAGCCTGATGCCAGATGGCACATAGAGAAAAACTCCCGTGCGCAGCTGGGCATGGTGCAATGCTGCAAACTTGCGGGATCCTAGTCGCACTTCTTGTTTCATGAAATAAGGGCGCACCAGTTTTTCATACTCTCGTGCGGCTTGCTCTAGGGGCATCAGCAGAACTTCGGAAGGAAGTCCTTTTTTTTCTGAGTGAATCAAATGATTGTTGGCAAAAATAAATTTTGCCGCAAAAGAAGATAAGCCTACGGAGCGTCTTGTAATAAGGCTTGGGTCGCTGCATGGATCTGGCAGGTGAAAAGGAGCAAGAGAGTAATTTTTGAGATGAGCAAAACGCCATGCCTCATCGCGAGGGGAGGGGTCTTTAAGTTCTAAGAATTTTTTCCAAGAAAAACGTTGTTTTTCTTGAAGCCAATTAGGCCAGAGTTCAGAAAAAATTGGCTGATGAATTAATGAGGATTCCATAAAGGTGATCAGAAATTAATGGTGGCTAATGCTTGAAGCGAAATAGGAGTCAGGCTTTCAATTTTAAATTGTTGCCAGTACTCCTTTAATTTTTGCTGCTTCTTCCAATGAAAAGCGAGTCTTGCGTCGTAATTTTGTTGCCAAGGTATGTTTGTTGATGCCGCTCAGTTGGGCGAGTTTGGAAATATTAATCAAGGGAGCTAATCGAATTACTTCCTCTGCAATAAAATCAGGCTCAGGAACAGGATCATGATGTCGCTCTGCAGAGGATAGCCACAATTCCATAGCAATACGAATATTGTGAGCAGCTTTTTCATAACTTGCTCCGTGAGCGACGCACCCAGGCAGAGAGGGAACCTCTGCGACATAGGCATCATCATCATCGCTCCAATAAATTTTGGTTAGGTATTTCATTTTAGTAGTTCTCTTATTTGTCGAATATAAATTGGTTTTAGCTGATTGGCATGACACGGAAGCACTATTTTGCGACTGTCTCTATGGCGAAATACTTGATGACTTCTTTTACCGCCATCCAGAAAAAATCCTTCTCGCTGTAAAACGAAAACCGCTTCTTTAAAAGTAATATTGCGATCCGATTGTCCGTTTAAAATTTTCTCGAGAGCTTTCTCGGATTTGCTCATTTCAAGAAGATGAACGAGATTTTGTTCATTGTCAATATTGGGCAGAGCCTCACTGACTCAAACTAGAAGCACTCAAACTTCTTCCTCACCCCACCGAACCCTCCATTTCAAGATCAATGAGCCTTTTTAATTCCACCGAATATTCCATGGGGAATTGCTGGACGAGGTCGTTGACAAAGCCATTGACGGCTAAACTCATGGCAGCCGCTTCGCTCAATCCACGCTGTTGCATATAAAAAATTTGCTCCGCGTTAATCTGGCTAACGCTGGCTTCATGTTGAACTGAGTGGCCTTGTCCACGCACTGTGATAGCGGGATAAGTGTCAGTACGACTGTTCGTGTTGATGAGAAGGGCATCACACTCGGTATTGTTCTTACATTTTTTCAAATGTTTAGGAATGTGTACCAAGCCACGATAAGTCGAGCGGCCTGTTCCCAGGCTAATCGATTTGGAAATGATGTTGCTAGTGGTTTCATCAGCCGCATGAACCATCTTAGCGCCGGTGTCTTGATGTTGCCCATCACCCGCTAAGGCAATGGAGACGACCTCTCCGCGAGCGCGACGGCCTTTCATGATAACGCCTGGATATTTCATCGTGAGGCGGGAGCCTATGTTGCAATCGATCCATTTAACTTCGGCATCTTCGTAAGCCAGGCCTCGTTTGGTGACAAGGTTGAAAACATTAGCACTCCAATTTTGAACAGTGATGTATTGGATCTTAGCTCCTTTGAGGGCGACCAATTCGACAACCGCGCTGTGCAGTGTTGCTGTTTCAAATTTGGGAGCAGTGCAACCTTCCATGTAGGTTACCTCGGCTCCCTCGTCAGCAATAATAAGGGTTCGTTCAAATTGACCAAAATTTTGAGCATTGATTCGGAAGTAGGCCTGGAGTGGGTGTGAAACTTTCACCCCTGGCGGCACATAGATAAAACTTCCACCACTAAAGACGGCACTGTTGAGCGCGCTAAATTTGTTGTCACCACTAGGAATGACTTTTCCAAACCATTTTTTAAAAATTTCAGGATGCTCGCGTAACCCCTCTGCGCTGCCAACAAAGATAACACCTTGTTTTCCGACCGCTTCTTTAATGTTGGAGTAGGCGGCCTCACTATCAAATTGAGCTTCAACTCCTGCAAGAAATTTGCGTTCTTGCTCCGGAATACCAAGACGTTCAAATGTTTTTTTTACATCCTCGGGAACTTCTTCCCAGGTGCGTTTAGGAGCCTGTCCTTGTGAGAGGTAATAGCGAATGTTTTCAAAAACAATATTTTCTAAATCCTTGCTCGCCCAGTTGGTCGGCATCGGTTTTTCAAGGAATTTTTTATATCCCTCTTTACGAAATTTTCGAACCCAATCAGGATCTTTTTTGACATCGCAAATATAGTCAATCGTCTCTTCGGTGAGGCCTACACCGGCATCAAAAGTATAATCGACGTTGTAGCTGAAATCGCCGATGGATCGGTCTATTTGAACTTGCTCCGCCATGGTTGAATTGGAAGGCTGAAGTTCATTCATATTGCGTAAAGGAGTTGAAGGTAAAAGTTGAAGGAAGACGTGCCGCTAATTAAGCCATATGCAGAAGCGGCGTTATAGATTGTGCTAAAATAGAAGCAATCAATGAAGGAAAATCGCTACTAGCCTTATTCTACCTAAACTATCGTTGTACCCGCCTCGCCGGGAACGACGGTTAGAGAGTAGCAGTCTTTAAAGTTTGGAAATACACACGGCCTTTTTTTAAGAGAAGCCTAGATCACTCAAACTCAAACTACAAAGACTCAAACTTGATTGGCTTGAAGCATCAGTTATAAGGCTTCAATCCAGTCATACCCTTCCGCTTCCAATTTTAAAGCAAGGTCTTTATCGCCGCTTAGGACAATTTTTCCTTCAGCCATGATATGAACTTTATCTGGGACAATGTAGTTGAGAAGGCGCTGGTAGTGAGTAATGACGAGCATCCCGACATCAGGACCACGAAGAGCATTGACTCCAGAGGAAACAATTTTAAGCGCATCAATATCCAGCCCGCTATCTGTCTCGTCCAGGACGCAGTAGCTCGGCTTTAGCATGGCCATTTGCAAAATCTCACAGCGTTTTTTTTCTCCACCAGAAAAACCTTCGTTGAGGAATCGAGCCGTGAACTGCCGTGGAATGCTCAAGGCATCCATCTTGGCATAGAGCTGGGCATAATATTCTGTGGCTTCGAGTTCTTGGTCCTCGGGCAAACGAGCTTGTAGTGCAGCTCGGATGAAGTTGGCGATGGTAACTCCAGGGATTTCCATCGGATATTGAAAGGCTAAGAAAAGTCCCAACCGAGCACGCACATCGGGTTCCATGCCAAGAATACTTTCTCCATTGAGGAAGACATCACCAGCAGTGACCGTGTAATCAGGATGTCCTGCCATGACTTTAGCCAAGGTGCTTTTTCCAGAACCGTTTTTTCCCATGATGGCATGGACCTCTCCCTGAGGAATAGTGAGGGTAAGACCATGCAGAATAGGCTTCTCACCAATGGAGGCATGAAGATTTTGGATAGAGAGTGTTTTCATGGAAAAAATAAAGAAGCTACCAAATAGAAACTAACTGCCAGCAGAACTTTGCTAGGCACCTCTATTTCAAGATTAATTTTTTGTCTTAACCCGAGTTCCGCGGCAATAATCTTGTTTTAATGATGCTATCTCATTAAAAGTGCAGCCCTAGCTCTCTTAATTGCACGAGTAATCTTGCGGTGAAGATGAGCTGCAACGCCAGTTGTGCGGCGTGAAAGAATTTTTCCGTGCTCTGTTACAAATTTTTTCAACAAATCAGGATTTTTAAAATCGATAGCATCAGCAGAAAGGTCGATGCGGCGATGTGGCATCGAGCGATTGGCTCGACGAAAATTAGAACGACGTTTTGGGGTCTTAGGTTGAGTGTGCATTTATTTGGTCTCTCGGTGAAGAGTATGGCGGCGTAGATTTGGGTTATATTTTTTCTTTTCCAGACGACCTGGAGTATTGAGACTTTTTTTATTGCGAGTTGTTACATACCGCGAGACAGGTTTTCCTTCTGCGGTTGCTTCGGTACATTCTAAGGTGATAATATCGCGAGCCATATTAAAAAGGTTGATAAATTAAAACGAATCGTTGTTTTAAGAAGTTGTTGAGCGAGTTAGAGGATTGTTTGCTATTCTTTGTGATTGTCGTTGGCTCCCTCTTCCTCTTCATCGTGCTCCATTTCTTCTTCAATCATTCCAAAGAGCGCACTTACTGGGAGGCGAGCGCCTGAGACGTGCTGGCGTTTTTCAAGTTCAGCTTGGCATCCTACAGTGTAGCGAGTGAAAGGACGAGCCTCGAGGCGAGCATGAGGGATGGGCTTATTACAAAGTTCACAAATGCCGTAGGCGCCATCATCAATGCGTTTGAGCGCTTCGTCAATCTCATAAAGTGAATTTTGTTCTTGAGAGATAATACTCAGTGCAAAATCTCGATCGTAAGCATCACTACCGGCATCTGCTTGATGCATCCCAAAAGCAGAGGCATCACTTCCTTCATGAAGATGGCCCTGTGATATCCCGCTCATTGAGTCGAGAAGCATGTCCTTGAGTTGAAGGAGTCGCTGTTGTTGCTTTTGTAAAAAAGTAGAAAGTATTTGTTTCTTTTTTTTGGGTGGAGCAGAAACAAAAACCTGATCTAAAGCTCCACGTGTGTTGGTGGTGACAGTAAAAGGTTTTTTGAGAGGGGCTTTAGAAAGGCTCTTTTTTGGAACGCTTACTTTTAAAGGTGCTGCTTTTTTTGTGGGTACTGCTTTTTTGGGAGCACTCTTCGAAGATGATTTCGATGAAGAAGCCGTACGAGCTATTGTGGAAGATTTTGTTTTTGGAACAGGTTTTGCTTTCTTTTGTGGCGAAGAAGGCTTCTTGGCATGGGGCTTAGAAGGCTGTGTAGGCTTCTTTTTTGAGAGAGATGTTTTCTTAGTCATAATGGGTCAAAAATCTATGAAGTAGTCCAAAAACTGATGCTCCAGTCTAAAGGTGAACGTTGCTAGTTACTGTGTCCAAGGAGCGGGTGCAAGAGAAATTGTTGATTTTTTTGTTTCTACCAACGTGCCGTCGGTAGAAACAGTTTAGGGGTTTAGGAGTTTAGAGGTTTAGGAAGCGAGAGAAGTTTAGCCTTTAGATTCAAAATCCATTGAGCATCGACACCAAATTCAATTTTATTAGTTTCAATTTTTTCTTCTGCTCCAACCTCAACTCCTAAACACTACCAATGGCATTTGTTTCGAAGAAATAAAATGACATTGGTAGTCACGATTTTTTTAGATAAACCCAAGCATCTTCTTTACTCTCGGATGCTGTCCCAATAACCTCTCTCGGATGCATTATAGAGATTGTTCCTGCGGAGCCTTACGCAGTTCTGATATTAGTAGGCATGTTACTTTAAGTGGATGGATTGCTGCTCGCCGCGACCATGGAGGGGTCATTTTTATTGACTTGCGCGATCGAGATGGAATCACTCAGGTCGTCTTCCGGCCTGAACTCCATCCCATTGCAGCAACAGCTGCTCATACTCTTCGCTGTGAAGATGTCGTTACACTGAGCGGCCAAGTCGTCGCACGACTTCCTGGAACAGAAAATAAAGAACTCTCCACAGGTGAGGTCGAACTAGTCGCCTCAGAACTTGTGATACTCAATCGCTCCGAGGTTCCTCCTTTCCCCATGGAAGAGCGTATCGAAAATGAAGACTTACGCCTCAAGTACCGTTATCTCGATTTGCGGCGCCCTGAGATGACCGGCAACATTCGTTTGCGCCATCGTGTCACCAAAATCATCCGTGACGATCTTGATGAACATGGTTTTTGGGAAATAGAAACCCCTATTCTTTTTAAAAGCACACCCGAAGGAGCCCGTGATTTCTTGGTTCCAGCCCGATTAGTACCGGGATCGTTTTATGCCTTACCTCAAGCGCCACAACAATACAAGCAGCTCTTGATGGTCAGTGGCATGGATCGCTATTTTCAAATTGCCCGCTGCTTTCGTGATGAAGATTTGCGGGCTGATCGTCAGCCAGAGTTTACCCAAGTTGATATCGAGGCTTCGTTCACATCGAGGGAAGAAATTTTTGCACTCATTGAAACAATGTTTCAAAAAGTCTTTCGCGCCGCGCGTTGCGTGGAGATCCAGACCCCTTTTCTGCGCCTGACGTACAAAGAAGCGATGAATCGTTTTGGTAGTGACAAGCCTGACATGCGCTTTGGCATGGAGATTGAGGATGTCGGCGCGATTTTTGAAAAAACTCAGTTTAAGGTTTTTCAAAGCGCTCTCGATAGTGGCGGTGTGATCAAGGCACTCAATGCAAAAGGTTTTGCAAGCGTGACCACGGGACAAATAGAAACGTTAACCGAAGTCGCTAAGAACGCCGGAGCCAAAGGACTCGCTTTTATCAAAATAGAAAACGGAGAATGGAAATCACCCATTGTCAAATTTTTTAGTGAAGAAGAAAAGCAAGCTCTTGCTGCGCAGCTGAACATCGAAGAGGGTGATCTCATTCTTTTTGGAGCAGACACCTGGGAGACTTCTTGTACAGCCCTTGGGAGGGTGAGGCTCCGTGTAGCAGAGTTACAAAAAATCCCCATTGATCGCGAGCAGCTTGCTTTTCTGTGGGTCATCGACATGCCGCTGCTTGCTTACAGCGCTGAGGAGAAAAAATGGAATGCCGTCCATCATCCTTTCACGCGTCCTAAGGCAGAAGATCAGGCTTTGCTGGATGCTGGCAAGTTTGGGGAAGTACGGGCTGAGGCCTATGACATCGTCCTCAATGGTATGGAACTTGGTGGTGGCAGCTTACGTATTCATGAGAATGAGCTGCAAACCCAGATTTTTAAAGCTTTAGGGATTGATCCAGAAAAACAAGAAGAGCTTTTTGGACATCTCCTCAAAGCCTTTCGCTATGGTGCTCCACCGCATGGTGGTATTGCCTTGGGCCTCGATCGACTCATCTCCCTCCTCGCTTATGAGTCTTCCATTCGTGACGTTATAGCTTTTCCAAAAAACAATCGTGGCATGGAGCTCATGACAGGAGCCCCTTCTCCTGCTGATCCCAAGGACCTCCGTGTACTTTCGATTGCTTCGACGGTGAAAATTGCTTCGCAATAAATTGAAGCCACAAAGTTGAAGTGCCGCCACTTTATGGCAGCATCCCCGCGAAGGAGGGAACCAGCTAGCCCCAAAAACTCCTGGGTAAAAAAACCTAAAATTCATCCGAGCAAGGTATCAAATGTCAACCTCCTCACAACACCGCTGTCAATGGTCTGGTAACAATCCACTCATGATCGAGTATCATGATCACGAGTGGGGTGTGCCGGTGCATGATGATAGAAAACTTTTTGAGTTTTTGATCCTAGAAGGCGCGCAAGCAGGACTTTCTTGGCAGACCATCCTCAATAAGCGAGAGGCATACCGTAAAGTGTTCGATGATTTCGATGCAGAAAAAATAGCCCGTTATGACGAGGCGAAAATCAAACGGCTCCTAGCCGATCCTGGGATTATCCGCAATCGTCTCAAAGTGGCAGCCGCGATTGCCAACGCAAAAGCCTTTTTGCAAGTTCAGCAAGAATGCGGTTCTTTCAGCAATTACATTTGGAGTTTTGTAAATGGCCACCCCATTGATCATAAAATTAAAACGAGAGAAGAGGTTCCTTGTACGAGCAAAGAATCAGAGGCGATGAGTCGCGATTTATTGAAACGAGGTTTTAAATTTGTGGGACCAACCATCTGCTATGCCTTTATGCAGGCGGTGGGAATGGTCAATGATCACGAGAAGTGCTGTTTTCGATATCAGGAAATTAAAAAATGAATTTAGCCTTTCCCTCTTAAAGATCAGGGCTCTCAAAATAGATGAAAACCGCAGGCTTATTTTCAAAACTTATTTTTCGTCGAGCAATAGAGAGTGATCTCGTTGAGATCATCAAGCTACTGATGGAGGATGAGCTTGGGAAAACACGTGAGTTGCTAGATCAAGCTACTATCGGGCTTTACGAGGCAGCTTTCCAAAAAATTGACCACGATCCTAATCACAATCTTATGGTGATTGAATGGGAAGGTGAGATCATAGGAACCGTTCATCTCACGTTGCTTCCTTCCTTAACTTTGCGCGGCTCACTGCGATTGCAAGTCGAGGCCGTCCGTGTTGCTGAAAAAATGCGCGGAGAGGGGATCGGTGCCTGGATGTTTCAGCAAATTTTTGAATACGCCAAAAAAGAAAATGTTGCCATCATCCAATTAACAACGGACAAAAAAAGAGAACGTGCCAAAAAATTTTATGAAGGCTTAGGCTTTGAAGCCACTCATGAAGGGATGAAGAAATACAGACGCAGTAATGGGTAATGGGTAATGGGTAAAAAAAGCATTTCTTATTTCAAATTAAAAAATCGTTTTGGATAGCTATGCTTAAAAACAGATTTGACTATACAAACGCAGGGGAGGGATCTTATTATCACTTTTATGAAAAATCGATAATAATGAGCTTTCTTGTTTGCATGCAACGCAAATAAGAAATAGCTTTATTATCGATTTTTATCATTTTTGAAAATAAGGAGAGCGGTTTCTATGGATATTAAAAAATCACCCTCAGGAAAAGTCGTTAAGCTTTCTACAGGATACAACGCTTTTGTCCCCAACGTACTTCCGCCACAAATAGAATGGAATACTTCTTTGATCACGGCTCTATCTCGTGCAGATCATCTTCTTGGAAAACTAGCGCAAGAAGGTAACAAGTTGCCTAATCCATTTCTTTTAATGAGGCCCTTCATAGCTCGTGAAGCTGTCTTATCGAGTAAAATAGAGGGAACTCAGGCAACTCTTGGAGAAATTTTAGCTGAAGAAGCTGGTTCTACTACCGACCGTGCTCCTGATGATCTTCAAGAGGTTAAAAATTATATTGAGGCTTTAGATTATGGAATGAAGCGCCTCGATAAACTCCCTTTGTCACTCCGTTTATTACGAGAAATACATTCTCATTTGATGAAAGGGGTAAGAGGAGCTCATGCAACACCAGGTGAGTTTCGACACACGCAAAATTGGATTGGCACTCCTGGTTGTACTTTGACAACTGCTAAATATGTACCTCCGCCACCCGAAGAGTTAATGAAAGCACTCTGTGATTTTGAGTCGTTTTTACATGATCAAACCTTGCCTCCATTAGTTCATATAGCCTTATGTCATTATCAATTTGAAGCCATCCATCCTTTTTTAGATGGAAATGGACGTGTAGGGCGGTTGCTCATCCCATTATTACTTATTCAAAGAAAAATATTGCCCATTCCCATTTTGTATCTAAGCGCTTTTTTTGAAGCGACACGTTATGAATATTACAGACAGCTACTCAATCTCAGCAGTCATGGCACTTGGAATGATTGGCTCACTTATTTTATCAATGGAGTAGCTCTTCAAACTGAGGATGTTTTGTCGCGAGCAGAACGGATTAATCAAATCATCATGAAATGGAAAATAACAGTGGGAGGAGATGCCTCTGGAATACTACAACAAATGATTACTCATTTTGCTAAAAATCCTTATTTTACCGCTAAAGTTGGAATGAAAAAATTTGACTGCGCCTTTTCCACAATCCAACGAGCCATTATGAAATTAGAAAAATGGAAGATGATTTCCAAAATATCTACAGGAAAAAGAGATCGCGTTTATTGTGCTCAGGAGATTCTAGCTATTTTGGAAGAGCCGACAAAGTTGAAATAGCTTACAAGTAGACTCATCGGCATCTCGAATAGTGAAAGTTAAAATAGCTAATAAAGCAGCTCAAGAAGCAGGTTCTTCAGGTGAACCTTGGTGGGAGTGGCATTGGGGCCTCTTTTGATAGTAAAGGTAAAATCGTTGTGCTTTTTCCAAAGAGAAGGAGGGATGAACAAATGAGCTCGCTGCCATCCTGCTAGCTCAAAGGTTGCTATCGGTTTTTTTTCTAAAATCAATTCAGGCGCATCAAGTCGGAAAAAAGAGGTATTGAGGGTTCCCACAAGAGTGCCGTTGAGTTCTACTTCGATGGAAGAGGTGAGATCAAGTCCTTGAAGGTCGGTATAGAGAAGCGAAGCCTTTGGGCGTTTTGTAAGAGGCATGCTTTTTGAAAATACCTCTTGATCGTTTTCATTTTTTTCAAAACGTTCAATTTCTCGAGAGAGAACTTTCGTAGAAAGATTCCTATTCTTTTCCTCATTTTTATCCAAAGAGGGAGAAGAGTCTCCATCTGCAACTTCTTGTTCAATGACGTTGAGGGATTCATCAATGATAGAGGGGGAGATTTTTTTCCCAAGGACCGCAATGGGTGGTTGTAAGAAGTGTCCTGGGCGTAATGTTGCAGAAACAATCTGCCGTAGTCGCCCTGTGTGGCGAATGGTGAGAGTGCCTCCATCAATGAGGTCTACTCCATTGGTCTCAGTCTGAATTTGAATCGTCCTTGAATTTAAGCCAAGAGGAGTGCCAGTGATTCCAAGGCCACTACAAAGGCGGATGGTTTTTTTATTTTTTGGACCTTTCCATTCTATCCGAGGGCCACCATCTCCTGTGTCATAAAAGACTACCGTGAGTACGAATGTATCTATTTTGGATTGCTCCGAGTGCGCCGGTAAAAAAAACTCAATGGTAGACTCTTTTTCATCGATCTTAAAACCCTTGGAGACCCACCTTGGAAGAAGAGTTGCTTCTTCTTTTGTTGCCGAGAGCTCTACTTTGTAAGGCTCAAACTCATCGCCAAGAAGCTGAGTTTCTGAAGGATCTTGAGGTGCTGTTTCTTGATAAGGGGCGAGGAAGGGCTGTATCACGCTTGAAGCAGGAGGATGGAGTTCTGCTTCCTCTGCACGGCTCATAGCAGGCTGCAAAAGAGCTATCACAGCAATTATTAAAAACCAAACACAGCAGTTCATGGGATAAAGTATAAATTAATTTTTCTTTTTTTTAAAGAAAGCAGTTTGCGAAATAAGCATTTGCAAGCGATATTGGGAGTCTTTACCAGCATGTTGTTGGTAGAGGTATTTTTTCTATGACCCTCGATTCACGTTCTCCTTCTTCTGAAACATCCAGTGATTCCTCATTGGCGCTTGTTGATCACTTGCTTTCCATGGCTCATCAAGCGGGATGTGCTCACCTTTCACCTCTGCAAGAGGCTTTGCAACGCGCTGTTTTTGCACAGACTTCTTTGGTGGCAGCTGTGCTAGATACTGGTTTGGTAGCTGAGCGTGATTTTCTTTATGAGCTTTCAGAATCTCTCGGATTGGAATGGAGAGAAGAGAGCGACTTGGTTGCTTCGCCACAAGTGCGAGACCATTTTCCTGCAAGATTGGCTCTCGGTTTTAATGTTCTTTCTGATGAGGGAGACTCCTTGGCACCAGAGAAAGAATTGCGTGTGCTCACCTTTGATCCTTTTGATGCTCCGGCATGGAAGGTCCTTACCATGCACCATCAAGGCCCTGTGCGGCTCATCATGACAACGCGACGACGACTCATTGAGGTGATTAAAGCGACGTATGGTGTCGGTGCAGAAACCTTTGAAGAGCTCATGGAAGGCCGTGAGGAAGACGTTTTTTCAACGGCAGGTGAAGAAGTGAATGTTGTGGATGAAGAGGACTCAGAAGCCTCTGTGATGAAATTTGTGAACCAAATTTTGAGAGAAGCTTTAGAGCAAGCAGCCACGGATGTCCATTTTGAGCCTCTTGGGAGAGAGTTGCGCATTCGTTATCGTATTGATGGGATTTTGCATGAAGCCCCTGTTCCTCCTAGGATCAAGATGTTTCAAGACTCCGTCATCTCTCGCTTGAAAATCATGGCAGGGCTTGATATTGCCGAAAAGAGACTGCCGCAAGACGGACGCATTGCCCTAGAGCATGGAGGTCGTGCCATCGATGTCCGTGTCGCAACTATTCCTTGCGTCCATGGAGAAAATGTTAGTTTGCGACTCTTGGGTCAGGAACGATTTGATTTTAAAAGACTAGGACTTGAAGGAAATATTGAGCAACAGGTTCGCTCCCTCATCGCGATGTCTAATGGAATTGTTTTGGTGACGGGACCTACGGGGTGCGGCAAAAGCACTTCGCTCTATACTTTTTTGAGCCATCTCAATGTAAAAGAGCGCCGCATTGTGACTATTGAAGATCCTGTCGAACACAAATTGGATGGAGTGATTCAAATTGCCGTGAAGCCTGAAATTGATCTCACCTTTGCCAATGCCTTGAGAAGTATTTTGCGTGGCGATCCCAATGTGATCATGGTTGGTGAAATGCGTGATGCCGAGACAGCAGACATTGCTATTCGTGCTGCTCTCACTGGTCACCTTGTTTTTAGCACGCTTCATACCAATGACGCTGTTGGTGGGATTACGCGACTGCTCGATATGGGAATAGAACCATTCTTAGTTGGCTCTTCGGTGAGAGCTTTTTTGGCCCAACGCCTCGTGAGAAAATTATGCCCTCATTGTTCCAAGCCAGCCGAAATTCCGGAACATGAATTGGTCAAAATTGGTTTTCCCTTGGAATTGAAAGAGACCATTCGTCAACCCGTGGGTTGCAATCACTGCCGCCAGAGCGGCTATGCAGGCCGTCTTGCCATTATGGAAATTTGTCCTGTGACGGCAGATCTTCAGGAGCTGATTCAAAAAAGAGCCACTGGCAAAGATTTTGCTGCACAAGCAATGAAGGATGGAATGATCCCGCTGCGCCTTGATGGTTGGCAAAAAGTAGCTCAAGGAGTGACCTCCTTGGAAGAGGTCGTGCGGGTTACTTCAAGTGAGTTAGCAGTCGCTGCGCGATGAGATTTTATCGCAACGCAATAGGGACTATTTTTTTTCCTTCAGCAGGACCGACATATTCGCTCAAAGGCCGATAGATTCTATTGTCGGCGAGCTGCTCCAAAATATGAGCTGTCCATCCTGCTGTGCGAGCGATGGAAAAAACGGGCGTGAACATGTCGGTGGGAAGGCCAAGTGAGTAATAGACAATAGCCGAATAAAAATCGACATTAGCGTTGAGTCCCTTGCGTTCTTTCATGATCACTGCAATCTGCTCGGCCATCCGAATCCATTTGGCATCGCCGAGTTCTTGAGAAAGTTTCATCGCCATCGCCCGCAGGTGAGGAGCTCGAGGATCGAGCGTCTTGTAAACACGATGGCCGATGCCCATAATTTTCTTTTTTTGTGCAAGAGCCTTAGTAATCCAACTATCGACGTTGGCCTCTTCTCCAATTTCTTGAAGCATGTGGACAACTCCTTCGTTAGCGCCCCCGTGGAGAGGGCCTTTGAGGGTCCCAATAGCAGAGGTGATGGCAGAGTAGATGTCAGTGAGTGTTGAGATCGTGACCCGTGCCGAAAAAGTCGAGGCATTCATCCCATGATCGGCATGGAGGACGTAGGCCACATCGAGTGTTTCGATGGCTTCTTGAGTCGGCATTTTTCCTTCGAGCAAATAGAGAAAATGTTCGGCCTCTCCGAGTTCTTTATTGATCGGAGGGAGTTCCTTCCCTTGGCGAGCGCGATGATAATAGGCGGCGATGACGCTGATTTTGGCTGTGATTGAGGCTGCTCGTTGATGATTAAAAGAGGTTGTTTTTTCTAAAGAAGATTGTGATCCTTCTTTGTCATAAAGCCCGAGCATTGAAATGGCCGTACGAATTACGTCGATGGGAGCAGCATTGCGTGGGGCTCGTTGTAAAAAATCGATGACGCCTTGGGGGAGTTCGCGTTGATTGGCGAGCTCCTGGTGAAGGGCTAACAATTGGGCTGCTGTGGGTAATGTTCCATACCAGAGAAGATGGATCACCTCTTCAAAGCTCACTTTGCCAGCGAGCTCATCAATATTGTACCCTTGGTAAATGAGCCTTCCTTCCTGACCACGAACATCACTTAGAGAGGTGGCGTTGGCAATAATACCTTCGAGTCCTTTAGCGTTAATAGGCATAGGAGGGAGAGAGTAACTGAGAACTTTCTTATTGAACAAGAAAAGAAATTTATTCAGGCTCCCGTTTTTAAAAAATTAAAAAAAAAGCGAGCCACCGTTACTCGATCTGAAAAAACCAAAAAACAGATCGCGATGACTCGCTAAGAACAATCTTATGAAAAATTGTTTCATTGTTATAGACTCTTCATTGTTGAAAACGTTCAAAAAAATTTTAATTTTTTTTAAAGCAGCTAAGCAGCTTGTATTTTCTTTTTTCGCTCATTACTCATTACTCTTCACTCAAAAACCATGAATCACCTTTATCGAGCTCTTATCACTCTCTCCTTCCTTGTTCTGCCGATCCAAGGCATCGCTCAATCCTCTGGCCTAGGTCCTCGTCCAGGTCCTCCTCATCCTCATCGCCCACCAGTCCCTCGTCCCCATATCCCGGGAAAAGCAAAAGTCTTAACAAGTCAGGGTATTCCAAAGAGCATCCTTTTCAAAGCCCCAGCTTCTTCAGCTGCTGTGAGTGGTGAGTATTACCTAAATAAAAAACTAATAAAAAAGACCGACTGAGGGCCCCTTAACCTGAGTTCTGAAGTTGTGAATGGAGAGATTGACTCGCTCGTTCCCGCTCGACTCGGTCCCAAAATTTTTTTCAAATCGCTGATGCGTGATACACATACGGCACCCTTTTAAAGATCATTTTGGAACCAAGTCCTTACAAAATATTATTTATGCCCATTCACTTTTTTAAGATAAAATAGCATCTACTCCGACTGCACAACTCGGATTTCAAAACGAAACCCCTATCTGGGCTCCAAGAACCAGTGCATTGGGAATAGTTCCCGTTCCTCCAGGATTGATGATCCATTGAAGGTCAGGCTGGATGTAGGCTTCTGGCGTTAAGCAGATCCGGTAGGCGGCTTCGTAAACCAACTCATAAGTGGGAAAACCACCTCCTTCTTCGCTCTGCTGAGTAGCATAGTTGGGACTAAAGTTTCCATAAGCCACACCAAAAATGGTGGCATCCTCTTTCCGACCTGGAATCAGTCCCGTATAAACAGCACCTCCATTCACTTGGAAAGGCATGAAAGCAATGTCTTGTTGAGGAGAGAGTGTAAAAACCGTCCACAAGACCAATCCTTCTTGTCCATCGACATTAGGTTTATAAACGGTTTGATCCCCATGCCAGTACATCCCGAACGAATTGGGCTGTTGGCTCATGCTCAAGGCTTCATTGTAGGTGCTTGTGGAATAATAGCCACCCATCCAATAATGACCTTGAAATTTTTTCCTGAGTGTTGTAGGAGTAACAAGATTTTTAGAGGTTGGTGCACTTTGAGCATCTCCCTTCTGAGGCTCGTTAGAAAACTCTCTTTTTCCACCAAGAGGAAAACTAGGATTCCAGCTTAATTGCCCCATGAGCATGACTCCATCATTAGGATAAAAATCCCAATTCATTCCATGAATGCCTCCCTGAGTGACTTGATAAACACCTGTTCGAGCAACGATCGAGTCGGAGAGATGCACTTTGAGAGCACTTCCCCAGTTTGCTGTAGGATAATAAGAAATTCCTTGATTAATGAGCAATGCTTGTGGTGAACCATCAATGCCGCCATTCATGTAAAACCAATAGAGAGGTGACATGGCAAAGTCATTTCCCGAAGACAAGTGTCCTATTTTCAACGTAGCACGGTTATTCCAAAAACGCTGTTCGTAAAAAAGTTGATACCAGTAAAATGTTTGCCCAACATAAATTTCCTGCGCTGAAAATTGATTGCCGATATTTTTTTGAGAAAGACTATTTCCATCCACTTGAGCAACGCTCATGGAAAAAGATCCTCCCGGCCATCCAAGGAGCTCCTGAGTTCTCAAAATACAACCAAGATAGAAAAAATCAGCATAGGTAAAACCGTTGGGGTTGACTCCTCCGGTCAGGTTTCCAGCGATGTTAGAAGTATAACTTAGAAAAAAATCGATCCCATGGTCGTCTAAAAACTGGCGATCTGTGAGCAAAAGATGAGCTGCTTTTTGTTCGCCTTCTAAGAGAGTTTGGATTGCTGGTAGAGGGCCGTGATAATCGGTGCTCTCCTTCTGTTCATTCACATCAGCAATTCCTGCCCCTAGTGTGATATCGTGAGATTTATCATTATCATCATGAGTTTCTGCATTAGCAAAAGAGCTGGCAAGTAGGGCTAAGAAAAGAGAAGCTACCAAGAGGCTCTGCAACATTCTACTGCTGTGGTGCAGGACTGCACCTTGTTTCTTGCTCCCTAACTTCATTGATAAGAAAATAATGTTTTGAAAAAATTTTGGATGTGGGGCTTCATAATTTCATAATTTTATAAAATAAAATTTGTCAATTTGATAGCATTACCCCCATCCTAACTAAGAAAAAAAATTAATGACGTTAGTAGTTACAGAATTTTTAGAAATAGTAGAGAGTAAAGCTAAACCTAAAAAAAGAAGTAGAAAAGCAAGTGGGCAGCGGGTCAAGGCTGTTGGCTATAGTAGTAGCAATAAAAGCACTTCTTATTTCAAATTAAAAAATCGTTTTGGAGAGCAATGATATGACACCTAAAAAAGTTCGTTTTTGGATTGGTCTTGGCATTTTTATTTTTGCCATAGCACTAGCTATTTTAATTCTCGTGTTGATGGTGCTGCGTGGGCCTGCAGTGGCTTAGGGGTAAAGAAAAATTGAACAAATTGAAAATAGAGGGTTTCTTGAAAAGACTAAAATTGGGCATTACGGCGTCGCTCCAGTGCTCGCGTCCTCGAGTATGTCCCTATACACTGCGGGT
>JAIEQL010000055.1 GCA_019747735.1 Chthoniobacterales bacterium | reverse complement strand
GTCCCTATACACTGCGGGTCTGTGCGCTTCGCTCCTGGTACTGCATCAATTTTATTCATTTTCAAGACACCCTCTAAGGACTTGATCTAAAAAAGATTTTTAAATCGGTGAAGCGTACCTTTTGGTACGTAAGCCGATTGAAAAAACTTTTTGAGGTCGAGTATATTGCGTCAGATTTTCTGTTTCCATTCACGTTTTTAGGATCATATGCTCTTAGACCAACATCGAAAGGAATCTTGAAGCAGACATCGTGCGCGTTTTGTTTTTACGATCCTCAAGATCAATTCCTGACTCAAGACAAACTACAAATCGCTGCTGCACTCCAAGGCGTTGAGCAAATGCATGGAGGCCTTTTGCATCGGCTTGCCCCTTGCTTTTACATTCTACAAGGAGCCATGGCTTTTCTTCCCAAGCAATTAAAAAGTCGACCTCTCTTTTGGAGGAGTCTCGGACGTAGTAAAGTTTCACATTCCGGCCATAGAGATCTTCATGGTAGTGACAATATTTTAAAAGATGAGAGGCCATGAGGTTTTCAAAACGAGGTCCTTCTTCAGGGACTTGAGACCAGTCCCAGAGATAATATTTCGATCCCTTTTTCAAAGCTCTTTCAATTTTTCGATGCCATGGAGGCACCTGAAAGACGTAGTAGTTTCGTCGCAATAACTCGATCCATTCTTTAATTGTCTTGGGACTAACACTGAGATCTTCACTCAACGATTGCATCGAGAGTGGAGAAGCAACCCTGGAAGGGAGAAGTTGTCCCAGGAGTTCTAGTTCTCCGAGTTCTTTTACAGAGGATGTGTCGCGAATATCTTCTCGAAAAACACGCTCAAATCGCTCTTTACCCCAACGCCGCCAGGCACGCTGAGAGCTAGAAAGTAAGGGCTCTGGAAAACCACCCAAAGCCATCATCTCTTTCATTCCACTAAGTTCCCAAGAGTTGCGAAGCAAGGGAGGTGTTGTTTTCTCAGAAAATTTTCGAGGTGAAGCTCCTGATAATTCAAGCAATGAAAAAGGATGCAAACGATAATGATGGTACCGTCCCATTAACGAATCACCTCCACGCCGATAAATATCCAGTCGTGCGCTGCCAGTTACCATGATTTTTTCACCTGCTCTTCGTGTATCCCACACACCTTTCAACCAACTCTTCCATTTAGAATATTTATGAAGTTCGTCGAGGACTAAAAAATCAGCACTTCCCTCCCACTGCATCGCCAAGAGTTGCTTGCGATGGCCCACATTATCCCAATTGAGATAGACCATCTTTTCTTTCTTTTGAGCGACAGATTTAGCCAGTGTCGTCTTGCCAACCTGCCGAGGACCATCAAGCAACACCATCTTCTGCTTAAGGTCGGCAGCAATAGAGTGATGCAGGTAGCGCTTGTGAAAGGTTAAATCGAGCATGATAATTCGGGAGTGTCATTCCGTTTTATCATGATAATTCGGGAGTGTCATTCCGTTTTATCATTGATTATTTTACCTTCTTCTCGATGAGCGCATAGGCATTGTGATTGTGAATCGACTCAAAGTTTTCTGCCTCGATGCGGTACCAAAGAATATTGGGATCAGCCTCAGCACGCTGAGCTACACTACGAACGAGGTCTTCCACAAACACAGGATTTTCATAGGCGCGCTCGGTGACAAATTTTTCATCAGGACGTTTCAAGAGTGTGTAGAGCTCACAACTGGCACACCCCTCAACCAGGCGAATCATCTCTTCAATCCACATTGCCTCGGTACAGCGAACTGAAAAAGTGACCTGACCACGTTGATTGTGGGCCCCTACAGCGCTGATGGCTTTAGAACAAGGACAGAGCGTGGTGACCGGGACAATAACCGTCACTATAAAATCAAAAACCTCATGAGGAGCTGTTTTTTGAGCTGCTAAGGTCGCGCTAAAGAGCACGTTATAATCGATCAGGGCTTTTGCTTTGGTGACCGGTGCTTTTTTTTCTAAGAAAAAAGGGAATTCAAATTCCAAATGTGCTTGCTCCGCGTGGAGCTTGGCAAGGAGCTGTTCCAAGATATCTCTTACATTGAGCACATGGAGCACAGGACCGTGAGAATTGAGAACCTCGACAAACCGACTCATGTGGGTCCCTTTAAAATGATGAGGCAAATCGACTGTCAACTGCACAGTAGCCACCGTACTTTGATCATGTGGAGAGTGTTTTGCTGAGCCATGTTCAGGACAATCACGAATTTTAATCGGATAGCGTAATTTTTTCACACCGACACGGTCGATGGCAAGGCGACGATCGTCTGTTTGATTTTGAGTATCGTGGAGGGTCATCTATTAAAATAATTCACAGGGATGGAAGCGATGAAAGGGATAGCAGAAAAAATGAATAGCCACAAAAGAACACAAAGAGACGCAAAGATGCCATATAAACAATCAATTTTCCTTAAAAAAAATGTCAGTGGAATAATTAGCTAGCTTCTTTTAAAAATAAGAAGCCTTTTTCTTTGCGTCTCTTTGTGTTCTTTTGTGGCTATTTCTTATTCTTACCTTGAACAAAAGCGACTCAAACTTTTTTATCCCTTCTATCGCTTCCATCCCTGTTAATCTTTTTTCTGTATGTCAAAGCAATTGATGCGAGAGCACACTCAGACAATAAATAGCTGCTGTTTCTGATCGCAGCACAATGGGCCCTAGCGTGATGGACTGATAGCCATGCTGTTGGGCTGCGGCACTCTCTGCAGCGGTAAAATCTCCCTCCGGACCAATCATGATCGTAACATGTGTAGGAAGATGGGGCAGTGAAGCGACTATTTTTTTAAGTGAAAAACTCTGCTCTTGCAGCGAAGCAATGAGGAGCAGATGCGAGGGATCGCTTTTTTTAAAAAAATTTTCCGGAGTGCAAGGTTGCTCGATCATCGGCAGCCAGTTTTGGCCACACTGCTTGCAGGCCTCAATGGCAATGGAGCTCCATCGCTCCTGCTTATGCCGGGCATCAGCATCATCATGACAACGCAACAGGGTACGTTCCGTCAACAGAGGCACGATGCGCGAAGCTCCCAGCTCGACTGCTTTTTGAAGAATCCAATCCATGCTCTTTGCTTTAGGAACTCCTTGCGCAAGGGTGATCTGACAAGAGGGAGGAGCAGTTTGAGAACGCGGTCCCAACGAAAGAGCTCCTCGATAGTGTCCTGCTACTTTAGAAAAAGCGGTGATGGTTGCCTGTGATTCACCTCCTTTTCCATCAAAGATCACCAATGCATCTCCAACCGTCATCCGTAGAACCTTGGCACAATGGTGTGTGTCGGCTTCACTCAATTGAGAAGAGGCCCACTCTGCAGGGGCAAGATAGAAACGGGGTAAAAGCATGTATATAGTGTATTAAATTGAAAAGGGCATGGTAGAAGTGCAGAAATTTTTTCTTAGGATAAGGCCGAAGAACGAGCGCTATCCTAAGATAATGTGAGATCTGAGAACGCAGTCCTGAGGAAAAAGAGCCAGCTTATGGCCTGCCTTTTTCAATTTAATACACTATATATAAGAGAAACGCTTACTTTAGTTTTAATCGATCTTCTGACGGTGTTCAAACCTGTTATGCATATGCCAGAGATCTGAAAAAAATTGTTTCTACCGACGATACGTTGGTAGAAACAAAAAAAATGACTTTGCGGCATTTTATGATTACTTCATCCGAATCGAATAGCTTGACTATATGAAAAAATTATCCCTGCTCTCCATCTCTGTACTTCTGCTACTCTCTGGTACGCTCTCTGCACAATACAGAGATCAGTACACAAATCCTACCTGGCCAGACTATCGGAATAACGATTCTAGAAATCATCACAACCTAGTAAGTAAGTCGCCAGAGTATCAGGTATTAAATATTAATATGCTTAGTTCTGTAGAAGAGCCTATCGACATATCTCTTCATTTAGGCAACCACGAAGCCACTGATACTAATAGATTTATTTTCTCGGAGGATGGCACTGAAAAACTCGTAGTGCACATTGCTCCTTTTTTCTCTGATACGCTTCCTTACTCTTTTACAGAAAACTATCATGTGGACTGCGTCCAATCGACTTCAGAGGGGGAGACGACTTTGTATGGTGATAGTGGAAATGAGGTGTCAGACCAAGGAGCAGATAATGATACTGGCTATCCTCTCATCACAAGTGTAGGCGGGCATTTTAAATTAAATGGTTATGATACGGATGTTACTGGGATTCCTATGATGGGACCGGAAGGAAATATGTCTGTTCAAAATGTTATCAGATCTTCTTTCTATCAAATTTGGCCTATTTCTGAAGGGACAGAAACGCTGACTTTTTCCGTTAAAAAAATGACCAAGCTCAAAAAAGGGTTTGCTACTTTTAAAGAGATCAGAAGATTTGATGTCCGTATTCACGCTCTTCCTCCTTTTGTCCCCGCCGGTTCTGATGACCAAGATCAGTTGTCAAAGCATAGGGGCAGCTATGGAAGGTCTCTATGAAAGAGCCTTTAGCTGGCTTCCATAATTTTTGACATACTCCTCAACCGCTTCGTGCCAGGAACGAAGTGGTTTTCCATAAAAAGCTGCAAACTTCGCTGTCTCCAGCGCCGTATTAACAGGGCGTTTGGCAACAAACTGAGTCATGTCGGATAATGACAACGGCGCAACGGTTGTAGTTAAGACGGGGAGACCGTAGCGGGCAGCCATTTGTAAGGCATGCTCGCCGTAGTCGCGCCAAGAACAGCGCCCACTGTTACAAAGATGATAGATGCCACCAGGAGTTTCTGGTGTGAGAAAAAAAGCTAGCCACTCAGCGAGATCATGAGTGTAGGAAGGAGAGGAAATTTTATCATGCACCGCTGTGATCGTAGTGGATGTTAATGCCCGCTTGATCACTTGATCGACAAAGCTGAGACGATCAGGCCCAAACACCCAAGAGACACGAGCTATAGCATGATGAGGTGAAGCAGCCATGACAGCCTCTTCTCCTGCTAGTTTGCTAGCTCCGTAGTGGCTCAAGGGAAGAGCTTCATCGGTTTCACGATAAGGGCGATCTAATGTTCCCTCAAAAATATAATCGGTACTGATGTGTAAAAAACGAGCGCCGCGCTGCGCTGCCAGGCGAGATAAGGCTTCAGGAGTTGTGGCATTGATCGTCGTAGCCAATTCTCTTTTTGTTTCACACCCATCGACATCAGTCATAGCGGCGCAATTGACGATCAGGTCCCCTGATTGCAATGCTTGCGCTTCAAGTGATTGCCTAGCAGCAAGAGGATCTGAAAAATCGATCTCTTTTCTTCCTAGTCCAATGATGGAGGTCAAACCTAGATCAACAGAGGCTTGAGACCATGCTTGTACCAAGGCAGTTCCTAAACGCCCTTGAGCTCCTAAAATGATTGCTCGTTTTTGCACAACAGAAAATTTCTAAGAAAACTTTCCCCCTGCAAGCAACGGCCTCCACCACTCCTGATGCTCTAAATACCACTGAATCGTAGCAACAAGTCCCTCCTGCTGTTGCCATTTTGGTTGCCAACCAAGCTCGCGGTGAATTTTGGAAGAATCAATAGCATAACGACGATCGTGCCCCAGACGATCGGTCACATGGGTGATGAGCGATTCTGGTTTATCGAGTTGTTTTAAAATTTCATGTACCAATGAAATATTAGTGAGCTCTGCATCAGCACCGACATTGTAAACTTCACCACTATGGCCTCTGGTCAAGACTTGCCAAACAGCCTCACAATGATCTTCGACATGGATCCAGTCGCGTACCTGCAAACCGTCTCCATAAATAGGCAAAGGACGATCCTGCAATGCAGAGAGAATCATCAGGGGAATTAATTTTTCAGGAAATTGATAAGGTCCATAGTTATTAGAACAACGGGTAATGACCACATCCTGTCCATAAGTGTGATAAGCGGCCAAAACAAGCAAATCCGCCCCCGCCTTGCTTGCCGAATAAGGAGAATTGGGATGGAGAGGCGTTGTTTCGCTAAACTTCCCTTCAGCTCCCAGCGAGCCATAAACTTCATCTGTGGAAATTTGCAAAAAGCGCTTTACTCCATGATGGCGTGCTCGTCCAAGCAAAATGGCGGTTCCAAAGACATTCGTATGAATAAAATCTTCTGGAGTATGGATACTTCGATCAACATGAGACTCTGCTGCAAAATTAATCACTGCATCGAGAGGCTTCTCTGCAAGGACTGTTTCTTCCACTAAAATTTTTTCTATCGCTGCAGCATCAGTAATATCGGCTTGAACAAAGCGATAGCGAGGGTCAGCTTCTATCGAAGTTAAACTTGTGCGACTTCCTGCATAGGTCAGTGCATCAATATTAATCAAACGCTTCACCTCAGGACGAGCAAGCGCCTGCCTCACAAAATTGCTTCCAATAAATCCAGATCCTCCTGTGACAATGAATTGCATAAGCGCAGCATTATAACAGAGAAGCTCTTTTCCTAAAGAAAATTTATTTTTTTATCGCCCTTTCCAACAGCGCAATCGTTTCCAAAACCCAAGCAAGAGAGCGCTGAATGTCAAAAGGAACAAGCCGATTCGAAATTTTGATTCCTAAAAAAAGATCTCGGTCTGCGATGAGATTGAAAAGAGCAGCAATCTCTTCCTCTCCTAACAAACTTTCTTTTAAAGTTGCCTCATCACTTTTCAAACCGCGCGGTGGCATATGACTATCTTTCCATGAACCATAAGGGTTGGTAGCGCTACTGGTACAACCAGAAAAAACAGCACCTCTCAAAAGCTGATGCGATAAGGCTTGGCGGAGATGTTGTAGCGGACCCTCTGGAGAGCGCGTTTCAATTGCTGAGCGCGCCCAATTAATAAGAAGGCCGATGCCACCTACCTGCTGAAGCACTTCCATTTCTTCTTCGAGAGAGAGAAAGCCTTTGTCAGCAGGATGCT
Source organism: Chthoniobacterales bacterium (assembly GCA_019747735.1). Taxonomy (GTDB): domain Bacteria; phylum Verrucomicrobiota; class Verrucomicrobiia; order Chthoniobacterales; family UBA6821; genus CAIWMF01. The sequence continues at coordinate 10,602 of JAIEQL010000055.1, read as the reverse complement.
CATGAGTAAACGCATCGCAATGCTCAAGATTCAAAGCAATAGAACCCCACTCCATTTCACCAAGAGCAGCAAGAGAGCGCTGGAGTGCTTCCTTGCTACTGCACGGTATCTCGAGATTTTGTTGCGGTGAGGAATAGAGAGTGACGGCTGATACAACCGGCCGTCCAACCCGCTGTGCAAGCTCTTCGGCGTAGCGATACGTTTTTTTTATTAAAGCAAGAGTACGTTGTCGCTCTTCTTCATTTTTCGAAGCCAACCCAGCATGAGGATATTGCTGAGCCATCGTCATTACTGCGGGTAATGTTGTTAAATGCAGTTGCCAATGCTTTGGAAGCGTCTTACAAAGCCATTCTAGAGGATAGGCCTCACCCTCGAGTATGATAGGAACTTCTATCCCTTTCACATGAGGACTTTCAGCTAATCCGTGAAATAAGAATGTTTCGACCGCTTCATCCCATGTAGAGAGAGTTCGAGAGGAGGCGTAGGCTGAGATAAAATATTTTTGAAACATTGGCTGTAATCCTCACTTAGTACCAGCATCGGTTGGTTGATCGGTGCTTATTGGTTCTGCTAGCACTGGTACTGGATCAGGAGAAATCATGGTTTGATAGATCTCATTAGGACCATAGCAAGCGCTTCCTGGATAAAGATGAGCACAAATTTTCATCTCCGTAGGAAAATTAGCAAAATCAGCAGCAGCTTCTTCTCCCTCTGCACCTACAGTGTGATCAAAATAAAGAAGACCCTGCCCTACTTTCTGATCAAAAAGACAGCTCATAGCCCTTCCTTTGTCATCAAAAGAAAAAGGGATTGATATATTGACAAAACGATTACCCAACAAGGCTTTTACCAAATTATCCAACTTATCGAAGGAATAAGATGACTGACAATAGGTGCCTCTAATCTTGTAGGCACTATCTGCGTAATCTGAGTTGTGACTGACTGTCTCTGCGATTTTGTTATTAATATAATTACGCAGCTCCTCTGCTGATGGGTTTTTGAGCCATTCGTTAAATTTATCCAGCAATCTCTGACTGTTTAACGCAATAATGGTGTAGTCTTCACGGCCCGGGACAACAGAATAAAACCATTTCCTCCCATGCTCCTTTCCCGTTCTTATAATACAAACATCAATATCATACCCTGATGTTTTCTCTGTCATGTAGCTGGAATCAAAATAGGCAGCAAGGTAAGGAGAAACCCAATCGTTAGTAGCTTCTGTATTTAAAAAAGCACAGTATTTCATAGCGATTACCCCACCAGGAATTATAACGCTACCGTTCCCCACACAGAATGTCTGAGCAGGAGGAATATCAGCCAGCAAGGAGGCTAGAAAGCAAACAAAAAAAAGAGGCCAAACCACTTCTTTGCGAACATAACATGAAATATTTCTTGAGAATATGATCACGTTTCTGTTGAGAGTGTCTTTAAAAAGGCAATCCAGGAATACCGAGACCAGCAGTGAGCTTACCCATTTCTGATTCACTTAGTTTTTTAGCATCAGCCAAAGCTTGTCGCACAGCGCTCAAAACAAGGTCTTCTAAAAGCTCCACATCTTCTGGCGTCACTACTTCTGGATCAATTTTAATGGAGAGGATTTCTCCAGCTCCCGTCACTTCTACCTTGACACGTCCCCCTCCCGAAGTGGCTTCTAGCTTACGTTGCCCAAGTTCCTCTTGGATTTTTCCTAATTTTTTTTGAGCACTGGCAGCAGCACTCATCATTTTTGCAATATTCATATTTTAAAGAGTTGAAGTGCCGCCACGAAGTTAGCGGCATCCCTGCTCGTTCCCGCCTTCGCGGGAATGACGTAGTGATCCAGCTATGGAACTGAGTGTTGTAAAACACAGCCCAGTTGTCCCTTGATGTGTTGAGCCACAGAAATAGGATCCTCGGCCTTTAGCAACCCAGAGACAACAACTACACGCCTAGCCCCAGCACGAAACACCGAGGGTAGTGTTTTCAAATTGATTCCTCCAATACAAAAAACAGGAAAAGTTGCAATTTCTTGGGCAGAACAAATCGATTCCAAACCGATTGACTGATAAGTCGGTTTTGTTGGAGTCTCAAAAAGTGGTCCAAAGCCGATATAATCAGGATTCTGAAGGCATGCTTCTTTTACTTGTTCCAATGAGTGAGTTGAAAGACCGATAAGAGCTTTTGTGCCTGCTAATCTCCGTGCTTGAGCAACACTCATATCTTTCTGGCCAATGTGAGCTCCATCAGCCCCCGTGATAGGAATGAGATGAGGATAATCGTTGAGAATGAAAGGAACACCAGCTGCACGAGTCCATGGAAGGATCGAGGCTGCCATGCTGATGATTTCTGCTTCACTGTTATTTTTAGCGCGCAGCTGAAGAAGATCGACGCCCCCCTGAAGGAGCTTTTGAGCCATGGCGCTCATCGCGCAAGGCTCAAGATAACTGGTATCGAGGATGCCGTAGAGATAAGCTGAAGCGAGAGGGTTGGCCATGGGAAAATTTTTGTAAGAAAATTACTTGTTGATAGGGAAGAAGTTTTTTAATGAAGAGCGCTTCTTTGATAGCAACAAAGTTGTCAGTTGTCGGATATGGTTCGTGATGATAAACGAAAAAGGAAGGATGTTCAAAATAACACGAAGCGACTGACAACTGAGAACCGACAACTGACAAATTCTTCCTCCACGCGTTCTAGCTCCAGCTCCCTAAAAGAATTCGCATCGACTATTCCATCATCTTTGCTCACATGCATCTCGGCCGCCTTTCCAATCTAGCTATCACACACGCCAATGACCGTTACCTCGATGGAGCAGGAGCTCAGCTTCAACGCATCTATTCCATCTACGCACTTTCTCGCTTTTTTGATATTTCCTACGTCCATTCTCCTATTCAAAAAATCGGATATTATGGCCTTGCCGCCTTGGAGCAGAATGAAACTACTCCCCAAATCATAGCGCGTTACAATGAGGTTTTTACAATCCCATCTGACGTTGAGGTTCCCTCCACAGCAATCATTCACCATCTTGTTAGAATGGATCTCGATTTTCTTTGTGATCTTAGAGACAGACTCAAAAAAAGTGACGAATTCCATCTCATCAAATTAATATTTCCAGATCCCCTTATTAATCATCACGCTCAAAGTCTCTACTACATCAAGGATGCTTCTTGCTTTGAGCGACCTCCCTCTTCTTTGTTTAGAGTGGCAATCCATGTAAGACGAGGTGACTTATTTGTGACAGAATCAGAGCGAATGCTCCCTAACGCTTACTACATCGACATTGTTTGCCAAGCTGTCGAAATATTAAACAAACTACACATTCCTTTTTGTTGCGAATTGTATACAGAACTTCCTTCTAAACCATTTGTCGTAACAACAGAGCATCATGGCCTAAAAAACTTTTCTGCTTTAGACACAAATCATAGAATTCAAGCCCCGGTGCCTATTAATCCTGAAGAAAACTGCATCGAAGAGTTTGATATATTACCAAACTTAAAAAAAGTGATCAATGGAGACCCCGTAACATCGATGCAATCTTTAGCAACAGCCGATCTTTTGATCATCAGCCGCTCTTGTTTTAGTTATGTTCCTGCTTTATTGAATAAAAAAGGAATCATTGTCTTTCATCCTTTTTGGCACCCCTCCCTTCCAGAATGGCTTGATAGCAGAGAAGAGCATTTTTACAAGCAACTGGAAAAAAAATGTGAGCAGTGGAAAATAAATCAAGAGCAATCATGAGTATTCCACGCCTTCCGAACTTAGTCCTTACCTGTGCTAGCAAAGGCTCAACAAGAAGTGGCATAGAATCCCAATTACAAAAAATATATAGCACCTATGCTCTCTCACGGTTTTTGGATGTCTCCTTTTTCCACTTACCAAGGCAACAGTATGCAGATTTTTCTCATGTTAACCGGGCTTCTGCAGTAGAGAGAGAGGAAACATCAGGGCTAACCCATCGTTATGATGAGCTTTTTCATATACCTTTCGATAGAGAGCTTCCCGCTGGTGGAATGATGTGCCATCTTCCCTCAGCTGAGCTTGGTGTCTTATGTAATCTTCGAGACAAGGCTAAGAGAGAGCCCGATTCTTTTTATTTAGTAGAAATCATCTCTACCCAGCAGATTGTGGAAAAACACCCTCGGATGCTCCACTACATCAAAGAGGTCTCTCCGTTTGAGTCATCCAATTCCCTCCCTTTAAAAATTGCAATCCATGCCCGACATGGAGATTTGCTAGAACCCGAAAAGGCGCTTCCCAATTCTTTTTACGTAACGGTGACACAGCAAGTGATTAAAAAACTGCAGCAACTCAACCTCCCTTTTGTCTGCGAACTTCATATGGAAATTGCCTCACAGATGCTTGCTCCCTCGCTTCAAGGTCTTCCTTTTGATAAGAATGTTTTTAAGCCCAATTTAGCCAGTTCTTATGAAAGCCTTACTAAAGAATTTGATGCTTTGCCCAATTTAAAAAAATTTATTAACCACAATCCGCTGAGCTCCCTCCAATCGCTAGCTACAGCTGACTTATTATTAACGAGCTGTTATTCATTGAGCTACCTTGCTGCTCTTCTTAATAAAAGAGGCCTCATTGTTTATCACCCTTTTTTAGAACATCCTCTACCGGGTTGGATCAATGCAACCAATCCCGAAACGATCAATCAGAAAATAGCTCACTACGCTGAGAGGGTGTCTTGAAAATGAATAAAATTGATACAGCACCAGGAGCGAAGCGCACAGACCCGCAGTGTATAGGGACATACTCGAGGACGCGAGCACTGGAGCGACGCCGTAATGCGCAATTTTAGTCTTTTCAAGACACGCTCTGAATCAATCTTTTAACTCAGGAACACCATGTTCTAAGAAGCGTTCTAAGAATCCGGTATGATAGCGGCCTCGACAAAAATCAACATCGCGCATGATTATACGTTGTAGAGGAATCGTTGTTTTCACTCCTAGAATTAGATACTCCCCAAGCGCACGATTCATTCTGTTAATGGCTGCTTGACGCGTGGAAGCGGTTGCAATGATTTTTGCAATCATCGAGTCATAATGAGGAGGAATAGGATAGCCAGCATAAGCATGAGAATCGATCCGAATACCACGACCTCCTGGTGCATAATAGGCTTCGATCAAACCAGGAGAGGGTTGAAAATTTTTCTCAGGATCTTCAGCATTAATCCGGCATTCAATGGAATGAAGACGAGGTTTGGCATTAACAACATAGTCAGAAAGATGCTCTCCGGCGGCTACTTGAATCTGTTGTTTTACCAGATCACATCCATAGACCTCTTCTGTCACAGGATGCTCCACTTGAATACGTGTATTCATCTCCATGAAATAAAAATTTCCTTTTTCATCTAAGAGATACTCGATGGTCCCTGCGTTGTAATACCCCACAGACTCACAGAGCCGCACGGAAGCTGCCCCCATTTTTTCACGTAGCTCCTGGCTCATCACAGGAGAAGGACATTCTTCGATAATTTTTTGATTGCGGCGCTGAATGGAACAATCTCTTTCTCCAAGATGAACGACACGTCCATGAACATCGCCAAACATCTGAAACTCGATATGCCGAGGGTTTTCAATAAATTTTTCGATATAAACAGCACCATTGCCAAAAGCTTTTTCAGCTTCCATCCGTGCTTGGTGAAACCCTTGAAGGAGGCTCCCATCATTATGGGCAATCCGCATGCCTCGCCCACCACCACCTGCAACCGCTTTAATCATGACCGGAAATCCAATGTGGCGTGCAATCTTAAGCGCCTCTTTTTCTGTTTCGACAATCCCTTCACTACCAGGAGAAGTCGGCACACCCGCTTTGCGAGCGGCTTCACGAGCACTATTTTTATCACCCATCATCTTGATGGCAGAAACAGGAGGACCGATAAATTTAATATTTGCTGAGGCGCAAACCTCAGCAAAATGAGCATTCTCTGCTAAAAAGCCGTAACCAGGATGGATGGCATCAACATCTGCAATTTCGGCAGCGCTAATAATCCGATCAATTTTTAAATAGCTTTGATTACTAGGCCCCGGCCCAATACAGATCGCTTCATCAGCAAGCTGCACATGAAGCGAATCAATATCAGGCTGTGAATAGACAGCAACTGTCCCGATACCGAGTTCTTTACAAGCCCGAATAATGCGGAGAGCAATTTCACCACGATTGGCAATAAGAATTTTTTTGATCATGAAATAAAAAGAAAAAACAAAGAATTAACAGGGATGGAAGCGATAGAAGGGATAAAAGAAGTCCTTGAAAAGCTGACTATATACCTTTGTCGGAAGATATTTTTTTCTTTGTGCTCTTTTGTGGCTATTCATTTTTTTTCGCCATCCCTTCTATCGCTTCCATCCCTATGAATTTTTTTAGCTCACACGGAAGAGGACTTCCCCAAATTGAACAGGCTTTCCATTCTGAGCAACGACCTCAACAATCTTCCCTGCGATCTCAGCCTTGATTTCATTCATCACTTTCATGGCCTCAATAATGCAAACAACGCTCTGGGCATTAACTTCCTGGCCCACTTCGACAAAAGCAGGAGATTCTGGAGAGGCTGCTGTATAAAAAGTCCCCACCATCGGCGAAAGAATTTCTTTATAGTTTTGAGGCGCAGGGACAGAAGCCACAGCGACAGGTGCAGCCACCTCATTGAGCGCTGATGACACTGTGGGCATGGAGAAACTCGGAGCCCCTTGAATAAAAGAAGCTCCTCGCGCAGCTCCTTCGGGGGTTTTGAGTGTAATTTTAAAATCACCTTGCTCCATTTGAAAAACGGCTAATCCGTTTTTTTTCATTAGATCGACAAGAGTACGTATTTCTTTAATTTCCACGCTAAATTGAAGGTTGAAGGTTGAGAGCTGTTAAAAGCTGAAGAATAAAGGGTGAAGAGCAAGGAGTAAAGAGCGAATAAATGAAGTAACGGGTAATGAGGAATGAGCGAAAAAAACACTATTCATCACTCATTAGTTGCTCTTAGCTAGAGCAGTAACCAGAGAAAAATAAACCGGTTGTTTCAAAAGTGAAGTGCAACAGATGAGAGCCAAAAGCTAGCAGTATGGTTGCTCTATTGAGTGCCACTGCGAAGCCGCATAAAAACAGTCGTCAAATAAACTGGCTCTGGATGAATCTTGCGATATTTAGTGATCTCTTTGCGTTCGAGCACTTGAAATCCATAACGCTCAAAAACCTTAGCCCCACGACGTGCTTCAAAAGTCACCACTTGTCCATAAACAGAACTAACCCCGCGATTGCGAAGATAATCAAGATAGGCGTTCATCAGGGCTGTTGCGTGAGCAAGCCCTTGTGCTTCTGGTAAAATATTAAAATGAAAATGAGCGCTACGGCGAGGTGCAGCGGGAACCTCTTTCCAAGATTTTCGCAAGACCCAGCCAATAAAATCACGCGTCGCCCTATTATAATTGGAATAGCGGCTCATTCCTCTCACAAAAAGGCTGATATTATTGTAACAATTAAAAAGTTGCTGACGTAATGGTGAGTGCGATCCCAAAAGATATCCTTTCACCATGCCATCTTGTTCGAGCATGAAGGAAGACTCCGGTTCCCAATCCGTGTAATATCGTGTCAGGTAATCAGCGAAAAGTTCTCGATCTTCAAAAACAGGTGCTATGTCTCGCCCCAAAAAGCCTGTCTCACAACAAAGCTGGCGCACTCGCTCTCGATCGCTCTTTTTATAAGGGCGCACCAGCACTCCTGGTGATAAAGACGAGGGATTTGTGAGGGATGTCATTTTTCGAACTAGTGACTCCCCTGGAACCCAGCCGCTCCTAATGCGCCTGGCCCCTCCCAAGAAGCTGGCTTGTTCCAAGGAATGGCACTTGCAGAAACAGGCTCGTCTGAACCTTGCTTTTGTATCTCACATCCAGCAAGGGAAAAAAGTAGAAAACACGCAACTAAAACAACAGAGCATTTTCTTGCACTCAGAGGGTGTCTTGAAAATGAATAAAATTGATGCAGTGCCAGGAGCGAAGCGCAGAGACCCTCAGTGTATACCTTTGTCGGATGAATTTTAGGTTTTTCAAGACACCCTCTCATTGGTTTGATCCCTCTGCTGGTGCCTCTACAACCACATCTCCTACTTGAACAGGGTTTTTTGGAGCAGCATTATTGGGTTCTACATCTGCTACAGCAGTGGAGGGTTCCACTGAAGTGACTTTCACTTTTGCAATAACTTGATCGCCGCGTTTGATCAAAAACTCCCGATTGTTGGTGATTCCATTCTGTTCACCAAGGTTAATGACCACAAAACTCCAAGTCGCATTGACAGCAAGAACTTTTCCTTCTAGATGACTGGAAGTAGTTTCTGTATTGGCTTCTTTGTTTTTAGCTTCGGGAGAGGGCAGAGAAGATTTTTTTTCTGGAGAAATATTCTTCTCTTGAGACTTTTTGTCAGGAGTAACAGATGCTGGCTTGGAAAGCTCGGAAGAGGGAAGAGCGATCTGACCTCCTTTTAGTTGCGTTAGCTCTGCATCTTTTGCTGCAAGCTGTTGCTGCACATTGGCCAATTCACTCTCTGCTTGTGCCTGAGCCTCTTTAGCTGCGAGAGCCTCTTTTTTACTGGCTTCTTCATGTGAAGTAGCAGCATCTACTTTTTCTTGCAGCTTCTTAAAATCATTTTCAAAATCTGTAGAGTCCTTACGTTGTTCTTCAATAAGAGCGGCTTGTTTTAAAATAAGCCGTTTATAACGAGCAAAATTAGCGAGCGCTAAGAGAACGGAAGCAAAAGTGAGAAGAATAGCAGTGTAAAGGAGAGTTTTTCGCATAATAAAAAAATGAGAACACTTTTATATACAAATTAACTTGATCTTCCAAGTGAATAGAGTTCTCTCTTTTGCTTGCTTCAACCTAAAAACGTGAATGGAAATGGGAAATATGGCGTAAGGACTTGATCTAAAAAAAATTTTGAGGTCGAGTATATTGCGTCAGATTTTCTGTTTCCATTCACGTTTTTAGGTTCAAAATTGATAAAATCAACTCATGTGTTCTCAAGAAAAAAACCATCTTTCTCTCACCCGCCAAGAATCAGATAGCATGGGATGCATTGAAGTCCCTGCTACCTCTTACTATGGAGCTCAAACAGCTCGGTCGCTGATCCATTTTAATATTGGCACGGATACCAAACCACCAGAGCTCATCAAAGCGCTAGGACTCTTAAAAAAAGCATGTGCTTATGTTAACCGGGACCTTGGAAAGTTATCTCCAGAAAAAGCAGAGCTCATCTCATGTGCTGCCGATGAGGTGATCTCTGGAAAACTCAATCATCATTTTCCTCTTAGCATCTGGCAGACTGGTAGTGGCACTCAAAGCAACATGAATGCTAATGAAGTGATTGCCAATCGTGCTATTGAACTGGCTGGTGGCGTGATGGGCTCCAAAAAACCAATTCATCCCAATGATGATGTCAACCAATCACAATCATCGAATGACACCTTCCCTAGCGCCATGAGTATCGCTGCTGCCACCCTTCTCCAAGAGCGTTTGCTGCCGATTGTTGAAAAATTAAAAGAGACCTTACATCAAAAAGAAGTGGAGTTTTCTCCTATCGTCAAAATTGGAAGGACTCACTTGCAAGATGCCACTCCACTGACCTTGGGCCAGGAATTTTCTGGTTATGTCGCCATGCTAAAAAGTGATCTCTTGCGCATTAAAGAAGCGCTTCCTGGATTATCAGCACTGGCCATTGGTGGTACCGCTGTTGGTACAGGCCTTAACGCGCCTCCTGATTTTGGCCCTCGAGTTGCAGCCTATCTATCGGCATGGACTGGTTTTTCCTTTACTTCAGCAGAAAACAAATTTGCTGCCCTTGCTGCTCATGGAGAGTTTGTCTTTGCCAGTGGGGCTCTCAAATCACTTGCAGCATCGCTCATGAAAATAGCTAACGACCTTCGTTGGCTTGCCTCAGGACCTCGCTGCGGACTTGGAGAACTCTCTCTTCCAGAAAACGAACCGGGTTCTTCCATCATGCCAGGAAAAGTTAATCCAACTCAATGTGAAGCTATCACTATGGTTGCCGTTCAAGTCATGGGAAACGACTCCGCTATTGGCATCGCAGCCTCTTTAGGAAATTTTGAGTTGAATGTTTTCAAACCCCTCATCATTCATAACTTTCTGCACTCTGTGCGACTTCTAAGCGATGCCTGTGATTCCTTCACCAAGCATTGTGTTATGGGCATTGAAGCCAATCGTGAAAAAATTGCAGAGCATGTGAACAATTCTCTTATGCTCGTCACAGCCCTCAATTCGCATATTGGCTACGACAAAGCCGCTCTCATTGCTAAAAAAGCACACAAGGAAAATAAGACACTGAAAGAAACCGCTCTGGAGTTGGGATTTATGAGCGGAGAGGAATTTGATCGGTGGGTTATTCCCTCTAAGATGACCTAAAATGGCTGTAGTTTTATTTAAAATGCTCTAAGAGGGTGTCTTGAAAATGAATAAAATTGATGCAGTACAAGGAGCGAAGCGCACAGAACCGCAGTGTATAGGGACATACTCGAGGACGCGAGCACTGGAGCGACGCCGTAATGCGCAATTTTAGTCTTTTCAATTGTGAGATGAGATAGGTTGGTAGTTAGAGGGTGTCTTGAAAATGAATAAAATTGATGC
>JAIEQL010000006.1 GCA_019747735.1 Chthoniobacterales bacterium | reverse complement strand
ATTCGTATGCTTCGAGCCATCTTTTGGTTCTATCACCTTCTAATAATTTATCAAGAATCAAACCCTGACCCCATTTTTCGATGTCATTACTTTTGAGTCAACGTCTTATTTTCTCACCTATCTTTTCCTCTCCTTCGGTGTCATTATTTATGAGGCAACAGGATGGTAAAATAATATCTGTTATTTTCATTTATTAACTTTAACTAATATAATAATACTAGTTAAAACGAAATGGCACCACTATCACCTCCAGTCAATCCAGTAAAACAGATAGCAATCCCAGGACATGTTCTAAAAAACATTGCGAGCCGTATCCGCTTTTTGCGCCTTGAGCGTGGATGGAGCCAGCAGGAGATTGCTTCTCGAGCAGCCATCTGTTTAGCCACCTACCAACTTTTTGAGAGAACAGGAAAAATTTCTTTCCAACGCCTCTACCGTATCGCCGTAACGTTACAACGCACCAAAGAAATAGAAGACCTCTTCCAACCATTACCAATACGATCGATTGACGAGCTGATTCCAAAACTACAACGACAACGGGGTAGACCTATTACATGATTTTAGAAGTACGTTATCAAGATACAGTAAGGGTTGGCAGATTAGCTGATGACCCTTCAAGTGGTCTCATCTATTTTGAATATGATAAGGAATGGTTGAAAAGAGGATGGGAGCTCTCTCCTTTTTATCTCCCTTTGGCTGCCGGCACTTCTCTTCAAGCACATCATGATCTTTCCTTTCAGGGATTGCATGGTCTTTTTTGGGATAGCCTTCCTGACGCATGGGGTAGAGCCGTTCTTGAATCACGACTCAGGACTCAGGGACTGGATTTAGAACACCTCTCTCCATTACTTCAACTTAGCTATCTGGGCAATCGAGGGATGGGCGCTCTCAGTTATTTTCCCGATGCAGATTCAGAGCAGCAAAAAATTCTTCAAGCTGTTTCCCTAGCAAGTATAGACCGTGAAGCCAGTTACCTTCTTGAAGGAAAACCTATTGAGGGGGGAGCTGAAGAAACACTTGCTTTATTTGAGGCTGGTTGTTCAGCAGGCGGAGCAAAACCAAAAGTATTAGCATCTCTTCAAAAAGATCTTCTTCGCATAGGGCCTTACATTACTCCTGGCTGGGAAGGTTGGATCATCAAATTATCCAATGTCCCAACAGGGCATAAAGACTCCAAACAAGAGGGTCGCATGGAGTATGCCTGTTCACTGATGGCTCAAGCAGCAAACATTCAAGTACCCCCTTCGCGACTGTTTGAAATTGATAGCCAAAAAAGAAAAAAAAGGCGCGGCCTTTTTGCTACACAACGTTTTGATCGCGATAACACGAAAAAAATCCATTTCCATTCGCTAGCAGGCCTCCTTCAAAAAGATTTTAGCACCTGCAAAATCAGTTATGAGGATTTAGCTTCTACGACACTGAAACTCACTGGAGATTTTTCTCAATTGGAGGAGGTATTACGCCGTCTTATTTTTAATGTCGCTATTGGAAATTATGACAATCATGCCAAGAATCATGGTTTTCTTATGACTGCTTCAGGTGAATGGAAGCTAGCTCCAGCCTTTGATCTAACCTTGAGTGCTGGGATGAATAAAATGAATATGCATGCCATGTCGGTCAATGGCACAAACAAACCTCAAAGAAAAGATCTGAAAATTTTTGCAGAAAATTTTGGAAGAACATCGTTGGATAAAATTTTAGAAGAAGTCATAGCAAGCATCCAACGCTGGCCTGAATGGGCTGAACAAGCTGGATGCCGAGCTGGCAATATTCAAAAAGGAAAATCACGCCTTAATGCATCATTAGCATCACTTCTGAGTTACTAGCCTTAAAAATTTCTTCCTGCTTCGACTACATTGATAGTTACAAAAATTCCCAAAATTCATCCGACAAAAGTATATGGTTGCGTCTCTCTTTTTCTTTTTATTGCTTGCTGGCGCGAGAGCCCAAGTCTCTTCTACTCCTGAAATTCGTCGCGCTATTCCTATCACATCGAGCCCAGCATCTTCTCCTGAAAATAACCTCAGTGATATTCGCCTAGCCCCGATCGATTCTTCCGACCCAGCAAAGCTAGCAGAGGCACAGTTTGCGGTGGCCAATGGATTTTTTTCACGTAAACAATGGAGTGTTGCTGCGCTGGAGTATGAAAAGTTTCTTCAGATGACAACTCCTGGGCAAGCGCATCGCGACCAAGCTTTATTCCGATTGGGAGAATGCCAACGCTTATCGGGTGATGGCTTTTCATCACAAACAATCTACCAACAACTCTTGAAAGAAAGCCCCACAGGAGCCATGGCGGCAGCAGCCTCTTATCGATTAGCAGAATATTATCAATCGCGGAAAGAGACCAAAAGCGCCATGGAGTCTTACGCACAAGCAGTCACCTTAAGTTCTGATCCAACTATTAAAAATGCCGCTCGCTATCAAGAAGCTCTCTGCTGCCGAGAACTGGGAGAGGAAAAAGAAGCCCTCTCGCTTTTTGATCAAGTCTCCAAAGAAGAAAGCCCTAACCGCAACAATGCACGCTTGGCTCTTGCAGAGACTCAACAGAAAGCTGGGAACAACGAAGAAGCAGTTCTTACCTATCAAGCGTTAGCCCATGACTCCTCAGGGCCCATGAAAGCCGAAGCGTTGGTCAAAGCTGCTATGTTAGCTTCTGAGAAGCTTCAAAAAAAAGAGCTCTCAGAGCAACTTTTTGACCAAGCTGCTGCGCTTCCCGATGGCGGCGAATGGAGTGGCGTAGCCGCATTAGGGCTCATGAAGATGAGTTACGAAGCTAAGGATTACAAAAAAACATTACAAAAAAGCAACCAAGCCATCACTCAGTGTAATCTCGAAGGACGAGCTCAAGCCTTGGTTTTATCAGCTCAAGCGCACCGTCAGCTGGGAGAACTGAAAGAAGCACTTCCCATTTATGATCAAGTATTGCGCGAGTACCCTGGAACACCAACAGCCTACGATGCCCTGTTTGCGCGCCTTATCGTCTTGCAGGCATTACATGATTCCGCTCTGTTATCACAAATTGAAGAAGCCTCTCTAGCAACAGGCGATCCTCTACAACGCTCTAAAATAGATGTTTTAAAAGCCGAAACTCTTTTTCAGGAAAAAAAATATGCGGCGGCGGCGGAAGTTTATAGCAAGATAAAATCCTCTTCCCTTCCCGAGGATCTCAAAAGAGATGCCCTTTACAAAGAGGCATGGTCTCTCCGCCAAACTGGAGACCTCCAAGGGGCATTAACACTCTTTTCGCAGTGGATCCAATCAGCCTCCGCTTCCCCTCAAATGCCTGTGGCCTTGATGGAGCGAGCCTCGTTAGAACAACAATTAAAAAATCCTGTCGCTGCCACGGCCGATTACTCGACGGTCATTGAGCAGTACCGCCAAGCTCCTGAGCGAGAACTGGCGCTCCAACAAAAAGCCCTCTTGCAAGGAGAGCAGCGAGATAACAAAGGCATGAGAGCAACATTTCAAGAACTGCTCAAGAGTTACCCCACCACCAAAGCAGAAGCCCAAGCGAACTTCTGGATTGGTTGGTCTTATTTTGAAGAAAAAGAATATGCGCTTGCCATTCCCTTTTTAGAAAAGGCAGAAAAGCTTGATAGCAAGAGCTTTGGCGAGCGATCTCAATTACGATTGCTTCTCTGTCATTATTATCTGGAACAGGTCCCAGAAACTTTTCAAATAGCACAACAGCTCTCAATCACAGCCATCCCAGCCGAAGTCCTCCAGTGGCTAGGGTTAAAAGCTTTTATTAAAGGTGACCTCCCTCAAGCTGACCACTATCTCACTGTCTTAGCACAACGTGGAAAAACAGAACTCCTCACAGCCGATGTCCAAGCAGCGCTAGCACAAACGTTGCTTCAAGAAGGAAAATTTCAAGAAGCAGAAGCTCCTGCCTTAAAATCACTCGACTTCTCTTCCGAGCCAGCAACGCGTGCTGAAGCGCTTTTGAGGATAGTGACCATTCGGAAAGCTCTCAGAAATTTTCCGGAAGCAGACAAACTGGTACAAGAAGCCTTACTCCTCCAACCGGAAGGATCCCTCAACATTCAAGCGCGCCTTCTTCAAGCCGACCTTTTCTTAAGCGAAGGAAAGAAGGACGAAGCCGAACGAGCCTATAAAGCCGTTGCGCTGTTGACAGCCGATCCCAAAGTGAGAGAAGAAGCCCTTGCGAAGGCAGCGAAGATTGAGAAAAAAGAATGATGATTCGATTAGCTACTTTAAACGACCTTCCTAAGCTACTCCCCTTAATGGAGCAACTTGGTTACCCTTGTACGATTGATGTTTTCAAAAAGTATTATGACCAGTTTATTCGACATCCAGGCCATGAAATTGCAGTTGCTTGCGATGGAACTAAAATTCTTGGATGGATCGCATGGTCACAATCGAAGCCCTTTGTCTCCCACCAAACACGTTTTAGAATTGAAGGAATTGTTGTTGATGCTTCGGCTCGCCACCAAGGCATAGGTAAAAAGTTAGTTGCGTTTTTGGAAGAAGTTGCCAAACCATCAGCTCCACTGATTATCGAACTTTGCACAGGCCTTAGACGCGCCAAAGACGGAACTCACGAGTTTTATAAAAACCTCGGATATAAAAATGAAGGCGTTATGGCAAAGCTCTACCTCAGAAAAGAAATAGAGTAGGTAATGAAGCTTGCCACCACCAACACGCTCTCGATTTGACAATGAGATAGACAACCCAGTAGAGTACTTGGTCCTATGAATTCGAAGAAACTAGTTCGCTTTGATTGGGCCATCAAGACGCTCCTGCGCAACAAGGTAAATTTTCCTATCCTTGCAGGCTTTCTCTCCGAATTATTACATACGGATGTGACCATTGAATCGCTGCTCGAAAGCGAATCAAACAAAAAAGATCCCCAAGATAAATCCAACCGTGTTGATGTTTTTGCAAAGTTAGCCAATGGCGAGAGGGTGATTATTGAAGTACAGTGCGAACACGAATGGGATTTCCTTTCCCGCATGTTGTATGGAGTTTCTAAGGTCGTTGTAGAGCATCTTAAGGAAGGAGACCCTTATGGACTCATTCCCCGCGTCATCTCTGTTAACATTGTCTATTTTGACCTAGGACATGGAGAGGACTACATCTATCATGGAATGACGCAGTTTCGTGGCATTTATAAAGATGATACGCTTCAATTAGGCGAGTTAGAAAAAAAACATTATCCTGATCACATCGACCAGATTGCCCATATCCTTCCTGAATACTATGTACTCAAAGTTGATAAGTTTGATCTCAAGGTCAGAAACACTCTCGATGAGTGGATCTACGCTCTTCAACAATCAGAAGTAAAACCAGAATTTCGAGCCAAAGGAATACGTCAAGCAGCGAACCAGCTTGGTGTTATGAACCTCTCGGAGGAGGAACGACGCGCTTATGAACGCCACATTGGTGATGTCAGAATTTCCAAAAGTACGTTAGAGACTTCTTTTACTGACGGCCTCCTCCAAGGAGAGGCTAAAGGTCGTACTGAAGGAGTATCCATCATGATTAGGAACATGCATCATTCTGGACTAGAAATTGCAGCAATTGCAAAAATTGCTAGATTGTCCCAGCAAGAGGTTGAGCAAATCATTGCTTCCGCTCAGAGGGTGTAGCCTATTTTCCTTACTGTTGCTTCTTAATTTGCGTTACGAGGCGCTTTATTCCATGCACCACTCCTCGATCTTCGATCATCGTGAGCGCCTCATTAATAGGCATCAAACGGCGGAGGCGAAAATTTTCTTCAGGCCATGTTCGCAAGAGCTTTGAAATTTTCATAGCATAGAGCTGCAATAGTCGTCCATTGGCCATAGAACAACGAACACGCAGATCATGCCGAATAGTTCCCAGTACCCCGCCCTCTTCGACTGCTTCCATCAGAGCAACTTCAGCAGGCGTCATGTCAGGCTCTTGACGCCCTTTGGGCAAAATCCAACGCGTTCCTGAAGAATTGGTGATGAGAAGCACGTAGAGCTTTTGATCTCTAAAAATGTAAGGAAGAATTCCAATCTGACATACTCCCATTTCCTCCGGAACCCCATAAAGAGACATCTCCAATGCATTATACTCCTCACGCCATGTTATCTCCTCTCCCAAAAAAGAGGGTTTTTCAAACTCTTTACTTTGAGCCGCCGTTGAAAAATAAAGTGTCATGATTTGGAGTGGTGCATGCTCTCCCAAAAAAGAATCTATCCTTGCCTTCACTCCTTCCATAATGAGAGCACGCCTTTGAAAACTAATTCTCGCTCCTTGAGTGAAAGGCCATAAGGCATCAAAGAATTTTTTTGTAAGAGGCAATTCTTTACAAGAGGTAGCATCCTGTAACTTCTCTCGAGAAGAGATAAAATATTTTGAACCCTGACGTCGCAAGCGCAACTCACGCGAGGGATGAGCTACAATATATCCTTGCTCTATTTCAACGTGTCTACCCGGGCCTTTCTTTATTTCAGGTCGCTCGAGAAGAAGAAATGTACGCTCAATGAGAGGTTTTTTTGTTTTCATAAAAAAAGAAATTAGAGGGTGTCTTGAAAATGAATAAAATTGATGCAGTACCAGGAGCGAAGCGCACAGACCCGCAGTGTATATGGACATACTCGAGGACGCGAGCACTGGAGCGACGCCGTAATGCGCAATTTTAGTCTTTTCAAGACACTCTCTAACAGAACACAGCGTTCCGGGAAGCCGCTGGGTAGACTACCGTCAGGTAGCCCGAAGGGCAAGTGAGCGGGAGCGAATGAGTCAAATGGAAGCGATAGAAGGGATAGAGGCAAAAAATAAATTTATATTTCTGCTGTTGCCTTTTCTACGTAATGAAGTGCCGAATTGACAATAGAATAAAGGCGTTCATGATAGGGGGCCATTTTAATGATGGTGGCCGTAGCTCAATGGTAGAGCTCCAGGTTGTGGTCCTGGCTGTTGCGGGTTCGAGTCCCGTCGGTCACCCATGATTTTGCCAAGCAAAATCGCGGGAAGTTGTCAGTTCTCAGTTGTTAGTTGTCACTGTTTAAGCAGAGTTAAGAATAGAAAATACATTTATTTCTATCGTTGCTTACTATTGAGAAAGAAAAATAGTGACTCAACTTTTTTTGAAAAACACGCATGGATTTTATAACTGCGAACTATTTCTTCCATGAGCATTTTTGAAATCATCGGTCCCGTTATGGTTGGACCTTCCAGTTCTCATACGGCAGGAGCCTGTCGCATCGGCTATATGGGGCGAAAACTACTCGATGAAGTTCCTCATACAGCGCGTCTTTTATTACATGGATCATTTTGGGCAACTGGTGATGGACATGGGACACAAGAAGCCCTCGCTGCCGGCTTACTTGGCTTTGCACCAGATGATCAGCGTCTCATCAATGCTCTCGCTTTGGCCAAACAAGAAGGGATCACCATTACTTTTCAAGAAATTGATTTGGGCCCACAAGCTCATCCCAACTCCGTTAAAATGCAGCTTGAAGGACTGACTCGCTCCATCACGCTGATTGCTGCCTCCATTGGGGGCGGAAATGTACTTCTTCAAGAAATCAACGGACTTCCTGTGGCCATTTCTGGAACGTTAGAAACACTCATCCTTTGGCATCAAGATACTCCTGGCTTCTTAGCTCGTATCACCGCAGTGCTTGCCTGCATGCAGATCAATGTGGCAAGTATTCGCACAAGCCGCGTTGACCGAGGAGAAACAGCCATTACAGCCATTGAAATTGACACTCCTTGTCCAGAGGAAGTCACAGCACTTTTTAAAAAGATTACTTTTATTACTCGGTTGCTAGTTCTCTCGCCTTTGCCGGGCTTTTAGCTAGAAGAAAAAATAGCCACAAAAGAACACAAGGAAGCACAAAAAATTTAAGAGAAAGTTATTTTTCTTTTTTGAAAGCCCTGTCTTGTTTTGATGCTCATAAGCATCAGAAAAAAAGATTCAAAGTAAAAATCCGGTTTCATTTTTAAAAATGAGCATCTATGAGATTTTTGATTTCTCTTTGTGCTTCTTTGTGTTCTTTTGTGGCTATTCGTTTTTTAGTCCAATTCGTTAATAACAGGCTCTAATTAAAATCATGCATTCCCAATTCCGCACCACAGCTCAACTGCTAGAACTTTGCGAGAAAGAGAATCTTTCTATTGCTGAAGCCACGATTCGCAGCGAAGTAGAAACCAGTTCTCTTTCTCGTGAGGAAATTGAGCAGCGCATGATCACCTATTATCAAAGGATGAAAGAGGCAGTACAAAGAGGATTGGAAATTACAGAGCGGAGTCGCAGCGGTCTTTCGGGGGGCGACTCACGACGAGTCCTTGCCCATAGTGAGGGAGAAAGGGTGAGTGCACTCGGAGCAACTTTTGAAAAAAGCATCGCTTATGCCTTAGCTGTCTTAGAAACCAATGCTGCTTTCGGTCGTATTGTGGCTACGCCAACAGCAGGGAGCGCTGGTATTGCTCCCGCTTGCTTGCTGACCTGGCAAGAAACACGCCATGCCTCGGATGAAGAAACAGCTCGCGGACTTTTTACAGCAGCAGGAATCGGAAAAATCATCGGCCATGGAGCCTGTTTCTCAGGAGCCCAGGGAGGTTGTCAGGCTGAAGTAGGAAGCGCTTGCTCTATGGCTGCTGCAGCCATCTGTGAGCTTGATGGAGGGAGTGCTACAGAAGCAGTCAACGCTGCAGCCTTAGCGCTTCAAAATACCTTAGGCCTCATTTGCGACCCTATTGGTGGCTACGTCGAGGCTCCTTGCATGATGCGCAATGGACTCTTTGGACTTCATGCTTTTGGTGCAGCAACTATTTCCTTGAGTGGAGTCAAAAGCATTATTCCTTTTGATGAAGTCGTGATGGCCTTGCGCGAAGTTGGAAACAAAATGCCTCGTATGTATAAAGAAACCTCGGAAGGAGGACTGGCGAATACTCCAACGGGACTGCTTTTTAAGAATCACAAGGGTGCTGTTAAGTAAATCGCAACTACCAACGTAGCTCAGGCAGGAAGAAATTCACTACAAAGAGCACAAAGCCGCTTAAAGAGGCACCCAAAGAACACAAAATAAAATTTTTTATAAATGCAGTAATCTACCCCAGGGCCGCCCGGCCACTCGGTGTTTTAAAGTTCTGAAAATTGCAAGTGCAGATAAAATCGAAAGCTTGAAAAAATGATAAGTGCAGGAAATCAAAAGAAGGTTTCTGGTTTTAATAGTTAGAATTTTTTTGTGTTCTTTGTGTAATCTCTGTGTTCTTTGTGGTGAATTCTTTTTTGAAATGAAAGGACGTTGGCAGTCACACTTTAACTTTTAACTTCAACTTTTCTTGAAAACATCCCGCCACTTTCGAACTCTTCTAGAAAAACAATACTCTCAAGGCCATTTTACCTGCGTTGGGCTTGATGGAGAACTCAACAATATTCCCTCTTGCGTCCATCAGCGCAACCATCAAGGGGTATTGGATGTAGCTGCCACTCTCTTTTCTTTTAATCGCGCCATCATTGAAGCCACGCATGATCTTGCTGGCGCTTACAAACCAAACGCCGCCTTTTATGAGGCTTACGGAATGGAAGGCTTAGAGGCACTTCAAAAGACTATTTCCTTTATTCACGAAATCGCCCCCCAAGTCCCTGTTATCCTCGATGCGAAGCGCGCTGACATTGGAAATACAAACCACGGTTATGTCACCGCTGCTTTTGATTTTCTCAAAGCAGATGCGATTACTCTTCATCCCTATCTGGGCCAAGAAGCTCTACAACCCTTTCTCAATCGAGCTGAGAAAGGAATCATCGTGCTTTGCAAAACTTCCAATCCAGGTTCTGGCGAATTTCAAAATTTGATAGTCGAGGGAGAGCCTCTTTATTTGAGGGTTGCGCGTCATGTTGCTCACCATTGGAATGGTAATCAAAATTGTGGGCTCGTGGTGGGAGCGACCTATCCAGAGGAGTTACGAGCTGTACGTGATATTGTTGGCACGATGCTACTTTTGATTCCTGGCATTGGAGCACAAGGCGGATCACTTGAAAAAGCCGTTACTGCGGCTAAAGATGGGAAAGGAGAAGGAATGTTGATTAGTTCCTCACGTGCTATTATTTTTGCATCCCCTGAAAAAGATTTTGCAGAAGCTGCCCGTAAAGAGTTAGAAAAACTTCACCGTCTTATTAATTGCTACCGATAATATTTCAATGATCGAATCAGAAATTTCAGATATTTTTAGCGCCGCAGGAGCCCTTATTACTGACACTCATGTTGTCTACACCTCTGGCAAACACGGCTCCATGTATGTCAACAAAGATGCGCTCTACCCCCACACCGAGGTCATATCATCTCTCTGCTGTTTGCTCGCAGAACATTTTTTCCAAGAATCTATCGACATCGTAGTAGCCCCTGCACTGGGAGGGATCATCCTTTCTCAATGGACAGCCCACCACCTTTCTCAATTACAAGGAAAAGAAATTCTTGCCGTTTATGCAGAAAAGAGCACGGACGGGTTTGTCATCAAGCGAGGCTATGACCAATTCCTGCCTGGAAAGAAAGTACTGATTTTGGAAGATGTACTCAACACAGGGGGCTCCGTCAAAAAAATTGTCGAGCTTGTACAAACTCTAGGAGCTCATGTAATGGGCGTTGGAGCGCTCTTTAATCGCGGCAACATTCAATCAGCCGATATAGGAAACGTCCCCACCCTCTTTTCACTTATTACAAAAAAAATGGAAGCCTGGGATCCAGCCCATTGCCCACTTTGTGCACAAGGCATTCCAATCAACACAAGCATTGGCAAAGGCGCAGCTGCCAACCTGCCGCTGGGAGATAAGCTAAAGAGGGAAAAACCTATCTCATGAGCAGGAACCATTCTCTTGCGGAAAAACTGTTGGGATTTTCTTGGTCTGTGTCACCAGGAACTTTTGAATTCTGTGCACCTAATCAAGAACGTGCGCTCTGGCGGATGAAAAAACTTTTTCCTGAAATTGTTTTTGATGTCACCACACTTGAAGGAAATCCTTTTACTTTTCCACAAGTCCAAACCTTGCTTGATGGAATCACCGTTGGTGGACAAAAAATTTCTGATGCAGAACAAGTGCTCAACCAAGCTGCTTCTTTTAAAAAATTAATCACTCTTTGCAAGTCAGGAAATTTTTCAGTAACTCAAGAAATTGCGTGTGAACTTCACGCACTTGCTGCAAAAGGAGAAGCCTTACAAGAAGGAGTCTTCCGCAATGGTTCTGCCAGCATCGCTGGAACTGAGAGCAAACCGCCTTCTTATGAAAATTTACCCTCCTTATTTCAACAACTCCTGGAAGCACAACAACTTCTTCAAACCCCCATCGAATGTGGCATTACCACCTTTCTCTCTTTTGCCAAAAATCAATTTTTCTGGGATGGCAACAAACGTACAGGGCGTCTCTTAATGAATGGTATCCTTCTCACCGAGGGTCAAGATATGATCACGGTTTCAGCAAAATACCGTGAGGAGTTTCATGCGAAAATGATTTGCTTTTACGATACTCATGATGCCTCTGAAATGTTTTCTTTCATGGCAGCACAGCAAATTAGCAAGAGATTTCAATGAACTTATACCTTGGTCGGATGAATTTTAGGAATTTTCAAGGCTAGCCAGACCTCAGAGTCTGCTGATACCGACCTAACAACACACTCTGACAAAGCAGCTAGGGCTAAAAAGAACCAGTAAAAATTCCTAAAATTCATTAGAGAAAGGTATATAATCTTGTCGTTGTAACATTCAGATTATACTCTTTTTCGGATTTCGTCTGATTTTTTCAGTTTTGATTTCTATCCTTTCTTCCTCATCCTTTAGCCTTTCTTAATGCCAAAAGATCCCTCTCTAAAAAAAATTCTCCTTATCGGTGCCGGTCCTATTGTTATTGGGCAAGGATGTGAATTTGATTATTCGGGAGTTCAAGCCTGCAAAGCCTTAGCAGAAGAGGGTTATGAGGTGGTGCTGGTCAATTCCAATCCGGCTACGATCATGACAGATCCTGAGTTTGCCGGACGTACTTATATCGAGCCGATCACCCCTGAGGTTGTTGAAAAAATCATTGAGCGCGAAAAGCCTGATTCCCTCTTGCCAACACTAGGAGGCCAAACAGCGCTCAATGTTGCGATGGAGCTCCATCGTCGTGGTATTTTAAAAAAACATCAGATCCGCTTGATTGGAGCGAATGTTGAGGCCATTCAGAAAGGAGAAGATCGTACTATTTTTAAAAACCTCATGGTTCAAATTGGCTTGGAAGTCGCCAATTCAGGAACGGCCCATACCATGGAAGAAGTCCTGACTGTTGCGGCCTCTATTGGAACTTATCCCTTGATTATCCGTCCTGCTTTCACTCTTGGAGGAGCCGGTGGTGGCATTGCACTCAACCAAGAAGAACTCGAGTTGATTGCTCGTCGCGGTCTTGACCTTTCACCCACTACAGAAGTGCTCATTGAGGAATCACTCCTTGGTTGGAAAGAATTTGAAATAGAGGTCATCCGCGACTCTGCTGATAACTGCATTGTCATCTGCTCGATTGAAAACATTGATCCTATGGGTGTTCACACGGGAGATTCGATGACGGTGGCTCCCATCCAGACACTTTCGGACAAAGAGTATCAACGCATGAGAGATGCTTCCTTTGCAGTAATTCGGGCTGTAGGGGTTGAAACCGGAGGTTCCAATATTCAATTTGCAGTGCATCCTCAAACAGGGCGTATGATTGTCATTGAGATGAATCCTCGTGTTTCCCGCTCTTCAGCACTGGCGTCTAAGGCGACTGGCTATCCGATTGCTAAAGTCGCCGCCAAGCTTGCTGTCGGCTACCGTCTCGATGAGCTCAAAAATGATATTACAAAAACGACGACGGCCTGCTTTGAGCCCACCATTGATTATTGCGTGGTCAAGATTCCACGTTTCACTTTTGAAAAATTTCCTCTTGCCGATGCGACCTTAACGACCCAGATGAAAAGCGTTGGCGAGGTTATTGCCATCGGGAGAACTTTTAAACAAGCGCTTCAAAAAGCTCTTCGTTCCCTCGAGACAGGGCGTTTTGGTTTTGGAGGTGATGGACGCGATCAAGAGCCACGCAACGCTGATGGAACCTGGGATCGGGCAACCATTGAAGAAAAACTGCGCGTTCCTTGTGTCGAACGGATTTTCATGATCCGTTATGCCTTTTTAGCGGGATTCTCTATCAGCGATATTCATAACCTTAGTTTTATTGATCCTTGGTTTTTAAACAACATGTTGGAACTGGTCCAAGAAGAACAGGACTATGCTGCCAACCCTGATAAAATAACGCTTCTACGCGCTAAAAAACTTGGATTCTCTGATCATCAACTCGCTTACCTCACTGGTCGGAGTGAAGATGCGATTAGAGAATCACGTACCTTACAAAATATTTTTCCAACATATCGTCTTGTCGACACCTGTGCTGCGGAGTTTGAAGCATCGACTCCCTATTTTTACTCAACTTATGGGGATGAGGATGAACTGCGAAAAGAGACCACCAAGAAGAAGGTGATGATCTTAGGGAGCGGTCCCAATCGGATCGGTCAGGGCATTGAGTTTGATTACTGCTGTGTCCATGCCAGTTTTGCGCTGCAAGAAGAGGGTTATGAAACCATCATGGTCAACTCCAATCCTGAAACCGTCTCCACGGATTACGACACAAGTGACAAGCTTTTCTTCGAACCACTGACGCTGGAAGATGTTTTAAACATTTACCAACGGGAAGGATGTGATGCCGCTGTTGTCCAATTTGGAGGACAAACTCCTCTCAACCTCGCTGCGGCCTTACAAGCTAGAGGGGTCACCATCATTGGAACACAACCTCAAGAGATCGAGGTAGCAGAAGATCGAAAACGTTTTTCAAAACTTCTCAAAGAACTAGGACTGCAGCAAACCACAGGAGCCACCGCAACGACAGAAGAAGAGGCCGTGAGCATTGCGCGTGACATTGGCTATCCGGTGTTAGTACGCCCTTCTTTTGTACTCGGCGGACGTGCCATGGAAATCGTTTATGTGGAAGAAGATTTGCGGCGCTACATTAAAACAGCCATTGCCATCGGGCCAGAGCGCCCTATTTTGGTTGACCGTTTCTTAGAAGATGCCACCGAGGTTGATGTCGACTGCATTGCCGATGGAACTGATTGCGTCATTGGTGCCATTATGGAACATATCGAAGAGGCGGGAATCCATAGCGGCGATAGTGCCTGCGTCATTCCAACTTTTTCCTTGTCAGAAAAAGTACTCGAGACCATCCGCTGCGCCACCAAAATGATGGCACTCAAGCTCCATGTGCAGGGGCTCATGAATGTCCAATTTGCAGTAAAAGAAGAAGAGGTCTATGTCCTGGAAGTCAATCCCAGAGCCTCTCGAACGACTCCTTTTGTGAGCAAATCGATTGGAGTTCCACTAGCAAAAATAGCCGCTAAGGTGATGGCCGGACGCACCCTACAAGAGCTTGGTTTTACAAAAGAAATTGTGCCTCCTTATTTTTGTGTCAAAGAAGCAGTGATGCCCTTCACCAAATTTCCTGGCACCGATATTTTACTCGGCCCGGAGATGCGCTCCACAGGAGAAGTGATGGGGCTTGATGATGACTTGGGACGTGCTTATGCCAAGGCCCAAATGGCCGTTCATCCCCCTCTGCCAATGGGAGGCAATCTTTTTGTCAGTGTGAAAAATAGTGACAAAGCTGCCATCATTCCCCTGATTCAGGAATTCGTCGACCTTGGTTTTTCTCTCTATGCCACTCAAGGAACAGCTCAAATCCTTGAAGAAGCGGGGATGAGTGTCACCAAACTCAACAAACTACACGAAGGTCATCCCAATGTCTTGGATATGATCAAAAAAAATACGATTGATTTTATCATTAACACACCTAGTGGAAAGTTGACACGCCGCGATGAAATCATTATTCGAAGCGCTGCGGTGGCTCATCGTATCCCTACTATTACTGTTCTGCGCGCTGCCATGGCCAGTGCCGCTGCAATTCGTAGCATGCGCTCTGGAAGCTTGGAAGTACGGAGTATCCAGGAATATCATGCGTTGCTATCAAAGAAAAAATAACAGGGATGAAAGCGATGGAAGGGATGATAAAAAGGCTGTAGGTTAAGACCTAAAGCCTTCGCTAATTAGGATGAGTCATCCATTGATGACACATCCTAGAGAATTTTTAATGAAAACAAGTCTAACAAATTAACCATGACCTCTTCCCCTATTCGCTCCTTCCTACTTGCTTCTTTGCTTTGTCTGCTTACTGCCATTCCCTCTCTACAGGCTGACTCCAAACTTTTCATTCATACTGTTCCTGTAGCAGATGTTGGTAATCCAGGTGATAGCAGCAATCTGACCTTTTTTGGTAGCGGGACCAATGCATTACAGATTGGAACCGCCAAGGAGGCGTTTCACATTGCAACCTATGATACGACGGCCTCTCAGTATGTGGCTTTTTTAAATGCCGTGGCAAAGGATGACCTCAATCACCTTTATGACGAGAGGATGAGCACCGATACAAACGTCGCTACCATTATAAGGAAAGGTTCTTCAGGAAATTATACCTACGCTCTCAAAAGCTCCCTTATGGAAGCAGGACAACTCCCGATTGTCTATGTCTCGTGGTTTTCTTCCGCTCGCTTTTGTAATTGGCTTCACAACAATCAACCGACTGGAAAACAAGATAATACCACTACAGAAAAAGGGGCCTATGATTTAACAGCTCCTGTAATCATCAAGCATCCACAATATTATTGCGATTTTCTCAACGCTATTGCTAAGAATGACCCTCACCAACTCTACGAAAACACAATCACCTCCCTCATCGCTCGTCAAAACGATGCTGGCAATTATGTCTACACATTAACTGAATTGGGAAAACAGAAGGGAGCGATTCTCAAAGTGACATGGGCTTGTGCAGCTCGTTTTGCTAATTGGAAAAAAAACAGTGCTGCCAAGGCCTCTTCTAATGAGACTCCCACAGCTCCTGTCAATCTTGATGAGCTGACAGAAAAAGGCCTCTACACTATTAGCGAAGGCATTAGAGATCTCGTTGGTGATGCTGATATCCAACCAACCAATTACTCCAAGATTGCTGAAGGAGCTCAGTTTTTTCTCCCAACCGAAAGTCAATATTACAAAGCGGCTTTCTACAAAAGAAACCACGATGCTAACAACCAACTCACCGACGAGTATTGGACCTATCCCACACAAAGCGATACTGTACCAGGAAATGATAGACACTCTCCCAATGCGGTTAATTACTACATTGCAACCAACCCAGATAATTCCAAAACAGGATGGTTCGATAGGTCGGATTATCGTTTTGGCAACCTTGGAAGAGCACCATTTATTACTCCTGTAGGAGCTTATGCCAATGCTCCAAGCCCTTATGGCGCTTACGATATGGGAGGTAACGTCTCTCAATGGCTGACTCCTGCTGATGGAGCACCCTCTGCTGTACGTCCCATTCGCGGTGGGGGTTGGGGAAACGAGAATCAATGGCCTACAGGACCTGATCAGCTTAGCAAAGACAGCGGAGCTGCTAATATTGATGCTGCTGTAAAACGTGATTATATAGGTTTTCGCATAGCTACTCCTTAGCGTCATTGGAAAATGATACCTCTCCTTGCCTTTGGTCTTCCTGCCGCTCCAGAGTGGACCTTTATTGGGGTGTTAGCACTCATTCTCTTTGGTCCCAAAAAACTTCCTGACATTGCACGAGCAGCAGCTAAAATTCTCTCCGAATTTCAAAAAGCAAAAGAAGAATTTCAACGAGAACTCTTACAAGTTCCTAAACTTCCAGAAATCAAACAGCCGCAAGAGAGAAGAGTACATGCTACTTCACCCCTTCCTCCTGCTGATAAGATCGGCAATCCTAGTTTTACTTCAGAGACATAATGTAACTGCCAACGTACCGTTGACAGTTAGGAGGTAGAAAATGGAAGTTGAAGCTTGCTGTCGCAGGCAAAAAATAATGTTGCTTCTATCTTCCACTGCTAGAGGGTGTCTTGAAAATGAATAAAATTGATACAGTACCAGGAGCTGAGGCGCACAGCGAGGGAGTGTATAGCCAATACTCGATGGAGCGAGCACCGAAGCGACAACCCAATGCGCGGCTACAGAATTTTTTAATATGCTCTAATGTCTTCAGAGACGTTGGTAGTTACATAATTTCCTAACTCTGAATCAGCATCATCAGAATTTTCTTTTGAGTCATGATGCGAAGAATCATTTTCTAACTCACTAACCCCTGATGGCAAGGGGTTCGAATGCCCAGAGTGGTTTGAGGAGATATTCCAAGAGTCCTCTAACGAGTTCTCTTCTTTACCTCCTTCTTCCTCCTCTAAGAGCTTCAAAAGATCAGAAACACTCCAAGAGCGAGAGGAAGCAGGAGGTGAAAGATCAAGGGAAGCGTCGCTGG
>JAIEQL010000052.1 GCA_019747735.1 Chthoniobacterales bacterium | reverse complement strand
TGTGGCTCTCTCGAGTTCGCTTCTTCCTCAGGAGATTCTTCTGAGGTTTCTGTGCGCCAGAGGACGTGGTTTACAGAAGCCGAAGGATCACGGCTTGCTCCAACGTGTTCGATAAGGTCTTTCTCTTCTTGCTCCTTGCTATACTTTTCAGTTTCCTTAGAAGAAGCCTCTTCCTTACCCTCTTTCCCTTTTATCGCCTTAACAACAGCTTTTACCTTCAAGGGAGAGGCTAAAAGCAAGCTGAGCAAAAGTAGCAGGGAGATTTTTTCATTAATCAGGTTTAGGCAGCATCGAAGATGCCAACTAATTCAAAATATGTTAACGAATTTTAAAAATATTATCATCTTCATTCATAACCTATGAGTTCTCTTGGGATACCTCCTAGCAAGAGAGCTCTTGTCATGGGAATTCTCAATATCACTCCTGACTCTTTTTCCGATGGAGGAAATTTTTTGGAGTTAGAAAAAGCAGTTGCTCATGGAATGCAATTGGTAGCGCAGGGAGCTGATATACTCGATATTGGAGGAGAATCCACTCGGCCCGGTGCACGGCCTGTGGAGGTTCAAGAAGAATTAAGGCGTATTCTTCCTGTCATTAAAGCTCTTCGAAAAAGAACAGAGGTGATGCTTTCCATCGATACCTCTAAAGCTGTCGTTGCGGAAGCCGCATTGGCAGCTGGAGCCACTATTATCAATGATGTCAGTGCGCTCGAAGATCCTGCTATGGGCCCGCTTGCCGCGCGCACAGGGGCCAGGCTTATTCTCATGCATAAGCAAGGGACTCCGCAAACCATGCAGATAGCGCCTGCTTATCCCAATGATGATATTGTAGCAGCTGTCCTCTCTTTTTTAGCAGAAGTCCGCGCCAAAGCCCTTCAATGCGGGGTCTCTGAACAGTCAATCATCCTTGACCCAGGACTTGGATTTGGAAAAACAATGGCTCACAATTTTTCTTTATTAAAAGCATTACCTCAACTGGTGCAATTGGGTTCTCCTATTCTTATTGGGCATTCGCGCAAATCTTTTTTGGGAGGAGAAGTTACCGATCGCCTTATTCCTAGCATTGCGATCACAACCCTTGCTCGCTATCATGGGGTTTTGTTATTTCGTGTTCATGATCCACGTCCCCATCAAGAAGCGCTGCACACAGTAGAAAATTTTTTATTTACCAATGAGTCTCTACCACCTCTTTTACGACCATTGGACCTCAGGGCTTGAGATCTTCATTCTGGGTGCTCTGCTTTATTACATTTATCTTTTTTTAAAAAAGACTCAAGGAGCGCGGCTTCTGATTAGAGTCGTTCTTATTTTTATCGTTCTTACTTTTCTTGCGCAGTTCCTTCATCTTGTTGTGCTCAATTGGCTGCTACGGAATGTATCGATTTTTTTAGCGATGGCGCTGGTCATTATTTTTCAACCAGAGTTACGACGAGCGCTTAATGAGTTTGGCCTGCAAAGTCTCTTTACATCAGCTTCTGAGCGCCATGAGTTAATTGAAGAATTAACCAATCTTATTTTTGAACTTTCTAGAAAAGGATTTGGTGCCCTCATTGCATTGGAGAGGGATGTTAATTTGAAAACATGGGTCGATACAGGAGTGCCCTTAGATGCTCTTCTTTCGACAGAACTTGTGATGACGCTTTTTCATCCCAAGACACTTCTACACGATGGAGGAGTTATTATTCGTGGAGATCGGATTCTGGGAGCCGGATGTATTTTTCCGCTCTCTCAACGAGATGATCTCGATCGCACGCTAGGGCTTCGCCATCGAGCCGGATTAGGCCTCAGCGAAGAGACCGATGCCATTACTCTTATTGTTTCGGAAGAAACAGGTCATGTTTCTATTTGCGATCGAGGTGTTATTAAGCGCCATCTTCACGAAAAAGAATTTCGAGATTGTCTCAACAATCTCATGATTCGCGAGGAATCTAAAACGACTTCACCATGATGACTCAATCTCTTTTTGGCACCGATGGCATCCGGGGCACTGCCAACCAAACTCCGATGACCCCTGAAATAGCTTTTCGATGTGGGCGTGCAGTCGGTTCTTTTTTTGGAAGAGTGCATGCAGATTCTTGCTCCTCATCACAGCTTCCTTGTGTCGTTATAGGAAAAGATACTCGTCGCTCTGGAAGTATGTTAGAATCAGCTCTTGCGGCTGGACTTAATTCTATCGGTATCGATGCCACTCTTCTAGGCGTCTTGCCAACACCAGGGGTAGCTCTTCTCACTAGGCAATTAGGGGCTTGTGCAGGCGTTATGATTTCTGCTTCTCATAATTCTGCAGCCGATAATGGAATCAAAATTTTCCAAAGCACTGGGTACAAGTTGGAGGATGCTCAAGAGCAAGAGATTGAAAAATTGATCCTCACCTTGGGACTTGATGACGATCGCCCTACAGGCATGGCTCTTGGAATCGCTAAGCAATTTTCTGATGCGATAGGGCGTTATGGCGCAATGCTCCGAGCAAGCGTCCCTGGCCTTTCGTTACAAGGAGTGCGTATTGCTGTGGATGCAGCTAATGGTGCTGCGTTTGCTGTGACACCTTCTCTTTTAAAAGAGCTAGGAGCTCAAGTGATGTTGTTTCACGCAACTCCCAATGGGATGAATATCAATGATGGTTGTGGGAGCACTCATGGGGAAGAACTTCGTCGGATCACCCTTGCCTCTCAGGCTCATCTTGGGCTTGCTCATGATGGAGATGCTGATCGCTTGTTGTTATGTGATGAACAAGGAAATCTCGTTGATGGAGATGAGATCTTAGCCATGACAGCTCTCGATGCTTTACAAAAAGGAAAGCTTGCTCACAAGACTCTTGTCACAACTACGATGAGCAATTTTGGGCTCGATGAATGCCTGCAAGCAGCGGGAGGGAGAGTCTTGCGAACTTCTGTAGGAGACCGTCATGTCATGGAAGCAATGCTTCAAGGCAATTTTAATATTGGTGGTGAACAAAGCGGGCATCTGATTTTTCGTGATTACAATACAACTGGTGATGCTCTCATAGCCGCTCTACAAGTGCTTCAAATAATGATGACCACTCAAAAACCGTTGAGTCAACTTCGTGCATGTCTCAAAAAATATCCCCAAGCTCAACGCCATTTACATGTTAGTAGAAAGCCACCCTTGGAATCCTTGAAGGCAACACAAGCGTTGATCGGAGAAATAGAAAAGAAGATTGAAGGAAAAGGACGCATTCTCCTTCGCTACTCAGGGACAGAACCTCTCCTAAGACTGCTGATCGAAGGTCGCGATGAAATATTTATTGATCAGCAATGTGATCGTATCGTAGAGGCCTTAAGTCAGGAATTCAGCCTCGTAACGTAGCAAGCTTGGTTATCAAACCAAAATGTAAAAATATTTCAAAAACTGCATCCGCGCGGACTAGCTACTGATCATGCGAAAAATCAAGTGCTCCTAATGAATAAACCTTGTTGGAAATAGCAAAAGGACCTTGATAAGGGTATTGCAGGGAGATGAGAAGAGCCAAAGAAAGCGCTATGATTAACCCTGGAATCACAATCGGGATTAAGGAATTAATACTCCCTGTCCAAGGATTCATGTAGACCAAAAACCAGAGTGATAAAATCGACATGAGTACAATAATTCTCCAAAATTGGATTGGCAAACAAGTATCCGCTTGCATCAGACGAGAGCGATGATCGTTGGTAAGGTCTTTCAGTAAGCCAAAAAGCGCGCTGCAAGACTGTTCTTGCATCACTCCCACTGGTTGTGATGCTTCCACTGCTTGATATAAGGAATCAATCATAGCAGGGGCTTGCTTCCAGGCTTCCTCAAGATGATCTTCGCAGATAAGCGGCCATTCCTTTTCAAGAAGATGATGAGTGTAATTTTTGACAGCCCCTCTAATTTGAGGAGCATTATTGAGTGGTTTTGCGGTCTCTAAGATAGAGACAAGCGTATTTGCTTCCTCAAAAGTACTCTGTTTCACTTTGCGATTAGTGTCATACATAGAAATAACAAGGAATCCTAAAATAAGCCCATAGATGCCAGTATTAATGTTACTACCCATCGATGCTCCAGCGGCAATTGTTCTTTCGGTCAACGGCTTTCGTGCATGATGCGTGATGAAGATCAAGGTAAAAAGCATGGTGCAGATAACCACTAAGAGTAAAAAAAGCATCTCCCAAAAAGGCAAGGCACCAAGAAATTTTACTGTTTCAAGAATTGATCCATGAAAAAGAACAGCAGAGTCGTTCATATAGGTTATAGTTTACCTGCCTCAAAGTGTAATTGTCGGACTAATACGATCTGGTCCTGCGCACCATCGATCTATTTTTTGATCATGAATAATACGATTAATTGCCGTAAGTGCTAGCTCTTCTTTATTACAATCAGCGCTAAGGTGACCAAGGACAACATGAGAGAGTTGTTCGTGCAGCAAGTGTTGAAGGACTTCTGCAGCTGCATCGTTAGAAAGATGTCCGTGACGTGAAGAAATACGCTGCTTGACAGCCCAAGGACGTTTGGTGTCTTGCTCAAGAAGCTCCTCATCATAGTTGGCTTCTAAAAGCAGTCCTTGAACAGATCGTAATGACTCAAGCACAAGACGTGTCGGATAACCCAAGTCTGTTAAAAATCCGAAAGAAGATGTTTTTTCCCTCACAACAAATCCTACTGGATCGACCGCATCGTGAGGAATAGCGAAAGAGTCTAGAGAAAAAGTTCCCAGGACAAAAGAGGAGCCTGTTTCAAAAATTTTCCAATGCTCTTGTTGCAGTATTTTAGAGCGAAGGATGGTAGCGGTATGGCGATTGCAGTAGAGCGGGGTATTATATTGTTTGCACCATTGTGGAAGGCCTTTGACATGATCCCCATGTTCGTGAGTAATTAGAATGCCATCAATTTCTTCTGGAGCCACATTGCATAAGGAGAGGCGTTCTCGTAATTGCTTTGCGCTTAAACCAGCATCAATAAGAATAGCCGTTTTTTTAGAACGAACCAATGCCGCATTACCACTGCTTCCGCTAGCGAGGATGGTTATTTCAAGCATGCTCTAATCTCAATTCTTCTAAGGAGATGGAGGTGCTGGTGCTGCTGGAGGCATTGCTCCTCCTGTATAAAAAGCTGCAAAAATAAAGGCTACTAACATCACAAGTACTAGGTAAAAAGCTATGGAGAGTAAAATGACAAAAAAAGTGCGCCATTTAGAGAGAGTATAGACTTCTTTTAATCCAATGGAATAGAGCACAAGTCCCCAGACTGCTCCCAGAATGCTTCCCACAAAAGGAATTAATTGAAAACAAGCAGTTGATCCAAAAGAATAACAAACAATTCGGAGGGTCGCTCTAAATGGCCTCCTTGCAACGCCCAATATTTTTAGACTCAGGTGAGCAATCGAGGAAGAGAGAAAAACTCCCGCTATAAAAATAAAAGGAGCCAAGACCAACAGACCAACAAACCCAATAATAATGCTTTTTTGAGAAAGCGTTGCTAATTGTGGGGAGAAGGTAGATGGATTTTTTAAAACCTGTGGAAGCAGCATCAATAAGGTTGCGGTAAAGATCGTGCTTGCAGTAAGCACGTAGAAAAGCAATGGAGCAATGAATCCTCCTTTTGTGTCCAAGCGCGAAAAGGTTATTTTCGGAGAAAAGAGCACAGCTCGCAACGTATTGAAAAAAGCAGAAAAAAAGTTGCGTGTACCAAGTTCTTCCCATGGGAGGGGTACCAGAAGCGGAGGGAGAGGGCTATCATTTTTCATTGTTTTCAATGTTAACACATCCCAACCCCATTCTTGAGTCATCTCGTGCAACGGGCGCCAATCAATCATCCCTTGTTTCCAAATGAGATCTTCCGCATACAATCGTTGCTGATTGATTTCTTCGCGAAGATCTTCTTCGTTAAAAATACCGACTGTTTGACCGTGACGAGCAACATGAATAAGGGACATAAAAAAGGCTATAGGCTATCTGCTGTAGGCTATAGGTTACAGCAAGCCAAGATCAATATTATTAGTAAAGTTGATGTGTTCTGTTTTTTTAATTGCCCAAGGCTTTACTTCGATCTGCAGCCTACAGTCTACAGGCTTTCTTACCTCTCCACGATAACAGGCGTTCCTAGAGGGGTGACTTCAAAGAAAGTTTTGGCCATTCTATCAGGAAGTCGGATACAACCATGAGAATCAGGAACGCCAGGAAGAAATCCTATGTGCATTCCGACTCCAGGATAAATCATCATGTAACAAGGCATTGGAGAACCGACAAAATGAGTTCCTGGAGGCATGGGGACCTCTTTGAGAACAATATTTTTTACCACAGGAGTACCGTGACTATCGACATAATCTCCGCATTCTGAAGAGACATGATGAAGATCTTTTTTGATCACTTTATAACGTCCAGCTTTTGTTTCACGTCCTTCGCTTCCAGTAGAAACCGCAGAGACTCCTACAAGCTGATTCCCTTTGTAATAATAGAGTCGTTGACTGGTTAAGTTAATGACTATGGAAGGAGCTCCAGGAACATTGTCTCCATCCCAATAAGAAACACGGTCTGCAAGGCTGAGCCCTTCCTGTGAAGGGCCCCCACCACTAATACCAAGATAGGGTGTAGAGCTATCATTAAGGCGGTGGTCGTAAGAGCTGCAGCCTGAAAATACGGCTATTCCAAGAAGAGTGAGAAAAAAAGATAAAAGGGAAGCTGTTTTCATTTTCATCATGGCCATATTATATCAAAGTTCCGTATTTCCAATATCAACTTTGATTGGAAAATGAGCGCTTAGCTCGGGTGGGTCAACTCGATATCCTTGGAGTTTTCCCTTGTAATAAACGGCGACAATGTAACCAGCATAGCGAGCTGTTGGAGTGTTGCTATCAGGGCGGTAGGTTACTTCTAGTAATTGGGGATTTCCATTGTTCCAATCGGGAAGGCTCAGCCATCGAGAATCTACTGGAGACTTGCTTGCGACGACTTCTCCATCAATTTCATCATAAAAATAAACTTGGACTTTTACATAAGGTATCGCGATGGTTTCCTGGGCTCGTGATTTGATGGCAATTTTTAGAATATGCTCTCCCTCATTGCTTGAAGCTTGTTGAACATCGATCAACGCTAAGCTTGCATCCGAGGGGGTGTTTTCTTCTCTGCTCACAGTTGTACTCCTCTGTTGTTGTGAAAAGACAAGAGCGTGCGATGGCGTAGGAGCTGATAAAATCTTGGTTGGAGCAAGGTCTTCGGAATGTTTTTTCTCGAACAATAAGAGGCTCTCCTCTTTATTTTGCATTGGTAGCAGCGCCTCATGAGACTTGACCTTATTGGCTAATTGTCCTGCAACAGTGCTGACCAAACGTGGAGCAAAGACAACAGCCGCTCCGAGAAACTCTAGCGCTGCTACGATTAGAAGCAGCCCCAACGTTTTTTTAAAAAGAGGAGAGGTGGGCATGATGACGTTAAGAGGGTGTCTTAAAAAGACTAAAATTGGGCATTACGGCGTCGCTCCAGTGCTCGCGTCCTCGAGTATGTCCCTATACACTGCGGGTCTGTGCGCTTCGCTCCTGGTACTGCATCAATTTTATTCATTTTCAAGAAACCCTCTAAGTTAAATTCAGGTCATCGCCTCTCTCCACGTTTTATAAATTTCTGGAGAAATTTCAGAAGGCTTAATCTCGCTACGTCCGCCCCAAAAAACATTCGTATAAAGAAGAGGAATATCGCACGCTGCAAGATGACGATCAATAGCGGCTTTATGTTCTAAAAGGCGCGCACGGTCAGTCCCGTGAGCGACAGCCATGATGTTAACATTATAAAAATCAGGACCTCCCTCACGCCAATAGCAATGAGTGAGAATAGTGTGGCGTCCAATTTCAGCGCCTGCTTCCGCTTCGCGTCCTGGCGGTACAGCCCAATGAAAGAGGCCATTAAAACGGGTGACCCGAACGCCTCCTGCTGATGGTTTGACATGCTCCAAAAAAGTAGAAAATCTTCCCAGTAGCTTGCGTTCTTGCAAAGAGCGAGCAACGTCACAAAATTCTTGTTCAGAAACGCCTGCTTGAGAAACTCTCTTGCGCCAGGGATAGCGGGTAATTTCCTCAAGAGTAAAATCTTTTTTTAACTCCAAAAGAACTTTCCATTCCCGTTCTGAAAGAGCAACAACTGAGGGGGTCATCATAGTTGCAGGTGCCTCAGATTTTTCTCCTGGTTCACACAACTTTCGACGGACATGTCCTACACCAAGAGTAAAAATTCCTTTGGCAGGCATCAGTAAAAACGAGGAGGCTCCAGTTTTTTTTAATAATAATTCGCAGTGTTCAGAAAGCGAATAACCTGCTGGAACTTTTAACGTCGTCCAAAGCCGATAAGAAGCTCCTGGAATAGCAGCATCCGTGGAGCGAATCACAACATGCCCGGAAAAAGGATCGTCACGAAATAAAAAATTAAAGGTTGCCTCTAGTTTTTCTTCCGGTACGCGCCAGGCGACGAGGGCTCCTTCGGCAAGGTTGTTAGCAATCAGTGTTTGGCGAACTCGACGAATGGTCCCTGCTTGCAACATTGCTCGGACTCGCTCCAAGACAAGCTCCAAAGGTTGCCCTGCTTGTTCAGCAATGAGGGCAAAAGGATCATCATGAAAACCAGTTATTTTATCTTCTGAAATAGCAAGGATCGCCGCATTAATGGGATCGTTATGTTCGGTGGGAATAGGCATTAGTAGCTTGATCAATTAGTTTCCAAAATGCTCTGGCATCGGCGACTTGCTCATCTTCACTCATGGGGAGTTCCGAGCGGAAGAGAAAATCGCTAATCGTATTTTTGTGAAGAACGCGATGGACAATGAGGCCTTGAGCGTGTGCTTCAAAATAGATTCGATAATCGAGGCATCGATAGCGATACAATGTTCTCCCTTCACGGCAGATCATTCCAAATTGCTCTCCTGGAAGTTGGGTAAGGTCTTGGGGCAATACTTGAAATTCAGATAGCAGGTCAAGTTGAAGATCTTTAGGGAGGGCGCTCATTTCGGCAGCGCTAATGGGATTAAAAATAATTTGAAACACGCTTGGAGAGTAAAGATTTTTCTAAAAATCACAAGTTTTCACGATGTGGAAAATTGTTATCCCAATACGTAATGACAGATGATGAGGGAAACGACAACGCCCACGGTATCGGCGATTAATCCAGCCGCCAAGGCGTGTCGGCTTCGTTTGATGGCGATGGAACCAAAATAAACGGCAAGTACATAGAAAGTTGTCTCAGTGCTGCCAAGAATTGTCCCCGCTAATTGACTGACAAAACTGTTAGGACCGGCGCTTTTCACAATCTCTGCAAAGAGCCCTGTTGCTGCACTGCCGCTAAGAGGGCGTACTAAAATAAGAGGAAGCAATTGGGAGGGAAGTCCGATGCGATCAAGGAGCGGTGCCAACAAATGACTGAGAAAATCAATTCCTCCGGCTGCTCTGAAAACACCAATCGCTACTAAAATTGCTACGAGATAAGGGAAAATGCGCAGCGCTACTTGAAATCCTTCTTTGGCTCCTTCTACAAACTCTTCATAAACAGCGACCCCTCGTAAAAAAGCGTAGAGCGGGAAGAATCCTATTAAAAAAGGGATAGCCAGTAGGGAGAGTGTGTTGATTCCATTAATCCATGGTGAGGCTTGAGGACTCTTTCCAATGAGCTTTACAAAGGCATAGAGAAAAAATGAACCAAATAAAAAAAGAATGATTTTCTTAGAAAAAGAGAGCGGTGTGATTTTTTTAAGAATAGTTTCACTGCTGCTCTTATTGGAAACGCTGACTTCATGGGGCTCTAAGAGCGGCTTCTTCTCTTCCGTGACTGAAGAAAGTGGAATGGCAAAGCAAGGCAGCCGCTGGAGTAGCTTGGCAGCAGTAATTCCGGCAACACAGGAAGAAGCTGTGGCTACAAGGGTTGTGCCGATAATGGAGCTGGGATGAATGGCTCCAGCAGCAGCTAAAATTCCAATAGCTGTCGCGGGAATCAGCTGCACAGAGCTGGTATTGATGGCAAGAAAGGTGCACATCGCATTGGTGGCGGTATCAGGCTTTTTATTGAGTGATTGCAAATCTTGCATGGCTCGCAAACCGAGTGGAGTTGCGGCATTGGCAAGCCCAAGCATGTTGGCTGCAATATTCATCAACATCGAACCCATCGCTGGATGATCCGCTGGAACATCAGGAAATAAACGAGTGAGCAGCGGGCGCAACAAGTGAGCTAGTTTTTCTAAAAGCCCCGATTTTTCAGCAAGCCGCATCATACCAAGCCAAAGAGCCATGATGCCACTGAGAGGGAGTGCTATTGTCATGATAGCTGTTTTAGAGGCGTCAAAGATGGCGGCGGTCACTGCCTCTAGATGTCCATTGAGAGCCCCTGTGATGAGTCCACCGAGCAGCAAAAGAAGCCAAAGTATGTTGATCATAGAAATTTTAAATTTGGAATTTATGATTTTGACAATAGGTTAACCTTATAATAGTGAAGGTCAAAGGAAGGATAATCATGCATCATCAACTGGAAATAAAAGAAGAAGCACTTCAACAACTGAAAACTTTAAGTAAAGAACAGCGACGTAATATCGGATGGCGATTGGAACTATTACAAGATGGTTTGAGGGGAGATGTAAAAAAACTTACTGCGAGAACGCATGAATATAGATTGAGAGTAGGTAGCTTCCGAGTGCTTTTTATGTTAGAGAAAAATCTCATTAGCGTGTATGCTATTAAAAATAGAAAAAAAGCTTATGAATAGCGCCGTACTTGAAAAACCCATATTAGAAAGGCTAGAAACTCTAGTCATAGAAATTGATTCTCTCAAAGAACGCTTTGAAGACATAGAAGACCTCATGGAGCTTCGTGCAGCTGTTACTCGCAATGATAACAAGCCTGGCATTTCATTAGAACAAGCCAAGGCCAGACTTTTTAATTAGTTTTTGGTTTAAGAGCCCAAGAATATTTCAACGCTCAATTTAAAGAAATTGGATTGCACAAAATTTCTCCTAACCTTCTTTCATGAGCAATATTGTCTACTTCGATTTGGAGACTCAACTAACCGCTAATGATGTTGGGGGCTGGAACCACAAGAGCGAGATGAAAATGTCTTTAGGCGTTACCTACAGTACTGCTTCTGCAAAATACGAGATTTTTAGTGAAAAACGTGTCGCTGATTTAATCACTCTGCTGACTAAAGCCGATCTTGTGGTGGGGTACAATGTGAGGCGTTTTGATTATGAAGTGCTCATGGGATACACCATTCTCGATCTGCCTCATCATATTCCAACACTCGATCTCCTCGAAGTGGTAGAGCAGAGCGCAGGTCATCGTCTCTCTCTCGATTCTGTTGCCACGGCAACGCTGGGCATTGGAAAAACAGGGGATGGCCTCGATGCCATTCGCTGGTGGAGAGAAGGAAAAATAATGGAAATCGCTGAGTATTGTTGCTTTGACGTTAAGGTTACCAAGCTAGTTCATGAATTTGCAAAGACTCATGGAGTGCTCTATTTTGTCGATCGCTTTGCACGTCGGCAGGCTCTTAAAATCAGCTTGTAAGCACAAAACGCCACAATCTCTCTTGTGCTTTAGAGATGCCAATTCTGGGACTGGCAAGAATGCGATCAGAAAAGTTTTTTTCTTCATAGGTTGTTTTCATTAGACAAAATAATTTTCTTTTGGCATCAAAGAGGGCTATGAAAAAACTTATTCTTTCTTTCTTATTACTCGTTATTGCTATCACTTTCATGACCGGCTGCAACACCATTAGTGGCATGGGTCGCGATGTCAGTGCGGTAGGTAATGACGTTTCAAAGGGCGCTAATACAGTCTCTCGGAAGATGAGTAATTAGAGTCTCCTCCTTTGCCAACGGGCTTGCAAGACTCTCCAGAACTCCCAGGTTTCTTCAACCCTCAAGAGTAAGCAAACTCCAATAAAAAGAGCGACTGCAAGGGTGATGACGCCAAGCAGTCCTCCCATCCTCATGAGGAGTGGTTTTCCCGTGAGGTGTCCTAACCAAGGTTGAAGAACCACGCCGGTTCCGATAATGGAAAGTGTTCCCACTGTGCAACGCCAAAGAAGCGCCCAAAGTTTGTGAAAGTAAAGTGCTCCAGCAAAACGAACCATGAGAAAGTAGAGTAAGGTAACATTCAATGTTGCTGATAAGGCCGTGGAAAGAGCCAGTCCACGGTGCCCCATCTTAAGTTGGAAAATAAAAAACCAATTGAAGAAGAGATTCATCAGGATGGAAAGAAAACTCACCAACATGGGAGTCCAACGGTGATTAATGGCATAAAAGGCAGGAGAGAGAACTTTGATGCAGGAATAAGCAACAAGACCTATGGCATAAAATTGTAACGCTCCTGCGGTTTGTAACGCATCGTGGTGGCTAAATTTTCCGCGTTCATAAATCAGGGAGATAATCGGTTGTGCCAGGACCATAAGCCCAACAGCTGAAGGCAACGTCAAAAAAACAGCCAGTCGCATGGCGCGAGCGAGCGTTTCGCGAAAATGTTGGAGGTTGCCAAGAGCCGCAATGCGTGAGACAAGAGGCAAGGTTACTGTGGCAATGGCCACACCAAATACACCAAGAGGCAATTGCATCAAACGAAAGGCGTAGGAGAGCCAGCTGACAGGCCCATCGCCGAGATAGGATGCAAAGATACTATTAATCATGACATTGACTTGCACCGCGCTTGCCGCAATGACCGCTGGCAGCATCAGCATTAAGACTTGTTTCACCCCAGAATCATACCATCTGAAATCAAAGATGAGTCGAAACCCTGCTTTGTATAAACTTGGCAACTGAACTCCCAATTGTAATACCCCTCCCAGCAAGGTCCCAAGAGCAAGCCCTATTAAAGCACGTTCTCCAAAATGAGGGTCCAAGCACCATCCAAAAACCACGCCCCCGGCAATGGATCCAAGGTTAAAAAAACTTGATGCCAATGCTGGGGCTGTAAAAATATTTTTGGCATTGAGCATTCCCATCACTAGTGCCGCCAGCGAGACCATTAAAATAAAGGGATACATCACCCGTGTGAGAAGAATCGTTAAGGCTGCTTTTGCCGGATCAAAGCCAGGCGCCAAGATGGTTATGAGTTGTGGCGCAAAAAGAACTCCTAAGAGGGAAACCAAGCTCATAAAAAGAGTTGTGAGGGTCATCATCTTGGAAGCGAGATCCCAAGCCGATTGGTCACCATGCTTTGCGATTTTTTGAGAAAAAATGGTGACAAAGGCAGTCGAGAGGGCTCCCTCGGCAAAAAGATCACGCAGCAAATTAGGAGCACGAAAGGCCGTGATAAAGGCATCCATCCCCCGTCCTGCCCCAAAGAGTCCTGCAAAAATGAGCTCGCGTGCGAGTCCAAGCACGCGACTGAGCATGACCGCCCCTGCTACAACGCCAGCGGCACGGGTATTGAGACGTTCGTTGCTATCTGTATTCATCAAAAACAGGAGAGACTAGCTCCAACAAAAGACAAAGAACATCAAGAAAATTTACTTACAAGGATTAATGGCCTTGATTTCTTTGATGTTACTAAAATCACGAATATTGAATGCAAGAAGTTGCATATCGAAAAATTTTTGCTTTGTGCCCCCCTGTTTTTGATCTCAAAAACTCCCTAACTTAACGCCATTCCATTCTCCCATTATTTTCAACCATTTTCCCTGCCTCCTGGTCAATCTTTAGTTATGGCAATCCCTTCCAAACAGGTGGCCTTTCTGGCTCTCTACGAGTTTGATACCACTCTTGACGAGCTTGACGATTTTTTTCTTCTAAGTACTCCTGATAAGAAAATTTTTCGGCACGCTCGATATTTCCATCTGCCCAAAGTCTAGCAACTTCAAGCTGATAAAAACCTTTTTGCTTGTAAGCATTCCTTGTTTTCTCAGAAATTCCTTCCTTGGCCGCCCAAGTAAAATGCTTAACTGCTAAGCACACCGCATAAGCTGCATTGTGAAGATTACTTTCTTGCCTCTGATCTCCTGCTGCACACGCTTGAGCTGCGGCAAGCTCATAAAAACCTCTTTGCTTGTAAGCATTCCTTTCTTCCTTAGAAATGCCTTCTTTGGCTGCTTTATTAAAATGCTCAGCTGTATAGCTCGTCGTATAAGCTGCTCTGCGAAGATTCATTGCTTGCCCATGATCTCCTGACTCCGCGGCTTTAGCCGAGGCAAGATTATAATAACCTGCTTGCTTGTACACATCCCTTTCTTCCTGAGAAATCCCTGCCCGGGCTGCATCATTAAAGCTCTGAGCTGCATACTTCGCCAAGCTACCTGCTCTTTCAAGATTCTTTGCTTGGCTCGGATTTCCTTCTGCATGGGCTTGAGCTTGGGCGAGCAGATAAAGACCTACTTGCTTCCAAGCATTCCTTTCTTCCTGAGAAATCCCTGCCCGGGCTGCATCATTAAAGCTCTGAGCTGCATACTTCGCCAAGCTACCTGCTC
>JAIEQL010000026.1 GCA_019747735.1 Chthoniobacterales bacterium | reverse complement strand
TGCCTTTTCTAAAAATCTCTGCGTTCTTTCATGTACTTTCTAAGTAA
This sequence comes from Chthoniobacterales bacterium, assembly GCA_019747735.1. GTDB lineage: Bacteria > Verrucomicrobiota > Verrucomicrobiia > Chthoniobacterales > UBA6821 > CAIWMF01. The sequence continues at coordinate 13,521 of JAIEQL010000026.1, read as the reverse complement.
TTTGACTATAAAGCAGTTTTTGAACGATTTCAAACCGAGAAAAATATCCCAAAATGCCCTTAACTTAGCGCCATTCGGTATTGACCCCATTGCTCGCTGCAAGCCAAGCGTAACGATGTTTCAAAAAAAACGCGGTTACCCAAAATGGATAACCGCGTTTGTGTGAGACTTAATAAATTCAGATATTACAGCTAAATCGTTGAAACATCCTCAACTTGCTTAGGAGCTTTTGAATGTTTTTGTTTTGGAGTTGGATTGCTATTATTACCTACTGAAACATCAACAACTGAAGCTGGAGTTGGGTTCTCTGCAAGATTGAGAGAGACTCCTGGCAGCTGATTATCGTTGTTTGCTTGACTTGGTCCTTGTTGATCAACCGGCAGATCTGCACCGTTAGCAAATGTTGGTACTGCAGATTGACTTGGATTGTAATAAGGAACTGGAGCTGGTGCAACTGACTGTGGTGTGTTATTAGCAGATTCTTCTCCAGTTACAGCAGGTTGAACTGCTGCTGGTGGAAGGTTCTTTGGCAATGCTGCGTTATCCCCTATTGTTACTGTGATACCATGCTGGGTATGATAGGTTCCTGGGTTCGAGTTATTAAATAAATTGGGTACTTCGGTACCAGCTTCATCATACCAAAGACCATCAGGACTAATTATAGGGGTGTTAGCAGGTGGAGTTATTGCGGGGATTTGTACTCCAGGTTGGTCTGCTACTGGTTGATCGTTAGCAGGTGGAGTTGCGGGTGTTTCTGTTTCTGTCTTTTGGGAGTCAAGAATCGCATTTTCCCAATCGATCATTACGCGTTGTTGGCTGAGAAAGTCATCACTATGGAATCTGCTGTAGTTGTCATTTAGTAGATCCATCTTGAAGTTGTAATAATCGGCTTGCGCTTCTGAAGACAGCTTTTGTGATCCTTGCCGATTGATGGCTAGGAAATTGAGATATTCTAACTCAAAGAAGAGAGCCGTTTGTTTGTATTTATTAGTTTTGTCATAGCAACCCAGTGTATTCATCTCCTGATCAGCCATCCAATCACTATGATGTAATTTGGAAAGAGCTGCTTGAATTATCTGGAAAGATTGTTGCTCTTGCTCTGTGAGAAATTGGTTAACATTCTCTAAAGTGACCTCTTGATCAATGCCGAGGTTCTTTTTGAGAAGCTCCAGCTGACATTCTTCTTCAAGCTGTAATAGAAATCCAAGCTCTCCAATATTAGTAAAGTCAGCATTTTGCATTTCAAGATCGAGAGCATAAGCATTTACTAATCCTTTGTATTGATCATTCTTTTCCAACAGCCTGTACTGTTCAGTAATCAAAGCAGTTAACTGATCGCGTTTGATAGAGTCTTGCTTAGCCTGATTTTTAGGCTTTGGCGAGCTATCGCTCTTATTTTGAGAAGGAATTTCTCCAACGACTCCAACAGCTTCATCTGCTGTGGCACCTGTTTTGATGGTATCTTTGGTTTTAACAATAGTTATAGTTATGGTTTTAGTTTTAACAGTACTCTTACGACCGGTCATGACACCAGCAGCTACTACGCCACTTGGGGCAATAGATGTTTGAGAATTTTCACTTGTTGATTGGGCAACAAGTGCGCTGGCACTAAATAAAATAGCCAAGAGGCTACCGAGAGGTTTGATAATGGGTTTCATTATGTTTTTTATATTGAGGTTTATTAATTCCTTTTTTCTTGAAGTAAGAAAAGAAGGTTTCGCCTTTTTAGTGAGCTCATCGAATCAGTGCAATAAATAAAGAATCTTTTTTTATGACATCATCAATTAAGCCAGATTTCAGAGTTAATGCCGCTACTACTTTAACTGCCATCCTCGCGAACGCGAGGACCCAGGAGACAATTGAACCTAAAAACGCGAATGGAAATGGGAAATATGGCGTAAGGACTTGATCTAAAAAAGATTTTTAAATCGGTGAAGCGTACCTTTTGGTACGTAAGCCGATTGAAAAAACTTTTTGAGGTCGAGTATATTGCGTCAGATTTTCTGTTTCCATTCACGTTTTTAGGTTGAAGCAAATTGATAATTTAAATTTGCTACGCTCCTACTTCAATCAGCATTGATGGTCTCCTGAATTCCTGCGTCCGCAGGAATGACGATTGAGGTATAGTGATTGTTGCTTCTGAAATACACGCTCTATTTTTCAGTGAAGGTATAAAGTCGAAAAATCCCCTTCAATTTCAACTTTCCCCTTTAACTTTTTTATAGAAAAATCGTCTGCTCTCTCCCCGGTCCCACACTCACAATCCCAAGCTTAGCACCGCTGAGCTTAGCGATCGTCTCAAGATAAGAACGCGCTTTGAGCGGCAACTCTTTATATTTTTTACAATCGCTGGTGGAACTCATCCAGCCTGGCATCCGCTTATAAACTGGCTTACAGCGGGCTAACTCTCCTGCATCGGTAGGAGGAATAGTCAGTACTTTTCCACGACCATCGAGACGATATCCTGTGCAGATCAAGATCTCTTTGAGGTTGTCTAAACCATCGACGTTGGTAATAGCTAGGCGATCAACTCCGTTGACCATCGTGGCATAACGCGTTGCCACCGCATCAAACCAGCCACAGCGGCGTGCACGACCTGTCGTCGCTCCAAATTCCCTCCCCATTTCATGAAGCATCTTACCAATAAGAGGATTTTCAGTTGGAAGCGGCCCCTCACCAACCCGGGTTGTATAAGCCTTCATCACCCCCAGCACAGAATGAATACGATTGGGAGGAACGCCCGAGCCTGTGCAAGAGCCACCAGAGGTCGTGTTGGAGCTAGTCACAAATGGGTAAGTACCATGATCGAGATCGAGAAAAGTTCCTTGAGCTCCTTCGAAAAGAATTTTCTTATTCAGCTCCATCGCACGATGAAGGTAGGCCACTGTATTGGTCACAAAAGGCCGCAGCAACTGGGCTGCAGCGGTATACTCTTTCAAGACTTTTGCAAAAGAGAGTGGTTTTTCTCCAAAGCTACGCAAGAGTAAATTATTTTCTTTAATCCGAAGCTTGAGCTTTTCTTCAAAAACTTCAGGACGCATCAAATCAGAGAGCCTCAATCCTACACGAGCGGCCTTATCACCATAGGCAGGACCAATACCTCGTTTGGTTGTGCCAATTTTATTTTTTCCTTTGAGCCGCTCACGCACCTCATCAATGGCCCGATGATAGGGCATCACCAAATGAGCGCTTTCGCTGACAAGAAGATTTTTATTTACCTTAATTCCTTGAGCCCGTAATCCCTCAATCTCAGCCACCAGCGCCAGAGGGTCGATCACCACGCCATTGCCAATGACACAAACTTTCCCAGGACGCAAAATTCCTGAGGGGATCAGATGAAGCACATACTTTTTATCTCCATTAACAATCGTATGCCCTGCATTATTGCCTCCTTGCGAGCGGACAACAATATCGACGTCACCGGTAAGAACATCAATAATTTTTCCTTTGCCTTCATCTCCCCATTGGGAGCCGACGAGAATGGTATTCATTAAGAAATTGAAAAGTTAATTTGATCCTGAAATGAAGAAAGTTTGAGTTGGAGTCATCCTGGCTGCTTCGCAGCATTTTTAATGTTTAAGCGCGTAGCGGCTATTGAACTCAAACTTTCTTTGAATTCTCATTGTGAAACGATGGTAATAGCAACGTTGTAACAAAAAAATTGTTTTAAAATTCGATTACAGAAGCCGCCCATGTCAATCCCCCTCCAAATACCACCAGCAAAATAAGATCACCTCGTTCAAAGCGTCCTGTTCGCGCAGCCTCATCCAGAGCGATGGCGACAGCAGCAGCGGAGGTGTTACCATAGCGATCGAGATTGAGAAAAAAACGATCGAGAGGGATGTGAAGGCGTTCTGCAATTGCCTCAATAATGCGCAGGTTAGCCTGATGCGGAATGACGCATTTTATTTGATCGATGGTGACGTTTGCTTTTTCAAGAGCCTCTTGAGAAGCTTTTACCATCGATATGACCGCTTGCTTGTAGGTTTCACGACCATTCATTTGAATCGTGAAGTCTTTGGGATCAAAATTAGCTGCCGTTACGGTGGGTGTTTTGCCACCACCGGGAATGCAAAGAATATCAGCCAAGGTGCCATCACTTCCCATTGGGGTTGCTATAATTCCTCGAGCGCCTTCTCGATGCTCTAAAATAACTGCTCCAGCACCGTCCCCAAAAAGAACACAAGTGTTACGATCTTCCCAATTGATAATACCCGAAATTTTATCAGCCCCAATGACAAGGATCGTTTTGCAGGTCCCTGTTGCAATAAATTGATGAGCAATTTCCAGAGCATAAATAAAACCAGAACAAGCTGCGCTGACATCAAAGCAAATCGCTTTTGTAGCTCCAATTTTGGTCTGCACAAAACAAGCTGTGTTTGGAAAAAACATATCCGGTGTTACCGTGGCACAGATAATCATATCGACTTCTGTAGCTGCAACACCGGCATTTTTTAAGGCTTGGAGGGCTGCTGCTGCTGCCATATCGCTGGTATTTTCTTCAGGAGCAGCAATACGACGCTCTTGAATCCCTGTTCGTGTGCGAATCCACTCATCATTGGTATCGACCATTTTTTCAAGGTCGCTATTGGTGAGGATATTTTTAGGAACATAACTTCCTGTTCCAATAATCGAAGCGGAGTGTTTGAGGGCTGAAAGCTGAGAGGCCATGATAGGTAAGATGCTATAGTTTTTTTATTCAGAGCCCTTCACTCTGCTTGCATTGTAGTCACGAAGAGCTTCCACAATACGAGGATTGATGCGTTGTTCAATAAACTCGGTGGCAACACGAATCGCATTTTTGATTGCAAGCGGAGAACTAGAGCCGTGAGCAATAATACAAATCCCATTCACGCCTAAAAGAGGGCATCCTCCGTAATTTTCATAGTTGGTACGAGCACGAACAGCACGAAAGGCACCTCGAGCAAGCCATGTTCCGAGCTTGCGTATGGGGGTTTTGAGAAGCTCTCGCTTCAGTGCGCGAAATACCGTCGAAGCAGTTGCTTCGATTGTTTTTAAAACAACATTGCCGGTGAAACCATCGCAGAGGACTACGTCCACAGGATTTTCAAAAAGATCATGTCCTTCAATATTACCGCGAAAATTGAGGGAGCTATTTTTAAGGAGCTTAAAAGTTTCTTTGGTAAATTCACTCCCTTTGACATCTTCGCCCCCAATGGACATCAGACCAATGGTCGGATTTTTGTATCCCAAAACATACTCTGCAAGAACAGAGGCCATAACAGCATACTGGAACATATGCTCCGGCCGTGCATCGACATTAGCACCTGCATCCATGAGCACACAGGTACTTTTCTCTGTTGGAATATAAGAAGCAATACCAGGACGTTCAATTCCCTCAAGCATGCGAAGCTTGATGGTCGTTGCTGCTACAGCGGCTCCTGTGTGACCTGCGCTGACGACTGCCTCTGCATCTCCGTTTTTCACAAGATCAACAGCACGGGAAATGGAAGAATCTTTTTTGCGTCGTACGGCATCGATAGCCTGATCCTCCATGGCTACCACTTGAGTAGTATGGACAATCTCAATACGAGGATCGCTATAGTTTAGTTTGGCAAGTTCTGCACGCAAGAGTGGTTCATCACCCGTTAAAATAAGACGGCTGACTTTTGAATATTCTTTGAGGGCCAAAACAGCTCCAGCAATAGTATTTGCAGGAGCATGGTCTCCCCCCATGGCATCAAGAACAATTTTCATAAGCGTTGTCGAACAATGAACTCAAAGGGATTCAGGAAAAAGCCTATTTACCTACAACCTTTAATATGCCCCACCCCAGGCCTTGGAATCATAGCAAGGCAATGACTACGCCAGCTGCACATCGAGCACAGAACGTCCGCGGTAAGTACCACAGGAAGGACAGGCTGTATGAGAATAGACTGGAGCAGCACACTGGCTGCATTTTCCAAGACTTGGAGCATGCCAGCGATTGGCTGCTTTGCGCGTACGAAGACGCATTTTAGAAACTTTACGTTTTGGGACTCCCATGAGATTGTTATTGTTTTAGGATGTTATCGAGTGCTGACCAGACTGAACGAGCTGGGGGAGGAGCTTGTGTCGTAACACAGTGAGAACCTCTCAACACATCACTCTTCGGAAATGAAGCCGAGCATTTTTTATTTCCACCCAAATCACATCGGGGATGCATGGGCAGGAGAAGTTGTATATCCTCTCTAATGGCCCAGGTCAAGTCTACAACTTCGGATCCTTGAAGTTCTTGTTGAGTCGCAAATTCCTTTGTCATAATAGTCTCTTCAAAGGTCTCCAAACAACAGACACAGGTCATCCGTACTTTTTGAGAAAGAGTTCCTGTGGCAAAAAGCCCTCCATTGGAAAGACCAACCTCGAGGTCATAAAAAAGAGGTCCTACTGATTCTATACCTGCTTCTTCAAGGTCAAGGCAGGCTGAATTAGCTTCTCCAGAGAGTGTTAAAAAACTTGATTGTGGAATTTGTTGGAGATGAACTTGGATCATTAAAAGTTGAAGTTGAAAGTTGAAGTTGAAGGAACCTACGCTTCGCTTAAATGAATTGAAGTGGAAAGTTGAAGTGCCGCTACAAAGTTAGTAGCACTTCAATTTTTACCTTCACCTTCAACTGCCAAATTTTCCCCTCAATGCTTCCGCCACCACTTTGGGAACAAAGGGCGTCACGTCTCCCTGGAGCGAGGCGACTTCTTTGACGATCTGAGAGCTAAGAAAAATACAATCTTCGCGAGGGGCTAGAAAAATCGTTTCGATGCGTGGTTCCAAGCGGCGATTGGTCAGTGCCATTTGAAATTCAAATTCAAAATCAGAAACAGCTCTCAATCCACGAATAACGACAAAGGCTTCTCTCTTCCGTGCTGCCTCTACTAAAAGCCCATCCAGCGATTCTACAAAAAGCCTAGGAGAATCGCCCGCTGTTTTTTTTAAAAGAGCAACTCGCTCTTCAACTGAAAAAAGAGGTGTTTTATTTTTATTGGCAGCAACCGCTACCACAACCTCATCAAACATGCTAAGAGCCCGCTCAATGAGATCGAGATGACCATTGGTAACAGGATCAAAGCTGCCAGGATAAATGGCGCGACGGATGCCTGAGCCATCGTGTTGTGATGGCAGTTGGTAGTCCTCATCGCCGCCTTCGCGGGGACAAGGTTGCAGTTGGCAGTTTGCAGCTTGTTGGGTCATTAGAAAAGATAACGTTATTCTGTAATGGAAGGTTGAAGACTACTGATGAGCCCCTGGAGCACTTTCCACATCAGAGGGTTTCTTGAAAAGACTAAAATTGCGCATTACGGCGTCGCTCCAGTGCTCGCGTCCTCGAGTATGTCCCTATACACTGCGGGTCTGTGCGCTTCGCTCCTGGTACTGCATCAATTTTATTCATTTTCAAGACACCCTCTCAGGTCAATTTCACTTTCAATTTTCCACACAAGAAGGTTTTTGTAGTTCTTTTTCATCATAGGTGTCATTTTGAAGATTCTGCCAACTGATAACGCAACCTTGTCCCCGCGAAGGCAGGGATGACAACTGCCATCGCAAAGCAAGATCATTATTCCCACTCAATGGTGGCGGGTGGTTTACTCGAAATATCATAAACACACCGATTGATTCCCTCGACTTCATTGATGATACGGCTGGAAATCCTCGCCAGCAGATCATAAGGAGGACGAGCCCAATTAGCAGTCATCCCATCTTGGCTCTCCACCATGCGAATGGCGATGGTTTCATCATAGGTCCGCTCATCTCCCATGACGCCAACCGAACGCAAGGGAAGCAGCACCGCAAACGACTGCCATATTTTATAATACAAACCAGCGGATTTCATTTCTTCGATGACGATAAGATCAGCGGCACGGAGCGTTTTGAGCCGTGCTGGAGAGATCGCTCCTATCACACGAATAGCAAGACCTGGCCCTGGGAAAGGTTGGCGGTCGACCACCTCTCGTGGCAAACCAAGTTCACGACCCACTTCGCGTACTTCATCTTTGAAAAGTTGGCGAAGCGGCTCGACCAGTTCGAATTTCATTTTTTTGGGAAGGCCACCGACGTTGTGATGGCTTTTAATCAAGGCCGCAGGGTTGTTTCCGATGGGAACACTTTCGATGACGTCAGGATAGAGCGTTCCTTGAGCCAAGAATTTAAAAGGATAAGCTGTCTTTTTAAACGACTGTTGCAATTTTTTGGCAGCCTCTTCAAAAGTGCGAATAAACTCTTTTCCTATAATTTTTCGTTTTTTCTCAGGATCGCTAATACCGCGGAGTTTAGATAAAAAGCGCTTCTCGGCATGAATTACCTGGAGGCGAATTTTAAAATGGCGCTCAAACAAATTGCGCACGGCTTTGCATTCCCCCGAACGCAAGAGTCCATTGTCGACAAAAATACAGGTGAGCTGATCTCCAATGGCCCTGTGCAAGAGAGATGCCGCAACCGAGGAATCGACTCCACCACTCAATCCCAAGATCACACGTCCACTGCCTACCTGCGCCCGAATAGCCTCACAGCTGCGTTCGATGAAGGATCCCATGGTCCATGAGGGAGTACAACGGCAGATGGTGTGGAGAAAGTTTTTTAAAATTTCTTTTCCTTGTTCGGTGTGAGCGACCTCAGGATGAAATTGCAATCCATAAATATGGCGCTGCAAGTCTCCAATCACCGCATGCGGAGAGTTTTCGGTCCACCCGAGGATAGAGAATCCTTTTGGCAGTTTTTCAATTCGGTCTCCGTGGCTATTCCAGACCGTGAGCTTTTTGCTAATTTTTTTAAAAAGAGGATTGGTCGTCTCCACGGTCAATTGGCCATTTCCATATTCTCGACATTGAGAGCGCGCGACCTTTCCTCCTAAGTCATGAGCAAGAAGCTGCATGCCATAACAGATACCAAGGATCGGCACTTTTAATTTATAAATCCCTTTATCAAGCTTCGGCGCAGAAGCCGCATAAACACTGGCTGGACCGCCCGAGAGAATAATACCGCGAATAGTTTTGTCAGCAGCAAGATCAGAAGCCTTGGTGGTATGAGGAAGAATTTCTGAAAAAACCTGGCACTCGCGCACGCGGCGTGCGATGACCTGCGTGTATTGAGAACCAAAATCAATGATGATAATTTTATCTTTATCAAGAGGCGCCACTACCTGCACGGCTTCTTTCTTCTTGGGCAAAACGGGTGCCTTTTTTTGGGGAGTAGCAGGAGATTTCTTAGACATATTCGTTTTAATAGAAGGTGGAGCCATTGGTGAAAGAGTAAAAAAGAAAAAGCCAAGAGGGAAGAATAGAAATATTCAACTAGCTGACTAATTTAAAAAAGAATAGAGCCATCGAGAAAAATTAAAAAATGAATGCGAATTCGGCTCCCCTGTCTCCAGGTAAAACTGTTTTTTTTGCTCCTGATACAATGGGAGACAATAATTCTACTACTAAAGGAGACGCACCTCAATTAGGAGGCACTCCTATTACCACCACAAAAGCAGGTTCACCCAATCCTTATGGCAGAGACACTAGAGAACTCTTAACAGCTGCAACAAGCTTTAGTGATCCTGGTTTTAAGAACATCGGTCCTAAGCTTTCGGTCAAAAAAGTAAATCCTCGAGCTGAAATCACTTCTGTGGTTAATGAGATCAATTTCGAGACTAATCAGCTTATTAAGAACATTTCAGAAGAGTTGGCGAAAGCGAGGGAAACATACTTAAAAATAGCGCCTCCTCTTGAGAGGACTTCTTCTAAGCTTACGTGGAATGAACAACAAACTGATCGCTATTCTTTACAGTCAACATCTTCTAAACATCAGGTATGGAAAAGCTTTGACCTTCCAGACCTTCAGGTTCTTTTAGAAAGCTCAACGCCATGAACACTAAAAAGTTCCCCCCTCAATCTTTATCCTCAATCTTCCAACAAAACGGATTAAAATTTGTTTTGTTATCGTAGTAATCTTCTTGTTCGAGACGCTTGAGATAGCCGGTAAGGAGATAGGTCAAGGGAATGACCAAAATTTCATAACTAACTTTGATAATCCATTGCCAAAAAACGAGCCTTAGAATGTTGCTCGAAGAGAGAGCCCCCCCAAACGCAATTAAGCAAAATAGAAAACTATCAATCGCACCTCCCGCGCCAGTACTGAGAAGAAGGCGCAGCCAATAGTGCTTGCCAGCACAAGCAATTTTTAGTTTGGCGAGCAAATAGGAATTTAAAAATTCACTAAACAAGTAACCAACTGAAGAGGCAAGAACAAGACGAGGGACAGAATCAATGACCAGTGCATAGGCTGTTTGAAAAGTCCAAAAGGAAGCTGCTGGCAAAATAGTGGTGACTTTTCCCACCAAGCAAAAAAGCCAAATGCAAAAGAGCCCTGTCCAAATAATACGCCGACTGTATTGATACCCATAAACCTCCGTGAGAATGTCATCGAAAATATAAGAGAGCGGAAAAATCACCAAGCCTGCAGGAAAGATGACCGGGCCAATCTGGATAATTTTAAAAGCAGCAATGTTACCAATCAGCAAGCTGGTGACATAGAGCATCGCAATGATGGGGAGGCAATGGTAATGAGGTTTTCTTTTTTGTTCAGACATAGGCTAGTAGCAAGTAATGGGTAAAATTTTTGAATCTTTTTTTCACTGGACTTTAGCCATTTTTTATATAGGCAGCATGACTATTATGACTTTTTTCAACATCACAAAAAAATGTAGTGCTCATTTCAAAATCAAGAGACGCTACGCCCCAGATGTCATTCCCGCGGAGGCGGGAGTGTCATCACCCATTACTCATCACTTGTCTTGTCTTCCCCTTGATTATTCAGCAAGATCATTTAAATTATTTCCATTATGTTTTCCTTTACTTCCTCTCGTCTTAAAAAATCTGCTTTCCGTGAATCCGGTTACACATTGTTTGAAATCATGCTCGTGCTGGGCATTATTTCTGTCCTTGTGGGCTCGGCTATTTACATGCTTGCGGGAAACATTGATGTGGCCAAAGAGCAACGTGTTACCAGCGACATTCAAGCCATTGCGATGCAGCTGCGCACTTATGAAATGCTCAACTATCGCATGCCAACCACAGAGCAAGGGTTGCGCGCCTTGGTACAACCACCAGCGGCAGACCCTAAGCCAATTCATTGGAAAAAACTCATGGAGTCAGTTCCCATCGATCCTTGGGGTAATGAATACATTTATCGTAACCCAGGAAAATACAAACCCGATGGTTATGACCTCTACTCATTAGGCGCTCAAGGAAAAGATGGGGAAGGGAATATTGGGAGATGAGGTAGCGCGCGCAAGCGAGATCTGGATTGCACAAAAGAAAAGTCTACTTTGATAGCGTTACTTCGTGTCAGTTGAAGTTAAAAGTTGAAGTGTAGCTTCACAGCATCTTGTTAATTATAAAACAATTTTACAAAGCTAGCTCTTGAACAGATTTCTGGACGGATACCGGTTCCCTATCCAGCCAAACTCTTCAACGTCTCTCGAACCAACTCCTCAGTAGAAGCGCCTACGCCCAGCAGGGCAAGAGCTTTGCGGACCTCGCGATCAGCGTCATTCTGCTTATACCCTAGTGAAATCAAAGCTAGGATAGCATCGTAGAGGTTCTTTTCTTTGCCACCATTCGCTTTCTGTAAAGATGCTGCTTCCCACTGCGCTGCTACGCCCAATTTATCTTTGAGTTCGAGCACAATACGCTCCGCTGTTTTTTTTCCGACTCCAGAAATCTTAGAAATAGCAGCGTTGTCAGAACAGATCACAGCACTTTTAAATTGATCCAGCGACATGCCGCTCAAGACTGCCAGAGCCAGCTTGGGACCAACTCCAGAGACATGGGCCATCAGCAGTCGAAAGAGATCTCGCTCTGCTTCTGACAAAAAACCGTATAAAATTTGAGCATCTTCGCGAATATGATGATGTGTTAAAATTCGTACGGTAGAACCTGGAAGCGGCATTTTATCAAAGCTTGAGAGCGGAATTAAAATTTGATAACCGATCCCTCCAGCCTGAATCACGATCATGGTGGGTAATACTGTTTCTAAAATTCCTTCAACAAAAGTAATCATATTATTCTTAGCATTAACGTGGAACCTTCAGTCCTTCTTTTTTTGCAAGCAAGACTTGTTTTTGATCGAAACTTAAAAAAACTTTTGTTTTCAAATGAAGGGCTGTGGCGACATGCAGCACATCCATTGTACGGTGGCCTTGTTGAAAAGTATGCCTTATACTGAGGCGTTCCGCTAAACTATAAACATCCATCCAGTCAATAGAAGGAACAGCAAAGACACCTCTAGCAATATTTTCATCCAACTGGTCTAACATGGCATCTGCAACCGCTTTGGAAAATCCTTGAGAACGATCACGAGAAAAGCGAAAGGCTTGTAAGCGGACTGATTGACGAAATTCAAAAACGACTAATGCTGAAAGTTGGATGGGTTCTTTAAAATCAGAAACTAGTGATTTTGCATAAGGAGTATTATCTTGAAGGCATGTCAACGCACAAACAATAGAAGTATCAGCAAAAGCACTCATCCCTCTTGTCCCTCCAATTCCCACTCTTTCATTTCACGAACTTGTGCTTGGGTAAGCGGAGGACGATCTCCCCAGATTTTTTTTGCTTGAGCAAGAAAATCAGGCATCTTAAAAACCTTTTTTGGTTTAGGAGGAGGCACCAATTCGGCAAAGATATTTCCTCGTCGTGTAATAGAGACAATCTCCCCCTGTTCAATCCAAGAAGAGATACGGCGAAATTGGTTGCGCAAATCAGCCACAGTAGCAGTTTTCTTAATAGCAGCTTTCATAATGATAGTAAAATGTATCATCACGGATATTCTTGTTACCAATGAAAAAAAACTTTTTTGTGTTTCTCTTGCTTCTCTCCGGAAGTTTCCTATCTGCGGAAAGCCGGAATAAGGAAGTCAGAGAACCTGTCCTCTTGATCGAGCCTGCAGCGCTCCATCCACCGATTGCAGACTTAATTCCAGGAGCAAAGAAGACAGTAATTACTGCAGGATTCTTAGAAAAAAAAGAGTCTGGTACTTTGGCGACCATTTCTTTTTTAGAACCCTCTTGGAAAACGACGCGTGTTTTTTTCATGAATCCATTTCTTCGACAAGCCCGCAACACTCTTTCCAAAAGGCTTGCAGGACTGCATCCCCAATTCTTACGTGATGAACATGAAGTCATCCAGGTAGCCATTATCGATAATCCTAGCCCCATCACTGCTTCAACAATCTTGGCTCCTGACTTTGCACAACAGTTCATTCCCATTTTTGGCCCCGTTTTTTTAGTAGCACTTCCCACGACACACAGGATTTATATTTTCTCCAAACTCGCTTCCCCACTCGCTTCTATTGGGGCGACTATCCGTGACGATTATCAACTTTCGCTCTCCCCTTTGACGTTAGAAATTTTTGAACTTGGTAAGGGAGAGATTCATGCAGTAGGTTCGCTGGAATAAGCGAGGTGGAGCATTAAGAGGGTGTCTTGAAAAGACTAAAATTGCGCATTACGGCGTCGCTCCAGTGCTCGCGTCCTCGAGTATGTCCAT
>JAIEQL010000039.1 GCA_019747735.1 Chthoniobacterales bacterium | reverse complement strand
CCCTTGTGGTAGGGCCTGTGCGGGTGAGTGCGATGATGGAAGAAGGAAAAAAGAGCGAGAAGCCAACGCACGAAGAGCTTGTTGAAGATTAGCCCGGATGTTTTATCACTCTCGTAGCTTAAGAGGATTCGTAGTCGCATTTTTTGAGCCTTGACTTTGCCAAAAATAAAAATCCTCGCTAAACTGATTCCCTGCAAACTGTTTTTATGATTTCTTTTTTTCAAATCCTCCTCCTAGCTCTCATCCAAGGCCTCTGTGAGTTGCTTCCCGTTTCGAGTTCCGCTCATGTCATCGTGGCAGAAAAATTGATGGGGCTCGATCCCTCCTCGCCGCAAATGACGCTCTTGCTGGTGATGCTGCACACAGGGACAATGTTTGCGGTGATTGTTTATTTTTGGAAGGGATGGAAGCAAAACTATTTTTCTTCCAAAAAAACAAGCTGGCTATTTGCGCAACAACTTTTGATAGCGACTCTTTGCACGGGCTTTCTGGGACTTGTTTTAAAGGTGATCATCGAAAAATATTTTTTACGCCACTTACCCCATGCAGAAGTTGAGCATCTCTTTTCTAATCTTCCACTGATAGCGACTTCTTTAGGAATTGTGGGGTTGTTGATGATTTATGCAGAGGCACGTGGAAAAAAATCTCCTCAGGTTTTGGAGATTACGACGAGCTCTTCGTGTTGGATTGGCCTTGTGCAAGGCTTCTGTTTGCCATTTCGAGGATTTTCGCGCTCAGGATCGACAATTTCAACAGGGCTGCTCTTAGGGTTGCCCAAGCAAAAATTAGAGGAGTTTAGTTTTGCTCTCGCCGTGGTGTTGACTCCTCCTATTATTTTAAAAGAACTTGCTCGGCTGCTCCATCAGCATGCGGTGACAGCTGGTGAACCATTGCTTCCACTCTTACTACAAAGCTGCGCAGGGATGGTATTTAGTTTTATAGCTGGTCTTGTCGCTCTGAAATGGCTTTCGCAGTGGCTTGAAAAAGGGTGCTGGAGGTTTTTTGGATTTTACTGTCTCCTGGCAGCTGGAGTTATTTTCATGATGAGCAAAATGCTTTTTTTGTAATTTCAAGCCTTCAACTTTTACCTTCAACTCTTCATGAGCACCACTATTTTACCTGACTTGCAAGCTGCTGTTCTTTGCGAGGATATTCGCACCGAAGCAAGCGGTCAACAGACACTTGTTGGCGTATTAGGCGCCTTGCCAGTCGTATCACTCCCTGTTGCATTTTTAAAACTCTGTCTTTGGACACGCTGGTGTGGAGGCGAGGGGGATTTTTCTCAGCGTGCCGTGCTTTTAGATCCTGAGGAAGACAAGCCGTTAGCAGAGGCAAAAATCGATTTTACGCTCAACACGATGAATGCCCATGCCACTAACGTTCATTTTTTTGGTGGCGTCTATTTTCAACGCTATGGCGTCTATTCTATTGAGATTTACCTCGATGAGGAATTGCAGTTGAGGATTCCTTTTCCGATTGTGCAAGTCCAGTTGCCGAATGCAGAGTGAATTCATTTTTTAAAACTCTTTCTTGACTTGGCTCTCTTCTTCCTCTACCTTCACCCCTCTCTTGAATTCTGACTGAATGAAAACATTTTCTGCAAAAGCATCCGAAGTAAAACGCCAGTGGTGGATTATTGACGCCAAGAACCAGTATTTAGGCCATGTTGCGGTTAAGGCCGCCAAGTTACTTCGCGGAAAACACAAACCTATTTTTACCGCTCACGTTGATACTGGCGATTTTGTCGTTGTGATCAACGCTGCTGACGTTCAGATCAGCGGAAAAAAAGAGGTGCAAAAAACTTACATGAGCTTCTCAGGATTTGTGGGTGGTCACAAATCAGAGACATTCCGGCAACGTCGTGAACGGCGTCCAGAGCTTCTGATTGAGAAGGCTGTCAAAGGGATGATCCCACACAATCGTCTTGGAGCAAAAATCTATTCGAAGCTTAAAGTTTATGCAGGAGAGAATCATCCTCATCTTGCCCACAAGCCACAGCCTGTCTAGATCTTAGACGATTTCTTTTTTTTAGAGCTATCACGTTATTATTTTTATGGTTGAAGAAACAGTTTCCACAATAACAAAAACCAACAAGGCTCCTCGTAAAGCAGGTGGTACCATCACTGCTACGGGGCGACGTAAGACAGCCGTTGCCACTATTCGCTTAGTTGATGGGACAGGAAAAATTCGGGTCAATGGTCGTGAGTTTGAAGATTATTTTACAACCCTTTCGATGCAGAACAAAGTCCTTTCCCCTCTTGATAAAGTTAATTCTGTCAAGACTTATGACATTGTTGTCAAAACGCAAGGTGGCGGTCTTAATGGTCAAGCAGGAGCCCTGAGCTTGGCGATTGCACGTGCTCTTAATACGATCGATGAAGAACTTCGTCCTATATTAAAACAAAACGGATTGTTAACCCGCGATCCTCGTCGCCGTGAGCGTAACAAACCAGGTCGGGCAGGGGCTCGTAAGCGCTTCCAATTCTCGAAACGGTAGAACGTTTATTTTATTTCTATCCTCTATTTCAAAAAGCTAGTGAGGCAACTCGCTAGCTTTTTTGTTTTTAACTAGAGCGTGTGGGCACGGAAGCAATTTTGAAAGTATTTTTTAATTTTTGTTTGATGACTAAGCTTGCTAAAGCATTTTAAACAAAGTTATAGCCGGAGCAAGCGAAGCAACGCAGGGAGCTCAAACAGGAAGAAATGCACCACAAAGAACACAGAGATTAGGCAAAGAAAACAAAAGAATATCGGCGGCTGGGAATCGAGATCCTTGGGAAGGATCAAGATAGACTTACCACAGGTAAGCCCGCTAGGGCGAGCGATGGGGCACATCGCTCGTCAACCGAGAGGTAGACTGCCTTTAGGCAGCCCAAAAGGCGAGACGGGCGCAGGTGCGAGCGAGTCAAACAGACACCTTATGTTTTTAAAAACCACCTTTAGACCAAGTTGTTAAAAAATATTATTCACCCCAACTGTGGAACTCGTGCTAAGAAAAAAGGTTGCAGGTTGCAGGAAAAGTTTGTTTACCTGCGGCAAAATGTAAAAAATTTTTCCTCATAACAGACCAATTTTGAAGAAAAGGCTATTTGTGGTAATTTATAATTTTTGTCGAAGACCTAATTTTTGCCTACAACCCGTAATCTGCAACCTCTTACCTTAGAGCTTTTCGGGAAAATCATTTTTTCGGACAAGCTCTAAGCAAGCTCTCTCTTAACTTGTCCGTTTCTGTGAACGGATATGATTTACTCAACAGTACCTTTTTTACTCTGGCAGATGCTCCCAAAAAAGCTGTGCTGCTCGTGACCAGCTTCGCTCTGCTACGCGCTCTCGTGCTGACTTGCCCCAAGTCGTTCTTAGCCCTTCCTCATGAATGAGGCGAGTCATGGCTTCTGTGAAACAATCGAGGTCGAGTGCTTTGGTGATGATTCCCTCTTGTTCATGGCGTACGAGATCTTTTGGTCCGCCGGCATCAGAAACAATCACGGGCAAGCCGCTAGCTTGTGCTTCAATGACCACATTGCCAAAAGTATCAGTAGTGCTAGGAAAGACAAAAAAATCGGCAGAGGCATAGGCCTTCGCTAATGTTTCTCCATGCAGGCTTCCCACAAAAATTCCCTCAGGCAACAACTCCTTCATCATCGGGGCATAAGGCCCATCGCCGACAAAGAGAGGGCGTACCTTGATGCCGCGGCTCAAGAGGCGACGAAAAGCTGCCGCTAAAAGATCGAGATTTTTTTCTCGTGAGATTCGTCCGACGTAGAGAGCTCCTACCTCGCCAGACCTCAATCCATGGGCTTTCCAAAAGTGAGGATCTCGTTTTTGAGGATGAAAAAGAACCGTATCAAGTCCACGTGGCAAAATCAGCATCTTCTCCTTAGGGAAACCGCGATCAATCCAGCAGCGACGGTAGTGTTCAGAATTGACATAAACGATATCCATCTGGGCATAGAACCACTGCATATAATTCCAAGTTAGGGTCTCCATGAATCCATCTTCGGTGAGGATGCGGACATATTGCGGAAAATCGGTGTGGTAAATACCAACCGCTGGTAATCCTAGTATTTTGGCGGCACAAAGGGCGCCTAGTCCTACAGGACCTGGGGTGCTGATGATGACTTCGCTAAACTTTTCTCGCTCCAAAAAATCGATGATTGGTAAAATTGGTGGGAAGCTCAATTTTTGGAGCTCATACTCGGGTATTTCAAACTCTCCAATGGGATGGAAGTTTTTTAAGGGAATTCCTAGAGGTTCGATCTGCATTCTGGAAACCATGACCGTCAAATCGTTTCCCAGAGCCACTGTGGCAGCTGTCATTTTTTGGATCGTCGTGGCAACCCCATTGATGTCATCAAGAGTATCGGTAAACCAAGCGCGCCTACGATTGGACAAGATCGCTGGAATTTGACCATGCAAAGAGAGAGCCACTTCGCGCAGTCGCTTTAACGGAGGACGATGAAAAGCGTAAAAATAGGGGCTCAACAGAGCAAGCAGTGGTACAACAGGACTCACCATTTGGATGCTCTCAATAAAGCGACCGTTTTTTAGTTGTGCGAGAAATTGGGTGATAAAACGGTACGACAAACGACTTGCTAAAAGATTAGCTGTTTTGAAAGCGCGTCGGCTTGGATCTTCGATGCCATCAACTTCGCGAGCAAGGTCTGCTTTCATGGAGCCTTCTGAGAGAGAGTGAGATAGCTCCTTCCAAAGCGAATGATGACTGGTGCGAACCATCTCAAAAATTTTTCCACTAGCAACTCCTTGCATTAAAAAACTCAATTTTTCGCGCACCGAAAAAACGGTTGGGTCACGCCCTTCCATAAAGCGTTCAAAAGCTTTTTCCAAGAGTTGTAATCCGAGATTTTCTTTTTTGCCACTCCAGCGCTCTTGCACAAAAGAGAAGGCAACTTGGTAGGTATCTAGGGCGAGAGAGAGGGGGCTGCCGCTTTTACCATGAGCTTTACCATGGCCAGCTTCTAGCTCTTTGAAAAAAGAATCTATCGTTTTCGCTGAAGAGACTTCTGTGTAAGTGACTCCACATTTTTTGCCAGCATGATCATCAGAGCCGCCAAAGAATTTTTTTTTCCAAGCCTCCTCATGCCTAGGTAGAATCCCTGTTTGCAGGGAGAAAGAATCAATCTTTTCTGGCGTCAGTGTGAAAAAAAATCGGACGGACTCGTGTAAAAAAGAGGAATAACGAGCATTGACTCCTTCGATATTTTGGAACAAAAGCGCCAACTTCATCAAATGATGCGGCTGTAACTGGTCCATCAGTGCGACAGCAAGAGAGGCAACGCCGTGAGCTATTTTTTCTTCAGCCAAGTATTGCTGCAGCTCGTAAATATTGTCTTTGAGTTTTTGAATTTCACGATGCTGCTCCTCCGTGAGATTCCACACAAGGAGTGAGACATGGCATCCATCTTCAGGAAAGATAGCGGTTACCTGTTCGCTCAAAAAAGTTCCTGGGAGATCGGCGATTTCTAAACACCCGTCGATGGAGTTGTAATCGGTGAGTGTGACAAAATCCATCCCTGCCTTGCAGAGCTTCTTGTAGAGCTCCTTTGGGGGCGACATGCTGGCGGGAACACCACAGCGCCGCAATAACCATTCGGAGGAATGCTTGCTATAGCTGCTATGAACGTGAAGATCTATTTTGGACACGGGAATGACAGGTTACAGGGTGCTGGCGACAGGTTACAGGTAAAAGATGGACGATTGTCAAAAAAGGGGTCAGTCCCGGGATCCCGGTATCCCGGGACTGCCCCCTTTTTCGTCTGCCCCCTTTTTTATGCGAAGGATTTACTAAACCCTGCAACCTGTTACCCTATGCCGTACAGATTTTATGAATCGACTCCTTTCACTTACTCAGCTTGCTGCTCTTGGAGAAAAACTCCGCCATGAGCGCCAACGCATTGTTTTTACCAATGGCTGTTTTGATTTGTTGCACGTGGGGCATGTGCGTTATTTGGAACAAGCCAGAGATCAGGGGGACCTCTTGGTGGTAGCCATTAACAGTGATCGCTCGGTACGCTCTCTGAAAGGTCCAGAACGTCCCTTTAATCATGAGAAGGATCGCGCTGAAGTCGTTGCCGCTTTGCGTTGCGTCGATTATGTGACGATTTTTGATGATCTTCGCACAACCGCTGTCATTGAGGTATTGCGCCCTACTATTTATGTCAAAGGGGGAGACTATACGATTGAAACTCTCGATCCACAAGAGCGAGCAGCTCTGGAGAGCTGTAGGACTGAGATAGTCCTTGTTTCCTTGATTCCAGGAAGGTCAACGACAGCCTTAGCAAGCAATATTGCTGCTAGTTTGAGTTGAAAGTTGAAGTAAGCTTTTCACCTTTGGCAAATTTTTTTAAAAGCGAATCCTGCTACGCTTCAACTTCAACTTTTAACTTTCACTACTGCGAAGCAGTTAGCAACGACTCCACCATCGCCTTCTCTTCCCTTAGTTCATTAATAGTCCTCTCTATTTTTTCTTGAGCAAAGGAGCTGAGGGTGAGGTCTTGGACAATAGAAGCTTCCACTCCGTTAGAGCGTGTTGGGAAAGAAACCATGAGGCCTTCTTCAATACCATAGCTTCCATCTGAGCAAAGAGAAACACTGTGCCAATCATCTTGTGGAGTTACTGTGCACAAGGAGCGGACTGTTTCAATAGCGGCATTGGCAGCAGAGAGCGCTGAAGAAAGTCCTCGTGCGGCAATGATAGCGGCGCCACGTTGTTGCACTTCTTTTTGAAAAGCATCTTCAAGCCATGGTCGGTCTGAAATGCTCTCAGTAAGAGGCTTTCCGTGGATTGTGGCATGTTCAAAATCAGCGTAGAGTGTGCTGGAATGATTTCCCCAAACGGCTGCTTTTTTTACCTCTCGAGAATGACACCCCGCTTTTTGTGCTAAGAGGCTTTTAGCGCGATCTTCATCTAGACGGCTCATCGCATACCAGCGATTGGCGGGAATTTCGGGAGCATGATGACGTGCAATGAGTGCATTGGTGTTAGCTGGATTGCCCACAACCAGAATGCGGACATCGGAAGCGGCATTCTTGGCCAAGGCCCTGCCCTGTCCAACAAAAATTTTTCCATTAATGCCCAGAAGATCTTTGCGTTCCATACCCGCTTTTCGTGGTATGCTTCCCACAAGCAACGCCCATTGCGTGTTTTGGAAACCGGTATTCAAATCCGAAGTCATCTCCACAGAATGAAGCAGTGGAAAAGAAGCGTCTTGCAGTTCCATGACTACTCCTTCGAGCGCTTTCATGGCGGGTTCAATTTCAAGTAAGCGCAAGGCAACTGGTTGATCGGGGCCAAAAAGATTTCCTGCAGCAATGCGCGGTAGCAAGGAATAACCGATCTGGCCGGCGGCACCAGTGACTGAAATGACAATGGGAGTTTTCACAGGGATAGAGAATAAAAAAATAACAAATTAACAGGGATGGAAGCGATAGAAGGGATAAAGGAAGTTTGAGTCGCTCTTGTTCAAAATAAGAATAAGAAATAGCCACAAAAGAACACAAAGAAAAACAAAGAAAAAGGGTCGTTATTTTTTAAAAAAGTTAGCTAATTATTCCTCTAACTTTTTTTGTTTGGCATTGTTGCGTTTCTTTGTTTTCTTTTGCGGCTATTCATTTTTTTTCGCTATCCCTTCTATCGCTTCCATCCCTGTTCATCTTTTTCTAAAAACTAAAAAGGAGAAAAGAAGTCAGAGTTACAAGAACTCAACTCCTTTTCTCCTTAACTTAGTAGTCAGAAAACTTAGAGGGAAGCTTTCAATGCTTTCCCGCAGACAAAGCGAACTGTCTTGGAAGCTTTAATCTTAATTTGAGCACCTGTTTTTGGATTGATACCAAGACGGGCTTTGCGATTAGCAACCTTAAATGTTCCGAAGCCAATGAGTTGAACGCTCTTTTTTTTCTTGATGCCTGTGCGAATGCTTTCAATGACGGCATTCACTGCTTTTTCAGCAGATGCTTTACTGACATCTTTGCCTAGAAGTTTTTGGACGGTGACTACGAGTTCTGCTTTATTCATAAACTTAATATTGAGTATTTGTGTGTTAATAGTACTGCCGCTTGCTGTCAGGCTGGTGGCCGTGGCTGCAAAGCCCTTACTGGAATCCCAAAAAGAGCTTTGTTGTGTCAATGCTCTTTCTTCTAATTAGCAAAATAATTTATTTTTTAATCTTGCTTTATTTAAGAAGGCGCTTGGAAATTTTTGATGAAGGATTTTCCTCGATCTAGCCTGGCATCAGGGTTTACATCCGAGGAACCGTGATCCCGCGTTGTTTCATGTACTTTCCAGAGCGATCAGCGTAGCTGGTTTCACACACGGTCTCCGCTTTAAAAAAAACAACCTGCGCCAGTCCCTCATGCGCATAGATACGAGCTGGGAGCGGTGTAGTGTTAGAAATTTCGAGTGTAACATGTCCTTCCCACTCCGGCTCAAAAGGAGTGACATTGACAATAATGCCACAGCGAGCATAAGTCGATTTGCCCACACAGATAGTCAAGACATCACGCGGAATCCGGAAGTATTCAACGCTCCTGGCTAATGCAAACGAATTAGGAGGGACGATACAGATATCTGTTTGCATGGTGACAAACGAGCGGTCATCAAAAGACTTGGGATCAACAACGGTGTTAAAAACATTGGTGAAAACTTTGAACTCATCGGCCACGCGCAGATCATAGCCATAGCTGGAGAGGCCGTAGCTGATGATATTTTGCTCATCATTGGTACGGATTTGCCTTTCTACAAAAGGCTCAATCATTCCTTTTTCTAAGGCCATTTTGCGAATCCAATGATCAGGTTGTACGGACATAGTGTAGGCTGTAGGCTGCTCGGTATGTGTATTTGTTAAGAAAATCAAGCTACTACTTTTTTAACGAATAACAAAACAAAAGAGTTTCGCTGAAATTTCTGGCAACTGACAACTGTCATCGCCCTGTGATGAGCTGCTCGGGGAGGGACTCGAACCCTCATGCCTTTCGGCATGCGCCCCTTAAACGCACGTGTCTGCCATTCCACCACCCGAGCTTTAGCGTCATTACGATTTGCAATCCATGGATTACAGATGGTACTTTTTTTATAAAGAGAGCTCCCAATGGTAATGGTACTTTTTCTTTTCGCAAGAGAGAAAATAAAATAAGATAGGGCGCCTTTCCATGAGTTTCCTCAACATTGACCCAGGAAAAAATTTCGACAATATCAATCGGCTCTCAGAACCGACTCTCCAAGAGCTTACTAGGTCTTCTGCTGAATTTGATTCTAAAGAGGTAGAGGTGACTTCTTTAGACAATCACCAACAATTACCAATTTCTACGGCTGCAGACGAGCTTGGCAGCGACCTTTGGTATAGTTGGAAATATGGAAAAGGATAGCAAGAGACTGGCTACAAAATCAAATTAATCCGGCAAGCAAAACAAGTCCTTCAATATTGAGGCTTCAAAAAGAGTAAAATTTTTATTGCCCTAAGCTGAAATCCATGGCACCTTGATCCCCCTTTAATTTGGTCCGGTCTTACAGCTGGCAACTGAGAACCGACAACTGACAACTCATTTTATGGCTTACGCAATTATTCAAACAGGCGGCAAACAATACCGTGTTGCTGAAGGAGACATCCTGGATGTCGAAAAACTTTCTTTAGAAGCAGGGCAATCGACCACTTTTACAGAGATCCTCATGGTTGGTGAGGGAGAGAGTGTCACAGTAGGAGCTCCCTTTGTGGCGAAGGCTTCTGTTAGTGCAGAGGTCGTCGAGCAATGGAAAGGGGAAAAAGTCATCGCTTTCAAGTTCCGTCGCCGCAAAGGTTATCACCGCACAGTTGGACATCGTCGCCAATTGACTAAGCTCAAGATCACTTCGATTGCCACCAAATAGATTCATTAGTTTTCATCTAAACCTCATTTAATGTCATGGCCCATAAGAAAGGACAAGGTAGTGTTAAAAACGGACGCGATAGCCACAGTAAACGACTAGGTGTCAAAAAATTTGGAGGGCAATCTGTTCTCGCTGGCAATATCATTATTCGTCAACGCGGTACCAAATTTCTTCCTGGTCGTAATGTCGGTTTGGGTCGCGACTATACCATTTTCTCTTTGATTGACGGACACGTTCTCTTTGATAGGGCTGGACGGAGAGTGAATGTTGAGCCGCTTGCAGCAGTCTAGTGACTGCTGCAGTTTGAGTGATAGCAGTTTGAGTTTGAGTTTAATAGGCGCTTTGCTCTTGTGAGCTGCGAAGTAGCCAAAGTAACTTAAACTCAGACTCTCATTGTTTTCATTCCTGTGAATCCTTCTTCTCCGCTTCGCTTGGGCATCCTAGGCTCAGGAAAAGGTTCCAATTGCCAATCCCTCTTGGAACCCTTTTGGCATCAGGAGTTGAGCTATAAACCAGTTCTTGTGCTCTCTGATGTAGCTGATGCTGGGATTTTAAAAATTGCGGAGGCATTTCAAATTCCCGCTCATTTTATTCATGCAGGAGTTTTTAAAACACGTCTTTCGCAGGAAGCCGAAGAGGCTTATGTAAGCTTACTCCAAGAAGCTAAGGTAGACTTTATTGCCTTAGCTGGTTTTATGAGAGTGCTCAAAGGACCATTGTTGCGTGCTTTCCCCGGGCGCATTCTTAACATCCATCCTTCGCTTTTGCCCAAATTTCCTGGTTTGGCAGCCTGGCAACAAGCCTATGATGCAAACGAAATGGAAACAGGTTGTACTGTCCACCTCGTCGATGAAGGGGTCGATACGGGAAAGATTTTAGGGCAAGCGCGTGTTCCCGTTTTAAGCAGTGACACATCAGTGACTCTGCATACGAGGATTCAAGAGGCGGAGCATGAGCTTTATCCGCGTGTTGTGAATGAGTTTGCAAGAGGGATTAATAGGGATGGAAGCGATGGAAGGGATAAAGTGCTTCGCATTAGTTGAAGTGAAAAGTTGAAGTTGAAGCAGAATATTGCATGCCAAATATCTTATTCTTATTTTGAAAGGAGTGACTCAAACTTCTTTAGCCCTTCCATCGATTTCATCCCTGTTAATCTTTTTTCTGAATTTTTTTTATCCCTGTGAGTAAATTTCGTCTCTTCGATCTCAATGACGCACAATACCGCGCAGCGACTCACCCAGAAGGTGCATTGCTCATTCTTGCCGGAGCTGGAACCGGTAAAACACGTGTGCTAACAGCTCGCATCGCTTGGCTTGTAGCCCAAAAAGTTGATCCGGCTAGCATTTTGGCGGTGACTTTTACCAATAAAGCAGCACGTGAAATGCGCGAGCGAATTGCTTCAATGGTTAGTTCCCAGCAGGCTCGAGCAATGACAATCTGTACGTTCCATTCTCTTTGCGTGCGGATCTTACGGCGTCATGCAGCCCTGCTTGGCTACAAAGAAAATTTCAGTATTATCGATGCTGCTGATCAATTGGGTTTGGTAAAAAAACTAGCCGCTCGTATTCACGATCGTGAAGATCCGATTAATCCAGAGATGGCACAAGCCATGATTAGCAAAGCTAAAAATTTGGGATTTAACTTTCCTCAAGAGCCTGGAACCGCTCTTGGAAGCCTCTTTGCACATTATCAAGAAGAGTTGCGAGCGCTGAATTCTATGGACTTTGATGATCTGCTTCTCCAAGCAAGTACGCTCCTTGCCCAACACGAGGAAGCCCGGGCAGCGTGGCAACAGCAATATCGATTTATCTTGATCGATGAGTTTCAAGATACCAACAAACTACAACTTGATCTCATCGGACAACTGGTAGGAGAGCCTGTTAACCTTTGTGTTGTGGGAGATGATGATCAGAGTATTTATGGATGGCGAGGCGCTCAGAGCGCTCATTTATTAGAGTTCGAGCATCATTTTCCTAATCCTACCATTATTAAACTGGAGCAGAACTATCGGAGCACAGATCTCATTTTATCAGCAGCTAATCGCCTGATTCGGCACAACGCTCGCCGCTACGGCAAAAATCTTTGGAGTGATCAAAAGGAAAGTGATCCCATTCGAGTGCTCAGTAGTAGTGATGATGAGGAGGAAGCGACTTTTATTGCTGATGAAATCATGGCTCTGGGCCTCTCCAAAGAATCGCTCCATCAAGTGGCTGTGCTTTACCGCATGAACACGCAGGCTCGTCTTTTTGAAACAGCCTTGCGTGAAAGAAAAATTCCGTATCGTGTCATTGGTGGAAAAAGTTTTTTTGATCGTCGTGAAATTCGCGATGTCATGGCCTATCTTGCGGCTCTCTTAAATCCAGACGATGATAATGCCTTGCTGCGAGTGTTAAATACTCCTCCTCGTGGTATTGGAAAAGTAACGCTACAGATTTTGCTGGATACTTCGGCGGCTAAGAAAAAAAGTCTTTCGGAAATTTTATTAGATCCAGCAGAGCGAGAAGCTTGTTCTACCAAGGCTGCCGAGGCGATTGCGCGTTTTGCAGACAGCTGGGGAGCTTATCGTATTCGATTTCAAACCCCTGGAGAAGACCCTGCCTCGTTGCTTGGCGAGTTACTAAAGGAATATGGATACGATGAAGACTTAAGGCGTGGCTGTAAGACTCCAGCAGAGGCCGATGCACGTCAGCAAAACGTTCAAGAATTATTGCAAAGTATCAGTGATTATTGCGCAAAAAATCCACGCGAAGGAGTTCAAGGCTTTCTCGATCGCATGTCTTTACAGCAAGAGAAAGAGGAAGAAAAAGAAGGGGGTGATGGTGTGACGTTAATCACGCTCCATGCGGCTAAGGGACTGGAGTTTGAGCATGTTTACTTGGTGGGCTTAGAAGATGGGCTCTTGCCTCACGAACGCTCCAAGCAAGAAGGGAGCGTCGAGGAAGAGCGGCGTCTTTGCTACGTTGGGATGACGCGCGCCAAAAAATATTTAACTATGACCCATTGTCGCACGCGCAAAAAATATGGAGGAGTCATCTCGTGCAAGCCAAGTCCCTTTCTAATGGAAATTGCAGGAGAGGGAGTAGAAGTCGGTAGCATGGAAGAGATCCTAGCGCGTCCTTTGGAAGAGGAAGAGGCTGGTGATGCCTTTGCGAGAATGAGGGCGTTATTGGAGTGAGCTTGTCGGAATTCAAACTTCAAATTCCAGCTTAAAAACTTCTTCGATTCTTTTGGCATCTATAAGATTGTCACCCCAGATGGAAAGAGTATCCCTGTCTGCATCATTAATGAGATTGAGATGATGGTTAGTAATATTATTGGGAAAGCGTCGTCTTAATTGACGCTCAAGCATAGACCTTAATCCTTTTTGTTCTCCCTCTTGTATCCCTTCAGCTTTGCCTTCAGCAAGACCTTCTTTATACCTGCCACTCAACAAAGTTCTTTCAGAACTCACAGCATCCCAGCTTTTATCATA
>JAIEQL010000024.1 GCA_019747735.1 Chthoniobacterales bacterium | reverse complement strand
GTAGGATCATTACTTGGTTGTGATGTGGGGCTGCAAGTTGGTTGAGAACTCGGCTCTCCAGTAGGCTGTGTGCTTGGTTGCACACTTGGTTCCCCTGTTGGCCGAGTAGATGGTTGCGTTGTTGGCAAACCAGTTGGTTGACCGCTTGGCTTCGAACTTGGTTGTGAACTTGGCATCACCGAAGGCTCAACGCTCGGCTGAGTACTTGGAACTAAGCTTGGCTGACTCGTTGGCCCTGAAGAAGGAACTCCAGTCGGTTGAGTGGTAGGATCATTGCTTGGTTGCGACGTCGGATTGCCATTTGGCTGAGAACTCGGCTGTCCAGTAGGCTGCGTGCTTGGTTGCGCACTTGGTTCCCCTGTTGGCCGAGTAGATGGTTGCGTTGTTGGCAAACCAGTTGGTTGACCGCTTGGCTTGGAGTTAGGTTGTGAAGTCGGCGCGATTGAAGGCTGCATGCTCGGCTGACCGCTTGGAACTAAGCTTGGCTGACCTGTTGGAAGAGAGCTTGGCTGACTCGTTGGCTCTGAAGAAGGAACTCCAGTCGGTTGAGTGGTAGGATCATTACTTGGTTGCGACGTCGGATTGCCATTCGGTTGAAAACTCGGCTGCGTCGTAGGTTGGCTACTGGGCTGACTGGTTGGTTGCCCTGTCGGCCCAGCAGATGGTTGGGCTGTTGGGAAACCAGTAGGCTGGTCGCTTGGCTTGGAGCTGGGTTGCGAACTTGGTGCCATCGAAGGCTGTATGCTCGGCTGAGCACTTGGAACTAAGCTTGGCTGACCTGTTGGAAGAGAACTCGGTTGACTCGTTGGCTCTGAAGAAGGAACTCCAGTTGGTTGAGTGGTAGGATCATTACTTGGTTGTGATGTGGGGCTGCAAGTTGGTTGTGATGTTGGATTGCCATTCGGCTGAGAACTGGGTTGCGTAGTAGGTTGGCCACTGGGCTGACTAGTCGGTTGCGTAGTCGGGATCAGCGTTGGTTGCCCTGTTGGACCAGCAGATGGTTGAGTTGTTGGGAGACCAGTAGGCTGGTCGCTTGGCTTGGAGTTAGGTTGTGAAGTCGGTACCATCGAAGGATCAACGCTCGGCTGAGCACTTGGAACTAAGCTTGGCTGAGCTGTTGGGAGAGAACTTGGTTGACTCGTTGGCCCTGAAGAAGG
This sequence comes from Chthoniobacterales bacterium, assembly GCA_019747735.1. GTDB lineage: Bacteria > Verrucomicrobiota > Verrucomicrobiia > Chthoniobacterales > UBA6821 > CAIWMF01. The sequence continues at coordinate 11,873 of JAIEQL010000024.1, read as the reverse complement.
ATCTCCAGTCGGTTGAGCGGTAGGATCATTACTTGGTTGCGACGTCGGATTGGAAATTGGTTGAGAACTGGGTTGCGTAGTAGGTTGGCCACTGGGCTGACTGGTCGGTTGCGTAGTCGGAACCGAAGTTGGCTGCACCGTTGGAATTAACGTCGGCCAAGAACTTGGAAAACTCGTTGGTTGCCCTGTCGGCCAAGCAATGGGTTGCTTTGTTGGTTGGCCGCTTGGTTGGGTACTTGGTTTGGAGCTGGGTTGTGAACTTGGTTCACCAGTGGGTTGTGCGCTAGGTTTTTCTGAAGGCTGAGAACTAGGTTGCGTACTTGGTTGACCCGTTGGAGTACTAGATGGCTGGCCACTTGGTTGACTGCTAGGCTGGCCAGAGGGTTGTCCGCTTGGCTTTGAATTGGGTTGCAAACTTGGTTGACCTGTCGGTTGGCCGCTCGGCTTGCCAGAGGGTTGTCCACTAGGTTGAGATGTTGGATTGCCATTCGGCTGCGCACTTGGCTGTGAACTAGGTTGCATACTTGGTTGTATGCTAGGTTTTCCTGAAGGCTGACTTGTTGGCTGAGAACTTGGAAGACGACTCGGTTGCGAAGTCGGCTGACTCGTGGGCGCACCAAATTGAGAAAGTTTTAGAACTTCTTGAGGAGTGAGAGCACGATTATAAATAAATATGTCGTCTAAGAGGCCTCTAAAATAGAGACCGTTTGTTGGATCAGCAACCCCTATAAATAAAGGAAGATTACCATTTGCTTTAATAGCTGAGTAAGTTCCAAAATTAGTAAAAATTAAATTGCCATTATAATAACTATTTAGCTTTTTATTTTCTTTTGTTATCGAGTAATGATTCCATTGACCTGTTGCTAATCCTATTGCGGAAGAAAAATTCCAATTATTTGATAAAAATTGTCTGTACCAGAATGACACATTATTTAAAGAGTTACCATCTTGTTCAATAATCCAAGATGATAGGCCATTGGCAAAATAGCTTTTTGAAAAAAAAGTTGACCAGACTGACTGACTTGCCGCTGGCTTAACCCAAAAAGCCACACTCATATTATTCGCAAAATCAAATGGGCTCCCATTAGGCACCTCAATATAGGAACTGATCCCATCAAAATTGTACGCACTGTGAGGATTCCCAAACCGATCACTCGTCAACGTTGCATTATGAACGACGCCATTATTTCCACTCCCACTTTGATCGCGTGCATTTCCTTCGAAAGGCCAATAGGCCACTAACCCTTCCTTGAGCGTTCCTGAAATGAAAGAGGTTGGTTGAGTTGTTGGTTGGAAGCTTGGTTGAGAAGTGGGTTGAGGTGAGGGTTGGCTGGAGGGTTGTATTGTCGGTTGTGATGAAGGTTGCCGACTTGGTTGTGAGCTTGGTTGACTACTAGGTTGCACACTTGGTTGACGGCTAGGCTGTGACGTCGGCTGGCTTGTTGGAGAAATAGCGGCTAAAAGACGAGCATAGATTTTGCTTGGAGAACTCCCTCCGTGATAAGTCACGACATAACTGGTGCCAGTTAAAACTGCGATGCTTGGATATCCATTACCTCCTGCATTCGTATTGATCTGAAATTCAGCGCTTCCTATCGCATTCCCACTACTATCATAACGACGGCCATAGATTTTAGATGGAGCGGCATCATTCCGCCATGTCACCACAAACCCTCCGTCACTTAGAGCGGCTACGCTTGGACTTTGATTATTTCCGGTTGTCAGCGTACTAATCTGAAATTCAGAACTCCCTATTGCATTTCCACTACTATCATAGCGGCGGCCATAGATTTGACCCGGAGAGGCATCACTCTGCCATATCACCACATATCCTCCTCCGCTTAAGGCAGTTACGATTGGTCTTTGATTATGTCCTGTTGTCAGGGTGCTAATCTGAAATTCAGAACTCCCTATCGCATTCCCACTACTATCATAGCGACGGCCATAGATTTGATTAGGAGAGACACCATTCCACCACGTCACCACATACCCTCCGTCACTTAGAGCGCTTACGGTTGGAATGTAATTATTTCCAGTTGTCAGCGTACTAATCTGAAATTCAGAAGTTCCTATCGCATTCCCACTACTATCATAGCGACGGCCATAGATTTTACGATTGCCATTATCATTATTCCACGTCACCACAAAGCCTCCTCCACTTAAGGCGGCTACGCTTGAATCCCAATTACTTCCGGTTGTCAGGGTACTGATCTGAAATTCAGCGCTCCCTATCGCATTCCCACTACCATCATAGCGACGGCCATAGAGTTGAGCCGGAGAGGCAGTATTTTGCCATGTCACCACATACCCCCCTCCACTGAACGCGGCTACGGCTGGAAATAGATAGCTTCCCGTTGTCAGGGTGCTGATCTGAAATTCAGAAGTTCCTATTGCATTCCCATTACTATCATAGCGACGGCCATAAATTTGCGAAGGAGCGGCATTATTATACCACGTAACCACATACCCTCCGTTACTTAGAGCCGCTACGGTTGGACTTCGATTATTTCCGGTTGTCAGGGTGCTAATCTGAAATTCAGGACTGAGAGCATCTTGTAAACGTCTTCTCTCTTCTTGTTCTTCGAGGAAGTCGAGCTGATGAGTTCTGTTCTGAAAAGGTAAAATTGTTGGCAGTTCTTGTTCTGGCCTTCTCAAACTTCTGTTGGCTTGGGTAATGACTGAAGGCGAAGCTGGAGTGGAGACCAAACTGTTTTGGAATCTTGTGGAGGTGAGATTTTGTTCGTGAGGCTGCTCGAGATGATGTTCTCTGTTGAGAGAAAGTCGAAGTGGTGATGGTGAAAGGGAATAGGGAATCAGATTCGGACTGGTCAGATTGAGGTGTTGAAAATCGGAGGAGGTAAGGTTTTGCAAACTTGTGAAATTTGCTGGAGAAACATAGTTCCCCCTTGCTTGAGTTTTTGGAAGCTGAGAGAGAAAGAAGGAGATCGCTCCAAGAGATCCTAGTGAACGTGCTGAGGAAAAAGCAGTGCCAATAGTTGACGTTGAGAGAGCAGGAAGATGTTGGAGAAGAACAGCTGGCCTTTGCTCCGGGATGAGTGATGAGGCTGCAAGATAGGTTGCAAGGGCTTTAGCAGCTCGCGTGAATGTTCGTGTAAAAAAAGAATTGGGAGATGATGGAGATGATTCTTTTGACGCCTGTTGCCGGAATAAGAATTGATCGTCTCCTGTTCCCGCCTTCGCGGGAATGGAGGTTGTTCTTCCGCTTCCGCGAAAATGAGTATCGCTTTCGTGAGAATGATGTCTGGGGTGTAACGATGAGTTGTTTTGAGATGTGGCGTTTGGATTTTCTTCGATTGTTTTGACGCAGTTATCGCTTTTCAATGGATGAGTGCGATTGAAAATATTTCCTCGATCTTGAAAATCTCGACCCTGCTGCGAAGCCGTCTCAGCATTTGCTTGCAAAAATAATTCTCCAAGCTCAGCGGTATCACGAGCAGCTTCGATGGTTTTTTCGTAAGTATGAAGAAGGGAGTGTTTGGTATTTTGCCATGAATCAACAACATTCGCATTGACGGTCTCCTGTTCCCGCCTTCGCGGGAATGGAGCTTGTTTTTCCGCTTTTGCGAAAATGGATACCGCGTCCCCGGGGATGACGGTAGAAGAAAAGCGCGCATGCTCTTGGCTCCAATCCGATTCAGCCTCGCGTGCATCGGCGATAAGTTCTTCAACTTCTTTTAAGATCGCCTCTCTTGCTCCATTATTCCAGGGTTCAGCATGAAATTCTTTTTCTTTCTCAACTAACCATTCTTGGCGCTCTAACCAAAAAGCTTCATCCTCTTTTGCTGCCTCTATTTGTTCGCTAATACTCTCTTTGGAAAGATCCAGTGAGTGCTTTTTTTCTGGCTCTCTCGAGTTCGCTTCTTCCTCATGAGGTTCTTCTGAGCTTTCTGTGCGCCAGAGGACGTTTTTTACAGAAGCCGAAGGATCACGGCTTGCTCCAACATTTTTGATGAGCTCTTGCTCTTCTATTTGTTTGCTATATTCCAGAACCTCTTTCTTGTTTGATTCGGGGCTCCTTGGCTTCTCACCTTCTCCTTCTTTTGCCATCTCCATGGCGTTCCCTCGCCAAGGAGAGATCACTAGCAGGCTTAATAAAAAGAAGAGGGGTAGCTTTTTTATAGGAGCTGAGCAAGCTGCCAACGTGCCGTTGCCAGCTTGGATATAGAAGGTGGAAATACCAATAGTCGGGAGACCATGGCATATAAACTTACTCGAGCCTAGCTTGAGTAGTCCGTAGGGCGAACTCAAGGGCCTGAGCGAGCCAAATAGGAGATGGAAGTAAAAACCTACTCAGGGTCAAAAAATAACGTTACAAAAAGTAACTTTTAAATTTACCAAAGGCCTCAACTTCTATCTTCAACGTATCAATAATATTGCCAACGCTCTTGACAACAAGTTTTTTTCCAAAAGGAAATAAATTTAGTCCCGCGAAGTAATGAGTAACGGGTAATGGTTTATCTATCTCCTGACCCACCCCTCATTACTCATTACCCATCACTTAGTGTATGGTGATATATTTTAATTTTAATTTTTTAAGCTTAGGGGTAATTACGTTGCGGCAATAAGGATCGTCGGGATGATTCCAATAATAATTTTGGCGATGAGTTGGAATGGGATAAAAGGCCTCAAGAGGTTTGATTTCTGTAACGACTGGCTGCTGAAAAGCCTTTTGAATTCTTGCTTTGGAAGCCGTTGCTAGCAACTGTTGCTCTGCAGTTACTGTAAGAATAAGAGAGCGATATTGTTCCCCCACATCGGGTCCTTGTCGATGAATGCTTGTTGGATCATGAATGCTCCAAAAAAAATCGAGCACTTGATCAAATGAAATAGTATTCACGTCATAAAGAATCTTCACAACCTCAGCATGGCCAGTAGTTCCAGAACAGACATCTTGATAAGTAGGATACTCTGTAAGTCCACCGGCAAAGCCCATCTCAACACCAATAGCTCCCTTCATTTGTTGAAAAACAGCCTCCGTACACCAGCAACAACCTCCTCCTAAAACAATACAAGCCTCTTCACTCATGGGATTATTTCATCAATTCCATGAGGTCTTTAAACTTCTCGGCATTGTTTTTATCAATGGTCACCAACTCTTGATGCGCCGCAAGGACAATTTCTTGAGTCTTTTTTTTGTCTTCTATCTGCTCAATGAGCGCCGAAGGAGAGGAAAAAAGGTCTTCGGTAACAGGAGCCAACTCACTTCCTAATGCTAACGATTGAATCAAAAAAAGGTGATCAAGCCCCAGATTCTCCATCAAGTCTTGATTGCTTTTGCTCACGTTGACAACCTTAAATGTCCCCTGCCCTTGCTTGCGCAGGCGTTGAGCAATCCCTGTAATGGTTCCCATAAAAGTCGAATCCATCTGCTCACAGTTTATTAAATCGAGCACATAGTCATGGTATCCTTTTTGAATTAAAGCCAAGACTAGTTCTTTTAAGGTACTACTGCATTGAAAATTTCCACGCCCTATGATTCGAATCCAAGCATTTTTGTTAAAACAAGCAACAGAGATGGGCTGCATTTTCTTACTCTAATTCAAAGTTAATATTCACTGTGTAAGCTCCGTTTGTCCCTAAGCCTTGAGGAAGCGGGGCGATCTTGAGCACTTTGGCTGCTGCGAGCATGACAGACTGATCCATAACGGGATTACCACTTTGTTTGGCTAACATAAAATGAGAAATAGTCCCATCTTGCTCAATGGTCAAACGTAAGGTGCAAACAAAATCATGTTTGTGCTCCAGTGGAATGGAAGTGGGTTGATCCCACTGACTATAAAAACGATCGTGAATGAGCTCGTGATAGGCTCCCAGAGCGGCACTGTCGACCGTGGCTCCTCCATGACCAGAGCTAGAGCCAGGGGAAGAGGAAGAGCCGTTGCCAGCACCTTGTTTCGCTGCCAGAAATGCTTTTTTGGCAGCATTGCCTTGATGGTCTTCTCCATGACCTGAATGTTGGTTGTTTCCCTCCGTTTTCTTTTTTGGAGAAGCTGTCTCTTCTTTTTTGGAAGAAGAAGCGTTCGCTTTTTTCTCTGATTTTACTGATGGCTTGGACAGCTTCTTAGAAACAGGTTCTGAGGACTCCTCTCTCTCTTCTTCCGTTGGCTTGGATTTGGGTTTAGGCGTTGGTTTCGGTGTTGGCTTTGGTATTGGCTTCGGTATTGGCTTCGGTATTGGCTTTGGAGATGTCTTGGGCTCTGGCTTTGGAGTCGGTTTAGAAATAGGAAAAGCTTGCGAAGTTGCCTCTGGAGTGGCTTGGGGAGTGACCTGCGGAGTTGGTGTTGGCAAGGTAATTTCTGAAGAAGCCTCTGGAAGCGGCTTGCTTTCTGCCTGAGGAGGTGGCACTGCTTGAGACGAAGTGGTTGCTGGCTCAGGGGGGGGGGGTACTTGAGCAGGAGCAATCTCAGGCTGAGGAGGTGGCGTTACTACTTCAAGATGCTCTTGCCAGGAGGCATCTTCTTTTTTCTCATCAGCTGCCGAAGGCCCACCCTGAGAGGTTTCTAAAGACCCTGACGAAGAAAAAGAACCAGTCTCCATCCAAGTGACCGACTCGCTCATTCGCTTGATGGGACGTTTCATGAAATAAAGAACCCCAAAAATCAAAGCGATATGAATCGCAGCAACCATCAAGAAAGAGCGGCGGAAGCGAGGGTCGTTCTTCATTGATTGGAATGATCCTCAGCCTCTCTTGTCATGACGCCGACTTTAGTAACATTGATTTTTTTCAACATATCCATGATGGTGACAAATTGTTGAATAGGGAGATCTTTGTGAGGACGAATAATAACGGCTATCTGCGGATCGGCTGTTTTTAAGGCACGAAGCCTGACTTCCAATTGCTCTAAAGAACAGACCTCCTGGTTGAGTTTGAGGGTTTGGTTGCGATCAATTGAAATAATTTGAACTTTGGAAGGATTGACCTCTTGCCGAGCTGTGGCACTGGTAGGCACGACAAGATCCATGCTATTTTCTAACAGTGGCGTCGTGATCATAAAAATAATGAGCAAGACGAATGCCAAATCGAGCAAGGGAGTAACGTTCAGCTCAGAGAGGGTGTGCAAAGCTGTATGACTTGAAAAACGGCGCATAGGGGCAATCAATCTAATTAACAGAGCTGGAAGAGATGCATTTTTTAATCGCTTTTATCTCTTTCATCCCTGTGAATTTTTTATTCTTATTGATGGCATGCTCTATTCCTCCCTCCCATGAAAAACATAACGATGCTCAATTTCACTAGAAAGCTCTGCTGCAAAATTATCACATGTCACAATCATAGCTTGAACACTAGTGACTAAAAAATTGTAGCCAAACATGGCTGGAATGGCTACCAGAAGGCCAGTAACAGTGGTTATAAGCGCTCCCGAAACACCAGGAGCCATGGCCGCTAAGTTAGCCGTTCCTGCTGCAGCAATCCCACCAAAGGCATCCATAACTCCCCAAACTGTTCCCAGCAAACCGACAAAAGGAGCCCCACTAACCGCAGTAGAGAGAATGATCATTTGCGATTGAAGTTCTAAGGCCGATTCGCCAACAGCACGTTCCATGGCTACCGTTACCGAGCGCATTTGAGAGGGAGTAATGCGGGGAGCCATTTCCAGGCGGGCTTTAAATGTTTCATCAACCTCAACCGAGCCAAGCAGCTGAAAACAAAGCTCTCGGCAGCCCGCTTGATAAATGTGATTGAGCGGAGAGCCTTCAAACTGAACTCCCTCTTCAAAAATCTGCAACGGCTGCCGATCACGACGAAAAAGTTCCATGAAATGCTCAGACTGCTTTTTAGCAAAATGAAGCATCCGAATTTTTGTTACCATCACCGACCAACTAAAAATCGATCCGAAAAAAAGCGTTAATAAAACCAGCTTCCCTTCAAAAGTAGATTGGACAAAGGCGTAAACAAGGCCACTGCCAAGAAACGGTGTTGGAAAAATAAAAAATAGGGAATGACTCACAGGAAAAACAGGCGGAAGACTGAAGACTAAAGCCTATCAGTGAAGAGTAAAGTATGAAGAGTAAAGCGGCAGAAGGCTCATCAATGGCGCCGCAGGTGAACTTAAGTCTTATTGTTCTTTCTTTAATGTTAGTAAGAGCTTTGAACTATTCCCATACCTGGCCACCTCATGATCCATCACAACATTAAGAGCATTTTCCATTGCGCTCTGAGCATAACGAGTAGCCTCTTGAAAATCCCCCTTCTCTTGCTGTCTCTGTGCCTCTTTGCACTGTTCCTTTGCAAGCCGAGCATGCTCTCGAGCGTATTTTGCTAGATTGGGAGCATCATTGGTAGTTGGTTGCAGCACCTCTGGTGTAAGATGAGCAGTGGCTAGCTGAGCTAGCCTTATAGCTCGAAGAGTCGACTCTTGTGTGGGAGTTTGACAAAAGCATTCTTGCCTTCGCAGCATTTCCTTGGGCAAAGAAAATGTCTTTTTATTGACCTTATCTTGTCTTTGAAAATCGAGCGTTACTTGTTGCTTGATTTCATGGAGCGCTTTTTCACTTGGTGAAAAAAGAGCCTTTATCTGCTGAGCACTTTCCCAAGAAGCCACTTCATCACGATAATCCTCTTCGTTGTGAATCTCTTCTATCCTCAACTCGTGAACAATATTTTTAGCGTGAGCAATTAGCTTATTAGCCTCTTGGATCACGGGATCATGTTGATTGGAGACATGGGATAACTCGCTATTAGCTTCTTCCAGTTTAGCAATAGCAGCTTCGAGTTCTTCGCAATTGCGATCATCAACATCAGTGAAGTTTGTGTACAAATTCACCAAATATTGACATTCTCTCAGGGCTTTTTTTTGAGTCGCAGCTAGTTTCTCAGTGCTCTCATTCACAATTTCCTGAAGATCTTCTAATCCGAAAGAAAAAGAAGCATCACTAGAAGAATGATCTTTTGAGAGCAACTGCCCTGAAGCGAGATCGTCTCCTATTGTGTGTTTTACTTCATTCGAAAAACTACTCACTTGGGTAATAGAGTGACCCTCAAAGGTCACTGGACTTTCATCCCCTGAGGTCCCCCCCTCCGAATGGCTTCTTAACATCGATAACCGAAGCTCCCCCTCCTCAGAGCTTGGAGAAAAAGTTAAAGAAGCTCTCGTTTCATTTTTGTGAGACGGTGAAGAACTCTCTCTCGTTTTGTCAAAAGAATCACTGGACCATCTAGGAGGTGGTGGTGGCGGAGGCGCTTCATTACTAGTTCTAAAGCTATCATTACTTGGCGCAGGTGTTGTAGAGAGTGCATTCATGATGAGTGAGAGATAGTAATACTGATGCTTTTAATACCCATAAAAAATAGCAATATCATTTCCACCAAATGCCATCAGCAGGAAGCGGCAAGGCGTATCGAGGATCGAAGATGGGGGGATCGCCTAGGTTTTGAGTAAAAGGGTAGTACTTCCAGTTAAGAATGGTCCCAGTATAAAAAATTTTCTTAGGCAAAGAGGAATTGTGAAAATCAATAATAAATTCCAGAAATGAACTTTCAAAAGTCCTTTCTTCGACTACTTGTTCGACAGTAAATATACTCCCTTTTTTTATAATTCCATAAACTTTTAGATATTGATTGTCTCCTCCGTAATCTTGAAGGCATTTTTCACTGACTAAATAGGGCAAACCATTAATTCCACTATGAGAACCTGCAATAGATAACTGAGAACTCCCACGATCCTTAAAAAGGTACATATCCTCAGCAAGAACAAAATGTTTTCCAATAGACTGAGAGTAGGGAAACTGATTACTAAGGTCCTCCGTTACTGTTCTCGAAAGATACCACACAATGAAAAAAAATGCCCCAAAGAGAACAATTGATCCACCTAATATTTTTTTTCCTAAGCTCATCGTTCTTTAAGAAGCATTGCCCATGAAAGGCAATTTAACTTTAATAATCGCTGCACCAAAAAATAAGGTCTGTATTTCAAAATCAATAATCGCTACACCCCAACCGTCGTTCCCGCGGAGGCGGGAATCCAGGACGCTGTCGCTACAAATATTAGTTTTCATAAGAAACAGGACTACGTCATTTCCACAGAGCCGGGAATCAGGGTATCATATAAATCTTCCCAAGTGGGATTGAACTGTTCAAGGAGCCTTATCTTCCATAAACGCCGCCATCTTTTTATAGCACTTTCTCTAGCAATAGCCGTTAAGAAATCCGCGTGAAATTCAAAATAAACAAGTCGGTCAATTTGATATTTTTTTGTGAAACCTGCTGATATATCTTCTCTATGTTGCCAAATTCTTCGAGTTATATTGGCAGTAACGCCTGTATACAACGTACCATTACGCTGACTTGCTAAAATATAGACTGCAGGCCGCTTCATATCTTTTCCTCTTGCCTTCTTTTTGTATTGAAAATATCAGGATTTGTATCGAAGAAAAAGGAGCCTACATTACCTACAAACTGAATAAAAACCGAAGGTGTCCTGGATTCCCGCCTCTGCGGGAACGACGGTTAGGATGTATCGGCTTTAAACTTTGAAAAATACACATTGCTTTTTTTTGATGATACTAAATATGGCTCAATGGAGGGCATGCGCTAATTAATAGGATGAACATCTGGAAGATAAATTCTAATAAAATTGTGATTTCCTTCTAAGTTGTACCCTTGTTGAGGAATAATTTTATCCCAATAAGGATGTCGCCAAAAATTTAAGAGCATTGGAACGGCATCATGCTCTCCTGCTTCGTTATAATAGCTGTTGAGTCCTGGAATATTCTGCTCATCAATATAAATCTGAGGCCCAAACCCTTCATAGTTAATATGGGACCTAACTTCAAACGGAAGTAAAGCAACAGCTCCACGAAACACTTCCGATCCATTACTATGAGAAATAAAGTATCCTCCTCTAGATGCACTCAACATATCTGCTGCTCGAATAGCTGTAATATCAATTGCTCCCGTTTCATGAAAGAATGCTCTGATAATATCACCCATTTTATAAACAGAAGGATTTTGAATTGAAAATACTTGTCTTTGATCTAAGTCAAGCCCTTCGGCAATTGCAGTTTCTATTTCATTAGCATGAGCTCTATCAAACCAAATTCCATTACAAAAATAAGCCGAAGGCATAGAGCCGTTTTCTATCAATCGCTCCATTGGAGTAGTGTAATGAATAAAGGCGTCCCCGCTCAATATGGTAGAATAGAGACCTCTGTAAAATCGTCTTTTAAATACAGGATCAGTTTCGTAGTACGCTAAGCGCCAATTGTAACTAATATTGTCTTCTGCATTTCGAGCTATTTCTTCTCCCTTCTCCACACACCTCCCATCTGGATCCAGTCCATTGACCGGATCGCCATCACAGTAATCATACAGGCTCAAGCTCGCATCGTGGCCCAGTGGATCAGCGCTCAAAAATCGTCCGCTCTCTGGATCATAATATCTGGCTCCCATGTAATAAAACCCAGTCCAGTCCAAATAATGTCCACGCCATTGTGGCACTAAGTCAGTGTTGACGCTAAAGCCGGGCATCGCTCCGTAACCCCCTAGAACCTCACTCCAAGCGTACAACCCAAGCGTATTGAGGTTACCGAGATGATCTCCAAAAAAGTTTTTTAAAATCCCATAAGTCGCTTGACCATTTTCGGCGTAGGTTGTCTCCATGCCACCAATCCCCTGCGCGCCACCATAAATGCCGCTGCGATCCGGGCCAAACAAGTTCCACGGAAATGGGGTTCGAATATGGACAAAAATAGTTTACTCCTCTATGAAGAGATTGACCCCCTTTCTGAAGACTGGGTTGCAAGGGCCTTCCTGGGCCATCGTAGATAGAAATACTATTTTCAAACAGCCCTAGGACTAACACCAAACTCAACACGCTTTGTACGAAAGCTGAGAGAAAGTTTTTCTTTGCTCG
>JAIEQL010000048.1 GCA_019747735.1 Chthoniobacterales bacterium | reverse complement strand
AATTCGTCGTCGCTTTCCTCATACAGTAACAGCACGGCATCTTCACCTGATCAATGATGCCAATGTGGAGACACTTGAGCTTTGGGCAGAAAAGCTCATCGATGCAAAGAAAGTGGAAGATGTCTTTACGACATAATCAAGACCTGCCAGAAAAGTGAAAAAATCACTGCGCCCTCTCTGAGCCCCTGCAACGGTCATCGTTTCACCGATGACAAGGCTAATGTTCCCCCTTTTTAATTTGATGTTTCAAAATGAAATAGAGGACAACAAGGGCGCCAAGGGTAGACAACAAAAGGATACCTATGTTGAAGGTTAATAGATCGATAGTCAGTCCAAAATAATATTTTACGGGGCCAAAGAAAACATTGGGATGCTGTTGATCCCGATAGTCAGACTGTTCCATCTCTGCTTTTGAAATAAGATCAACAATTTTTTGATTCGTATAAAGCTGTTCGATATTGACCCCTTCCTGCCGGCTGACAAGGCGATTTGGGTTTAGTGGGGCACCTTGAATAACTTTATCAATGAGAACAAGGCGTCTATCGACTTCTTGCGCTGTTTGTGCAGAAAGACCACTGAGAATAGCAAGCAGTTCTTTTAAATCATCGAGACGATCGCACTGTGCAGGTATCGGAGCCTTAATTGCAGCGAGTTGATTGATTTGCTGTTGAATACGTGCTTGTCGGATAGCAAGAGGATTCAATTTTGCCTGAGCATACACCAAGGCCTCATAAGACCAGCGCATTGGCATGAACTCACAAATAAGCGGAACTTGCAAATCGCTCTTTGGCTCCATGGCTGAGTCAGGATGATGACGAAACCATTCCTGAATAGAATAGACAAAATCAAGATTGCGATTCATCTCTTCATACTTAATGAGAGCGCCTCCAAGAATGATCTGGGGAATGAGTACTACAGGAATAATATTCACTGCCGTCTTCCCTTCTGACACGAGTGAGGAAATCAGTAATCCTAATGAAATACCGCTGCAGGCGGTTAAGAGGAGCGCAATAAATTCAATCCAAAAAAATCCTCGAATACTCAGCATGGCATTCCCAATGAGCGTAAAAAAAGCACATTGAACAATAGCAAAAAGGCTTAAGGTGATTACCTTTGCAATAAGGTAATACCCCAAGCGCACATTGAGATTCCGTTCACGCAAGAGCACAGGACGATCGTGAATGATATCATCCACGCTGTTGGTTAATCCAAGAAACATAGCGACAACCAGGGATAAAAAAAGATAGGTCGGAATATGAAACGCGGAGGCAAAATCATAACTGCTACTCTCAGAATAACGGAGCACAGCTCCAATTAAGAAGGCTAAGACAGGAGCTTCTACAAGGGTTGTCAAAAGGTTAGCGCGATTGCGCAGCTTGCTAATAAAAGAGCGTTGAAGGAGAACAAAAAATTGCGAAATTTCTTCGCGCCAGCGCTGTGGCTCCCACTGGGGTGCCATTAGAGGAAGCGCAAGAGAAGGCTCTTTTTTATTAGCAAGCGAGCGCGTTGATCCTGCCGGTTGTTGCACCTCTTGAATGAGTCGATATGTTTCAAATTTATCGCGCCAATAATCAGGAGAAAAACGTCTTGCAGGGATCAGTTGGCCTCGATTGTTTTCCTGATAAATTAAGTCACCACTTAAATCGCGAAGTGGTGTCTCCAAAACATCAAACACAAACTCCGGACGTGTTGCTCCACAAGCCTTACATCCTCCCAACTCGGTTCCAAAGAGCTGCTCATGCTCAGCGCTCGCAAAATAAGAAAGCATTTCTGTCGGTTTTCCAAAAAAGATCAGTTTCCCGCCGCGGTCAAGTAACAGGGCCTTTTGAAACATATGAAAGATTTTTGCTGTCGGTTGATGGATGGTCACCAACACAATTTTGTTGTGGGCAATACTGCGAATAATATCAATCACATGCTCAGAATCTTTGGAAGAAAGCCCTGATGTGGGTTCATCAAAAAGATAAATATCTGCCGTACTAATCATATCCAAACCAATATTTAAGCGCTTCCGCTCACCTCCGCTCAAAATTTTTTGATGAGCATCACCAACAACATTTTTACGACGTTCATTGAGTCCTAGCTCCTCTAATTTACTATCGATACGGCGCCATCGCTCACGTCGCGAAAGATGAGGAGCACGTAACGCTGCTGCAAAGGAGAGGTTTTCTTCAATAGTGAGCTGCTCATCAAAGGCTTCATATTGCGGAATGTAAGTGATGTATTGTCGAAGAGCTTCGTGATTGCTGTAAAGCGATTGGTCATTGAGCAGCACCTCTCCTTGAATCGGCTTAAAATCACCTGCTAGCGCTCGCAGCAAAGTGCTCTTGCCACATCCGCTAGCCCCCATGATGCAAATCATTTCACCACGTTCCACAGAAAAAGTAAGATTGTCTAAGGCGACGTCACCGTTTGGAAAGCGACAGATCACATCACGCATTTCTAAACTGTGAATAATGTTCCTCTCTTCTTCGATAATGCGATCGGTAAAATTACATCTCAGCACCTGCCCAGGATTAATTCCAATGGTGTCTCCATCAATCAAAGCAGCACCATTACGCACCGGCAACTCATGCACAATAATGGGTCGATCAGCTTGCAACACTTGGACGTAGCCAGCGCGCTCTGGATAGTTGCAACTAATTTTCAGCAATACTTCTCCACCACTTCCTTGTGAGAGCAAAATATCATTCTCTTTCAAAAGGCCTGGATTATTAGAGACCAGATACTCGGACTTGGAAGCCTTGAGCGCAAAGCGCCCCCCAAAAGAGCGCACACGTCTTTTCAGATCGTTGAGATTAAGCTCTTCTCCATTTTTAAAAAGAATACGATCATCAAGTTGCGCTTGAATGCTTGTGCCACGTTTGAGCTCTATCCCGCGAAGCGAGGCTGCAAGAGGCTGTAGAGCTACCACCTGCACCTTAAGACCAAAAGAAACTTCTAGACTACTGTCGCGACTACGTACTTTATCAAGGCGTACTTCTTCTTTGTTAATGGCTACAAATAAATGCGGTAGGGAGACATTTTTCTTAGCATTAAAATAAAAGATCAAATCTTGACTTGTAATGACCTGCTCCCCCACAAGCAAACGTTGTCCGGGATAGATCCGGCAAAATTCCTGTGGCTTGAGCAAGCGCCCCTGGACAATCAAAGAGCGCTGGCTCTTATTTTTTAAAATAATGAAATCGTGATAACGGTAGGCGAGAAGAAATTCTTCCTGAGGAAAATCACGTAATCCGACATCATAATAATCAGGATCCCCAAAGGTAAGCATTTCTATTTGTGAAGAGCTATTCAAGGATTCTGCTGTGGGCAGCTCATCATTGGCATTGAGCTGATAAATAATATCCATTGCTTGTTGATCCAATCCCAACTTGTTCATGAAATCATGATAAGTAGCCACTTGATCTGCTTTCATCCCTGTACGAAAAATCAGGTCATAGAGTTGGACTCCCAAAAGAATTTTACGATCATTATTCAAGCTCCCAGCCAGTTTTAGAGCCATTTCGGAGAGATTTTGCTGTTCTTCAAGTGCTTGGCGAAAGAGCTGTCGCAATTCTGAATAAACAACCTCTGGATAATCGTAACGGAGGAAATCCAAAATCGAATCGATCTCTTCTTCTAAAACCTCACCATCTACTTGCGTAAAGGCAGCAAGCACTTTGATCAGTGTTGGCAGTAGATTGGGAGCCTCTGTCACCGTACGTGGACGACGCAATAATCGACGCCATCCTTTGTGCAACGACCGCTCTGTGCGGCTGAGCAAGCGGACTCCTCCCTCCAAGAGAGACTGCAATGGAATAGCTCTCTTTTTTCGTTCGCTCTGTTTTTGTGAGGACATGAAAATGAGTTTCGATTGTAAGTTTGAGTATTTGTAGTTTGAGTTTGAGACAAACAGGCGCTGCGCGCTTATATGTGTATAATAGCTACTGCGCAGCAGCGAAGCTAACTCAAACTGCTAGCACTCAAACTCTCATCACTCAGTGATGACTACTCCCACATGAATGATTGAGTCAGCGCCACAATATGTCCACGCACAATCAAAATGGCTCTCCAAGAAGTGATGCGGCCATTTTCTAAATAATCATCCCCTACAATTTTAAAAATAGAACGCACAGAGCCCTTCATATCAGGATATATTATTTCGCGAGCAAGAACTTCGTTACCTAGCCCTGCTTGACGATATTCTAAACGAATGGTGACATTCTCTCGTGGCCCATGATTCCACCAATAAAAGTTGAGGTAGTCGCCAATAAGTTCTCGCTGATCAAGCGCTGTGGTGGCTGGCCACATATATTGGACTCGTTGAAAATTAACATCTGTGGAACGTGTGTTATGAAAAGTCGTAGGGTCATTGATAAATTGCGTCTCTTTGCGGAAAGCAAAATGAGAATCCATCTGCAATGGTAACACATTTGCCTTTTCTAATTTGACCACTGGCGGCTGGGTGATGCAGCTGGTGAGGAGGAGAACGAAGGCAATGAGTAATGAGTAATGGGTAATGAGTAATGAGTGCTTTTCTCGCGAGCAGTTAAATCCAAATAAAAAATTTTGCTTCATAGCATGTCAATTTCCCAAGTTTAAAAAAGTAATGCTATCCTAACTCGACACTCTTTACTCTTTACCCTTCACTCAATGCCATCGCTCGCGATGCCTACCGCGTCCCCATTCCAACGCTCTGCACCGTTTGAAACAGTTTTCCTTCGGTTTTGATCGAAGGAGCGATGATAATTTCTGTTTCTTGAAATTCTTGAATCGTGCTAGCACCGACATTTCCCATGCAAGTCGTAATGGCACCAATAAGGTTTTGACTCCCATCGTCGACGACGGCTGGCCCAAAGAGAATTTGCTCTAGTGAACCCGTCACTCCCACATGAATACGTGTCCCACGCGGCAAGTTGGCATGAGGAGTAGCCATTCCCCAATGATTACCTTTGCCAGGAGCTTCAAAGGCCCTAGCAAAAGCGCTTCCTACCATCACCGCATCAGAACCGCAGGCAAGCGCCTTACAGACATCGCCTCCTTTGCTCATCCCACCATCAGTGATAATAGGAACATAACGACCTGTTTTTTTAAAAAATTCATCGCGAGCCGCAGCGCAATCTACCGTTGCAGTAACTTGAGGCACACCAAGTCCAAGCACACCGCGCGAAGTACAAGCAGCACCTGGGCCAACACCAATTAAAACGCCACTCACACCACAAGCCATAAGATCAAGGGTCACCTCATACCCCACAGCATTACCAACAATCACTGGTATTGGCATTACCTTACAAAAATGAGCGAGATCAAGGGACTCATATTTTGTAGAACGATGATGCACCGTAGAAACAGTACTTTGTACCACAAAAAGATCAGCTCCTGCTTCTGCAGCAATGGCCCCTACATGTTGGGCGCGTTGTGGAATAGAGCTGACGGCAGCGAGAGCCCCTGCTGCCTTGATGGCGGCAACACGAGCTGCAATGAGATCATCTCTCACAGGAGCTTGGTACATTTTTTGAAGTAACGCCGTCACATGCTCTTTGTCAGCCGCGAGCACCTCAGCGAGAAGCTCCTCAGGGTCTTCATAACGCGTTTGGATACCATCAAGATTAAGCACTGCAAGTCCACCTAATTTGCTCATCTCAATAGCAAAACGGACATCGACCACCCCATCCATCGCACTAGCCATAATGGGAATGGATAACTCCAAACAATGTCCGTCTTTACCCGGAATCCGAAAAGAAGTATCCACTTCCTCCGGGTTAATGGTCACTCTTCCAGGAACAAGAGCAATTTCATCGAATCCATAAGTGACCCGAGCTTTACGATTTCGTCCAATCCACATGCCCATAAAAATTAAAGTCCTCCTTGATGATGATCCTCATTGAGGCTGCCACAATGAGGGCAGCGCAACAGCGAACCGGTTGTTGAAGCTATCGAGGCCGTCAGCGCCACTCCACAAATACGGCAATAAATTAATTGACGGGAATCCTCGGAAGCAAGACGTTTGCGGAGCATTTCATATCCTATCCAAAAGAACAAAATCCCGGCAAGAAAAACCACAAGATAAATAAAAACAAACCAAGCAAGAGTGAGTTGGATCATGGGGAGTTGAAGTTAAAAGTTGAAGGAAACTGTTTCTGTATTTTTAAAATTTTTGCCAAAGGCAAAGTCGAAAACTTCACCTTCAACTATTATTTCCCCACAAAATCAACACACTCCCCCATGTTTCATGAGTTGAGGGAGCAAGCCGCTGTTTCATAAGCCATGCTGTTGCGGTTTCATCAGCAACACTATTACCTGAAGATTGAATGACAATAACGTGCCGAGGAATGCCGGCGTCATCAATATTGGCTCGTAACATTGTTGGAGCAAGTGTGGTTGTTATCCCTTGCGAAAGAACGGGCGCCAAAGTAGCAAGCACTAATGCACGAGGAGCTAATCCCTCTAAAAAAGAAACCGTGGTATTTCCTTTCTTCTGTGGAGAGCCATGAGCACTGTTTTCTAAAAAATGAGGTGAAGAAAAAAGGGTCTTAGGAGGTAACACCGCCTCATGAACAGGAAGCAGAGGTGGCTCTATTGGTGTTGTTTCCACAGGAGGCAGCAAATGTAATGGAGGGAGATGAGTCATGCGATAACAACGAAAAGGAGTATTGTTGCGGTGCCATTGAATTGTTTTGAGTGGAGAAAAAACAGCAGGATCATTTTCTTTTAACCAAGGCTCAAGCTCCTGATAAGCTGCCGATCCCGATTGCAAGAAAAAAACTTGCCCAGCACTTGGCTTACTCACACCAGGAGCCTGATAGACAATGTTAAAAAGATAGATTGTCGAGAGATGAAGAAGCGCTGCTACAAGGATAAAAAGGGGAAGAGCAAGGCTGGGGGCTTTTTTGATGGTAGCGATGGTTGTCATTGCGCGAGGATGAATATATTACTTCGCAATAAGTTGAAGGTAAAAGTGCCGCCATTTTTGTGGCGGCATCCCCGCGAAGGCGGGGATCCAGCTATTGTCACCATAATTGTATTATCTCAATTTTCTTTGGAAAAAGTGAGATAAGTTGAAGTTGAAGAATTCACAGTGATGGCATTAATAATAGATGTGTCCCGGAAATGCCCTACCTAGCATTACTCGTAGCTAAGACGACCGAATAACCACTATTAATTCCCACAGTCATCACTTCCACCAAAAGATCATAGGGGGTCTGTTGATCGGCTTTAATAATCAAATTTCCTGCAAGAGCGCGAGCAAGTAGTTTTTGCTTTAGCTCCTCAAGAGAAACTTCTTGATTGTCAAAATAAATAGCAGGAAGAGGGCTTCCTGTAATACTAACCACGCAAGGATCGTGCTGTGGAGTCAGGAAAAACGGGGCTTGTGGCACCTTTACAGAAATTCCTGGCTGTAATAACAAGGTCCCTCCCAGCAAAATAAAAAATACAAAACAGAGAGATGTGCTTAGCGCAGGAGCTAAGAAAAAAAAAGGAGATCCTAATTCTTGAGGACGCGGTAGTTTCATGAGGCTGAAGTCATCGCTTTGTGATGAGGGTTGACAGTTGACAGTTGGCAGCCGCTTCGCACAGAAAAAACCAGATTGGAAAATTCTTTGTCAAATGATTAAAAAACATCCGCTTGAAAAAAAACATCTCCATATTGCGCTGCGTTTACTAGGTGATTGCTGACAACTGCGAACTTTCTCCAGCCTCATGATTGGCGACGATCAAGAAGAAGCTGAATAATCTCAATACCTGCTCGTTCCATATCATGGCGCAAGTCACTCACACGGGAAGAGAGATAGCTGTAAGCCAAAAAAGCAGGAATGGCAACGGCGATACCTGCTGCTGTTGTAATGAGGCTTTCAAAAACGCCGCGCGCTATTTCTGCAGCTGTGGCATAACCCCCGTGAGCGGTAATAGCAAGGAAAGCATCTAAAAGACCTAGGACTGTTCCCAAAAGCCCAACGAGCGGTGTGATATAGGCCAGCACAGAGAGAATTGAAAGATTTCGTTCGAGCTTTGGCAACTCAAGCAAACCAGCATTGTTAGTTACTTCTTTAAGCTCCAAGCGGTCTGCCCCAGCATGTTCTAGAGCTGCTTGCAAGACACGAGCGACAGAACCTGACGTTACCACACATTCCTGCAATGCTTCCGAAAGATGACCACGCTTCAACAAAAGATCTAACCCTTCCATAAATTCACTAACACGAATCGAAGCGCGATGAATGTAAAGCAAGCGTTCAAAAAAAACGCCTAGCGCTACCACGCTACAAAGCAGAATAATCCCCATTAGCGGGCCGCCTTTTTGTAAAATTTCAAGCATGTTGTGTGATTGGTTAAATTAGTTTTTAGGTTTAATAGCCTTCTTTTGAACTCGTTTAATTTTTTGAAGCAAGGCTGGATGCTCTTTAAGTTCTTTGATAAGTGTTTCAATACCTAGCAACGTGGAAGGGCTCATGTGATGCTCCATCCCTTCAATATCGCGCTCTCTCACTGCTGGAGCAATATTCAACAAGGTAAGAAAATCTGTTAAGACTTGATGGCGATCTGTAATACCACGTGCTACTGCTTCTCCTTGCTCCGTGAGCACAAGACCGCGATATTTCTCATAACGAACAAGGCCATCTGCATCAAGACGCTGCAACATATTAGTCACACTTGCCTGGGAAATACCTAGGCTCGCTGCAATATCGACAACACGGGCATACCCTTTAGTCGTAATGAGCTCTAGAATTCTTTCCAGGTAATCTTCTACTGCCGATGAGGCGCTGTTCTTCATAGAGAGCTAAGATGCTAAAGAGATTTATGGATTTAGTAAAAGATAAATTTTATATCCTTAGAAAAAATAATTAGCCTTGGCTAATTTTTGTGATACTATTTTGCTGTTATGACGTGGAAGAGTCTTTCTGAATCTCATCGCACCATCCATATTCCAAGTCATCTTGGTTTTTGGCGCAAATTATTAGCCTTTACGGGACCAGGATTCATTGTGGCAGTAGGTTATATGGACCCTGGCAACTGGGCTACTGATTTGGCTGCCGGCTCACAGTTTAACTACTCGTTACTCTGCGTGATCCTGATTTCCAATGTGATGGCGATGCTCTTGCAAAGGCTCTCGCTTAAGCTTGGCATCGTAACAGAACGTGATTTAGCACAAGCCTGTCGTGAGCATTACAGTCCATACGTCAGTTTTGTACTTTGGATCTTTTGCGAACTCGCCATTGTGGCTTGTGATCTAGCTGAAGTCATTGGATCAGCCATTGCGCTCAATCTGCTTTTTCATCTCCCGATTCTTTGGGGCGTGGGCATTACTTCGTTAGATACGTTTGCCTTACTTTTCCTGCAAAAACGAGGATTCCGTTATTTAGAAGCGCTTGTGATTACACTCATTGGCATCATTGGAATCTGCTTTGGGCTTGAAATTCTCTTTTCTCATCCTAGTGGGATAGCCATTGCAGCTGGGTTTGTGCCTCACCTCAATGTCATCACTCATCCGGATATGCTTTACATTGCGATCGGCATTTTAGGTGCCACCGTCATGCCGCACAATCTCTACCTCCATTCCTCGATTGTTCAAACGCGTTCTTACCCTTTGACTCAAGTGGGGAAAAAAGAAGCCATCCGTTTCGCCAGCATTGATTCTAATACCGCGCTTTTTTTATCGATGTTTATTAATGCGGCCATTCTCATCGTAGCAGCAGCTACTTTTTTTAAAGCAGGTCGTAGGGATGTTGTCCAAATCGAAGATGCTTACAAATTGCTAACTCCCATGCTTGGAGTCACAGGAGCCAGTACTCTTTTTGGAATTGCGCTCCTGGCAGCTGGTCAAAATAGCACGCTCACAGGAACCATGGCTGGACAAATTGTCATGGAAGGATTTCTTAATTTAAAAATGAAACCGTGGCTTCGTCGCCTAGTTACACGTTCATTAGCAATTGTGCCAACTTTTATCGTTGTCTGGATTATGGGAGATCGCGGCATGAATCAACTCCTCTTAGCTAGTCAAGTGGTGTTAAGCATGCAGCTCAGTTTCGCCGTGATCCCCCTTGTAAAATTCACGAACGACCCTAAGCACATGGGAGAGTTTGTGAATTCACGTTTTATGAAAGCAATCGCATGGACTGTTGCCATTATGATCGCAGCACTCAATGGGTGGTTGCTGGTGCTAACTGCCAAGTCGTGGGTTGGTTAGCAGTAAGCTTAAGTTAAACCTACAAACGTGAATAGAAATCGGGAATATGGCGTAAGGACTTGATCTAAAAAAGATTTTTAAATCGGTAAAGCGCACCTTTTGGTATATTCAAATTACTTAGAAATTACATAAAAGAACGCAGTTCTGCGCAAAAAGAGCCAGCTTATGGTGTGCCCTTTTCAGTTTAATACACTATAAAATGCTTTGATTTTCAGTCGTGATGAAGTTCACGCTTTCTGAAAAGATAGTGAGAGACGATCCATTCTTTGCCATTTTTATACCCCCACAATTCTTCGCATGCCATAAAGAAGACCCGCCAATAGACCCACCACCGGAGTTGTTCTTTTTCACCATATGTTTCTGCGATGAGTGGAAGAAGGTCGTTCTTGGCTCGATCCATTCGTGTTAGCCAAGCTCGAGCTGTTTTTTGATAGTGAAGACCGCTTAGTTGCCAATGATTTTCAATTTGAAGATCATCTTGAAAGTAAAGCAAGAGATCATCGGAGGGCATCTGGCCACCTGTAAAAAAATAACGAGCCATCCAGTCATCTCCATTTCCTGTTTCGTAATGATAAGCAAATTCGGAATGCGTAAAAATATGAACAAAGAAAGATCCATTCGGCTTGAGCCAATCGGCAATTCGTTCAAAAAGTTTTTTATAATTTTTTATATGCTCTAACATTTCCACTGAAACAACACGATCAAAAAGCGATGCTCCTTCACCTAAATAATCGATCATGTTGACGGTGCGTACGGTCACATTATTGATCTTGCGGGCTAAAAGTTGTGAATCGATATAGCTTTTTTGCGTCTGAGAGTTTGAGATGGCCGTTATTTGTGCATGTGGATAGTGTTCTGCCATCCAGAGCGTCAGTGATCCCCAGCCGCAACCTAGTTCAAGAATGCGATCTCCATTTTTAATTTCAGCTCGTTCGCAAGTGAGTTGCAACATTCTTGCTTCAGCTTCATCTAAATTATGGACACTTGCGTCCCAGTAGCCGGAGCTATATTTTTTGTGTTTTCCTAAAACTTGTTCAAAAAAGAGCGTTGGCATTTCATAATGCTGTTCATTGGCTTTTTCTGTATCAATCGCAATAGGGCTTTGCTTCAAGGATGCGACGTGTTGCATGAGAAGCTCTTGACGCTCTTCACAAGTGAGTCTTTCAAAAAGAGCAAGATGATTAGCCAGGCGCCCTCGAATTCCAAAACGGATGATGGGATCAGGAATGAGATTCTTAGCAAGAAGCTCGTTGATAATGGAGTTTATTTTTTTGGAAACCATGGAATGAAGATGCTCGTGTTTTTTTGATACTGCCGGTAGGCTTCTCCTTTGCTACGTAATGAAGAGGCTTCTGCCGGAGGAATACCGGTGATTTTGACTAATAAAAAAATAATTGCTCCTGGAGCATAAAAACTTATCCAGCCGTTGGGAGAGCCAGCGATGATCAAATAGAAACCCATCCAGACGAGTGATTCAAAAAAATAATTAGGGTGACGAGAATATTTCCAGATTCCTTGCTGGCAGATTGCTGAGTTATGGAGCTCATTTTTTTTGAAGTCAGCAAGCTGTTTGTCAGCGATTGCTTCTCCTAAAATTGCTATCGTGAGTAGAGAGCATCCAGCAATCTCCAAAAAATCCCATCCAGGATTTTGATCGATTCCAATTAATAAAAAAGGGAGTGCCAACAAGAGAACAGAAAGAGCTTGTGCTTGGAAAAATAAAAATGAAAAGAGCTGCTCTTTATTTTTCCAAGCATCACGAAGGTTTTGATAACGTCGATCTTCTTGCGGATGATGCTTTGCAATGCGATAACTCAAATGCCATGAGAGCCTCACACTCCAAGTAGCAACAAGAAAGCCGATGATCCCTTTTTTTTGATTCCATGCTCCTGGACCTAGTAGAAAGAGAATAGCAATCAGTCCGATTCCTGCGCTCCAAAAAGCATCAACCAGTGAATAGTTATCGCAGTACCGAGCCCAAGACCAGGCTAAGATAAATAAAAAAATGATGAGTGCTGTGCCTTCAAAAAAAAGAGGTAATGGATGCATCAGTAAAAAAGAAAGAAGCAGATATGCCTTTGTTGGATGAATTTTAGGATTTTATTACGGGGGAGTTTCGGGGCTAGTCAGGCGTCGGAGCGTGCTGCTACCAAGGTAACAGTAGCGACGACAACGCCCCGCACCAAAAAAATACATGCGGCGTAGCAGCCGTTGGATCGACTGCCGAAGGCAGCCCAGAAGGGGCGAGCCTCGCTGGAGCGAGCGAGTTGCAACAAGTAAGAATTCCTAAAATTCAAAAGATCGTTGCAGATGGTTGTTGTTAGGTCGAGTATAGACTGCTTGAACAACGGAGATGTTGCGTGTTGTAAAAGCCGCCTCACAATATTTGAGATAATAATTCCAGCTACGGATAAACACTTCATCAAAACCGAGCTGTCGAACTTGAGGCAGTACAGCATTGAAATTTTTGTGCCAGATTGCAAGGGTCCTTGCGTAATCATTTCCTAAGTCTTCTAAGTCGTGAAGAAAGAGATCGCTTGTGTTCAGCAGCACCTCGTTAACTCTTCCAATACTCAGTAAGAGAGAGCCAGGAAAAATATGACGTTGGATCCAATCGACGCTCCTTTTTAAGCTGGAATAACGATGATCAGGAACAGTGATCATTTGCAGGCCAAGCAATCCTTTCGGTTTGAGAAGTTGATCGCATTGAGAAAAAAAAGCTTGATGGTAACGGTCTCCAACAGCCTCCAGCATTTCGATGGAGGCAATTTTATCATAAGAACCGCTGAGGTGTCGGTAGTCTTTGATCTCAATACTAATTTGATTTTCTAATCCCGCTGCC
>JAIEQL010000019.1 GCA_019747735.1 Chthoniobacterales bacterium | reverse complement strand
TGGAATTTGGCCTCCATCTCAACCAACCATTCTTGGCGCTCTAACCAAAAAGCTTCATCCTCTTTTGCTGCCTCTATTTGTTCGCTAATGCTCTCTTTAGAAAGATCCAATTCTAAGGAGGGCTTTGTTTTTTCTGGCTCTCTCGAGTTCGCTTCTTCCTCATGAGATTCTTCTGAGGTTTCTGTGCGCCAGAGGACGTGGTTTACAGAGGCCGAAGGATCGTGGCTTGCTCCAACGTGTTCGATAAGCTCTTTCTCTTCTTGCTCCTTGCTATACTCAGTCCCTTGCTTTTTTGATTCTTCTTTTTTCGAATCTTCTTTTCCTTTCATCATCGCGTTCACCCGCAGCGGTGCCAGCGCAAGCGCGCTCACGAGCAAAAAAAAGAAGGGGATTTTTTTCATGAATGTTTTTTATGAGAAAAAGAAAAAAAATAGAAATAACTGTTCCCACTCCTGGGGAGAGGCGATCCGAAGTAAATTGTCCTTTTTTTTCTGTAGTCCGAAATTAAATCGTTCTTATTTTGAACAAGGGGTCTTAATGATTACAATTATTATGTTTGAATTTGTTATTCCTATTAATTTTAGAATCGAGGCAAACTAACTGAATTTGTTAGAAAAAACATTTTGTTTTCATCCTAACCCTCTAGTCTCCTAAACACTCCAATGTTTTTTTTAAGCTTTTCCACAGTTGCCCCTCTTCTTCTTGCTTTCTTTTTGCCTTGGCGCGTTCCTTTTCAGCGTCCCTATGATCAACCTGCTTATAAGCCTAAGGATCCCTCTAAGGTTGTGGTCAAAGTTTCTCTAGAGCGGCAAATGGTTTATGTGATAGAAGGAAAACGATTGCTGCTTGTAACAGCCTGTTGTGTGGGCGTTCCAAGCCATCCCACGCCAAAAGGACATTTTGAAGTAACTCGGAAAGAGCGCAACAAGCGCTCTGGAAGCTATGGTTTTTCTGTTTTTCATAATCAAATTACTCCGGTGGAAGCAGGGCAGGGAAGTGGGCATTATGTTGGTTATCCGATGCCTTATTGGGTCGAGTTTTTACCAGGATATGGCTTTCACCAAGGTTGGGTGTGGCCTATACCGCGGAGTCACGGCTGTATTCGTCTTCATCCCAGTGACGCTGGGAAATTTTATGAGCTCGTGAAGGTGGGGACTCCTATTCAGATTGCGAATAGGCAATCAGAAGATTTGCTCCTAGGAGCTAAATTCCATCGGCCAACTGATTATAAGGCTCCTGATCCACCCGCCGCAGAACTGATCGCTCCAAATTATTTTGACCATCTTAAGAAAGTCCTCTTAATGGAGAAACCATAAGAGCAATTTTCTCTTATGAAGTCTTTTTTAAACGACAGCTCAAAGAATTTCTTCAACAAGTTTTTTAACTTCTGCTAAAGGTAATTCTACAATAGGTGCAATTTGCTCTAGTGGCATGTGAGCACCATATAAATCGTGAGCCATTAATTTTTTCGATTCCATAAAAGCAGTTGGGCTATAACAGTGAGAGCAAATAAACGCGAGCTCGTTTTTGAAAATTAGAATAGCCAGTCCCTCTTTCATTCGTTTACCTTTCTTTTTTCCTTTTTAGAGCATGTCTTCTTCTCAACGCATCAATCTTCGGACTCCAGAAGTCATGCTGGAAGTACAGGCTAAGGTCGAGGAGCATTATCAAAGCTCGCTAGTTGAAAAAATCAAAAAGGCGGAGGGAGTGTTTTCATGTGGAAAAACAACTTTTCATTTGGCAAAGCAGTTTGGGTTTTGCTATGGCGTAGAAAGAGCTATTGATCTGGCTTATGCAGCGAGAAAAGTTTTTCCAGAAGCTCGCCTATTTTTAATGGGGGAAATTATTCACAACCCAGAGGTCAATGCCCATATGGCGGGACTTGGTATTAAAAATATTCTCGATGCAGAGGATCCTTTTCCTATTGAGGAGCTGCAACCAGAGGATGTCGTGATTCTCCCTGCTTTTGGGGCAGAGGTGGCGACCATGGAGAAAATCAAGGCGCAAGGCTGTCTTATTGTTGATACGACGTGTGGAGATGTCATGAGTGTTTGGAAGAGAGTCAAGCAAAATGCAGCAGAGGAGATCACTTCAATTATTCACGGAAAGGCTTCGCATGAGGAAACTAAGGCAACGGCTTCCCGCGCGCTTGCTAAGGGAAAGGGCCATTATCTCATTGTGCTGAACTTAGAAGAAACGGATCGTGTTTGCCGTTATGTAAAAGAAGGTGGCAATAAGAAAGAGTTTTTGGACTATTTTAAAAATGCTATTTCTGATGGATTCGATCCAGATCTCCATTTAAAGAGCCTTGGCGTGGCCAATCAAACGACCATGCTTCGAGCAGAAACCGAAGAAGTACAACGTCGCCTCCAACAAGCGATGGAAGAAAGAGATGGAAATAGCGAGAATTTTCGTTTTTTTGATACGATTTGTGGAGCTACTCAAGAACGCCAAGAAGCCCTTGTCGCCTTGATTAAAAGACCACTTGATCTATTGTTGGTGGTCGGTGGTTATAATAGTTCCAACACAATACATCTGGCAGAAATAGGGGAGAAAAAACTTCCTACTTATTTTATTCGTAATCATCAGTGTCTTGAGAGCGTGACTCGAATCCGCCATTTTGATCTGCAAGCGCATCAAGAAATTGTTTCTGAAAAAACATGGATGGGGCGATCTCTTCAAGAGCCTCTTTTGGTCGGTATTACTGCAGGAGCTTCATGTCCTAATAATCTTATCGAAGAGGTGATGATGCGTATTTTGGCTCTTCGGAGAAGAGTAGATGAAGTTGAAGTAGAAATTTTCCACAGTTGATTAAATACAAAAAACAGTAAACTCACTCTTTTTTTAGCTTCATTTTATGGCTTTTCCTCAACTTCAATTTTTAACTTCAACAGTTGCAAAGCGGCTTGCAGCCTGCAGCCTGCAGCCTATAGCCTACAGCCTTCTTCTATCAGCTTGCATGGTCGGTCCCAACTACCGTGAACCCTCTTCCAAAGTAGAAAAAAATTGGGTTGAGCATAAGGCTGTTAATAACAAAGCCTATGGCGAAGCAGAGGTTTTTTGGTGGCGTAGTTTCAATGATCCTACCTTGACGAAGCTCATAGAAATTGCTTTTGAAAATAATCCCAGCCTACAAGCAACAGGGGTTAAAGTTTTACAAGAACGAGCTCTTTTAAATCGTTCGATTGGGGAGCTTTTTCCACAGCAGCAGGGTGTTTCAGCTGGTTACAGCTATAACTATATTCCACGATTAAATGGAGTAAATAGTAGCTCCGTGAATCCGCTATTGGGCGGAGGAGCAAATGGTGGTAACTTTTCTTCTTACTTTACTTCTAACCAATACTTTTTTTCTTCCTCTTGGGAAATTGATTTCTGGGGAAAATATCGACGGATAATTGAGTCAGACAAAGCAAATTATCTAGCTGCTATAACGGCTTACGATGATTCTTTGGTCACGCTCATTGGTGATGTTGCTCAAAATTACGTCAATATTCGCACCTACGAAGAAGAGATCCGAATTACTCGGGAAAATATTAAGTTACAACAAGAGAGCCTCCGCATTGCTACAGTCCGTTTTCATGGCGGACAAGTTAGTCAGTTAGATGTGACCCAAGCTCAAACAGAGCTTTGCGAGACAGAAGCACAAGTGCCACAGCTAGAAAATAGAGTAAGACAATCTAAAAACGCCTTGGCCCTTTTGCTGGGATTGCCACCAAACGGAATTGATCCCTTACTTCATCCAGGAAAAATCCCTGCGGTGCCTGATTCCATCGTGGCTGGTATCCCTCATGATCTTTTGCGTAGACGCCCTGATGTGCGCGAAGCAGGCTTAAAAGCAGCTGCTAAGTCTGCGCTGATTGGGGTGGAGGTTACTAATCTTCTTCCTGCCTTTTCTTTATCAGGAAGCTTTGGAGCCACATCAAGTAATGCAGGAACTCAACAGCTTGCTAATATTTTTAACTGGCAAAATAGTATCGTTAATGCCGCTAATGGATTTACAATGCCTCTTTTCAATTATGGTCGTTTGGTAAATCAAGTTCGTGTGGCCGATGCGAATTTTCAATCAGCTATTTTAAATTATCAAAACACTGTCTTGTCAGCTCAAAAAGATGTCGAAAATGGATTGTCTGCTTATCGCCATGGCCGTGACGGGATGCTCTTTTTGGCGGAAGCTGTAAAATCAGCGAAGCAATCAACCAAGCTGGCCATGGTGCGCTATATACAGGGACAGGCTGACTACACGACTGTTTTGACGGCAGAGCAGAAACAACTCGATGTAGAGAGTTCTTATGTATCCTCGCAAGGTTCTACCGTTCTGGGAGTGGTTTCTACCTATCGTGCTCTGGGAGGAGGATGGCAGCTACGCAATGGGCGTGATGTCATTCCTGAAGAAGTCAAACAACAAATGGCAAAACGAACTAATTGGGGTCGGATGTTATCGACCAACAATCATCTTCCTCGTATTTCCCCTGAGGATCGGCCTGCAAAGTGGGTTCCAAAGGTCTGGTCTTTAAAAAATTTATTCAATACCAATAAATAATTTTATGAAAAATGTTATTTTTCTCTCTTTTCTTCTGAGTCTGTCGCTAACAGGATGCATCAAAAAAAATACGGCTACTATCCCCATTCCTAAAGTTGTTGTGGCGACTCCGGTTTGGGAACAGGTCACTAAATATGATGACAACACGGGAACCGTCGCTGCGACTCAGCAAATAAATCTTGTTGCTCGTGTGGAAGGGTTTCTCGAGTCGATTAATTTCAACGATGGACAACGTGTCAAAAAAGGAGACCTCTTGTTTATCATTCAGCAAAACACCTATATCGAAAAAGTAAAGAGAGCTCAAGCAACGCTTGACTATGATAACTCCGAATATCAGCGTCAGTTGGGGATGTTAAAAGAAAATGCGACTTCTCAATCAGATGTAGAGAAATATCTTTCTAAAGTTCAAGAGGATGAGGCTGATTTATCACTTGCAAAAATTAATCTTGGTTATACTGAAGTTAGAGCCCCTTTTGATGGATTGTTAGGGGCCCATCAAGTCGATGTAGGAGCTGTTGTGGGTTCCAGCCAAATGAATCCTACTGTCTTAGTCACGCTGGAGGACATTACTCCTGTTTACGTCAATTTTAATATCAACATGAATGATGCTTTGACCTTACGTAAGGAGTTAAAGAAACTTGGTCAGGGCGATAAGAAGGCGGTTGGGACTCTTCCTGTTTTTGTTGGCTTGTCCAATGAAGAGGGATTTCCGCATGAAGGAATTCTCGATTTTGTTAACAATAGTCTCGATACTTCGACAGGAACTGTGCAGGTCAGGGCCATTTTTCCCAATGAAGACATAGCACTTATTCCAGGCTTTTTTGTAACCGTTCGTGTTCCTATTGGTCCTCCTTTTTGGGCGCTGACGGTACCTAATCAAATTGTTCAAAGTGATCAAGCGGGAGAATTTGTTTTGACCGTTGATGATAAAAACAATGTGGAACGCCACGATGTCCTTTTAGGTCCTAAGAAAGGAGGCTCAAGAGCTATACTCAAAGGTCTTACTGACCAGGACCGTGTCATTACTTCTGGAATCAATCGCGTTAAAGTGGGCTTGCCTGTGGTTGTGGAACAATCTGCTCAATGAAAAAACTCATAGAGATGAAATTAGAGGGTGTCTTGAAAATGAATATTCACAGGGATGAAAGCGATGAAAGGGGTAATAGAAAGAAAAAAATGAATAGCCACAAAGAAACACAAAAATGCCAAACAAAAAAAATGTCAGCGAAATAAATTAACTAGCTAAAAAATAACGAGTTTTTTCTTTGTGCTCTTTTGTTTTCTTTTGTGGTTATTTCTTATTCTTATTTTAAACAGAAGTGACTCAAGTTTCTTCATTCCTTCTATCGCTTTCATCCCTGTGAATATTCATTTTCCTCCAGCCTATAGCCTCTAGACTATCCTCATGCTTTCCAAATTTTTCATTGAGCGACCAGTTCTTTCCAATGTCATTGCTTTGGTGACAATGCTCTTGGGAGGCGTTGCTATTTTTACCCTTCCGGTCACTCAGTATCCGCCCATTACACCACCAACAGTCCAGGTCACGGCTTATTATCCTGGGGCAACCGCAGAATCGATCCTCAAGAAAGTAGCCTTGCCTATTGAACAACAGGTTAATGGGGTGCAAGGCATGCTCTACATGTCTTCGACCTCCACAAGTACTGGCCAGTATGTGCTCACAGTGACTTTTGCTATCGGCATGGATCCTGACATGGCGCAAATTCTCGTGGAAAATCGTGTTGCCGCTGCTCTGGCACAACTTCCTCAGTCAGTTCAAACACAAGGAGTAGTGACGAAAAAAACAGCTACTTCAGTGTTGCAGCTCATTACGGTTACTTCGCAAACAGAGAAGTATGATGCCCTCTTTCTCAATAACTATGCGACTATCAATCTGCAAAATGAACTGGTTCGTCTTCCCGGTGTTGCTAATGTGAACGTCTTAGGAGCGGGGCAATATTCCATGCGCATTTGGTTAAATCCAGATGAAATGCAACAGCGCTCGTTGGTTCCCTCGGACGTCATTAATACTCTCCGAGAACAGAATGTGGAATTGGCGGCAGGGCAGTTTGGAAGTCCTCCTGCGAGCAATGGTCAAGATTTTCAATTTTCCATCACAGCCAATGCGGCTCTCAATCAAGTTTCCGAGTTCGAGCAGATCATTGTGAAATCAGATACAGCTCATGGTGGACAGTTGACTCGTCTTAAAGATGTTGCTCGAGTAGAAATTGGATCGCAGTCGTACAGCCAGTTTTTTGAATACAACGGAAAACCTGCTGGAGGGCTTGCTGTTTTTCAACTACCCGGATCCAACGCGATTAATACAGCCAAAGGAGTAAGTGCTAAGATGGCTGAGCTTGCTAAAAATTTCCCTAAAGATCTCACTTATAATATTCCCTTTGATTCCACAAGGATTGTGAAGGAATCAGTCAATGAAGTTTACAAGACGCTTTTTGAAACAGGTCTGTTAGTGCTAATTGTGATTGTTGTTTTTTTACAAGATTGGCGGGCTTCGCTTGTTCCTGCAACAACGGTCCCAGTGACTATTATTGGAGCTTTTGGAGCAATGTCTCTTCTTGGCTTTACCGTCAACACGATGTCCCTTTTTGCCATTATTCTTTCTATTGGTATTGTCGTTGATGATGCCATTGTGATTGTGGAGGGGGTGGTGCAGCATTTGGAACGTGGAGAGACTCCTAAAAATGCTGCTATTCACGCCATGGAGAGTCTTTTTGGACCAATTATTGGGATTACGCTTGTCCTGATGTCGGTCTTTCTTCCCGCTGCTTTTATGCCGGGAATGATTGGTCAAATGTACTGTCAGTTTGCTCTTGTTATTGCCAGCACTGCTCTTATTAGCGCTATTAATGCCATGAGCTTAAAGCCCACTCAATGCGCACTCTGGCTCAAACAGCGAGATCCCAACAAGAAACTTAATGTCTTTTTTCGTTCCTTTAATGCTGTTTATAATCCTTTGGAAAAATGGTACGCGGCTCGGATTGGTACCTTAGTTCGTCACAGTGGGCTTGTGACCATCATAGGGCTTGCACTGGCTTGTTTAGCTGGTTGGGGGATTACTAAAATTCCTTCTGGATTTTTGCCAGATGAAGATCAAGGGTATCTTTTACTCATTAGCAATCTTCCTAAAGCTACTGCCCAAAGAAAAACAAAAGACTTTGTTACGCATCTTGCCGCAGAGGTTAGTAAATTGGCGGCTGTACAAGATACGATTGTAGCCGGAGGAATGCCCGCCTTTGATAGTAACGATGGAGTGATCTACATCATTCTTAAAGATTGGGGAAAGCGGGGTTCTCGAGGGAAGCTCTCGATGGTTTATAGCGATATTAAAAACATTGCCAACGGTGAAACGGATGCCCAATCAACGGTGATCATTCCGCCACCGATTGAAGGATTTGGACTCTCTTCGGGATTTCAGATGCAAGTGAACTTGATCGATGGCTCTTTTAATTATGCTAAGTTGCAGCAGGTCGCTCAAAAAATTGTGGAAGAGGCTCAAAAAAGTCCTCAATTGGAAAAAGTCGTTTCTCACTTCCAGGCTGATGTCCCGCAGAGGCACCTTACCATCAACCGCCGCGAAGCCTACACTTACGGCGTTGATGTCAGCACGATTCTCAACTCCCTGCAGACCTATCTTGGTTCAACGTATATTAATCAATACAACCAATATGGTCATACCTTTGACGTTTTTGCCCAGGCGGATACTGAGTTTAGGACTGGTTTCGAAAAAATGAAAAATTTTTATGTCCGTGGAAAAAATAATTCCATGGTTCCACTTGGCTCCCTGGTAACAATGAAGCATTCTCAAGGACCTTCTATCATTGATCTTTATAATATTTATCCTTCGGCCTCTATTATTGGTGTTCCTACTCACGGAACTAGCTCTGGAGAGGCTCTGGAAGCATTGCAACGCATCGCTAATAAAGTGATCATTCCAGGAATAACCACTTCTTGGACTGGACTCTCCTATCAAGAGCAACTGGCTAACTCTTCTACTTTTCTTATTTTTGGGCTAGCGGTTCTTTTAGTCTACCTCGTTCTTGCAGGGCAATATGAGAGTTGGATTATTCCAATAGCTGTTATTTTGGCTGTTCCTCTCGCTCTGTTAGGAACGATCGCAACATTAGGAGCCATTGGATTAGCTAACAATATTTATGTGCAAATCGGGTTAGTGCTCCTCATCGCTCTTTCCGCCAAAAATGCTATTCTTGTGGTAGAAATGGCTCGGGAATATCGAGTGGCAGGGCACGATATCTTGGAATCCGCTTCTATGGCTGCTGCGAATCGATTTCGTCCCATCTTGATGACCTCGATTACTTTTGTTGTTGGAGTCTTACCTCTGATTTTTGCTTCAGGAGCTGGTGCCAATGCTAGAAAATCATTGGGGATTGCCGTGGCCTCTGGCATGACTGCTTCTACTTGCCTTGCTGTTGTGTTAGTCCCTTCTTTTTTTGTCGTCCTAGAGCGTTATGCGGAGAAGAGTAAAGGGTCAAGAGTGAAGAGTTGTGTTGCAGCAGTCCGTTGATGAAACTTGCTTAGTTACTCAGCTCTTTACCCTTCACCTTTACTCTTGATTTCTAGCTCTTCAGACTTCTGCAACACGTGAACTTATCTCCCTCATCACTCTCCAAGTTTTTCATAGAACGGCCTGTTCTTTCAAATGTGATTGCCGTTTTTATTATGCTCTTAGGAGGGGTGGCCATCGCTGTTCTTCCTGTGACTCAATATCCCCCGATTACGCCACCAACTGTTCAGGTCACTGCCAACTATCCCGGAGCTACTGCTGAGAGCATTGTCAAAAAAGTTGCTCTTCCTATTGAGCAGCAGGTCAATGGTGTTGATGGGATGATCTATATGAATTCGAGTTCCACAAGCAATGGTACTTACACACTGACCGTGACCTTCAATATTGGGACCGATCCCAACATGGATCAAATTCTTGTCGAAAATCGTGTCAGTGCTGCATTGGCAGAACTTCCGGAGTCGGTCCAAAATCAAGGAGTTGTTACCAAAAAAACCTCGACCGCTTTCTTGCAGGTTATTGCGTTAACCTCTCCCAATAGCATGTACGACGCTCTCTTTCTTAATAATTATGCAATTATTAATCTCCAAAATGAATTAACCCGTCTGCCTGGTGTTGGAAACATTACCATCTTTGGGTTAGGGCAATACTCAATGCGTATTTGGTTAAATCCTCAGCAAATGCAGCAGCGAGGACTCGTTCCTTCCGATGTGATTAATGCCATTAAGGGCCAAAATCAAGAGCTTGCTGCTGGTCAGTTTGCAGCACCCCCAACTTCTTCAGGGGGCGAATGTCAGTTTACTATCACTGCTAATGCCCCCTTGAACCAGCCTAAGGAATTTGAAGAAATTATTGTAAAATCAGATACCTCTCATGGTGGAAAACTCACACGTTTAAAAGATGTCGCTCGTGTTGAACTAGGATCTCAGGCCTACAATCAATTTTTTGATTTCAATGGAAGACCTGCTGCTGGTGTCGCCATTTTTCAATTGCCAGGTTCCAATGCCATTAAGACAGCTCTTGGGGTTCGTGCCAAAATGGCAGAGTTGGCTAAGAATTTTCCACCTGGCCTGCGTTATGATATTCCTTTTGACACAACTATTTTTGTGACGGAATCGTTAAATGAAGTTTACAAAACACTTTTGGAAGCAGGCTTTCTTGTGTTGCTGGTGATTATGGTTTTTTTACAAGACTGGCGTGCTGCTCTTGTTCCAGCCACTACAGTTCCGGTGACCATTATTGGTGCCTTTGCGGTGATGGCCTTGCTCGGCTTTTCTATTAATACGCTGACGCTTTTTGCTATTGTCCTGGCTATTGGTATTGTCGTCGATGACGCCATTGTCGTTGTAGAAGGGGCTATCCAGCATATTGAACGAGGGGAGACGCCCCATGATTCAGCTGTTCATGCCATGAATAGCCTGTTTGGTCCCATTATTGGTATCACGTTGGTCTTAATGTCGGTTTTTTTGCCTGCAGCCTTTATGCCAGGAATTATTGGGCAAATGTATCGACAGTTTGCATTGGTTATTGCGGCAACGGCGATGATCAGCGCCATCAATGCGGTAACACTCAAGCCGACGCAGTGCGCTCTCTGGTTGCGTCAGCGTGATCCTCATTCCAAAAAGAATATTTTTTATAGAGCGTTCAATGCGCTTTATGAGCCACTTGAGCATGGGTATACTGCTTTGATTCG
Organism: Chthoniobacterales bacterium; assembly: GCA_019747735.1. Classification (GTDB taxonomy): domain Bacteria; phylum Verrucomicrobiota; class Verrucomicrobiia; order Chthoniobacterales; family UBA6821; genus CAIWMF01. Next base: position 2,185 of record JAIEQL010000019.1, on the reverse strand, counting down.
TTGTTTAACTAAACGGAACCTTTTCATGACGTTCCTGGGTCTGGGATTGATTGGGTTATCGATTTGGGGAGTGACCAAAGTGCCAACAGCTTTTATCCCGAATGACGATCAGGGCTATTTCATTATGACACAGCTTCTTCCTGATGCAGCCTCGCTAGAACGAACGCAAGAAGTGATGGAACGAGTTGCTGCAAAAGTAAAAAAACTGGAAGCAGTTGCTGACATGTTTGTAATTGGTGGTGTTTCCCCAATTGATAATAACGCCTCTCTGGCGAATTCAGGAGTCATGTATATTATCATGAAACCTTGGGGACACCGTGGAGCCCGTGGCAATCCGCTAGATGTTTATGAAGATCTCAATGCTATTGTGAATGCAGAGCCTGGAGCTAACTCTATAGTCTTGTTGCCCCCTCCTATTCAAGGTCTCGGACTAGCTGGAGGATTTCAAATGCAGGTTAATTTGACAGATGGAACATTTTGCTATCCGCTACTACAAGATGTCGCCAATGAAATCGTCCGTGAGGCGGAAAAGATGCCTGAGTTTCAAAAAGTCCTCACTTCTTTTCGTTCCAAAGTTCCTCAAATGAAGCTCTCCATTGATCGCCGTGAAGCAGAAACCTACGGTGTTACCATCAATAATGTTTTTAATACCCTGCAAACTTATCTTGGTTCTACCTGTGTGAATCAATTTAATCTTTATGGATTTTCTTTTTATGTTTTTGCTCAGGCTGACACTCCCTTTAGAAGTGGCCCTGAACAGCTAAAATATCTCTATGCCCGTGGAAGTAGCGGTAACATGGTTTCACTGGCTTCCTTAGTAAAATCCGAGCGTTCTGAAGGTCCTTCTATCATCTCGCTTTATAATCTTTATCCCTCAGCTGCTATTGTCGGTGCTGCAGCAAGAGGGTATAGCTCTGGTCAGGCCCTTGTTTGCTTGAATAACATTAAGGACTCTATGCTTCCAAAAGGGATGAGTACTGCATGGACCTCCATTTCTTATCAAGAGAAGTTAGCCGGTAATTCTATTTATTTTGTCTTTGGTCTTGGGCTGTTGCTCGTCTATTTTGTTCTAGCTGGGCAGTATGAAAGTTGGATTACGCCTCTCTCGGTTATTTTAGCAGTTCCATTGGCATTGCTTGGGACGGTGGCTGTTTTAAAAGGGCTGAACGTTGCTAATAATATTTATGTTCAAATTGGCATTGTGCTCCTCATTGCTCTCTCTGCCAAAAATGCCATTCTTGTCGTGGAGATGGCGCGTGAATTTAGAGCGGCTGGTGATCCCATTCTGGAAGCCGCTGTCAAAGCAGCTAGCAATCGCTTTCGACCTATCTTAATGACTTCAATCACTTTTATTTTAGGAGTGATGCCGCTGATTTTTGCTTCTGGAGCTGGAGCTATGGCACGAAAGTCATTAGGTATTGCTGTTGCCTCAGGAATGTTGACCTCGACATGCCTTGCGATTTTATTTGTACCCTCTTTTTATGTGGTGCTTGAGCGAATCGAAGAGTGGAGAAAAAAGTCTTAGTAGGAAAAGATAGTAATATTTCTATTTTGCTGATTTTTAGGAAGAATCTTTTTCTAGAGAATTCATTGCTTTAGAATAGCGAGATTAAAAGACCAACGATGCAAAGATTTCTCCTTCTTTTTCTCCTGAGTGTGCTCGCGCTTTCTCCCCCGCGCGTGAGCGCGATGGTAAAAGTGGACAAAAAAGAGGAAAAGAAAAAAGGATCGGGTGATTCAAAAGAAAATCTCCAAAAAAACACCGACGAAAAGTGGTCTAAGACCCATGAAGAAACAACTGAACGAGTTAACAATCCTGCGGTTAACAATGACACGGAGATTAAGGAGGAAGTATTTGTTGAGGAGGAAGATCTTTTTGATCTAGGCATCCTGGAACAAAGAATTCAAGAGGCTCGAGAGGTTGTTGCTGATTTGCCTGGAAAAGGAACAGCAGTTTCAGAACAGGAACTCCGCGACCTTTATCAAAAGTGGAGTAAGCGCTATGAAGTTTACCAAGAAACTCTGTCATCTTTTCTTGAGCAAAACAACAATGCTGGGCTCATCGAACAACAACAAAACGAGCCAAGGCTAGAAAAGCTCCAAGAACTTTCCCATCAACCTGGAAATTCCTGAGCGTCCTACTCAACGTGATCTTGATCAATTTATCGAATATGCTGAGCAAGCA
>JAIEQL010000023.1 GCA_019747735.1 Chthoniobacterales bacterium | reverse complement strand
GAACTGTTAGAGCCCATTCTCGGGGAGCCTACCAGCTGGACCTTTTTAGAAGTGAAGGTCTTTAACATATAAGTCCGCTATATTGTCATATTTGGTGCCACGCCATTAGTTTTGCTCTCTATTTTCCCTACAGAATTAACATGCAATCTCCATAACTAAAGAAGCGGTAACGCTCTTGAACGGCCTGTCTATACGCCTCCAAAACAAGATCGCGCCCAGCCATGGCGCTGACAAGCATCAGCAAGGTTGATTTTGGAAAATGAAAATTGGTGAGCAAGGCATCAACCCGTTGGAATTGATAAGGAGGACGAATAAAAATATTAGTTGATCCAGCATGAGGAGCTAGCTCTGAGGCAGGAAGCGACTCAAGCACACGCACACTTGTTGTCCCCACCGCCACTAATCGCCCTTTTTGGCCTTTTTGTTGGGAGGAGTGTTGATTGAGGCACTCAGCGACCAAGGCATTAATTTCATAACGCTCATGATGCATTTGATGCTCGGAGAGGTCTTCGTTTTTGACGGGCAAAAAAGTCCCCGGTCCTACATGAAGTGTCACAAAGATCGAAGAAAATTGAGCCAATACCTCTGGCGTAAAATGAAGACCGGCTGTCGGAGCCGCTACCGAGCCAGGTTGGCGCGCAAAGACTGTTTGGTAACGCTCTTGATCGATGGCATCAGCAGATCGCTTAAAATAAGGAGGGATGGGCATCTCCCCCCACCGATCCAAGTCAAGCGGCGGCTGAGCTCGCAACAGGCGCGTTCCATCAGCAAGGATTTCTTCGACACTCACCTCACTCTCTCCCACCCTGATTTGCGCTCCCAATCTCATTTTGGGACCTGGTCGAACCATGGCAATCCAATGTTCCTCATCTCGTTGTTCATCAAAAGGGGTCAGTCCCGGGATCCCGGGATCCCGGGACTGACCCCTTTTTTCAATGAGGAGTAATTCCACTTTGCCGCTCTGGTCGTGCAAGCGCGCAGGAATGACCTTGCTATCGTTGAGAACCAACAGATCTTCTTTCGTTAAATATTCGGGCAAGTCTCGAAAGCGGCGATGCTCAATGAGACCACTTTCACGATGCAGAACAAGCATCCGCGAAGCAGCTCGATCAGGCAGTGGATGGCTTGCGATCAGTTCCGGCGGGAGATGATAATTATAATCACTTAGTTGATTGCTCATATTAACTCGTCTTGAGCACCTGGATAAAAGCTTCTTGCGGGATATTGACCGTACCAATAGATTTCATTCTTTTTTTTCCTTCTTTCTGTTTTTCGAGCAATTTTCGTTTGCGTGTGATATCGCCCCCATAACATTTTGCAATAACATTTTTGCGCATTGCACTGACACTTTCTCGCGCAACGATTTTGCCACCCACAGTTGCTTGAATGGCCACTTGATAAAGCTGCACAGGAATGACTTCTTTGAGCTTGGTAGCAAGGGCTCTCCCACGTGATTCGGCTTTATCACGATGGACGATACTAGAAAAAGCATCGACAGAATCGCCATTAACCAACATTTCTAGTTTGACCAGTCTATCAGCGCGATAGCCTGCTGGTTCATAATCTAATGAGCCATAGCCGCGTGTGACTGATTTTATTTTGTCATGAAAATCGACCAAAATTTCATTAAGTGGCAAGGTTGCTGTCATCATGACACGATGAGTATCAATTGACTCCGTGGTCTCTACTTGACCTCGTTTTTCCATCATGATTTGGAGAATGTCTCCGATATTTTCATTAGGGACCATCACACGACATTTGACAATTGGTTCACGAATTTCCTCCACCACGCTCATGTCAGGAAGATTGGCTGGATTGTCGACTAGCAGTAATTCTCCGTTTGTTTTGAGCACTTCATACACAACGCTTGGATAGGTAGCGATAATGTCCATGTTGTACTCACGACGCAGGCGTTCTTGGATAATTTCCATGTGCAGTAGTCCGAGAAATCCACAACGAAACCCAAAACCAAGTGCCACGGAGCTCTCTGGTTGAAAAACAAAAGCAGCATCATTGAGTTGGAGTTTGGACATGGCCATTTTTAAAGGCTCCAAATCGGCTGTGTTGATGGGATAAATACCGCTGTACACCATAGGCTGCACTTCTTTAAACCCGGGAAGCGGTATTTTAGAAGGGTTACGAGCATCGGTTAGTGTGTCTCCAATCTTCATCTCGGCCGTTGTTTTGATATTTCCAATAAAATAACCAACGTCCCCTGCTTTCATCGAAGAAGTGGCCGTCACCTTGGGAGTAAAAACCCCTACTTCTTTTGTCTCATAAGACTGATTGGTAGCCATAAGGCGGACCTGTTGTCCCGCTTTGAGCGTCCCAGAAAAAAGACGAATGTAGCCCACCACGCCCCGATAAATATCAAAGAGCGAATCAAAAACAAGCGCCCTCAAAACACCATCTCCCTCCGGTGGAGCTGGAATGCGGGCCACCACAGCTTCCAAGATTTCTTGAATACCGATCCCCGCTTTGGCACTTGCCTCAATGGCCTCCTCAGCAGGAATGGCAAGAATTTCTTCCATCTGTTTTCTAACACTGGGAAGATCAGCGTTGGGCAAATCAATTTTGTTAATCACCGGAATCACCGTCAAACCTTGTTGCAAAGCCAGATGGACATTAGCGACTGTTTGAGCCTCAATTCCCTGAGCAGCATCAATGATAAGAAGAGCTCCTTCACACGCAGCCAAACTGCGCGAAACCTCATAAGCAAAATCGACATGTCCCGGCGTATCGAGGAGATTGAGTGTATAGTTTTCTCCATTAAGTGCCCTGTACTGCATCGTCACAGGATGGGCCTTGATGGTGATACCTCGTTCTCGCTCCAAGTCCATCGAATCAAGCAATTGATCTTGCTGATCACGATTTGCAATTGTGCCAGTAAATTCTAACAGGCGATCGGAGAGGGTTGTTTTGCCATGGTCAATATGGGCAATGATACAAAAATTACGAGTCTTGGAAGTTGGCATGGAAGGAAGAAAATAGCGACAAAGAGCGCAAAGAACACAAAAAAAACAGAAAAGTATATATGATAAAATAGTTGCTGTATCATAGAAAAATATTATGCTTCCTCGATGCAAACTATAGTAGCAGCGACAACAAGAAGCAGAAGAAAAGCTACGCCTCCTAAGACATCTTCTCGTTTGAACTCACATCAAACTTGTTCTAATAAAAATAAAGGGCGCTATATAACCATTTATCTTTCTAACTCGCTTGCTTCGCACTATGAAGATCAAGCAACTATGTTCAAAACAACAGTTGGCAAGCTTATCAAAGAAAGAGTCGAAGCTCAACCTCTCAGCTTTTATGATAAAATGAAAAAATTTATAGGAAGTGCTGAAGGTTTACCTGAAGACCTAAGCACCAATCCTGCTTACCTTGAAGACATGGGTAAAGATAGTATACCTGCTATTACAAAACGATGACGATCATCGCTGATACTGGACCCATAGCCGCTCTTTTTAACCCAAAGGATCAGTGGCACTCACAGGTAGTAGAGACGAGCAGAAAGTTTTTAAAACCTGCTGTTGTTGTAACTTGTGAAGCTGTAGTAACAGAAGTCTTCTTTCTTTTACGATCTTCACAAATAGGTGTGCAAAACTTTGCCGAAGCACTTGCAACACCTGGGTTATACATATTCCCTTGGTCTTTTCAACAGCATTGCTCTGCAGTTATGGATCTCTATTTGAAATATAATGATAGACCAACTAGCTTTGCTGATATGTGTCTACTTCATATGGCTTCAACCATTAAAGACTCACTAATCTGGACCCTAGATTGTGATTTCCAAATTTACCGTCTTGCAGGAAACAAGCCTGTTCCAATATTGTCATGAACTTTCTCTTTTTCACCCCACGTTATCTGACCCAAAGCCGAGAACTCTACGCAGCAGCTCACAAACTTTTTCAATATCATTGTGATCTTTGGAACGAAAACCAACAACGAGCTGCAGAGCAAGCGTTGAAGAGGCTTCGCGAGGCACTTCATCTCAAACAAGAAAAAGAGGTGTTAGCGGCACGGCAAGAGGTAGAAGCTCTCTTTACCCAACTGGTCCCTCCTCGTCCTTATCAAGGCCTTGCCGAAAATATTGAATCTCTTGTCATCGCCATTGTTCTTGCTGTTGGGTTTCAAGCGACACTCCTCAAGCCATTCCGCATTCCCACAGGCTCGATGCAGCCAACGCTCTACGGTGTGACAGGACACCCAGAGACAAAAGCACCTCCTTCTCTTTTTTGGCGAGCCATGGAATTTGTCCGTTTGGGACGCAGCTACATTCATTGTGTAGCAAAAGAAGAGGGGGCGATTCTTCAGCTTGAGGAACATACCCTCCTCAATTTTTTTACTTTTACAAAAGTCACCACCACCCAAGGAACCTATACTCTTTTTGCTCCACGAGATGTCCTCTGGCGAGATTTTAACGTCCGCCCAGGCCGCTTGCTTTCTCAAGGAGAGATCATCGCCCACGGTTACGTTCAAGCTGGTGATCAAATTTTCTGCGACCGTATCACCTATGCTTTTCAACAACCCAAAGCAGGCGATCCTTTTGTTTTTACCACCTCAGGAATTCAGCGTATCGAAATGCTCCATCCCGAAAGTGGTTCTCAATATTATGTCAAAAGACTTGCCGGCATCCCGGGAGAAACATTGCAGATTGATCCTCCACGACTCCTAGTCAATGGGTCTATCCCCACCAAAGCCCCTTTCCTTCGAGTCATATCTCAAAAAAATGGATATCAAGGCTACTCCAATGAAAGTTCCAATGGAGATGTTGCTCCTTATCTAGGCTCACCAGAAGATCGCTTTGTGGTGCCACCTCATAGCTACTTTGCTCTAGGGGATAACAGCTACAATTCCTGGGACAGCCGCTATTGGGGTATTGTTCTAGAACAAAATGTCGTTGGCCGAGCTTTCTTTGTGTATTGGCCATTCTCGAGCCGCTGGGGTTTGATTCATTAAATGAAGTTTGAGTTTGAGTTATTGTAACTTCCCTTTATTTTAACAAGCCCGAAGGGCCTATTGAACTCAACTCAACTTACAAGCACTCAAACTTTCCTTGCATGCACTCCCACACCGAAAAAATTTTAGTAGACGAACAAACAATTCAACGGCGTGTAGCAGAGCTTGCAGCTGCTATTACCCGCGACTACGAAGGAAAAGAGCTAACTATTTTAGCCCTCATGAAAGGGAGTGTTATTTTTCTTGCCGACCTTTTAAGACTGATTCCCATCCCACTGCGATTAGAAGTTCTCCCCGTTTCGAGCTATCATGGACATGAGAGTTCAGGCATGGTGCACTTTAGGGAGGAGCTTCTTCCCGAAATCGCAGGACATCATATTTTGCTCATCGATGACATTCTCGATAGTGGCAAGACTCTTAAAACCTTGCGGGAACACCTACTTGGGAAAAAACCTGCCAGTCTGGGGGCTTGTGTTTTGTTGCACAAAAAAATGAAGACAATGCCTGGCGTTCATGCTGAATACGTCGGCTTTGAAATACCCGATGCTTTTGTCGTGGGCTATGGACTCGACTATAAAGAATATTATCGCAATTTCCCTGAGATTAGAGCGCTCTCTGAAGAAGCCATTAAGTGAAGGGTGAAAAGTACGCTTTGCGGTGTTGTCAGTTCCTTGTTAGAGAAATCAAACTTTCAGAGCAAGCGGGTCATTCCCGCAATTTGCGACTGCGTCTCCAAATTGACTGGTACTGACCCGAATGGCGCTAAGTTAAGGGCATTTTGGGATATTTTGCTCGGTTTGAAATCGTTCAAAAACTGCTTTATCTTGTGACTGCCAACATCAGTTCATTTCAGAAAATAATTAGCCACAAAGAGCACAAAAAAACACAAAAGATTTTTTTTATCTCTGTGTTCTTTGTGTTCTTTTGTGGCTAATTTCTTCCTGCGTTGGCTACGTTATTAATTTTCTTAACGTAGCGTTATTCGGTACTGACCCCATTGCTCAACTCCGCTTGCTCAGGAAGACTTCATTGCTCAATTGACCCTTCACTTTTCACTCGACAACTCTTCACCTTTTTAGATTTTAGGCTTTCAAGCCTAAAAAGCTGCCATCCTCTCGTACAGAAATCCCTTCAGATATTCTGTCTCTGGAAGGTTAATGACAATAGGATGGTCAGGACTTTGAGAAAAAATCTGTCGTTGACGTGCAGAGCGTCGAGCCTCATAAAAAGCCTCTGTCACTGTCTGATGAAATTCAGCAGGTCCTACATGATGAGAGCAGGAAAAAGTTGCCAGCACCCCATCAGGAGTCAGTAGCTGAGCGGCTTTGAGGTGCAGCTCACGATAACCACGCAGGGCATCTTTGAGTCCTTTCCGTGTGCGTGTAAAAGGAGGAGGATCCAAAATGATCAAGTCGTACTCCTCTCCACGACGCACAGCTCGTCCAAGCAGATCAAAAACATCATCACCGATTACTTTTAATAACACTTCATTGGCCTGAGCATGCGCTTTGATCCTGGGAAGATTGTCCGCTCCTGATTCGACAGCAGTAACTTCAGAAGCTCCTTGCAGAGCGCAAGCGATGGCAAAAGCCCCTTGATTAGAAAAACAATCTAGCACGCGACGTCCTTTGGCCCAGCCAGCAACTGCTCTATAATTAGTCACTTGATCCAGATAAAACCCTGTTTTTTGGCCATGCAAAAAATCGATCAAAAACTTCACTCCCCCAATAGTCACCCACTCATTCGCTGGAGGCTCTCCAAGCAAGAGACCGACACGCGGCTCCAAACCTTCTATTTTCCTAGAAGAGGAGTCATTACGCTCGACCACTGTTGTAACCCCCAACACTTCACTAATAACAGTTGCAAGGAGTTCTCGCCGTTGATCCATCGCGATTGTCATTGTTTGCAAAATGGCTACAGAACCGTAGCGATCAACAATCACGCCTGGCAACCCATCGCTCTCACTCCAGACAACACGTCGCACGAGAGGATCGACACCAAGGCCATTGCGATACTCTTGCGCGCGTCGCAGGCGACGTTGAAAAAAATCACGATCTAATTCTTGGCGTTGATGAGAAAAGCGACGCGCAACAATTGGTGAATTGCCATTATAAATAGCGCTTCCAAGAGAACGATCCTTTCCATCTTTGATAGAAATCACATCACCATTCTGAGGCGCTCCAAAAACTTTGAGCACTTCAGTACTATAAACCCAATCATGACCATGGAGAATACGAGAACGAGGACGAACAATAAGACCAGGCATAAGTAAGAATAATGAGGGTTTAGAAATGAATTTTTTTGACAACGCTTGTGATAATTTCTACAGCACGATCAATTTCTGCCTCTGTAGTGAAGCGCCCCACAGAACAACGTATTCCAGCTAACGCCTCTTCTGGACTACGTCCCATTGCCATGAGTACAGAAGAAGGATCACAAGATCCAGCGCTACAAGCTGAGCCTGCTGAACAACAGACTCCTTTTTCATCCAAGAGCAATAGGGCTGTTGTAGCAGCAATGTCTGGGAAGATAAGATGGCTTGTATTGGGGAGACGATGCTGCAGGTCACCATTGATAAAAACAGAGTCGAGTTTTTTTAACAGCCCTTCTTCTAAGCGATCCCGCAATAGGGCTTCGCGAGCCATATCCTCAACAAGTAATTGCTGAGCTAAGAGAGCAGCTTTTCCTAAAGCAACGATAGCAGCGACATTTTCTGTTCCTCCACGACGCCCTTGCTCTTGAAATCCTTGTAACAAGGGCGTGTAAGGTGCATGGCGATGCACATAAAGAGCTCCAATACCTTTGGGAGCATAGATTTTGTGGCCCGAAAGCGAGAGGTATTGTACTTTCATGCTTGTGAGATCGATAGGCATTTTGCCGACAACTTGGACCGCATCGACATGCAAGGGAACTTGGTGAGTGGCAGTAATGGCAGAAATTTTTTCTATTGGAAAAAGAACACCTGTTTCATTATTGCCCCAAATCAAAGAAACAAGGGCTGTTGCTGGAGTGATGGCTTCTTCTAACTGCTCCAGGGAAAGCTGTCCCTGAAAATCTACTGGAAGCCAAAGAATCTCATAACCTCGTTTTTCAAGATCAAGACAAAGTAGTTTGGTAGCGCTATGCTCTACCGAAGAAGTAATGATCTGTTTTTTTTCTGGATGCGCAGCAAGAGCCGAGCAAAAAGCGGTTGTGGTAGCCTCGGTACCGCTGCTTGTAAACACAAGCTCTGAGGAGCGTGCTCCCAAGAGTGCTGCGACTTGATCGCGTGCCATGAGCATTGCTGTTGCTGCATCACGGCCAAGTCCATAAGAACTAGAAGGATTTCCAAAAGCTCCTTCCAGAAATGGTAACATTGCTTGACGCACCGCAGGATCAAGCGGTGTTGTGGCATTATAATCGAGGTAGATAGGATGAGAACCAGCGGAAGTCATGTTTGAAAAAAAACAAGTGCCCTTCCCCTACTTACCTACCAACTCGTGCATCGGTACTGTATTGCTAGGAGTAGAGGAATCAATATTTTTTTGATGGCTAGGAGAAGCAGGCGGAATAGGCTTTTCAGGCTTGTCATGATGACCTCCACCATCATCATTCCCTTTCTCTCTTTGAGGAGGATCCAACAAAAGATCAAATGCCAGGAAGAAAGCTTTTGCGTGGCGTGCAAAGAAAATATTAACAAAAACAATCGGGGAAAGAACTAGTCCCAATATTTTCCAAATATTGAGATTGGGATAACGCCATTCCAAAAAAAAATAGATGATAAGTCCAAGAATACTTCCAAAACCATAGTTAATAGCCCAGATAGCCAGCAAAAAATAACCTGACTCTCGCTCATAGGCATAACCGCAGCGGGGGCAACCATCTAGTGGCATCAACCAATTATAGAGAGAATGGGTTTTTTTGAATGGCACAAAAAGAGGACTGCGACCACAAAGAGGACACCGCAGCAATAGAGCCCGATAAAAATGGAGCCAGGCTTGTTTCCAAGAATTTTTTTTTTGAGCCATCAACAAAATAAGAGAGAGAATGAAATTTAGCACAGTTGGTGCTCACAGCAAAGACTATCATGATTCTAAAAACTCCATGATTAGCCTTATCACTTATTGGGCCAGAGCCCAAGAAGCTGTTGATCAGTTTTAGAAGATCTATGCCGCTGTTTTTTAGGGCTCGATTAAAACTCTCTATTTGTTGTCAAGCCCAAGCCCAACCACCCAGCTCCTGCAAAGATAAGCTCGACTCCCAAAAAGAGACCTAAAATATAAATTCCTGTCGATGGCCACTGAGAAAGAATAAGGCCTCCAAGAATGATGGAAACAATAGCGCTAAAAAGAACCCAACCCGCACCATGGTGATGGCGTAATTTAAAAGCCATAAAAACACGAACAATACCGCTGATCAAAATGGCCCATCCTAATATAAACGTGAAGGCAATTGCAGCCTGCACTGGTTGGGTGAGAAAAACAAAAGAAGCAACGCCATAGGCAATGGCCACAACGATGTACCAAAAGTGGTTACCCCAACCATGGATCGTGAATATTTTAATTAAGGAAAAGGAACATCCTAAAAGCAAAAGTATTCCCATGAAACTCGTCACCATGGCGGTGGCAAGAAGCTGATGAGAAAGAGCTATAAAGCCAAGTAGCATAACAGCAAGACCAAGAAAAATACTCCAACCGCGAGAAACTTGAGGAATCATGATTTTTATTAGTAAGTTTTTTTTGTGATTTATTTTTACAACGTGTCAAAGGAAAAACCTGACTGTTCAACTTGTAAAGATTTTATTCGCTTTTTTTAAAAAATAAGATTGATCTGATAAGAAATGCGTAGATGATAGCTGGCCTTTCATCAGTTGAAGTTAAAAGTTGAAGTTGAAGAATAATTCGCACACCAGCGATATAGCGGAAGGCTAAGAAAAAAACTTGAACTTTAAACTTTCACTCACTTCAAATTTTTTTTGAAAACTTGAAGTGACATCTGGAGTCGTAGCTCAATTGGTTAGAGCACCGCCCTGTCACGGCGGGGGTTGCGGGTTCGAGTCCCGTCGACTCCGGGTATTTTAATCTAGAGGGTGTCTTGAAAAGACTAAAATTGCGCATTACGGCGTCGCTCCAGTGCTCGCGTCCTCGAGTATGTCCCTAT
>JAIEQL010000050.1 GCA_019747735.1 Chthoniobacterales bacterium | reverse complement strand
CCATTGCTTCAACAGGCGCTGCCTTTGCAGCAATTCTACAAGACGCTCAAGGCAAGCAATCCATTCAATGCTGGGGACTTGACTACTACTACTACTACTACGGGGTAACTACTCCTAAGCTTCCAGAAGGATGTAGGATCATATCCATTGCTTCAACAGGATATGCCTTTGCAGCAATTCTACAAGACGCTCAAGGCAAGCAATCCATTCAATGCTGGGGATGGAAGGAGTTCGGGGGAACTAATCCAAATCTTCCAGAAGGATGTAAGATCATATCCATTGCTTCAACAGAATATGCCTTTGCAGCAATTCTACAAGACGCTCAAGGCAAGCAATCCATTCAATGCTGGGGAAGTGAGGACGGCGGGAGAACTCCTAAGCTTCCAAGGGAAGACAAAATTCAATACATTGTTGGGGAGATTAAAATAGAACCTTAATCATTTGTGCCTCTACCTCCTCCTTTGCAAAACACCATCATCACCATCGATGGCCCCGCCGCCTCGGGCAAAAGCAGCGCTGCACGCGGGGTAGCCAAAAAGCTTGGGGCTGTTTTTGTCAGTTCTGGGGCCTATTACCGCGCCCTTGCGTGGTCGGCAGCGCAAGAGCGACTGGATTTTTCAGATGAAAAAAAAATCACCACCTGGCTTGGCTCGTTAAATCTTGAAAGCCAGGTTACCCAAGGAGAAGTGCATCTTTTTCTCAATAACGTTGATCTCACTCCTCATCTTTCCCAACCTGCTGTCACAGCCCTTGTCTCCCCATTAGCCGCGCTCCCAGCAGTACGTGCTTTTCTCTTAGATCAATTACGAGCACTTGCCAACGGTCATTGTATCGTGATGGAGGGACGTGATATTGGTTCTGTGGTGTTTCCAGAAGCCCGTTTCAAATTTTATCTCGATGCCTCTCTCCAAGAGCGTATTCGAAGGCGCCAACAACAAGGAACTATCGACAGTATTGCTCAGCGAGACAAGCAAGATAGCTCACGGGCTCTGGCACCACTGCTAATTCCACAAGGAGCGGTGGTCATTGACAACACTCATCTTTCTGTTGAAGAAGTGGTGGAGCGGATTGTCGATCATCTACTATTCACAGGGATAGAAGGGATGAAGAAAAAATCAAAATAATAATCTGTAGTTTTTAAAATTAGGCATCCACTCTATTTCAACGATTCTCTTAAGGTTTTTACTTGTGACCTAAAAAACCTATAACGCGATAACTTTTTATCCCTTCCATCGCTTTTATCCCTGCGAATCATTTTCTTTCATTCCCGTGAATTTTACTTACTACATTTTCTACACACTTTCCAAAATCATCGCGCGGACCTTTTTTCAGTACCGTGTGATCCACCCTGAAAGGATGATAGAATCAGGCCCTCTCATCTTAGCAGTGAACCATCAGAGTTATTTCGATCCCCCGCTGGCAGGCATCTGCTCCAAACGAGCAGTCTATTTTCTAGCTCGAAAGACACTGGCTTGCATTCCACTGCTTGGAAAATTACTCCCTGCTTTTAACGTTATTCCTGTGGACCGCGATGGGAATGATAAGACCGCTCTCAAAAAAATCATTCATCTCCTCCGCTCAGGAGAAGGGGTTGTCCTCTTTCCCGAAGGAACACGTTCTCCTGACGGAAAATTACAAAAGGCACATTCAGGCATCGGCTTAATCATTGCTAAAACAAAAGCACCCGTGCTCCCGATGCGTCTCTTTGGTCCTTACGAAGCCTTTCCTAAAAATTCTAAAAAAATAAACTTTCGCCCTATCACCATTGTCTTAGGAGAACCTATTTACTTTACCCAAGAAGAACTCACCCCCTCTGATAGAAGCGACCGTGAGCTTTATCAACGGCTCGCCGATAGAGTGATGAAGGCCATCTCAGCATTGGAGCTGCCCAGGGAGTTGAAGTGAAAAGTTGAAGAAAAAACGCTACACGCAAAAGTTGCTAAAAAAATTTTGTGTTACTCCACGTATTTCGTGGTTAATGATATTTCAACTTTCCGTTTTCGCTCAATAACTGTGAAGTCTCGACACCTTCAACTTCAACTTTTCACTTTATAGTCAAATTACTTAGAAATTACATGAAAGAACGCAGAGATTTTTAGAAAAGGCAAGGCCGAAGAGCGAGCGCTATATCTTATAACGGGAGTAATGAGAACGCAGTCTTTTCCTGAAAAGATCACGTCAATTTTGTGTAATTTCTAAGTAATTTGACTATAACTTTTACTCTATGACTATCTCCGAACAAATCGACCACGACCTCAAAGAGGCAATGAAAGCACGCGATACCTTTAAGTTAGGAACATTGCGCATGCTGAAATCAGCACTTAAATATAGCGCTATTGAACACGGAGGTGCGTCCAATGCACTCTCCGATGCTGATGCCATGATTGTTTTACGCAAGCAAGTGAAGCAGAGAGAAGATTCTATTATGAGTTTTGAACAAGGAGGACGTCCTGAACTTGTGGAAAAAGAAAAAACAGAAATTGCTATTCTCAAAGCATACCTTCCTCAAGGTCTTTCAGAAAAAGAACTACAGGCAATCGTTGAAGAAGCCATTAAAGAAGTTGGCGCTACTTCTAAAGCGCAAATGGGAGCTGTAATGAAAGCCGCTCAAACCAAGGCTGCAGGGCGTGCTGATGGCCGTCAGTTAAGCGTGCTCGTACAGCAGTTTTTAAAATAAATAAGTTAATCGTGGTTGATTATCAGCCATATGAAATTTCGGAATATCCTGCAGGAAGTTTTTATTACACTTACCGACACCCCTCTAGTCTTGGTTAACCCGAGTTCCGCAGTTGGAGTGGATGATATTTTGTAACGACTTGGTCTAAAGGTGGTTTTTAAAAGCATGAGGTGCATGTTTCATGATTTAAAAAAACAGCTTGAGGCTGAGTATATTGCGTCAGATTTTCTGTTTCCATTCACGTTTTTAGGTTTAGAGCATTTTAAATAAAACTACAGCCATTTTAGAGCATCATTAAAAATTTTTGTAGTCGATGCAGTGCCAGGAGCTGAGGCGCACAGCGAGGGAGTGTATAGCCAATACTCGATGGAGCGAGCACCGAAGCGACGACGCAATGAGCGGCTACAGAATTTTTTAATATGCTCTAAACATCTCTTCCATCAGGGCCCTATACCGCTCTGCAATAACATGGCGCTTTAGTTTGTAAGTTGGCGTTAATTCATGCCCCACTTCAAAAGGTTGAGCAAGAAGCCGCCAGCATTTAATTCTTTCAAACGATTTAAAACCGTGAGCAGCGCTAACAAGATTTCTTATTTCTGTTTGTAAAATAGGAAGAACCTCTTCGCTTCGTTTCAATAGTGCTGACAAGGACGTTGTAACGATGCCATGCTCTGCAAAGCCTTTCAAAGAAGGTACCAAGAGCACTCCAAGATGTTTTTGATCTTGGCCTACTACCATACATTGCTCAATGAGAGGAGATTCTAACAGTTTTGATTCAAGGGGAAGCGGCTCCACATTTTCTCCATTGAGAAGAACGATTGTCTCCTTACAACGACCCACAATTTTTAAACAATCATTAAAGGTCATGAGCCCAATGTCGCCTGTATGCAGCCACCCATCTCGCAAGACACGGGCTGTTCCCTCTGGATCTTTATAATATCCTTTCATGAGTTGAGGGCCACGTGCACAAATTTCACCACGACGTCCTCGCCCCCCATCAGCACGAGAAAAATCAGGGTAAAGAAGAGCTCCTGTTACCAAATCGACGATTTTAATTTCCGTCTCTGGCAATGGCGGCCCAACGGTACCAAGCACAAAATTCCGAACAGTCCTCACTGCAAGCACAGGAGCGCTTTCTGTGAGGCCATACCCTTCAAAAATACGGATTCCAATATTATGAAAAAAAAGATCAATGTGAGGAGGCAATGCCCCACCCCCCGAAATCGTCGCACGGAAAGCTCCTCCGATACTTTGGCGGACACGGCGTAACACCAAAAAATCGAGCACTAAAAAAGGAAAAAAACTGATAGACCATTGCCCTAAGCACCACAGAAAACCTTTCAAAGGGCCTTCCCAAGACTCTCCGATAAGATCGAGTTTTTGTTTTTTAAAAAATTGGTTCGCCGAACGAAACGCTTGTGCTGCAGTGCAAGCAGCAGCAAAAAGTTTTTTTTGGAAAAAATTTTGAGAGGCCACCTGCATCATGATTTTTTCATACAAAGCCTCCCAAACTCGGGGCGCTGAAGCCATCACGGTCGGTTTGACACTAAGCAAATCACGCGCAAGGTAGCGTATCGAAGTGTAATACAGCGCAGCACCTTGACTGATTAAGAGCATCTCAAAGACGCGCTCATAACTGTGCCAAATGGGCAGGAGAGAGAGAGCCTTCTCTTTTCCCCTAGCCCGACTTTCGCTATTCGAATGGATGATATTTTGTAAGGACTTGGTTTCAAAATGATTTTTAAAATCGTGCGGTGTGTGTGTCACACATAAGCGATTTGAAAGATCGTTTTGGGGCCGAGTATATTGCAGAAGATCGCCATCTCGAATAGCGAAAGTCGGGCTAGTAGCAAAAAGAAAAGGGATAACTTTAATTTGAGAACAAATAGCGCGATGCGTCAGCTGCACACCCTTGGCAGGACCTGTCGTCCCAGAGGTGTAGATAATTGTAAAAAGATCTTCCGGTTGCACCTCAGCAATCCGTTTTTCTACAGAGCGATCACCAGCAGAGCGCAGCCTTTCTCCATGGGCTTCTAGAGCCTTCATAGAAAAAACTCCTTCAGGAAGAAGCCCCTCATCTTCTCTCATTAAGATGATTTTTTGGAGTTGAGGCAACTCATGACGTAGGGGTTCTATTTTTTTTAGTAAAGCACGATGCTCGACAAAAAGAAAACGAACATCGGCATGATTCAAAATAGCAACAGCCTCTGCAGCCCCAGTATCAGCCGCTCTTGGGACATCAGCAGCACCACAAAACTGAATGGCAGCATCTGCTAAAATCCATTCAAAACAATTATCACTTAATAACCCCACATGTTCACGAGCCTCTAGACCAAGTTCCACAAGAGCTGCAGCCAAGGAAAGGGCCCGGTCACGCCAAGCGCGATAGGTAACTGCTCGGAACTCCTCTTTTGCAACATCAGAAGCGGATACTCGAACACGAGAACAAAAGGCAGGTCGATCTCCCCAACAATCTCCTGCTTGAAAAAAGAGCTCGGCAAGGGTTTTTGGAAGAAGGCGGCTCGGCATTCAAGGAAGAATGGAAGATCGGAGATTGAAGATAGAAGATGCGAGTGGCTCGACGCAAAATTTAAACTTATTTTTTACCTGCAATAGCCTCGACTTTCATCCTCCAGCTTCTATCTCCTAACTTTCAGGCTTGTTTTCAGAAACAAGAGCGAGTTGCTCTTGACCATCATCTTCCATGAGCAGTAGTTCTGAATTTTTTCCTTCAGGCTCGAGAGGAAGAGAAGGAGCCTCTATGGAAGGAGATACTACCTTAGGTTGTTCTTCAACAGCTTGTTGAAGAGCTTGAGATTTTTTTTGCTTCTTAAGAACTGCTTTGCTACCCGACTGTTTCGGCTTAATAACACTCTCTGTTAAAAGAGCATGAAGACGCTCTTGAAGACGCTCGATCTCGGTAGTGATAGCAATGGCTTTACGAAGGGTTGCTGCATCGGGAATATTCATCATTTTTAAAAGTTTAGGTCTTTTTGAAAAAATTTAAGCCGTTCTAAAAACAATACGGGCTTTTGTCAAATCGTAAGGAGACATTTCAAGAGTCACTTTGTCTCCTGGAACAATACGAATAAAATGCTTCCTCATTTTGCCAGAGATATGAGACAGAAGGACGTGTCCATTTGATAAGCGGACACGGAACATCGTTCCGGGAAGAACCTCCGTAACGATTCCTTCTGTAGTAATAAGATTTTCTTTTGCCATAATGAGAGTTGTGAAACTAAAGTCTGACGGCTTGCCTTTATTGATTGGGTTCTATTTTAAAATTCGCTAAAGGCCCTTTGCGGCCTATCGCCTAAAGCCTTTTGCCTTAAGCTAATGGTGTTGCTGACGTAACTTGAGTCACTGCTTCCACAACAGAAGTCACGGCATTCACTGCAGAAGCAGTTCCTGGAGTCAGCTCAACACCTGGCAATATATCATGCTCTGTCGTTCCTACTCCTTGCACACGGCGCTTAGCAATACGCTCTGGAGAGATGCGCACAACATCGCGGACAAGTCCCAATTTTTCTAAAATCCTAATGAGATATCCCGAGATGTCGATTTGCCACCAACGCATCCCATGAAAAGCAGAGCGAGGAAAAGCATGATGGTTATTATGCCACCCTTCCCCTAAAGCCAAAATTGCAAAAAGAAAATTATTACGGCTGACATCTGTTGTTTCAAAATCACGACCCCCAAAAGTATGACAGATGGAATTGACCGACCAGGTCACATGATGGTTTAAAAAGACACGAACGAGCCCACCCCAAAAAAATCCTTGAAGGGCTCCAATCATAAACCCATGTGCTCCTCCTCCATGAAGCATACCAATGCCACCGCAAATTAGAGTTGGGAGAAGGAATCCAAGAGCGACCCAATAAAGAAATGTTTCACTGATAAAAACAATGAGGGGATCTTTGAGAAGCGGCCCAGCAAACTTAGCGATGTCAGGCTGAAAGTCATCTAAAATCCAGCCGACATGTCCGTGGAAAAAACTGTGCACAGGACTATGGGGATCATTATCCATGTCAGAATTAGCATGATGTTGATTGTGGGTAGCGGCCCAATTTAGCGCTGGTCCTTGTAAGGTCATGGATCCACAAATGAGAAAAAAAGCGCGCACCCAGTCAGGAGCATTAAAGGCTTTATGAGTGAGCATACGATGGTATCCCACGGTAATACCTAGCCCACACAGAATAAAAATGACTAGCATTACGATGAGAGAGCTGAGTGTCACCATACGATTCCATAGGAGAACAATGGCTAAAATAGTTGCCAAAAAAGGAATCCAAACAACAAGCAGCAAAATGATCTTATTGAGTGGTGATGACTTCAAAGGAGTCAGCGGTGAAGGCTTGTAGGACAATGGATCTTGGCTAGTCATAGGGGGTAAAGGTACATCAAAAAGCTGCAAATGCAAGGAGCCATTTGAAACACGGGCTTAGGGATAGAGGCGTTTAGAAATTGATAGGAATTTAGGTTAATAGTTCCTCTGTTTTTTCTTTGTGAGATGACAGGACGTTCACCGTTACAAACGCTTTTCAAACTTCAAAATAAAATCAGCAATAGCATGACTAGCTGATGGTCCCACAAGGCTCTTTAAATGTCTTTTCCATCGCTTCCATGTTGCGGCATCCTGAGAAAAAATCTCCGTGACAGAAGCTGCCAATGTTTCGGGATAATGAGCTGCCAAGCGCCCAATATCGTGGCGCTCAATCAACTCGATATTTCCCTCTTCCTGCCCTGGAACAATATGACTAATGAGAAGAGGACACTCTGCTGTCATCGCTTCGTGAACAATGGCTCCTCCCGCTTTTCCAACATAGAGATGATGCGACGCGAGAAGCTCAGGAATCGTGTTAGTCCAACCGATTAAGGTCACTTGTTGGTTATCGATAAGCCCTGATTGTTCGAGCAGCCTATGAATTTTCTCAAGCCGTCCTGTCACCACGGTGATGGTGACTTCCGGAAGGGCTTTTAAGGCAGCTAGGACTTCAAGAGTATGCCTCTCTTGTGAGGAAGGAAGGTAGAGGATTTTCCAAGGAGCACCTGATGTCTCTGGAAGACCTTGTAATAAGGAGAAGCGAGGAGAAACCGGAAATCCAAACGCATGAAGAGTATGCACAGGAACATGATTATTGGCCAGAATTGAAGCCGTTTCTTCATCCACAACGATGAATGTGTCACTGCCACCACGATACCAAGAGCTATTGATCGCTGTGGAGTCAGTGATCATGGTGATGAGGGGTGCGTGTGACGCTTCATGGCATCGTTCTCGCAACTGGCGAATTAAAAAAGCATAAAGAGGATAAGTCGAAACAATAACATCTGGGCGTAGCTCTCCAATGGTCTTGCCAAGAGCATTGCGCAACAGAGAAGCCATAAAGAGTGTTTTTTCTAAACTCCCAGGACGATGAAGAAAATTAAAGATGCTCCCCCAAATTGCTGGAAATTTATTGATTGCTAAACGATAGGCTCCTTGAAGCACTTTTGTAACGCGAGGTAGAGTAAGAAGATAAACATCGATAACATGCACTTCTACATCAGATCGCTCTTGGAGAGCCTGAGCAATATTCTGAGCCGCTGTGTTGTGACCATCTCCAAATCCAGCAGTTAAGATGAGAACTTTTTTCATTATTTTGTTAGACCTTAAAATGTGGGTGAAAATGGAAAACAGGGAGCATGCCTTTCTCAAATGAATTTTAGGAATTTTTAAGCGGCTTACCCAAGATGAGACAGTGTCAAGGAGGTCTAAGCAATAAAGCCTAGAGAACTACAAGTGCATAGTAAAAAGGCTAATGGAATTAGTATTTAATAAAATATTTTTCTACTGTTCCCAAAAAGGCCTGATTTATTCACTCACGTTCTTATCGTTAAAATGATAATGTCGTATAAGATTATTAACTTAGCAATTTTCTAATGCCACTAAGCTCATTAACAGACTTCTTTCTAAACTCTACTCCTCGTCATAAAGGCCAAGACGCTTCGGCTCCCAAGACCACAGTGTATATGGAAATACTCAAAGAAGCGCCCACGCAGACTTATCAACGAGCCTCATTGCTTCCTATCCATTCAGCCACTCTTGCTTTGGATAGGTTTGGCAACCCCAATAGTGCTTATAGTTTTAATGGAGCTAGTTCCTATATTGAAGTTACTAAATGGCGTTTTTAACCGGAACAAGTAATGCTTCGGCCACTTCTATTTACAATCCTAATTTCAATCGCCCTCTTACGTCTTACGATTAGGTCTTGAAATCAGGCTGGCACACAGCCATCTAGTGACTTATCTAGATTCTTCACTGGCCTTCTCGATGACATCTTTATTTATAATCGCGCTCTCACAACACAAGAAGTTCTACAACTTTCTCAATTTGATGCGCCAACGAGGCATCCAAGCTTAGTTCCAAGCACCCAGCCTACCACGCAACCCAGCTCTCAGCCACTTTTCAATCCGACGTCTCAACCAACAACGCAACCCAGCACTTCTCCAACAACTCAACCGACTCGAAATCCAAGTAGCACTCCCACCGCTCAACCAACTTCTTATCCCACAGCTGAGAAAAAACCTGGCTTGCAAGGCTGGCTATCGCTTTTAGGGCCAGAGAGTCCGATTAGTAAAATCACTTTTTCCAATAACAAAGATCTCCTCGCTGCTGGGGGAAATAATCCTAGTTCTCTTTTTCATTTCAATGTTTCTAACGGAGCTCTTTTGGGAAGATATCAACTTCCATGGGATAAAACAGCAACCTTGATCAGCAATGGAGCTCCCTACAACAACCTCAACTTCCTGGGCTCTTCGAGTCAGAATAGATCAGATTCTATAGGCACCGCTCTTTTAAAAAACCATCAATTCACGGGGAGTTATCTCACTCATCCGGGGATTGATTATCAGAGTGCGACCTTCCATCCCTATTACAAAATCGGTTTGACGATGGGACGAAACAGGATGAATCAAACGGTGGCAACTTTTTTTAATCCGATGCTCCCATCGCTCGGATCGTTTACTTTTTCCACAACAGCTTTTGATTCTTTTTCGTTGATCAAAACGAGCGCTTCTTCTCCAAAAGCTTTTGTAGCAGGATTGGGAGCTGGCCAGCATGAGAATGGGCATTCCATTGCCCTTGGAAGCTTGAGCCTCATTCCTGTTCCCAATATCGAAGCCATCTCGCTTTTTTCTCCTGCAGG
>JAIEQL010000013.1 GCA_019747735.1 Chthoniobacterales bacterium | reverse complement strand
TAAGATATAGCGCTCGCTCTTCGGCCTTGCCTTTTCTAAAAATCTCTGCGTTCTTTCATATAATTTCTAAGTAATTTGACTATAACTTCAACTTGTCTTGCATGAGCAAGACTTAGGCTCCATGTCTCTTTCTCATCTTCCGTTGATTAATGCTCTTCTCAATGCATTGAGCGCTCTCTTTATTCTTGCTGGATGGCACTATATTAGAAGGCGGAGCTATCTGGAGCATGCTTGCTGTATGATTATAGCGTTTATTACCTCCTGCCTTTTTTTAACCTGCTACCTGATCTATCACTTTAATATTCCTGGACATCATGTTCCCTTTACAACACCAGGATGGCCTCGGTTGATTTATTTTTTTATTCTTTTTACGCATCTCCCGCTGGCTCTGATTCTTGTTCCCCTGGTTGTGATGACCTTTACTCCAGCATTGCAACGGCGTTTTGATCGTCACAAAAAAATTGCCAAATGGACATTGCCTATTTGGCTTTATGTTTCGATGACAGGCGTTCTTGTTTACTGTATGCTTTATCTCCTTTATCCTGCTAGACCCAGTTGAAATGCCGCTAACTTTGTGTAGCGGCATTTCAACTTCAACTTTTTACTTCAACTCCTTCATGAGCTCCTGCTGTCACTCTTCCTCTCCCTCTTCCGGTCTTGAAAATCCTTCGGTTCTAGATGCCTTTGCCCACGATACCCAACACGATCTCCTGATTTTAGCTATGTTTGAGATGCGCCCCTGGGAATTGGGAGAGCTGCAACTTTTTCAATTGCAAGAAAAGCTCAATGCTTATCTTTCCTTTGTGCTCGATGGCGAAATGGAAGAAACTTTTCCGCATCTCAAGGGAAAGCCAGTGCGAATTGAGTTGAGAACGTTGCAAGAACCCTCCACAGAAGCACTCGCTTTTATCGAGCGTGTTCAAGAACAACTGGCTCACCAGAAAATTTCTCTCGAAGTAGTGCTCATTGACCAGCAGTTAGAAGGATGTGGCTGTCATGATCAAGAACCTTCTGGGAAAAAAGAATGTTGCCAGAAAAGTAATGATTAAAAGTTAGTTGCCTTCGGCAATTCGAACTGAAAGAACTATTGTATAGCTATCAATTCACCAATTTGACTCAATGCGTCTGTTTATAATCACTCATTACCCATTACTCTTTACTGTCTCCAGATAAATGCTTGATATAGGAACATCTCGACCCCGCGATATTGATTGGAAGAGGGCGGCCAGTATTCTCTATGGAGATTGGGGAACGAGCAAAGCTTACATCATCGGATTGGCTTTTGCCGTAGCTGGGTATAGTTCTTTTTGGCTGATTGTTCCCATGTGCTTGCTTACGGCACTTGTCGGTTTCAATTACATCACTATTTGCCGTTTGTATCCTAATGGTGGTGGTGTTTATGCAAGTGTTCGTCACCGTTCGGAGATTATTTCTATTGTTGGTGCTTTTTTGATGGTGGCTGATTATATCGTTACCGCGGCCCTAAGCGCTCTTTCAGCCTTTAGTTATCTTGGAGTAGCACATCCGGCCTACTATGCAGGGGGGGCTATTCTCATCATTGGGCTCCTGAATTTTTTTGGTCCTAAACACACTGGTTTGTTGGCCATTATTGTCTCTGTGCCAACAGTGCTTGTAGTGATTGTGTTGGGTCTTTTTGCATTGCCTCATTTGGGAACCGCCGTGGCTCACCTTCATCCACTGCATGGTGGAATCATTCATAATTGGGTTGGCTTTGTGAGCATTGTGCTTGCTCTTTCTGGAGTGGAGGCCATTGCGAACACAACAGGAATCATGAAGCTTAATCCTGGAAGCTCTCCTGGCGCACCTGTGGTGACCAAAACTTCTACTAGAGCACTTTTAGTTGTCTTAATCGAAGTAGTTGGCTTCACAGCCTTATTGGGGCTAGCTATGGCCGCCTTGCCAGGATTGACAATTACCAATAGTGAAGTCAATGCTCCGGGAGCAGAGGGTGTACGCGACTACATGCTTCGCTATATGGCTCAAGTTTTTGTAGGGCACTCATGTGGTCCTACTTTGGGAAATTTAGCAGGATGGGTTGTCAGCATTACCTTTGGATTTCTTCTCCTTTCAGCTGTCAATACTGCCATCACAGGATTGCTCTCTATTAGTTTTTTGATGTCTAAAGATGATGAGCTGCCTCCCGTTTTTGCAAAACTGAACCAATTTGGAGTTCCTCATTTTTCTTTGCTCGTGATGACACTGATTCCTGCAGGGTTGGTGATTTTTGTCGGCGATATGACAGGGCTTGCGGAGCTTTATGCTGTCGGTGTGGTGGGGGCTATTGCAACGAATCTCGGAGCAACGTTTACTGATCGCAAGTTGCCCCTCTTGCTACGAGAGCGCCTTTTTATGGCCATTACTTTTATTATCCTCGTTGCCATTGAAGTAACGCTCTTTGTGGAGAAACCAGCAGCGCGTGTTTTTGCAGTGACGATTTTAGCAGTTGGCCTCATTTTACGTGGCCTTGCCCGTGAGCACTCTGCTCGTAAGGCAGCAAGAATGAAAGCGACTGCTCCTTTTCATCATCAAGAGATCAAGCCGGTGCCCATTACTTCGAGGCAGCTTCCTTCTAAGGCTTTTGCGCCACACGCTCTGGAGCACTCTAGACAACATCACGGCGCTCCTATCTTGGCAGCCGTTCGAGGGTTGGGAAAAACATTAGATTTTGCTGTGAGTGAAGCGCAAGAAACAGGCAGGCCGCTCTATGTCATGTTTGTAAGAGAGCAGCCGGTTATTGCTCCAGGAGACCGCAAACGAAAATGGTTTGATGATGCGGAAGCAAAAAAAATCTTTGAAAGTCTCCAAGATAAGGGGCTCTGCGAAACCATTCTCCCTTGCTATACGGTCAGCGATGCTCCCATGAATTCAATTGTTGACTTGGCTTCGACCATTGGTGCCGAGCGCGTGATCATTGGGGCTTCTCAACGCGGTGCTCTTATCAACATGCTGCGGGGTGATATGATCAGCATGCTTTCGAAGATGATTCCGGAGGATATGTATCTCGTTGTTTGTGGGTAGTCATATCACTTTGGCGATGAAAAAATTGAAGTCAAAAGTTGAAGTTAATCATTGAAAAGAGCGGGAAAGGTTGAAAAAGAAAATGTTGATTTGAGAAGAAGGTGGCGTAAAACTTTTCTTTTTTCGTAAAAAACCAATTTGCTTATTCATGAAAAAACTTTCACTCTTGCTGCTCGCGGGTGCGAGCGTGCTCGCTCCCCTGCGCGTGAGCGCGATGATGGAAAGAAAAGAAGAGCCGAAAAAAGAAGAATTAAAACGGCAAGGGACTCTTGAGTATAGCAAAGAGCGAGAAGAAAAAGCCCTTATTGAAAATGTTGGGTCGAGCCGTGGTGGCACACCAGAGGGTCTCTGGAAGAGTGAAGGCGAGAGCGACATCTCTAAAGGAATAGCCTCGGAATATTTGGATAAAGAGACTGATAGTAAAATAGCGAAAGAGGCATCCAAAGTAACAAATTACGGAGCCGCTCCCTTTGAAAAGAAAGAAGATCTTTTGGATCTAAAAGTGCTAGAACAAAAACTCCAAGAGGCTCGAGAGATCGTTGCTGAGTTGACAGGAAAAGGCTCAGTAATCGAAGAGGCAGTAGTGCAAAAACTTTTTCAAGAATGGTCTGAGCGCTATGAGCACTACACACAGGCAAAATCAGATTTTTCAGGGCGAGAAAATAACGGTATTGCAGATCAGCAGATTGAAGAGCGGCTCGGAGAGCTTGTGGAGGCCTCTCAAGCAGTTGTTGAAGCACTTGGAAAAAGTTTAAGAAGCATCACTCAGAGCGAGATGACACGCACTGTTGGTGCTAGAGACTGGCGTTCTCTCATTGATGAGCAAAAAGAACTCTTTCGACCTGCGGAAGACAAGGCTGTTTTTTGGAGCGGTTGGAATGGAGGGGTGGACCCTGCTGTATGCAATTTAGCGAAAGCAAAAGCCTATGCCGCGAAGAAAGGAGACAAGGTCACGCTTGAGACAACAGCAGGTGGAACGTGGCTTGGCGAGCATTACGGCTGGTATAATCCAGCAACTCATTACAAAGAAAATGAGGCTAATGCTGTTTGGCGTCATGCTTCGGAACATTATCTCAAGCAGGCAAGGGGTCATGTGATAGCCTTTATTTTTCCCAAGGGACATCCTAAGTACAACGGCACTTCTATTTATCAAACAGTTGAAAAACCGGAACTGGAAGAAAAGGACACTATTTTCTTAAGCGAACACATTGTCAGGCCAGATGTGGCTACGTTCTTAACCAAAGCACAGCAAGAAGAGCTCAACAAACCTGAATCAAGAGCAATCGTACAGGGAGTGCTAGTGTGGCTTCACAAGGCACAAGGGGTATGGGAGAGAATTGGAAATGCAGAGAAGTTTAACAAAAAAGAAAATCGAACAACATTTCTGGATCATCCAGATCTCAACGTAAGAGGGCGTACGACAGAGGCTGAAAAACAGGGAGAAGAACTCTATAAGTTAAAAAATGTACGTGAAGGAGAGACTGCACTTCTTGAAGATTACGTGCTAGAGGCTCGAGCTGTTGTGAAAACGTGGGAGCCTCTTTACCTTGCGGTGAGGGCGCTTGATCACTCCTTTGCTGACGAAAACTATATTGAAGAGGCTAAAGTAGAAATCCTCAAGGCGCGTGCTTCCTTGCTCAGAGCCAAGCGGATTGCTGGCATAGAGGGGTGGAAAGAAGAGTACGAGTGGCTTCAAGAGGCAATTCACACAATCAACTACTACATTTTTAAAGCTTACAAAGCCGCCGGCAATATCAGTGCTGCTCGGCGTTGGAAAAAAGAATGTCTAGAACCAGAGCTCTCCATTGATGACGTGCCTCCGCTTTTTTTACCTCCTCCTGTTCTGCGAGTCATGCCAATGGTAGCCTCGCAGCCACTAAAAGAACTAAGTCACAACAAGGCTCTCACTCAAAAAAATGAATCAACAGAGCCTCTGCAAAAGCAAGATCTTTTGGCTGCTTTTGAGAAAGCAAAACAAGAAGCTGAAGAAATTAGCCTTGAGGCTAACCACTCTTTTTTTGACGCAATCAAGAATCAACTCATGACAAGCTGGGAATTGGCTCAAGAAGCTGCAGCAATGACAGAGGCCTCTTGGAGTCAAGTGCTTGAAAAAACTCTCAGTCCTACTCATCTCTCCTCTGCAGCCAAGCTTCGTCACAAGCGACTCTTGCCTCAGATGGAAGATCAAAAAAAACTCTGGTCTCAAAAAAATCAATTTGCTCAGAAGAAACTTTCATCTCTTGAGACTCATCAAAAAGCTCTCAAAGAACCAACAAATATTCATTCCCTCCATACAGCTACAACAGCGTGGAAAGAGCTTGTTAATGAGCATCAACTTCTTCTTGAAAACTATTCAATTACTATGACTCCAGAGGAAAGAGAGGCTTGGGACCAAGAACTTCAAGCAATCACCGCTGAAAAAGAGAGTTTACAACGTTTTATTTCGGAAACAGAAAAAGAGCCCAAGCCAGAATTAGAGCCAGAGCCTGCACTCAAGCCGGAGCCAATAGCAACTCCAGAAAAAAGAGTACAGCAGGAAATTTTTCAGAGAAAAGCAAGAGAAGCCCAGCAAGCTTCACAACAAGCTTTGCAAAGAGTTCGGAAATATGCTTGGGAAAATAACAGTGACTATGCTTCGAAAGATGCTGTT
This sequence comes from Chthoniobacterales bacterium, assembly GCA_019747735.1. Taxonomy (GTDB): domain Bacteria; phylum Verrucomicrobiota; class Verrucomicrobiia; order Chthoniobacterales; family UBA6821; genus CAIWMF01. The sequence continues at coordinate 3,877 of JAIEQL010000013.1, read as the reverse complement.
TCTGCCTGGCAAAAAGTGAGCTTTTATTGGACTCAAGCAGCTAAGAGTCTAGAAGAGGGAGAGGATCCTTTTTTATTAGAAGCAGCCGCTATGGAAGCAACCAAGGCTTCTCAGTGGTATGAAGAGTCAGTTAAAGATGGCATAGGGATGTTGTGTCAAGATTGGAAGTTAAGTAGTGCTGCCCGCTTAACTTTAGAATCAGCAAAAGTAAAAGCAGAAGCTGCTCCTTGGAAGATCAAACAACAAGAGGCTCGTGACAAAAGAGCTGATGCAGAAGCTCGGGCTTGGGAAGAAGCAATTCAGCTGGCGCTTAAGGCTTCAGAGATTTATGAAGAGGCAGTGAAACAAAATGCTGCAGGGAATACCCTTGGCAAAGGGGGAAGTGAGAATTTGGAGAATGCTGCCCGCTCAACTTTAGGATCAGCAAAAACAAAAGCAGAAACTGCTCCTTGGAAGACCAAACAACAAGAAGCTGCTAACAAAAGAGCTGATACAGAAGCTCAGGCTTGGGAAGAAGTACTTCAGTTGGCTCTTAAGGCCTCAGAGCTTTATGAAGAGGCAGCGAAACAATTTGCTGCAAGGGATGGCATCCTTGGTTCGGATCAAGGTTACAATTTGGGGGGTGCTGCTCGCTCAATTTTAGAATCAGCAAAAGCAAAAGCAGAGATTGCCTTTTGGAAAGCCAAACAACAAGAAGCTCATAGCAAAAGAGCTAACGCAGAGGCTCAAGCTTGGGAAGAAGCAATTCAGTTGGCTCTCCAAGCTTCAGTAAGTTATAGAGAGTCAGCGGAACAATTTGTTATAAACAATGGCAGCACTAGCAGAGATAAAGCTTGGGATTTGGGGAAGGCAGCCGAATTAGTTTTAGAATCAGCAAAAGCAAAAGCAGAAGCGGCTCCTTGGAAGACCAAGCAACAAGAGGCTTATAGCAAAAGAGCTAATGCAGAAGCCCAGGCTTGGGGAGAAGCAATTCATCTGGTTCTTAAAGCGTCAGAGCTTTATGAAGAAGCAGCAGAACAATGTTCTGCAGGGAAAGACCGTTACACAGGGGAAAGTTATAGATTAAGAAATGCTGCTGACTCAACTTTAGAATCAGCAAAAGCAAAAGCTACTCTTTGGAAAACCAAACAACAAAAAACCTCTAACAAAAGAGTTGAAGCAGAAGCTAAGACTTTGGAAGAAGCAATTCAGCTGGTTCTTAAGGCCTCAAAGCTTTATGAAGAGTCAGCGAAACAGTATGCTGAAGGTGAACGGAATGAGGGTAATAATTTGAGTGGCGCAGCCAAATCAACTTTAGAATTAGCAAAAACAAAAGCAGAAATAATAATGCCTTGGAAGGCTAAGCAACAAGAGGCTTCTAATAAAAAAGTTGATATAGAAGCTCAGGCTTGGGAAGAAGCCATAAAGCAGGCCCTTAAGGCCTCAAAGCTTTATGAAAGGTCAGCTGCTGGAGGGTATATCGACGCGATTATTAAATCGAGAGATGAAGCCTACTCAATTTTAGAATCAGCAAAAGCAAAAGCAGAAGCTGCTCCTTGGAAGACCAAACAACAAGAAGCTCATAGAAAAAAAGCTGACGCAGAAGCTCAGGCTTGGGAAGAAGCAATTCAGCTGACTCTTAAAGCTTCAGAGCTTTATGAAGAGGCAGCGACATATGATGGTAAATATGATTTTAGGAGGCGTGATTGGTGGAATACTGCTAACTCAACGTTAGAATTAGCAAGAGCAAAAGTAGCTGCAATGGCAGGAGCTTCTTCTCAGAATCCCTAAACTGTCTCTGTTAATGAAATGTTGGTAGAGACAAGCACTTCCTGATTTCAGTGAACTTCCGGATTCGTCGCAAAAGCGATGTTCCAAATATTAGCGGCGCGGCAAATATCGAGTGTTTGGACGATATGACCATAATCTACTTTTTCATCGCCGCGTAAGATAATGGCTTGGTCAGGATAAAGCGCGGCAATTTGTGTTAATGTCGATTGAAGTTCTTCGGGGGCAAGAACACGATGATTCATGACGATCGATCCATCTTGCTTCACATTAATAATGACTTCTCCCATCGAGCGCCGCTCTTCTTTTCCTTGTTTGGCAGTGGGTACTTGGACATCGAGCTCTGTCTCATGACGAGCAAAGGTCCAGGTGAGCATAAAAAAACCAAGAAGGACGAGAAGAATGTCTACCATGGGAGCAATCAAAAATCCCTTTGGTTCTGTTAATGTTTTTGTTCTAAAGTTCACCGTCTTGTTGTTTAATAATAATTTAATTCTAAAAAAGAACCGCTATTAAACATGATCACTGGACCTTCACAAGACCAAACCAATAATCTTGTCCCATTGACAAGTGAGCTTAATGTTTCACCAAAAGAAACTGATCCGAGTAAGGATGCGGTTCCTACTGTTACTTCTGTGGAATGTAAAGGGTCGCAACTTTCTACAAGTTCTAAGCATCAAATACCCAATTTTGCCTCCAGTGTTGGTATTGATGATCCAGAAATCGATCCTGGTAAGATAGCAGCAGTGCCATCCTCTAAGATTGAAAATGTTAGTTTTTTAGTTCCACGAAAGTTGCTCGAGGATATTGAAGAGCTCTCTCACCAAATCAAGTGTGATCAACAACAGCTTGATTTATTAAAAACCCTACAGAGCCAGCAGCAGAAGCTAACAAAGCAAGTTAATACGGAGCGACCTTGGGAGAGCACATCAATAACCGATGCTATTTCTTGTCGGGAGCAGTTGATAAAAAACAAAGAAGCAGAACTTGCTTTATTAGAAAAAGTGAAAGATGGCCTTGAGGATGAAGAAGGGAGTTCTTTTTTTAACGTTCTCACTACGGATGAAGAAAATGTTCTTCGAGAAAGTTCTGATAAAAGAGGCCAACTTTTGAAACGCAATATTAATCGTATTAGCGAATGGGGCGTGAAGGCCCTGGAAGCTTTTAATACAAATGAGAACGCTCCTGCTAAACGAAATATTTTTAAGTTTTTTTATGAAGTGTCTCAAAATAAAAAACAATCTTTGTCAGAAAAAGAATTAATAAAGCTCCTTGAGGCGTTGGAACTATGCCAACAAGCGGCGATGATGCAGGATGCCAGTCAACTTGATCTTTTTTCAGAGAAGCAGCATAGGGAGATAAACGAATTGAGTGAGTTGTATAATAAGGCAGGAGAAACTTGCTTTTCTATTTTTCAAGAAATAGGAAAGCCTTCCCCCAATGAAAAGCGTATAGCCCTTCTAGGAGAAACAAAAAACACCTATCGACAACTAGTCCATTTCCGTAACGACTATTGTCAAACTGAGTTCCAAGTTTCTCTATTAGAACAAACAGCTTGGATTTGCGCCGCCCTAAAAGATAGTGACCAATTAAGTGAGGAGACCATTAAAGATCTTGGAACAGCTAAAAATCTTTATCTGGAGGCAATGGAAGAGTTAGGAAAAAAGTCTAATAAGACCTTGGCAGAGTTATTGAACAATCAAGCAACTTTTTTATTAAAAGCTCAGAAAGCAAAGCCTTTTCCAGTAAGTCTGCAGACCTTTCGTACAACTAAACTGGGGGCTAAAGAAATAAAACTTTCTTCATCCACAAATCTCCCTCCTTCTTCCTCTGGCATTCTCAACGAATACAAAAAATGCTCTGTGTTATTTGGATTAACAGTTTCTGCTTATCGTAAGAATGATAGTCGGTATGAGCAATATCGCAAACAAGCTTATGATTTGGTTAAGCAACTTCAAGGAATTGAGAATTAAAGTATCATCTCAAAAATTCCGGGTAACGCTAACAAATGGCGTTGAGCAATGGGGTCAGTACCGAATGGCGCTAAGTTAAGAAAATTACTAACGTAGCCAACGCAGGAAGAAATTAGCCACAAAAGAACACAAAGAAC
>JAIEQL010000054.1 GCA_019747735.1 Chthoniobacterales bacterium | reverse complement strand
AAGAAGCTGCTCTTTGGGAGGAATCAGCAGCGATTTGGAAAGAGTACGCAGCTGCGTTAGGAAGAGGAGATGAGACCGAAGCAGAACGATTAAGAACACAAGCTCTTGCCTTGGGAGGTTGGGAAAAATGGCCCGGAGCTGCTTATGCTTATGGAAAAGTTCGTGTGGCCAGAGCCAAAAGAGATGAGCTTGGGAACCAAGAAGCTGCTCTTTGGGAGGAGTCAGCAGAGATTTGGAAAGAGTACGCAGCTGCGTTAGGAAGAGGAGATGAGACTCAAGCAGAGCGATTAAAGAAACAAGTTAGTGCTTTAACTAGCAGTTCGAGTGGTAGCCCGCTTTATTGTTATCGTAAAGCTCGTGTGGCCAGAGCCAAAAGAGATGAGCTTGGGAACAAAGAAGCTGCTCTTTGGGAGGAATCAGCTGCGATTTGGAAAGAATGCGCAGCTACTTTAGCAAGAGGAGATGAGACCCAAGCAGAGAGATTAAAGAAACAAGCTCTTGCCTTGGGCGGTTGGGAATGGTCACCAGGAGCTGCATGGCCCGGAGCTGCTTATGCTTATGGTAAAGCTCGTGTGGCGAGAGCCAAAGGAGATGAGCTTGGGGAGAAAGAAGCAGAGGCTTGGACAGAGTTAGCTGAAGTGTTGAAAGAAGAAGCTGCTGCCTTAGTAGTGAAAGGAGATATAAATGAAGCAGAGTATGTTAAAAATCTTTCCAAAATAAGTTCTAAGAAGCTCAATGCCATTAATAATTTCTTAAAAACTAATATTAGATCATCATTGAGCGCTGATTTTAAAGAAAGTGCTAAAAAAGAGCATCAGCAGCTTTCAGAAAGATTAGACTCTCTGCATTCTTCTGAGAAGAGTTCTATGCAACCTAAAAAAGAGGAAGTTTCTCCTGCCGCAACTAAGGAAACTAAGGAAGAAGAACAGAGTTCATTAGAGCTTTTTAATAGCGCTTATGAAAAAGCGAATAAGGAAAGCGAAAAAGGAAATAAACTTTTATTTGAGGCAATGGATCAACAAACCATTACTTCATGGGAAGAAGCTCATCATGCAATGGCGACTGCTGCTAAGTTGTGGAACGGAGCTCTTGAAAAAGAATCAAAATTTTCTCTTTTATCAACAACAGTGTTACAAAAACTTCGCTTAAGAAAAAATCTTAGTAAGTCACAAAAGCAAAGTGAACTTTGGCTTGAAAAAGCTTCCTATGCAGAAAAAAAGGTTATCGCTTTGCAGTTTCATCAGGAGGCAGCAACAGAAATTAATCTTTTAGAGAAAGCAATTCAATCCTGGGAGGAGCTTTTAACAAGCTGTAAAAGTCTTTTTGAAAGCCATAATAAGACGATGATGACAAAAGAACAAAATGCTTGGAAGAAAGAGGAGGAAGACTTGAGGAGCAAAAAAGAGACTCTTCAGAAGATTCCACAAGAAGGTCTTGGTGAAAAGAAACCATCTACTCAAGAATGGAGCGATGATGATTTTGACTTTTAGGAAAATGGAGTCAAATTTGAATGGCACTGACCCAAAAAGTATGCTGCAGCGATTTGAAAATAAAAGTCCTTAAGCAATCTCATTCACGCCCAGTCACGTTTTTAAGTTTAATTTTCATGATGGATCCTATTTCAAACAATGCCTCCCAACCGGGCGATAGTGCGCAAAGCGGCTACTTAGGTGGCGGTTTTCTTCAGCAATTAAAATCGATCTCTCTTATTACCGAGCCCAAGCCATTACGTGGTCAAATTACAGAGGTGGTGGGAATGGTAGTTAAGGCTATTTTGCCAGGAAGTAAGATTGGAGAGCTTTGCGAGCTCAGACGCCCAGGAATCAAGGAGCCCTTGGAGGCAGAGGTGCTCGGTTTTACCGAGGATTGTGCTGTGATTATGCCTCTGGGAGATTTTACCGGGTTGTCGTTGACAACAGAAGTCATTGCCTCTGGCAAAGTGCATCAAATAGGCGTGGGGCCGGGATTGTGCGGGCGCGTGCTCGATGGGCTTGGCAGAATCATGGACGATCAAAACATTCCCTTTATTCCCGAAGCCTATTATGACGTCATTGCTCCCTCTCCCAATCCACTCAAGCGATCGCTGATCAAAAATCATCTCTCTTTAGGTATTCGTAGCATTGATAGTTTGTTGACCTGTGGAGAAGGGCAACGAATAGGGATTTTTGCAGCAGCAGGAGGTGGTAAATCAACATTACTCGCCCAGATTGTCAGCAATACAGAGGCAGATATTATTGTGATGGCACTCATTGGAGAACGTGGACGTGAAGTGCGAGAAACACTTGAGATGACGCTGACTCCTGAGAATAGAAAAAAAACAGTAATGGTGGTTTCAACCTCTGATCGTCCTGCCTTAGAGCGCTTGAAGTCAGCCTACGTGGCCACAGCAGTCGCGGAGTATTTTAGAGATCAAGGAAAAAGAGTCTTACTGCTGATGGATTCGGTGACTCGATTTGCCAGAGCGCAGCGGCTCATTGGATTGGCAACGGGCGAGCCACCTGCTCGTAGAGGTTATCCTCCCTCCGTTTTTTCGGTCTTACCACAAATGCTAGAACGAGCTGGTCCTGGCATTAGAGGCTCGATTACTGCTCTTTATACGGTGCTGGTGGAGGGGGATGATATGAATGAGCCGGTGGCTGATGAGGTGCGCTCTATTTTGGATGGCCACATTATTCTTTCTCGAAAACTAGCTGCTGCCAATCATTACCCAGCGATTGATGTTTTGGCTTCTATTAGTCGTGTGATGACTCAGATTGCCGATCCTAAGCACCTTCACGCTGCAGGAAGGTTTCGGGAGTTGCTCTCCAAGTATGAAGATGCTGAATTGCTCCTAAAAATTGGAGAATATAAAACTGGTAATGATGCCCTTACTGATGAAGCCATTGACAAGAGAGAATCGATGGAAGCATTTCTCAAACAAGGCCCTGATGACCATTCGACGTTTGAGGAGAGTGTCAAAAAATTAGAAACACTCATGCGATGAGGTCTTATCCTTTAGCAGCATTACAAATACTGCGACAGCGACGAGAGGAAGAGGCTAACCAAAAACTTGCTGCTGCACGGGCCTTTGAAGAGACGAAAAAAAAGGAAGTGGAAGATGCTCAAAAAGCCCTTGATAACTATTTGCTCTGGATCAAGAAGGAAGCAGATCGTCTCTTTAGTTCTGTGATTGGCACGTTAAATCCGATTCATAAAATTACCGATGTTACGCAGCAAGTCAGTTGGAATCGTACACAGCAGTCCACTTATGTAGTTGCTCTTGAGGAGGCCAAAAAGACTCTTGAAGAGGCTCAGAGGGCGACACAGCTCTGTATCAATGCTCAACAAACAGCCTACAAAGAGGCATGGAAAATAGAACAACATCATCAATTTTGGATCAAGCAAGAAAAGCTTCGTGAAGAGCAGGAAGAGGAGGCCGATTTGGAAGAGATTGCTAACACTATTTTTTTGATGAAACATGGGTAGCTAAACCCTGGGTGGGGATGGTGATTTTTTAAGGTGTTGGTTTAAAAGCTAGTGAATATCTAGCTGTAGCGATCAAAGGCTGTAGGCTATAGACTGTAGGCTAAAACAAGTCCAATTTCATTAACTTGGTTAAATTAAAGCTGTATGATAAAACTCATTTTCTTTCATTCGCCGAAGGCGTTACTGTGGCCTACAGCCTTTTCCTATAGCTGCTGCAGGTATCGCCTAAAATAAAACCTTCTTTTCAAAAGGCATTTTTCTAAACAAGTTTTAATTCATCATGAGCATCACAAAAACCTCGCTTGCTACTAACTTACCTGAAATGCAGCTTCATCAGGTGGCGCAAAAGTCGCTTCAACAACGAGAACATCTCTCTTCTCACCAGGCGCTTTCTAAAACAACTCCTTTCGCAAAGCAACCTAATGACATTCGTCAAAGTGATAGGAAAAACTTAGACCATGATGCTGCCCAGCATGAAAATAATTTTTCTAATCTCCACAAGAGTCATCATGACAAAGATTCCACCACGCAATTTTATACTGCTAAAGGAGATTCCAAATCTGCTGCGAAAAATAGATCTGTGAGTGAGGGAAGTAAGCTTCATAATGGTGAGGACAAAAAGGTGGATGGAGATGAAGAGGAGAATGATCAGGATTTTGAATCGCATCACCATATGACTACCCATGAGGCTCTGCTCTCAAGTGCTGGCCAGGCTATTAGTAGAATGGGTTTTAATAATTCATCTTCGAATGCGGAGAATGATAACAGTGATTCGGATGCATCAGAACCTGCGGTAGAAAATGTTTCACTACCGAAAACTGCTCAACCAAAAATAACTGAACCATCTTCTTCGCAGAAAGCTGTCCCAGACTTAGCAGAGACTTTACAGAAATTTCCTGTTTCCTCATCCCAGACGGACCCAACAGAAAAAGAGAGCTCCACTTCTAAGTCAGAAGAGAATCCTTCTCTTGGAGTTGCACTCAGTATGGGCGGTCATGCTAATTCTATCGCGCCAGGAGCCAAGGAAAATGCTCTTGGTGGTACTGCGCCAACGCAGCCGCAAGACGCAGCTCATTTGCCTGGAGCTGAAGCAAACCGTGCTGCTAACTTTTTACACGAGTTACAAGCGAATGTGGGGCGTTTCATAGCGAGTGGCGAAGGGAAAATGACCTTTCAGGATTTGAGAAGCTTACCGGGAACAGTTCTTGAAATTACCGCTCATCCCTCTCACCTGAGCGTCCAGTTTAATACGAGCGATGCGAATACTTTTAACATTCTCAATGATCTAAAAAATGGATCGCCAGCATTACAAGCTTCGTTGGCAGGTCAATTTGCAGGACAGGTATTCGATGTGAAAAATCAATTGATGACCCAACAGAATTCGCAATATTTTGGAAATGAGGGAGAGCGTGCAAGGGAGGATATTGCAAGCTTTAATCAAGGAAATAAGGGGAATAGAGGCTCTCAGGAAGATACCTAGTAAGTTATGATAACCCCTTACCAAGCTCGCCAACTTTCTCGGTCTGATGTGGAGGTGCTCCAAGAATTGATTCTTTCTAAAAGAACGTTTTCTTTTTCTAAGGAAAAAAACGCACAAAAAATCCGCTTTTTAAAAAAAGTTGTTTTGGCAAAAGAGAGTCTGAGTTTGAATATTGCTCTCAACATTAACGGAGAAAAAATTGACTTAGCGCTCCAAGCAACTCCAGAGAGTTCTTTAGCTCATCGGTTGTTAGAACTGGGAGGTGTTGAAAACATTCCTCCGGAATTTGTGACTGCGATGCAGGCCGTTTGTAGCAAAGAAATCATTAATGCCTTCGCACATGTTTTTGAGATGCCTGTTGCGTTGTGGAAAGAAGGAGATTCCACGTCGGTTCCTACTGAGAAGTGTGAACTCTTTTTTGAAGTTATTCAAAATAACGACGCTATAGAAGCGCAAGGAAGCATTACGTTGTCGCCACTTTTACTCACAAAACTCATGGAGTTGGCAGCAACGATTCCTGCTGCGCAAGAGCTCCATTTTAAGGAAGTTCCTCTTGTGGGAGAAGTCGTAATAGGAAGTGCTTCGATTTCATTCGTGGATTGGGAAAAACTGAATGTTGGAGCCCTTATTTTCTTGAGAGAGCCAGCTCCCGTTGTTACTGGAGAAGCCACCTATTTTCTCGGGAACAATCAACAAATTCCCATTGTCATTGATCTTAAACAAGCAGCCGCCCTGATTACTCCTCTTGCAAAATTTTCTTTTGATTCATCAGCTCTTCCCCAACAAAAAACAACAGAACAAGAAACGCTTTCATCTACTAACAGGCCAGTCAATATTGAGTTAAATTTTAGTGCTGGTACTCTTTCACTAACCATCGAAGAACTTTTGCTTCTTACAAAAAATAAGAAAACAAACAAACCGATCACCCTATTTAGACCGCTTAAAATTTTAGCTCAGGGAGCCTACGTAGGAGCTGGAGAACTAGTTTCTATTCATAATCAGCATGCTCTCTTTGTAACTCAACTCAATGTACTATGATGACTTTTAATATCGGTAATCCTATAGAAATTATTCTCGTTCTATTATGCGTTGTCATGCTGCCTTTTGTTGCCGTGATGGTGACCTCTTTTTCTAAGGTTATTGTTGTTTTTAGCTTAGTAAGAACTTCCTTAGGACTTCAATCCAGCCCTCCTAATATGGTGCTCAATGGAATGGCCATTATCCTTTCCATTTATGTCATGTTCCCAGTTCTTGCCGACACCTATGCGCTAGCAGAAAAAATCAACCTCAATAATGTTAGCCTTTCTAATGTCATTCCAATTGTCAATACACTCAAGGAACCGATAGAAACGTTTTTAAATAACAATAGTAAGATCGGTGTTCAGAAATTTTTTGTCGTCACAGCACGGCGCATTTGGCCACCTAAATATAGCGCTAATATTTCAAGGTCAGATTTTATTATTTTAGTTCCTTCTTTTCTTGTTTCTGAGCTAACAGCGGCATTTCAGATAGGATTTATTCTTTATTTGCCATTCATTATTATCGATCTGGTCATTTCTAATATCTTAATGGCTCTTGGAATGATGATGCTTTCACCCACAACTATTTCACTTCCTTTTAAATTACTCCTTTTTTGCTTTGTAGATGGGTGGACCAGGCTGATGGAAGGACTGATTATGACGTATCGGATGTAACATAGAGGGTGTCTTGAAAAGACTAAAATGGCGCATTACGGCGTCGCTCCAGTGCTCGCGTCCTCGAGTATGTCCCTATACACTGCGGGTCTGTGCGCTTCGCTCCT
>JAIEQL010000028.1 GCA_019747735.1 Chthoniobacterales bacterium | reverse complement strand
TGGAATTTGGCCTCCATCTCAACCAACCATTCTTGGCGCTCTAACCAAAAAGCTTCATCCTCTTTTGCTGCCTCTATCTGTTCGTTAATGCTCTCTTTGGAAAGATCCAATTCCAAGGAGAGCTTTGTTTTTTCTGGCTCTCTCGAGTTCGCTTTTTCCTCATGAGATTCTTCTGAAGTTTCTGTGCGCCAGAGGACGTGGTTTACAGAGGCCGAAGGATCACGGCTCACTCCAACATTTTTGATGAGCTCCTTCTCTTCTTGTTCCTGGCTATACTCAGTCTCTTGCCTTTTCGATTGTTCCTCTTTCGGATTTTCCTCTCTTTCCATCATCGCGCTCACGCGCATCGGCGCAACCGTCAGCGCACTCAAGAGAAAAAAAAGGGGAAGTTTTTTAATCAAGGAGCAAATTGATTTTTATGAAAAAATGGAATTACCAATATAATCGAAGCGGGAAGACATTTACCACAAAGAACACAAAAACTAGTATAAGGCCTATTGGAATGAGAGGCCTTCCATAACGTATCCCTACACATGAACGGAGACGCGTTTCTTTTGTAGCTTTTTTTACAACGACTTCGCAGCTGCGATCACAGCTTCTGCCGTAATCTCTAGCTCTTTGAGCACAGTGGCTCCGGGAGCACTCAAGCCAAAGCGATTGATCGCCACACTCTTTCCATCGAGGCCAATAAATTGATACCACGATTGAGAAATTCCAGCCTCAATGGCAATGCGTCGGCGACAAGCGTTAGGAAGAACCATTTCTTGGTAAGCAGACTCTTGGCGTAAGAAGCGCTCAGTACATGGCATAGAAACAACGCGTGTTCCCTCACCCAATGTTTTAGCGGCTTGGAGAGCCAGTTGAAGTTCACTACCTGTTGCAAGTAAGATGAACTCTAAATCTTTAGTTTCTTTTTTAGCAATGTAGCCACCCTTAAAAACCCCTTGGCGGCGTACTTCTACAGGAATTTCATTTAAATTAGGAACATTCTGGCGACAGAGTGAAAGAAGCGTTGGACCATCAGTCCGCTCCAGGCCTGCAGCAAAGGCTCCTGCTGTCTCTTCCGGATCTGCAGGACGAATCACATCAAGCCCAGGAATGGCTCGCAATGCTGAAATCGTCTCCACTGGCTCGTGCGTTGGCCCATCTTCTCCCACAGCAACTGAGTCATGAGTGAAAATATAGAGCACAGGCAGATTGGAGAGAGCAGCTAGACGAATCGAAGGACGTGCATAGTCGCTAAAGACCAAGAAGGTCGCCCCACTTGGTTGAAAAATTCCGTCATAGGCAATGCCGTTCATGATTGCGGCCATGGCATGCTCACGAATCCCAAAATGAATATTGCGCCCTGTATGGTTGTCGCGGGTGAAATCCCCTAAACCATCCAAGTAATTCATGGTGGAACCAAAAAGATCGGCACTCCCTGTCACAAAAAGTGGCATTGTTTTTGCAATGGACTGCAATACAACTCCTCCTGCCTTACGTGTGGCAATCGTCTCAGTCGGTGCAAAAGCAGGAATCGTTGATTCCAAGTGAGGAACTTTTTTATTTAAGGCATCCTCGAGAACCTTGGCCAAATCAGCATTCCCAGCCTGCCATGCCTGATAGGTTTGCTCCCAAGCAGCATAAACTTTCGCCTGTTCTTCTTGGCGTGTTTTAAAATAAGCACGCACTTGGGGAGAAACAAAAAACTTCTCTTCAGGAAGTCCCAATCCCCTGCGATCGGCTTCCACGTACTTGACGCCTGCCTCACCATGAGCCTTGTTGGTTCCGGCAACCTCAGGAATTCCTTTACCAATGAGAGTGCGCGCAATAATAAATTGTGGCTTACCAGTAGCAGCTTTGGCTTTTTGAAAAGCAGCAGCAATCTCCTCCAGATTTTGTCCATCAATCTCTTGGACATCCCAGCCATATGCCCGATAGCGAGCAGCCACATCCTCGCTCTGGCTCACAGGGAGCATCGCATCCAGAGTGACATTATTGGAGTCTTGAAAAAGAATCAAATTATCCAACCCGAGATGCCCCGCAAGCGATGAAGCCTCTGCAGAAACACCCTCTTGCAAGCAACCATCTCCTGCAAGGCAAACAACGTGATTATCGAGAATCGTATGCTCTGAGGTGTTAAAACGAGCGGCAGCCATACGCCCTGAAATAGCCATACCAACAGCATTGGCAACGCCTTGACCTAGCGGACCAGTCGTGGCCTCAACTCCAGGAGTGTGATGAAATTCAGGATGCCCTGGTGTCAGGCTATGGAGCACACGAAACTTTTTGATTTCTTCCAGAGAAATAGCAAAACCAGCAAGATGAAGCCATGCATAAAGGAACATACTTCCATGACCAGCAGAGAGAACAAAACGATCGCGGTTGAGCCAGCGAGGGTGCGTTGGATCGAGTTGGAGAGCGTCTCCGAAGAGAACGGCTCCTATTTCTGCAGCACCCAGAGGAAGGCCAAGATGTCCTGATTTGCAGGTAGCAACAGCATCCATAGCGAGTCCACGTGCATCACAAGCGGCTTGTTGAAGGAGTAATGAATTCATAAAAGGAAATGGTAAAGAGAAAAGGGTCAAGGTTGAAAGGTTCCCAAAAATTCGTCAAGCCACAAAGAGAGCCACAGCGAAAAGAGGCAGGAGCATCTTTATTTTTTAGGCTAGCTCGAGCAGTTTGTCTTCTATAGCATTCTCGATTTCATGAATATTCACGAATATCAGTCCAAAGAACTCTTCGTTCGTTTTGGCGTTGCTACTTCACAAGGAGGAGTTGCCAGCACTTCTGAAGAAGCGCGCACAGTGGCCGAGTCGCTTGCAGCCACGGAGCTTGTGGTCAAGGCTCAAATTCATGCCGGAGGTCGTGGCAAAGGAACATTTGTTAATGGACTTCAAGGGGGGGTGAAAATCGCTTATTCTGCAGAGGAAGCAACACAGTTCGCTACCCAGATGTTGCAAAACACTTTGGTCACTCATCAAACGGGCCCTGAAGGAAAGCTCGTTCAAAAAGTTCTCATCGCAGAGGCCGTCTCCATTGCCAAAGAATTTTATTGCGCCATCCTTTTGGACCGCGCTTCTGGAGCCCCTTTAATCATTGTGAGCACCGAAGGCGGAGTCGATATTGAAACAGTTGCTGAAAAAACTCCTGAAAAAATTTGGCGAGAACCGATCCAGCCTCTTCTTGGACTACAACCGCATCAAAGCCGCAAACTCTGTTGGCGTCTTGGTTTAAGAGGCAAGCAGCTCTTAGCAGCAAGCAAACTTTTTTTAAACCTCTATCGTCTTTTTCAAGATTGCGATTGCTTGATGGTCGAAGTGAATCCACTCGTGCTAACTAAAACGGGAGAGGTCTTGGCATTAGATGCAAAGCTCAGCTTCGACGACAACGCTCTTTTTCGTCACCCCAACATTATGGCGCTACGCGATACGAGCGAAGAAGATCCTCGTGAAGTCGCCGCTTCCGCTTTTAATCTTAACTACATTGGCTTAGATGGAAACATCGCCTGCCTGGTCAATGGAGCAGGACTTGCTATGGCCACCATGGACATCATCAAACATCATGGCGGCGAACCAGCTAATTTTCTCGATGTAGGAGGAGGTGCCACCGAAGAACAAGTCACCGAAGCATTCCAAATTCTTTCAAGTGATCCCAAGGTCAAAGCAATTTTGGTCAATATTTTTGGAGGCATTATGCGCTGTGATATCATTGCGCAAGGAATTATCAATGCGGTAAAACGAACCCACCTCTCGGTGCCCCTTGTCGTCCGCCTCGAAGGCACCAATGTCGCTGAAGGAAAAAAACTCCTCGAAGAGTCCAAACTCCCATTACAAGCGGCTTCCGACCTCACTGATGCAGCAACAAAGGTTGTTATGGCTGCTTCTTGACAAAGCAAAATGCATACGTATGCTCACCTTTTAGCAGCTGTTGCTCACCCTTTGTCAACAACCCAAGGCTACCGGAAAACTTGTAGGCCACATACAGCATGCAGCCCTTGCCATGGAACATGGCTGTACCTGGGTAACACGAGATGCTGATTTTAAAAAATTCAAACCACACGGACTGCGCTTATAACATTTTAAATAAAACTACAGCCATTTTAGAGCATCATTAAAAATTTTTGTAGTCGATGCAGTGCCAGGAGCTGAGGTGCACAGCGAGGGAGTGTATAGCCAATACTCGATGGAGCGAGCACCGAAGCGAGGACCCAATGCGCGGCTACAGAATTTTTTAATATGCTCTAGAGCTATTGCAACCCTAATCCCGATAGCAACGTTCACTCTTCACCCTACACTCTTTACTCTTCACTTTTTCCATGTCCATTCTCGTTGATAAAAACACACGCCTTCTCGTCCAAGGAATAACCGGCAAAGCAGGTGGGTTTCATGCTCGAGGTTGTCGGGATTATGGCACCAATGTTGTCGCTGGGGTAACACCCGGTCGCGGTGGAGAGCTCTTTGAGGATACCATTCCAGTCTTTGACACTGTATCCGAGGCCCGCCAACAAACAGATTGCAATGCCACGATGATCTTTGTGCCAGCACCAGGAGCTGCTGATGCTATTTTAGAAGCCGCAGAAGCCGGCATTGAGCTTATCGTTTGCATTACAGAAGGCATTCCTGTTCATGACATGATGAGGGTGAAGGTTGCACTGAAGGAAGCCTCTAGGCTAAAGCCTATAGGCTGTAGTGACTCCATCTCGGAAAGTAAATTTTCTACGAACCACGAACTGCAACCTTCTCCTGGCGAAGACGGGCATACCAACTCTCCTTGCAGAGTAAAGCTTATCGGGCCCAACTGCCCTGGGATCATCACTCCCGGCCAGTGCAAAATCGGCATCATGCCTGGCTACATCCACCATCCTGGCTCTATTGGTGTTGTCTCTCGCTCGGGCACTCTTACCTACGAAGCTGTATGGCAGTTGACCTCCCGCGGCCTTGGTCAATCAACCTGCATTGGCATTGGAGGCGATCCTATTCATGGCATGACACACACCGATGCCCTCCGCCTTTTAAATAAAGATCCCGGGACAGAAGCCATCGTCCTCATTGGTGAAATTGGAGGATCAGGCGAAGAAGAAGCTGCCGCCTGGATTCAAGAGCATTGTCAAAAACCAGTTGTCGCTTTCATTGCTGGTGCAACAGCTCCCGAAGGCCGTCGCATGGGACACGCTGGGGCGATCATTCAAGGAAGTAGCGGAACAGCTGAAGGGAAAAAAGAAGCCCTTCGCGCTGCAGGAGTCGCTATTGCAGAGAGCCCTGCTGATATTGCCCAGACGTTGATAGAGGCCTTGAAGAGAAAATAGGACTGTTAAACCTTACAAAAAAGCACTGCCCCCAAAATCAGTGGCAAATAAATAATGGAGGCAAAGAAAAGGC
This sequence comes from Chthoniobacterales bacterium, assembly GCA_019747735.1. Classification (GTDB taxonomy): domain Bacteria; phylum Verrucomicrobiota; class Verrucomicrobiia; order Chthoniobacterales; family UBA6821; genus CAIWMF01. The sequence goes on along the minus strand of JAIEQL010000028.1, from coordinate 1,325 downwards.
GGCGTGCATTTTTTTTGGTGCGATTGAGCGCAAAAAAAAGAGCTGCGAGCGCAAAGAGCCCTCCTAAAATAAAGGCCACCACAAAATAAAGAAGGGTCGTAATACCAATTAAGGTTGGCAAGAGCGAAACAGCAAGGAGTCCCAACGAGTAGAGCAGCGCCTGACGCGAGGTAATAACACCATCGGGATCATCTACACTCAGCATACGAAAACCAGCAGCGGCATAATCTTCACGATACAACCACGCAATGGCTAAAAAATGAGGCATCTGCCAAAACCAAAGTATTAAAAAAAGAACAATGCCTACCAATCCGACACTCCCTGTGGCTGCCGTCCATCCAATCAGGGGAGGCAATGCTCCAGGAACGGCTCCCAGCAAGGTATTGAGGGTGCTATAACGTTTCATCGGTGTGTACATCACAACATAAATCACCACCGTAGTTACTGCCAGCACGGCCGAAAGAAGATTCACAAAAAGAGCAAGCAATGCTGTTCCAAAAAGAAAACAAAAGAACGCAAAGAGAAGTGCATCGCGTGGGTGCAATCGCTTTGCCGGCAAAGGACGATCCTTCGTTCTCTTCATAAGTGCATCGAAGGAGCGCTCCCACCATTGATTCAATGCTGAGGCCCCACAAGCACTCAGCGCTGTCCCAATCAAGGTTGCGCTTAAGAGCACATAGTCTATAGGACCATTCCATCCCAAGAGAAATCCTACGAGCGTTGTGAGCAGAACCAACAAGGACAAGCGAGCTTTTACTAGCTCCATAAAGTCAGCGCGCTTGCTACGCAAGGGCTGTTGGTAGTTCGCTGTTGGCAGTTCGCAATTCACAGTTTTTAATTTCACTCAAAAAAACAATGGTCAAAAGCTAGACCGAGTTCTGCAACTAGGAACAGTAATCTTCTGCAATATACTTGGCCACAAAATGGTTTTTCAAATCGCTTATGTGAGACCCACACACTGCACACTTTTAGAAACCATTCTGGAACCAAATCGTTACAAAATATCATCCACTCCAATTGCGGAACTCCGGCTAGCTCGGCTAGAACTTCGCAAATAAAAAATTTCTGCATAGAATAAAAACTTGTTAGATTTACTAGAGGGTGTCTTGAAAATGAATAAAATTGATGCAGTACCAGGAGCGAAGCGCACAGACCCGCAGTGTATAGGGACATACTCGAGGACGCGAGCACTGGAGCGACGCCGTAATGCGCAATTTTAGTCTTTTCAATTGTGAGATGAGATAGGTTGGTAGTTAGAGGGTGTCTTGAAAATGAATAAAATTGATGCAGTACCAGGAGCGAAGCGCACAGACCCGCAGTGTATA
>JAIEQL010000015.1 GCA_019747735.1 Chthoniobacterales bacterium | reverse complement strand
AATCTAGGCTCGAAGGTAATTGGAAGTATTACAGACTGGCGCCAAATGTGACAATATGACGGACTGACCCCTTTTTTATCCTGCTTAATAAACTTATCAAGCAACCAAACTTTTCTCTTGCCTAATCAACACCGTTACTGACCCCTTTTTCCCGCAGGGTTAGTCGTTTTATTGGCTTTTTCTGAGTGCATGGCTTTTTTTACCAGATAGTTGCAGCTATTTCACTGATTTTCTAAACAAGCTTTTAGGTTCATCCGTCAAAAAAATCTTTCCTCGTTGGTTGCCTCTTGTCATAACGTGATAGTAAGCCCCTTCGTATTCAATTCGGATGTTTCTTGCCATAAAACGCTCCTTGTATCAAAAAATTAATATTTTGTCGATCTTCCATCGCTACTACCAATACCAAATATTCGATGACTGACCCCAAAACAAGAAATTCGAAAATCATCCCAAAAGCTCCTTAACTTAGCGCCATTCATGACTGACCCCAATGTTGACCCCAATGTCTAAATCCATTTTCGAATCCAATCAGAAAAACGATTGTAGAGAAAGCCGAGCATTAGCAACATTATGCCGAGCGCTAAAAAGCTAAGAATTCGATAGATTGTTTCAAGTTGCCAAATGTCGATGTAAAAAAGACGCACAATTGAAACTGAGAGAATAAGCAGACCAAGAATTCGGTAGATCCGCTCCTTTAATAAAAAGCCCATGCCAAGCACAATAAAAGACCATAGGGACCAAGACATGGTAAGGAGTTCTTCGGTGTATAGAGAAATGACCATTCTTCCAAGGAGCAACCAAAGACCAAAAACACCCAACAAAGAAAGTATAAACTGTGTAGGAAATTGAAAATAAATATAGTTTTTCAACTGCCTTTTACCAATTTGTTGAGCAAGAAGAATCATTATAAACCCCGCAATATCAGGAGAGAAGCATGGCGCTCCAAAAAGTTTTTCCCATAAAAAATTCCAACATCCAAAAAGAAGCGCTACTACTGCATATGCCAATCCTTCTGTAGAGGAGATGATAACGGTTATTCCAAATAATAAAAATGATGCCGCTGTAAATACTAAAAATTGCCATTCTAACGGAACATAGACTTCGATGGTCAGTAGTCCTAAAAGAGTAGATAAAGCTCTAAGGAGTTGATTGTAATTTTTTGCTATCCAACGTTGGGATTCAGGAATGCGATATTGTAACAAGGTTATTACTAATGATTGTGAAGTAAAAATCATAAGTGTATTAACAACCGTTAACCACGGAGACTTTTCACTCAAGGCGACAACTAATGTATAAGCAGAGAGCAAAGAAAATAGTTGGCTAGCAATAGCCAACGTCCAGGCTCGAGTCAGAAACGAATAGATAAGCAAAGCGAATCCGCAGAGCACCACAGGAAATACGCCATTTACTTGTGGAAATCTAATCAAGACCCAGTCATGGATGATCATTACGAGAGTAGCGCTGTAACATGATTGCCAAACAAGAAGCCACCTCTTACCAAAAACAAGTAGCTTTTGATATTGCCACCAGTGCAGCATAACGAGAAATGTTGTAACAATTGCCGCAAAAGGTAATAGAGGGAAATGATCATGAACCAAATGTTCTCTCCATTCAAATAAAGCTAGCACAGCAACAATCTGTGACGCAAAAATAAGTTCCGGCATCTTCAATAGATAACAAGAAGCCATTAAGAGAAGAGCGGGACCAAGTAACCAATAGAGAAGGTGATCTCCTGGCATGGTCTCAAAGACGGTAGAAACTCCAAGCCATATTGCCAATAAAATATACCCCGAAGATCTCCATTGAAACGATAACGGTTTTAAAAGCTTTTCCTGAAATTTAAGCAACCATGCAATACCTACTAGTGCGAGCGCAACACCAGCAGCAATAATAGCACTGTGATGCTGATGTTCGTAATACAAATAGTGAAAAGAAGATTGAGTTGCAATAACGGCACTTAGCCCAGAAAAAATTTGAAAGATAATACGATGTCGATACTTACTGACCCTAAGAAGAAATACACTTTGTAATGCAAAAATAAGAGCTACCTGATATCCTGTAAGTTTTAAAACTAATGAAACAAAGATGAGTATAAGCCCTTGTACAAAATAAGATCCGTCAAAATCTTTTTTTGTTGGATGCAATTTATAGGCTAGCAATGCCAGCATGATGAGTAGCACTCCATAACTAAGCGTGAAAAGCCAAATTTGGTTAGAATAAGTACCTACAACAAGGAGTGCAGTAAGAGCATAAAACACCCCATTGTTAATAGTCAGAAATACTGAACGAAAAGATTTATTAATTTCTTTAAAATAAAATAAAAATGTTGTGACGGTAAATACAACCCAATAGGAGAGAGGAAAAAGAAATGCCGTCCAAAAAAGTTGAGGGTTATTAAAACTGACAATAAAAGCCCAATCTGTTGTTTGGATACGCCAGAAAATAAAAGCCACATAGCATCCTATAAGACTGATAAAAGAAACAGAAAGCCACTTTCTCCGTAGAAGGAGTGTTATTGCCATCGCACTCAATAGAAGATTGCTAAAGAGTGAAAAATTACTCATGGGATTAATGGCAGCCGTATAAAATCCGAGAATAATGGTTACGGAGGCAATACCTTCCAAGCGTATCCGATCAGCCAGAAAAATAATGACTGCAGCGAGCATTATCAAAATGCTTCCTCCAAGGAGGGGATTAGTAATGACCCTTAATTGCTCTACAAAATAGGCAGCATAAGTTGCATAATAGATTGTTGCAATGCCGCCGCCCATCAGAACTGTTGCATAGGACTTAACTGATTTATATTTGGTTTTTAAAGCAAAACCAACCGCACCTAATCCAAGCCCAGCAAGATAAATTAACATTAACTTTCCCAAAGGACCAAAATTAACAATAAATTCCGTCCAAGCAAAATTACCAAGAAATACTAAACCTGTTAGCAGAACTACGATTCCAATACGGACTAACCAAATACTACCGAATCGTAACTCTAAGGATTCGGACTTTGTTGAAACACTTTCTTTGCTGATTGCTGTCACAGGATGAGAGGAAGTTAACTCTGTTACAGTTGGTACATTAACTTTTGGAATCTCTCGTAAAGCAGGAGGTTCTAAACTCTGATCTTTTTCTCTAGCTGTTTTTTGAACTGCAGGCAGCTCTAGTAATACTAATTTTTTAATAAAGGAAAATAGCTTTAAAGGCTCTTTTTCACTTATTTTAAAAGACGGCTTCTCGTTAGGATTAAATTGCTGAGAAGGCAATCGCCCAACCTGATCTTCCACTGCATTTAATCTCAACCGCAAATCACTCTGAGCCTTTCTGATTTCTTCTATTTCACGAATAAGTTGTTCTTTCATCATAGAAATATTTCTTATTTATTACTTCCACCAAATCCCGTCGCTGGGGAGTGGCTCGACAAGGTCAGATTTAAAGATTGGAGGATCACCCCATGTTTTTGTGAAGGGATAAAATTTCCAATTCAGTATACGAGTAGCATTTATGCAATCATTTGAAAGATTAAGATCATCAAATTTTATAAAAAAATTGATATAAGAATTATCAAGACTTGACTCATCTATTACTTTTACAAGCGTAAATGAAGTTCCTTTTTTTTTAACATCTATCACTGATAATTGACTAGTACTAGTACCGATATATTGTTTATTGACATCCGTTGCCAAACCATTAACCCCGCTGTTAGGTCCAGCAATTAAGTATTGAGGGTTATCATAAAATTTAAAAATATACACATCCTCTTTAAGAGCAAATTTTTTACCAACACACTGATTATAAGGAGGCTCTTTGCTTATATCTTTTCTTGAACTGCATCCAGATAATAAACCTAAAAAATCTAATACACCAATAAACCAGCAAAAAATTTGAATTATCAATTTATTCATAACGTTAGGGCACAGAATGAACATCAGGTGCATAGTTTTTTATAAAGTTATGATTTTCAAAAAGATTATATCCTTCCTGAGGAATTATTTTGTTCCAATAAACATCTTTTCCACGATTTAATAAAACACCAACCCAATCATGTGATCCTGTCTCATTATAATAGCTATGTAGGCCCGGAACATTATGCTGATTAATGTTTATTTGAGGTCCAAAGCCCTCATAGTTGATATTGGCTTTCACTTCAGCTGACAATAGTCGAAATGCACCATAAATCACTTCAGCTCCATTACTATAAGCTATAATAGTACCTCCCCCAGAGGCTCTGATCATATCAGCTGCCCTAATTGACCTAATATCAATGGCACCACTTTCTTCTCTTACTGCTCTTATCAAATCTTCCTTTTTTCCCATACTTGGGTTTTGAATCGCAAAGACGTCGTTCTCATTTAATTCAAGCCTGTGAGCTATTGCTGATTGCATATTGAGCACACCCCCAACATCAGTCCATATCCCATTTGCACTATATGCCAAAGGCATATAGCCATATTTATCCATCCGCTCTTGGGGAGTAGTATAGTGGTAATAAATATCTCCATTTTTAATGCTTAGCTCCCGTCCTTTTATAAGGTCAGCCTTAATCTTTGGATCGGACGCAGTTTCAATCAGTTGCTGAGTACGATTCATATTATTATCACACCTCCCATCTGGATCCAGTCCATTGACCGGATCGCCATCACAGTAATCATACAAGCTCAAGCTCGCATTGTGGCCCAGTGGATCAGCGCTCAAAAATCGTCCGCTCTCTGGATCATAATATCTGGCTCCCATATAATAAAAGCCGGTCCAGTCCAAATAGTGTCCACGCCATTGTGGCACTAAGTCAGTGTTGACGCTAAAGCCGGGCATCGCTCCGTACCCCCCTAAAACCTCACCCCAAGCGTACAACCCAAGCGTATTGAGGTTACCGAGATGATCTCCAAAAAAGTTTTTCAAAATCCCATAAGTCGCTTGACCATTTTCGGCGTAGGTTGTCTCCATGCCACCAATCCCCTGCGCGCCACCATAAATGCCGCTGCGATCCGGGCCAAACAAGTTCCACGTGCGTCCAAAAAAATCATGTCCGATCTCTAAAAACTCCACTTCAGGATCATAGTAATATTGCAGCGTAAGCGGAGCCGAGGTTGTTTGATTTTCTGTGGCATCTTGATAAGCGCTCTGCAAGCGCCTTCCAAGGCCATCATAAACAGTGACCCAATCGTATCCTCTGTTGTTGCTATCACGGCTCATCACCTTCACAAGCCTTCCAAAACTATCCCAAGTAAGGCTCTTGGCTCCTTGAGCAGTCACCTCTCCAGCCCCATCATAGCAACTATCTTTCAAATGATCTTCAGTAGTTGGGAAGTTATCTCGGGTCACTTGAGAAAAAATATTTTGGTTAACAACAGCAGTTGCTATCACATCATCCACCTCTTGTTTCATCCTCGTATTGAGAGGATCAAATTCATAACTCGCCAACTGCGTCCCATGTTCAGTTGAGGTAAAGGGCTCCTGCATCACTCTCCCACGCCCATCGTAGGAGTAGTTACGTGTTTCGCTCACCAGCGCACCTGTGGTATCCGCCATGCTGTAACTGGCCAAACGATTATCGCCACGCCAAGAGAGGCTCTCTTGCGCGCCGGTGGGGAGTTTTTCAGTCACAATACGACCGTCATTGTCACGAGCGATCGTCGTCGTTCCAAAAGGTGTTGTTCTAGATAAAAGCAATCCATCGCTGCCATAGCCGTAGGAACAACTCCCAGAGCTATTTTGAGCGCTTGTCATCAAATCAAGAGCGTTGTAAGAAAAGCCATACTGAGCTGCTGGCGATTGGTTATCTAAGCTCCAATTCAAAGCCACTCTCCGCCCTGCCCCGTCCCAGCTTTGTTTCCAAGCCGAATGAGGAGTTCCGTTGAGGGAGGTGCTTTCTGTGATAAGCTGACCATAAGCGTCGTATCCTCGTATCACTGCTGTGGATGGGCCTGTGGAAGGATCTGCGTAGCTTTGAGAAACGGAGGTAAGTAAGCCGCGTGGGTCGTAGGAATATGTTGTGTTTTGATTTTGCTGGGGAACTTTTGAACCACTTGAAACACGTCTTGTAGGGTGACCCAAGCCGTCATAGCTAATCGAGGTGGTGAAGCCACGTGCGTCACTAACCGAGGAAAGAAGTCCGTTTTCATAACCATAGGTGTGATGGCGGGTTGCACT
>JAIEQL010000056.1 GCA_019747735.1 Chthoniobacterales bacterium | reverse complement strand
AGGGACATACTCGAGGACGCGAGCACTGGAGCGACGCCGTAATGCGCAATTTTAGTCTTTTCAAGACACCCTCTAAGGTTTGACTGGAGCACAAAAGCAAAAGGAGGTAGTGTGCTAAGTTTTATCTTATGAAGCCTATTCCAACATCGTTGCTTCCTCGGTTACTGAGCACCATTGTCCTTTGGGGAGTAATTATTGGCTCCGTTATTGCACAATCTCAACATGGTTTCTGCCTCTTAATTGCAGCCGCAGCCCTCGGCTCCCTCTGGGAATATTTTTGGCTTTTGAAAGTGGGTAACATTCCTCGCCACTGGCATGTAGGCTACACGGCGGGCATTATCTTGCTATTAGGAAATTTTTATTTACTTCCTTTGCCTCGCCTAGGGGGGGCTTTTACAGCGGGTGGCGGGCTCATTTTTGCTTTTGATGCGATTGTCCTGGTCGTGACCCTGATTGCTCTTTTTCTAAGAGAGTTTGTCAAGCCCAGCCCCAATCGTTCCTCTGCCGAAGGAATCGCTTTCACATTGCTGGGTATCATTTATATTCCATGGCTCTTTTCTTTTATCGCCAAAATACTTTTCCTACTTCCCTCTTCATCAAGCAGCCTCTTGCCTGGGCAGTATTATGCGCTCTTTCTTATCATAGCCACCAAATTCTCCGATGTGGGAGCATTCGTCTTTGGCAGTCTTTTTGGAAAACATCTTTTTTGCGCTAATATTAGCCCAAAAAAAACATGGGAGGGTTTTTTTGGCGCATTGGGAATGTCTCTGATGAGCAGTTTGATTTTTTATTCTCTTTTCCGGGAGCAACTCCCTCTCCTCTCGCTCAATTTGGTCCTACTTCTTTCTCTTACCCTCAGTGTGGTGGCCATTGCTGGCGATCTCGCTGAGTCTTTGCTCAAACGTTCTCTTCACACCAAAGACTCAAGCGATACTCTTCCTGGAATTGGAGGCGGTTTAGATCTCATCGACAGTATCTTGTTCACAGCTCCGCTCTTTTATTTTGTACTACAATGGCTCTTATACCTTTCATGAATGAATTTTAGGACTTTCTGCTTGTTTCTATCGCTTATAGCTGTGTTGCCCTCGCTTGCGTTATGCTTGACATAGCACTGTGCTCAGAAAGCGCCTTGCTATAAACAATAGCTCCAGCGCATAAAAACCCTAAAATTCATTAATGAAAGGTATATGGAAAAAAATCTCATAAGCAACCGTCGTCACGTTGTTCTCTTAGGAGCAACAGGCTCCATTGGAGAAAGTACCGCCAAGGTGGCACGAGCTTTGCCTAAATTCGTCAAGATTGTAGGACTTTCTGGAAATAAAAATCAGCAACGTCTTTTGGAGCTCGCTCAAGAATTTCAAACAGAAGCCATCAGCACCAATAATGCGACAAGCGCTTTGTGGCTTGCTGAAAAGCTTGAGGCTACCACAACTATTTTTCATGGCAAAGAGGGGTTAAACTCTCTTGCAACCTTGCCACAAGCTGATCTTGTCATTGTGGCCATTGTCGGGACCGCTGGTCTTGAACCGGCGCTAACCGCTTTGAAACAAGGAAAAGACCTCGCTGTAGCCAGTAAGGAAATTTTGGTAATGGCTGGTGAAGAAGTCATGGCAACAGCCAAACAACATCAGCAACAAATTCTTCCCATCGACAGCGAACACAGCGCTCTCTTCCAATGTCTCGAGGGACGGGACCCGGCTACGGTGCGACGCCTCATTATTACTTGCTCAGGAGGCCCTTTTCGCAAGACGCCCACAGCAGAGCTCTCTCATGTCACTCCCGAAATGGCGCTACGTCATCCCACCTGGAACATGGGAAAAAAAATCACCATCGACTCAGCAACCCTCTTCAACAAAGGCTTGGAGATGATCGAAGCTCGTTGGCTCTTTGATATTCCGATGGAAAAAATCGACGTCGTCATTCATCCTGAGAGTATCATTCACTCGATGGTGGAGTTTGTCGATGGCTCCATCCTGGCGCAGCTCTGCCAAAACGACATGATGCTCCCAATTCAACATGCCATTACCTATCCCCGTCGCTTGGCTGGACCTACTCCCTACCTTGATTTGCCAAGCATTGGACGACTCCATTTTGAAGAACCCCGTCATGACGACTTCCCTGCACTTGCTCTTGCTCGACACGCTGGTTCCATCGGCGGCACCATGCCAGCCGTCCTCAACGCCGCTAATGAAGCCGCTGTAGCACGCTTTCTAGCTAGAGAGATTTCCTTTCCCGACATTTGGAAGCAAGTCGCTCAAGCCATGAACCAGATACCTTTGATTAGGCATCCGAGGTTAGAAGAATTACTTCTTGTCGATCAGCTTGCCCGAAAGTGATCTCTCTTTTTTTTTACCAATGTGATCCCTCTCTCACGATTCGCTCACGGGTGGGTGTAAAAAAATTTTCAATTTCTTTGTTAAACTTCTCGGGATAATACTCAGGAAAATAAAAGTTCTATCTCGTTTAAAAAAACGTGAAGGGGTACAAATGATATTTTGTAACAATTTGATTCCAATAGATTTTTTAAATCACTGCAGCGTATCTTTTGGATATCATCTCATTTTTTCGTGTAAATTGACCAATGCAGTAATGCTCTAGAGAGAAACTTTAAGTTTTTAGCCGGAATTTTTGAGATGATACCTTACCATTTCCTTTGTTAATCATGAATATGAACAGTTCTAAACTTTACAAAACAATATCTCTCAGACGACAATAGCTCCCTTTTTATTTATGTGGCTTCTTTTACCTATTCTTATCACGGCTCTTGTCATTGTTGCTTTCTTGCTCATCATCGTGGTCCTCATGCAGCGGCCTAAGAATGAAGGGCTCGGAGCGGCTTTTGGAAGCGGGATGACAGACAATCTCTTTGGAACTCAAACGACCAATATTCTCAATCGTTTCACAGTTTGGTTGGGAGTGTTGTTTTTTGTACTGACATTGGTGATCTCCATTGTCTATGTCAAATCCTCCTCAGGACTCACGCCCATCCAAAAAGAGCTATTACAAAAGTCGATTGATGCTTCGAAAAAAAATCTCCCTGCGGCTCCTAAAGCTACTGCTTCTCCAGGGCCCACCCCATCGGCTTCGCCAGTTTCTCCTGCATTACCTACGACTTCTGCCTCTCCTGCAGCTGCTGTAACAAAATAACATAGTGAAGACCATTGCAGAGATTGCTGCTGCTCGGGCTTTTTCTCAACTTGTACCCCGACCACTTGCTCTCATCCCGACAATGGGAGCTCTCCATGAAGGGCATCTTGCCTTGATTCGCCAAGCACGTGCTGAAGTTGGTTCTTGTGCCACGATTGCTGTTTCTATCTTTGTCAATCCACTTCAGTTCGCTCCCAAGGAGGATTTCTCTCACTATCCACGAACTCTTGAAGCCGATGCAGCCTTGTGTGAGCAAGCGGGAGTCAATCTGCTTTTTCATCCAAGCGTCGAGGAAATGGTCACCTCCGATGCCTCTATCAGTATCAAAGAGTCACAACTTTCGCGCTCCCTTTGCGGAGCCTCACGGCCGGGACACTTTGAAGGAGTAGCGACGGTCGTGGCCAAGCTTTTTAATATTCTCACTCCTGACATTGCTCTCTTTGGGGAAAAAGATTGGCAACAACTTGCCATTGTCCGTCGTTTGGTGCGCGACCTCAATTTTTCAATAAAAATCCTCGCTCACTCAACCGTACGCGAATCTGATGGTTTAGCGATGAGTTCGCGCAACAGCTACCTCTCACCCCAGGAGCGTGCGGTGGCCTCCAGGATTTATGAGGCACTCCAGGCTACTGCCTCTTTAGTTCAAGCAAAAGAGTCCACTGTTTCTACGCTACTCCAAGCAACACGGACTGCTCTCAACTCAATCCCAAAAGCAACTATTGATTATGTGGAGATCGTCGATGAAGAAAGCCTGCAGCCTCTTCAAAAGATCGGACCTGACTCTAAAGCTCGTGTGCTGGTTGCCGTGAGGTTAGGCAAGACTCGTTTGATTGATAATGTGAAGTTGTAGGCAACTCTCAACTCTCACAAAGAAAAAAACAGAAAAAAAATTAACAGGGATGGAAGCGATAGAAGGGATGAAATGATTCTCATCAGTTGAAGTGAAAAGTTAAAGTTGAAGCAGAATATTGCGCAGCAAATATCTTTTCAGTCATTTGGTTTTTTATCTTTTTTCTTCATCCCTTCTATCGCTTCCATCCCTGTTAATAGTTTTTAATTTCTTTTTTCGAAAAACTCATGACCTTAGCCGGCGGCAAATTTAGCAACACGAATTCATCACTCTTCATTTTTTGAAAAAATTGAGCAGCTATTTTTTGAAAGTGAGCGCTACGGGGACTGAGGCCCGAAAAGAGATAGGTAAATGTTCTAAATACCCCATCAGCAGACAAGGCTTTGCTAGTAGCCTCTAAAATTCCCTGTTGAAGATCCGGCGACATATTGGCAAAGGGAAGTCCAGAAATAATCAGAGAGGCCTGTGGTAGTTTATAATGCTCCAAGAGGCTTGACACCTCCTCTGCAGAGCCATGATGAAACTTCATTTCAGGGAAGCGCGATTGAAGAGTCTCATAAAGTCGATCATCACGCTCAATACCCAAATAGCGGACTCCTTTGGCAAGATAAGGTCTTAACTGAGCCGTAAAAGGACCTGTACCAGGACCATATTCCACTACAACATCTCCTTCTTTTAAAAAAATATTCTGCAACATCGCTCTCCCAAGATAGCGAGAGCTGGGCCAAATAGAGCCAACTGCATGAGGTTGTGCAAAGAAACGACTCATAAAATGAATCCTCTCTCTTAAAGAATGAGAATGAATATCTTGGTTATTCATGAAAGGATAATCATGTTCAATTTCTTTGCTAAACTCAATGCTCATCGCGATGAAAAACATTTCACCTTCTACCTCTCCACTCCCTGCCACAGTTACTTTAAAAAAACAGGACCAAGAGTGTGTGATTACGCTGAGTGGTAATTGGTCGCTGGAGTTACCTGTTCCTTGTTGGGATAAAATGAAGGAGCAATGCCAGGATACTCATACAGTGCATGTTGTGATGGAACAATTAGAAACGTGGGATACATCGCTTTTACTTTTCCTTAGGCATGCGAAAAAATGGGCCATTACCAACAAGAAGATTCTTGAAATAAAGGCGCTGCCGACCAATCTGCAGCAGATTTTGCAACATCAAGATAGAATGATAAGTGCTCCTGCACGATCTCAACAAAACAACATTTCCTTTTTATTTTTTCTAGGAGCAAAGGTGATCGAAGTAGTAAAGCATGCCACCGAGGCTGTTCGTTTTGTTGGAAATTGTACTCTAGGATTTTTCCGTTTCATCACAGGAAAAGCAACCTTTCGCCCGATTGACTTTTTTGTAGAGATGCAGCATTGCTGGGAAAATTCAGCAGTGATTGTTGGTTTTATTAGTTTTTTGGTGGGAGTAATCCTAGCATTTCAGTCAGCTATCCAATTGAGACAATATGGAGCTTCTATCTTGGTAGCTGATTTAGTCGGACTATCCGTAGTTCGTGAAATGGGCCCGATGATGGCTGCTATTATTGTTGCAGGAAGCACCGGAGCAGGGTTTGCTGCCCAGCTGGGAAATATGAACATGGATGAGGAGATCGATGCTTTAGAAACATTGGGATTATCAACTATCGATTTTTTGGTGTTACCTCGTTTTTTGGCTGTCACAGTCATGATGCCTCTCTTGGCACTATGGGCCAATGTTCTTGGTATTTTGGGAGGACTCTTTATTTCTGGCACCATGTTGAGCATTTCAGGAAGCGCTTACCTTACTGAAATGCAAAGCAGGCTCCACTTTCATGACCTTGCCAGCGGAATCATCAAAAGTTTTTTCTTCGGCATTTTAATTGCCTTTGCTGGTTGCTTCCGTGGTATTTATTGTGAACGCACTACTGCTGGTGTGGGAAAAGCAACCTCCTCTGCTGTCGTAACAGGCATTATGCTTATTGTCATGGCAGATGCTATTTTTGCGGTCATTTATAATGCGTTGAAGTTTTAGAAAATTCGTAGCTCACAAAATGCTTCTGGTCCAAAATGACTAAGAGGGTGTCTTGAAAATGAATAAAATTGATGCAGTACCAGGAGCGAAGCGCACAGACCCGCAGTGTATATGGA
>JAIEQL010000044.1 GCA_019747735.1 Chthoniobacterales bacterium | reverse complement strand
TTCTGCACTTTGTCTCCAGTAAACAGCAGCCAATTGATGTTGCTCTGCACTCTTTTTGTAGAGTACTGCCACTTCTTCCTCCTTGCCTTGGGCTTCAGCCTCTAAGGCTTTTTCTAGAGCCCGAGCAGCCTTATTTAATCTCCAGCCACTATTCTCAGCAGTCCCAGCAGCAATTTCAAAACGCTTTTCTTGTTCTTGATCCCCTGCAAGAGTGGCTTTCATGCTTTGGAGCCGGTAATCAGCAGCAAGTTGATATTGCTTTGCACTCGTGTTCCAAAATGCTGCCACTTCTTTTTTTTCTTCGCTCTCTACCTGTGAGGCTTTTTCTAGAGCCGTAGCAGCATTATGTAATTTATTAGCACTGTACCAAGCAGCAGTAGCAGCAATTTCAAAATGTTTTGCTTTTTCTTGATTCTCCGCAAGAGTGGGTTCCATACTTTGGCGATAGTAATCAGCAGCAACTTGATGTTGTTTTGCACTCGCGTTCCAAAGTGCTGCCACTTCTGTTTTTCCTTGGGCAAGGGCTCTTCTTTCTTGTTGGTAGCAATAAGCGGCTCCGGCATTTCCTAAAACTCTAGCGCGATTATTTAATAATTCAGCCTTCTCTTCATTATCCTGATCCCAAGCAGTTGCAGCTTGTTCATAGAGTTGGCGACTTTCTCTCCAGAGGTCTGCTATTGGAGAGGCTTCCTTTTCTAGCTCCATGGCCTCTTGAAGCTGATTCCTGAGAATAAAGAGGTTGATGTAAAACAATTTCTCTTCTTTTTCTGAAGTTGGTTCTTTTAGTTCTTGATGTTTTTTTTCTTCCTTTTGAGCAAGTGCAGTAATGTTTTCCCAAAACTCTAAGAGCTTAACAGCATTCTCCTTTTGAAGTTGGCCTTGGTAATGCTCTTTTTGGCGAGTTGCTAGTTTTGCTACTCTTTCAAAAAAATTTTCATACTTTTTTTGATAGTCATTCCAGTCAGGTGGATCGGAGAAGATTAAGGTTGGAGCATCTTCCAGAAGTTCTTCAAATTGTTCCAACATTGTTTCTGTCTCTTTTTGGAGAGCCTCTTTTTCTTGAGCTAATTTTTCTTTTTTTGCTCTTTCTTGTTTTAGATTTTGAATTTTTTCTTTTTTACTAAGGAGATGTTCTCTTTCGTTCTGCCAAGCTTGTTTTTCTTGATTTGCCATTTCGTTGACGTGATTCGTCAGCAGCGTGTGGTGGCTTTGTAGAAGCCCTTTCCAAGCCTCTGCTACAAATTCGATAAGGTTGGGGTCGTGTATTTCTGTCGTGGCTTGTTGATGAGACTCGAGAGCAGAATGTTTTTGGGTTGCAAAGGCAGCTTTGTGTGACCAAAGCTCTTGTTGCTTTTTCGCTTTCGGCAATTCTCGGTCATGACGAATTTTTTCTACGGAAGATAAAACGGGGTTTTCAGGATTTTGTTTTAGGGTTTTTTCCCAAGCAGTCGCAGTCATCTCTGTCGCCTCTTGAGCCAGTTTCCAAGAGGTAGGAAGTTGGTCATTGATAGCCTCAAAGAGTGTTTTGTTAGCTTCGACACTTATCTTGTCAACTTCTTTCTTAGCTCGCTGAAAAGCCTCTAGTGGAGAGGGTAATTTCTTAGTCGGTTTGGCTAAGCGCTGGTTTCTGTGTTGGATAATGATCGCTTCCTGTTTTTTTTCTTCTTGTTCCAAAAGATGGTTTTGAACCAAGAGAGCGGGTGTTGTTTTATTTTCTTCCTCTCTGATTTCCTTAATTTTCTGGCGTTGATCTAAAAGTCTCTCTTCTGCTTGAAGAATGTTTTCTTCTTGTTGTTGGGTGTTCTCTTTTTGGAGTTCGATGCTTTCTGCTTGTTGTTCCAGGTTGCTTAAGAGTGGCTGAAGGCGAGTTGTGGGTGGTTCTTGATGAAGGTTCTTCTTTTCCTCTTCCAAAGCGGCTTCGCGAGTTTCTAATGTCAATCGGCGCTCTTCTAACTTTTTTTCTTCTTCGAAAAGTTCTTTTTCTTTGTTGAGAAGGTTGGTGCGTATTTCCAAAAGGAGTTTTTCAATATTTTTAAAATGCTCTTCTTGTTTTTGACCTAAGTGTTCTTCTAAATCGGAGAGCGTTTTGCTAAGGCCTGGTATTGCCAGGATGGTTTCTTGCAGATCGTCAGAAGGAATGGTTGCGATAAAAGAATCTTGAGGGATTTTCTCTGCTCTTAAAGACAATCTGCTCTGTTTACGAGGAAGCTGAGAGGAGCGTTGCAGAAGCTGCTTGCTCCAGCCTGCAATTTGCCTGGTTCTTGCGGCGCTTAAATGAAGTTCATCGCTGATCGCCTCTAATCCCTCCGGAATAATTTTAGTGAGGTTCTCTGCCATTTTTTGTTGAGCTTGGCTGATTGTTTCTTGATGAGGAAGAAAGTCGCTTTCTTCTCTGTTGCCAAGGCTGAGTTTACGTAACATCTGCTCCCATTGTCTCAGAGCACGTGCCGTAGCCCCAATGGCCAGAGCCCCTTTCATCGCTTTACGGCTCTGATAGTCTTTACCAGAGATTGATTCTGTCTGGTTGGCTATGGTTTCAATTTGGTTAATGACGCTCTCGTATTCCTGTTTGGTAGGAATCGTTTTGTGCTCCAGCTTTTTCAGAAGAGTCTTTGTGCTTTCTTCAAGCGTTTCCCAGCCTGATGTTGTCTGTTTGTAGAGCTCACTTAACTTTTCCAGTTCTTCCACTTCTTTTTTTTCTTCTACTTGGGAAGGGAGAGAAGAGTTTTGCTTAAGGAGTTCGTAAGCGGTTTTCAAACGAGAAGCAGAAGTTTGTTGCTCTAATTGTTGCTCTTCTTCTGCACTTGCATGCTCTATCACAAAATTCCACAACACTGCGCGTGCTTGCTGGCAGGCTTCTTCGAGAACTTTTCTTTTTTCAGGATATTCTTCTTGGAAAATGTCTGCTTGTCGGTTGAGCTCTTGAAGTTCTTGAGTGTTTTTTTCCAGTTCGCTTTGAAGTTCTGGTTTGGAGTGGATTTGTTTGCGGAGACGTTCTCCTTCTAAGAAGAGTTGGTCATGAGTGTGCTGATACTTTTTATGCTCTTCTTCTAAGGCTTGGAGCTCTTTTTCTTTTTGTTGAAAGTGCTTGAAATGTTCCTGGTAGGCGATTTCAAAGGCATTCTTTGTTTGGGCCCAACTTTTTTCAAGGGTTTGATCGAGTTCTGTGAGGTTCTGAAGTCGTTGCTTGAGTTGGTGGCTATCTTGGTGGAGATTTTCGAATAGTTTTTTTTCTTCTTCTTGGATATTCGCAATTTCTGGTTCTCCTTTGCGAGTAGAAGCCACGTACCAATGAGCTAATATTTTAAGATTTGTGAGAGTGATGTTGCCCGTTCCATCCTTCTCTTCCTTGTCTAAGAGTGCTGCAATAAATTTTACTGTCTCGGTGGAGAGTTCCTTGGCAGCGACATGCCCAATGAGATCACGATGTTTTTTTTCCTTATCAATTTTTTCATGCAAAGGGAGAGTGGTTTTTGGATGGACGGGAAGTTCTTCTAGGGTGATTGATCCCTCATCTTTTTTTCTCCATAAAATGGGTTGTTCAATTCGACAGTAGGCTGATTTTTCAAAATCTAATTTCTTTTTTTCAAATTCTTCTTTCTCTTTTTCTGTAGTAGCTGCAGCAATATTGTAAACCTCATCAGGCTGATAAATAAACGCTGTTACCTTTCCTCGAGCTCCTTGAGCAAATTTTATGGAAGCAGCATCAAAAAGCACATCTCCTAGTTTGCTTTTGCCATCAGTTGCAATCGGGCTGTCAGTTTTGTACATCCCAAGTTGATCAAGAAGCTTTCCATCTCGTGTCATCTCGATGGTTTTTTTATTTTGAGATTTTGCCCACTTTGCATAGGTCATCGCTGTGTCTTGGTTTCGGATATTTTTTTTGTCATGACCGGTCCAAAAAACAGCTTCATTCTCCAAGGTGTTAAAATCGAGTTTATCGATGATTTGAAAAGTGATGGGTTTGGTCGCTTCTTCTAATATTTCTACCTCGGCAAGCCGTTGGCTTGTAGCTTGCGCAATCCAAGCTTGGCGTTGGTCTTCATAATTTTTTAAGAGTCTCAAGATTTTGGGTCTCAGCTCCGCCTGCTTGGATGGCTCAAGGATGTTGCCTTCTTTATCTCGAGGTAACGGGAGTAGCTCCTCTTCAAAAGCCGTAACAACTTTCTTAGCGCGTTCCTGTAAAGCTGCCTGTGCGCTTTGCAAAATCAAGTCATTGATTTTCTCGTGTTTCTTGTTTTCTACAGTTGCTTGAGCAACCCGTGTTGCCTCATTCGGTGAACAACTTTCTAAAGCTTTGCCAAGCATCTCGACAGCTGCTTGGGAACTTTTCACAAGCTTTTTGAGTTTTTCTAGCCTTGGCTCGTTGATGACCTGTTGTTGTATGAGCCCAGCATTGTTGTTTCGTTCAAGAAGAGCTGACTGAGCTTGTTGATAGCGCTCTGAACGCTCAAACCACTTTTGATAAAGATCGTGGAGTTCTTGTTCTGAAATTGCTGTTCCTTTTTTTTCTAAGGCGTCAGTGATCTTCTGAGCCTCTTGGGTTCTTTGTTCCAGGATTTCTAAATTCGAAAGATCTTCGTTTTCTAAATTCTCTCTTGTATCAAAATTTTCTGAATTTAGAGGAGTCTTCACTTGGCTACTACCCGGTTCACTGCTTTTGCTCTCTAAGAGTACGTTCTCGACAGAAGCAGAAGGAACAGTGCTTTCTCCAACATTTTTGATAAGCTCCTGCTCTTCTTCTCTTGCGCTATATTCCCCAATCTCTTCTTGGTTGAAGTCGCTACCTTGGTGTTTGAAAAGCGCCTCTTTAGGAGAAGAAAGATCACGGCTCACTCCAACATTTGCGATAAGCTCTTCGTTTGCTATTTTTTTACTATATTCCAGAACTCCTTCTTTCTCTAACCCTTTGCCCTCTGACTCCTCAACGGGCCTTTCTCCTCCCCTCACCATGGCATTGCCTCGCCAAGGAGAGATCACCAGCAGGCTTAATACAAAGAAGAAGGGTAGCTTTTTCATAGTGGTCTTGATTCCCAATCAAAAAAATCACCTTATTCTATATTCCCAGCACTCTTGACAACAAGCTTTTTCCGGAAAGGAAGTAAATTACAAGGCGTAGGGGTCAGTCCGTCATATTGTCACATTTGGTATTGCGGCATAAATTTTAAAACTAATTATCTGGTACCAAATGTAACAATATGAAGGACTTATATGTTAAAGACCTTCACTTCTAAAAAGGTCCAGCTGGTAGGCTCCCCGAGAA
>JAIEQL010000002.1 GCA_019747735.1 Chthoniobacterales bacterium | reverse complement strand
CCCTATACACTGCGGGTCTGTGCGCTTCGCTCCTGGTACTGCATCAATTTTATTCATTTTCAAGACACCCTCTTACTTACTTTTTTCAAGCCTTTCTAGAGTTTTGCTTGCCAGAGCTGGCGGCTCCCATTGATTGGTCACGAGGGTATGAGACCTTGGAGTAAGAACTCTAGAACAACGACCTTTTTTCAAAAGTGATCCTTGCTCAACTCATCGTCATGGAAACCAGAAAAAATCTAGCATTGCGGGTTAAGAGCAAATTATCACTGATTCGGCAACTCCTCAAGCTTGGCTTGACAAATCAAGAAGCTCGCCAATTATATCAGTTCATCGATTGGCTGATGACCATCCCCGAAGATCTTATGTTAACCTACAAAGAAAAAGTAAACGAAATAGCGAATGAAGCAGATGATGACATCATGGAAGAGTGGGATGTTCCTTATGTTCCTAGCTCTGTCAAAATTGCTCGCATAGAAGGTGAACAAAAAGGAATCCGCATGATGCTTGACAAGCTAATCCGCCGCCGCTTTCCTCACACAGTCACTGCCAAGCATCTTCATCTCATCAATGATGCGGACGCCACGACGCTTACATGCTGGGCTGAACGACTTATTGATGCCAAAACAGTTGATGAGGTTTTTGCCACATCTGCTGTATAATCTTGTTGCTTTCGCAAGCATGCGAAAAACTCTTACCATCCTTGTAAGCGCTTCCTTACTCATAGGAGCTGGGGTGATGTATTTTAGACCTCCTTTGCTCACGCAGGTAACAACCAAAAAAAAAGAAGCAAGCCCTGTGCCTGTCGTGGTGGCAACCGTAGAAGCTCGCAGTATCCCTATTTATCTGGATGGCATAGGAACGGTACGACCCTCCAATGCTGTACTTATCCGTCCTCGCGTTAATGGCACGCTTGATAAAATCACTTTTCATGAGGGAGAGAATGTCAAGCAGGGTGACCTTTTAGCAGTGATCGATGACCGGCCTTACCGTGCTCAACTCAATCAAGTGCTTGCTAAAAAAAATGAGGACCAAGCTGCTCTGAATAATGCTCTTCTTTCTTTAAATCGAAGTGCTGACTTGCTTCAAAAAAAAGTTCTTTCACAACAAGATTTTGACAAAGCTCGTTTTACTGTTGAGCAGCTCACCGCCTTAGTAGCAGCTGATCAGGCAGCCATCGAAAATGCTGAAGCTCAACTAAGCTATACTCAAATCACTTCTCCTATCAGCGGTCGTGCAGGAGTTCGTTTGGTCGATCAAGGAAATCTTGTTCATGCTACCGACACCAATGGGATCGTCCTGATCAATCAAATGCAACCGATCACTGTTCTTTTTACTCTGCCAGAGAAAGACCTTCTAGCTGTAGAGCAAGAGCAGAGAAAGAGCCCCCTCACTGTGATTGCTCTTGACCAAAGTAATACCAAGCAGCTTGCAAAAGGGGCGGTTACTGTCATCGATAATCAAATTGATCAAACAACAGGAACCATCAAACTAAAAGCAACTTTTCCAAACAGCGATTTAAGTCTCTGGCCAGGACAATTTATTAATTGTCGCCTTCTTCTCAAAACACTTCCTCAGGCTCTTGTTGTTCCAAGCTCTGCTTTGCAGCGCGGTCCTCAAGGAGCTTTTGTGTACGTCATCACTAAGGAAGAAAAAGCTGAAATGAGAAAAGTCACCGTAGGCAATAGCGATGCCGGGGTGAGCGTGATCGAACAAGGCTTGCGTCTTGGAGAGCGTGTCGTCACTGATGGCCAATACAAATTAAAACAAGGGTCGAAGGTTGTTATTGAGCAGTAGTTGGCAAGGAAAGGACTGAAAGTAAAGGGTAATGGGTAATGAGTGAGGGGGGGCAAATTCCTAGAATGTACGACCGTTGTTGAAGAAAGCTTGCGCTGTTTTTTATCGTTGGGACTTCGAGAAAAAAATGTTTCTTTTTAAGAGGACTTCGCCATGCAACCTCAGAAGAGCGCGAACCGGCTTGGAACTAGCAACTTGGAACTGACAACGTACTCTTCACCCTTTACCCATCACTCATTACTCATTACTTTTAGTGCATGAACCTCTCCGAGCCCTTTATTCGTCGACCTGTAGCAACTTTTTTGCTCATGGTTGGCGTTCTGCTATTAGGGTTGCTTGGCTACTATTTTCTCCCAATGGCTTCTTTGCCAACGGTTGATTTCCCGACTATTCAAATTGTCACACGCTATCCCGGTGCTAATCCCGAAGTAATGGCTTCTTCCATTACGACACCTCTCGAACGGCAGTTTGGGATGATTAGCAATCTTACCTCCATGAACTCGGCAAGTTCCTTTGGAGTGAGCACCATTACGCTCCAGTTTTCTTTAGGTCGCAATATCGATATTGCTGCTCAAGATGTTCAAGCTGCCATCAATGCTGCAGCTACTTACTTACCCAAAAATCTTCCCGACCCACCTACCTACAGCAAGGTCAATCCAGCGGATCCTCCCATCCTCACGCTTGCGATTACTTCTGACTCACTTCCCATCGCGCAAGTCAATGAATTAACGGACACATTACTGGCGCAAAAGTTAAGCAAGGTTTTAGGTGTCGGCTTAGTGAGCATTCAAGGAAATCAAAAACCAGCTGTACGTATTAAATTCAATCCTACAGTGCTCGCCTCATTGAAGCTGAGTCCAGAAGACCTTAGGAGAGCGGTGACTCAAGCTAATAGGAATGCCCCCAAGGGAAGCTTGGAGGGAAGCAAGCAAAGTTTTTCCATCAGTTCTAATGATCAACTCCTACAGGCAAAAGATTATGCCTCGATGGTCATTGCTTATCATGGAGAAGCACCCGTCCGTTTAGCTGATGTGGCCACTGTTGAAAACAGCGTCGAAAATAGTCAACTCTCTGCATCGGTGGGGAACAAACCTGCTGTGCTCCTCGACATTCAAAAGCAGCCTGGAGCAAACATTATCGAAACAGTTGATCGCATTAAGAAGCTCTTGCCTCAGCTTAAAGCCTCGCTTCCACCAGCGGTCAAAGTTTCTATTTTAATTGATCGCACTCAAACAATCCGTGCCTCCGTGACCGATGTCCAAGAGACAATGTTGCTGACCATTGCTCTTGTTGTCTTAGTAATTTTTCTTTTTCTTCACAAATTTTGGGCAACGCTCATCCCTAGTGTTTCACTGCCTCTTTCTCTTATTGGAACTTTTGGGGTCATGAGCCTTATTGGCTTTAGCTTGAATAATCTCACCCTCATGGCACTGACCATTTCAACAGGGTTTGTGGTCGATGATGCCATTGTTATGTTAGAAAATATTTTTCGCTACATAGAGGCTGGCGAAAACCCGATCAAAGCAGCATTACGAGGCTCCCAACAAATTGGTTTTACGGTTATTTCACTGAGCATTTCGCTCATTGCGGTTTTTATTCCCTTGCTCTTTATGTCTGGTGTTGTCGGGCGACTCTTTCATGAGTTTGCCATCACGCTGAGTGCCACAGTGATTGTTTCTGCGATTGTCTCTCTGACCCTGACTCCTATGATGGCGAGTAAATTTTTACACGCTCATCAACCAACTCATAACGAGCATCTGTTACAGAAACTGGGCGCCATGACAGAACGATGGTTTTGCTCACTAACCAACTATTACGACAAAACACTCCAAGTTGTTTTGCGCTATCCTGGAGTAACCCTCTTGTTTGCTGGCATAACTCTTGTGCTGACAATTTGGCTTTTTCTGATCATCCCTAAAGGATTTCTTCCGGAACAAGACACTGGTCTCATCTTAGGAATTACGGAGGCTCCAGCGAGCATCTCTTTTTCTAACATGGTCCAGCTGCAACAAGCCGTTTCGGAGGTAATTAGTCATGATCCGGATGTCCAGAAAGTTGCTTCGTGTGTTGGGGCGGGAACACTCAATATCACTCTCAATAGCGGCCGTCTCTACATCGTTTTAAAACCTCGTTCTCAGCGTCAACTAACCGCTCAGCAAATCATCCAGCGACTTCGCTCAGAGGTCGCTACGCTGCGTGGTATCTCTGTGTTTTTTCAAGCAGTCCAAGATCTTCAAATGGAGACACACATCAGTCGTACGCAATATCAATATACTCTTGAAGATGCAGATAGAAAAGAACTCGATGCATGGCTTCCTCAATTCAAAGAAAAACTGAACGCACTCCCTTCACTCACCGATGTTGCCACAGACCAACAAGCTCAAGGATTACAGGTGATCATCGATGTCGATCGCGTCAAGGCATCCCGTCTTGGAATAGAGACTAGTCAAATTGATAACACCCTCTACGACTGTTTTGGGCAGCGTCCTATTTCTATGATCTTCACCGATCTGAACCAGTTTCGAGTTGTGATGGAAGTAGATGATGGTTTTCGCTCTACTCCTAATACACTGAGTTATATTTTTGTTAACGCCTCTTCTGGAGAGCAGATACCACTCTCTTCCTTTGCGACAATGAGAAAGGCGACAGCTCCTTTAGTCATCTTTCACGAAAATCAATTTCCTGCAGCCACTATTTCTTTTAACCTCGCCCCTGGAGCCTCGCTGGGAACAGCTATTGAGCAAATCAAACAAGCTAAGAAAGATCTTAGAGTTCCCGATTCTATAAAAACAGTTTTTCATGGCGCCGCTGCTGAGTTTGAGAGTTCTTTGCGCTCGGAGCCTTACCTGGTGATGGCAGCACTCGTGGTCATTTATATTGTCCTTGGGATGCTCTACGAAAGTTATATTCATCCTTTAACCATTCTCTCCACACTTCCTGCAGCAGGTGTTGGAGCCTTGTTAGCACTCATGTTTTTTCATATTGATTTTTCACTCATCGCGCTCATTGGAATTATTCTCCTCATCGGTATTGTGAAGAAAAATGCCATCATGATGATTGACTTTGCCCTTGAGGTACAGCGCACCCAAAATCTCTCTCCACGAGAAGCGATTTATCAAGCCTGCATCTTGCGTTTTCGCCCCATCATGATGACCACGATGGCCGCTTTATTAGGAGCTCTTCCCTTAGCATTGCAACACGGAACTGGCTCAGAACTGCGGCGTCCCCTTGGGGTTGCTATTGTCGGAGGATTGCTGCTCTCACAGCTGCTCACTCTTTATACGACACCGGTGATTTATCTTGCCTTGGATCGGTTGACTAGAAGAAGGAAAGTTACTTAAGAAGGTGTCTTGAAAAGACTAAAATTGCGCATTACGGCGTCGCTCCAGTGCTCGCGTCCTCGAGTATGTCCATATACACT
>JAIEQL010000011.1 GCA_019747735.1 Chthoniobacterales bacterium | reverse complement strand
TGCCTTTTCTAAAAATCTCTGCGTTCTTTCATGTACTTTCTAAGTAATTTGACTATAAAGCAGTTTTTGAACGATTTTAAACCGGGAAAAATATCCCAAAATGGCCTTAACTTAGCGCCATTCGGGTCAGTACCAGTCAATTTGCAGACGCAGTCGTAAAACGCGGGACTGACCCGCTTGTTCTGGATGTTTGCTTTCTCCAAGAATTACCCTCTTTCGGCACCCGTTCCACTGAACGGATACAAAAAAAGCCCGAATCTCTTTTAAAGATCCGGGCTAATTTGAATTTGTCGTTCGCTATGGAAATAGCGGTTACAGTCTAGCGAAAGTCACGACGTGGTTTGCGGTCATCAAAACGACCACCACCACTGCGACCACCGCCACCACTGCGACCACCACCACCGCCACCGCCGTAGCCGCCACCGCCGCCATTGCCACGTGGAGCACGCTCTTCCATAGGACGAGCCTCGTTCACGGTGAGACGGCGACCATTGACTTCTTGGCCATTAAGCGCCGCAATAGCGGCTTCGCCTTCAGCCTGAGTGCTCATGGTTATAAAACCAAAACCGCGAGAGCGGCGGGTTGTGTTGTCCATGAGGACAAAGGAATCGGTGACAGTACCAAAAGGTGCAAAGATCTCTCTAAGATCGGCGTCATTTACTGAAAAGGCTAAATTGCCTACATATAATTTCATACTAATATTTAATGTGTGTTGTTGGTTCCTTGTTACGCTGATGGCTGCTTCTCGGAATGCACCGAATTCCTCACCTGAGGAAACTCAGAGCAGTCCACCCGTAACCACGGGGAACCTGCATTACCTGGACGCTATCATCGAACTTCGACATGCACCTATGAGTTGATTGGAGAAGATTAGCAACAGAAATATTTTTTCTTTTTTTCAAAAAAAGCATTTTTATATTGACTTCTTGAAAAAAAATTTTTGTTTTTATTTTTTACCTTTTAAAAAAAGACTCTTTTTTTTCTGAAAAATCCCCTCCAACACCTGATATTATCAGGGAGTTAAGCTGCAAACAAAGAGCAAAGGGCATACTCTTCTACTGGACAAACTTTTCACATTCTAATAAAAGCTTATTTTCCTATGAAGAATATCTATCAGCTTTTTTCTCAAGCCATCTGTTTTCATCAGCTTCTTTTTTTAAGCACAATATTGTTACTGCTCATGGGGTGCGCTGACCATTCTGCTTCCAATAAAAGGGAAGAAACAACACCTAGCAAATTTGGATATGGAGGCACCAATACGGATATCGCTTTTGTCACCGCAGAAGAAAATGCTAACAGCACTAACATGCCAGTAGCATTACTAGATACAAACACCACCACTCCCTCTAACACACCCGCTACTAATCCACCTGCAAACCCCTTTTTATCAGCTCCTGCGAGCACAACAGCAGCAACCACTCATGATATTCCTTATGGGACACCTGTTCCAGGAAAGCCTGGTTTTGTGACCAGCCCCTTTGCTCCCAAAGATCGTTATGTCGATGTCCGAGGCTTTCCTCCTGGCTCAGAAGTCAAAGATCCTTACTCAGGAAAGATCTTTCTTGTTCCCTAAAAAAGACTTGAAGTGAAAAGTTAAAGTTGAAGAATTTGACTGCTTCGCAAAATAAAAAAAATTAACTGAAGGTAGGAATAATCTTGCTTTCCTTTGTAAAAAAGGTTTGATCCTTCGATGCCAAAGAAACCATCGAAGCACGTTGTCATTGAGTTAGATAGCCCTTGGAAATATGCCATGAGGCATTTTTTTCGCTCCTTCATGGAGTTTTGCTTGCCGGAATGGGCAGCTTCCATCGATTGGGCCCAAGGCTACGAAACACTAGACAAAGAATTACAAAAAATTATTCCTGAGTCAGAGACTGGGAAGCGGTTTTCTGACATGCTTTTTAAGGTATGGCTCAAAAATGGTGAGGAGAAATGGATTCTCATTCATTTAGAAATCCAAGGACAAAACGATAAGGAGCTCGCTCAGCGAATGTTCATCTACAATTACCGCACGTATGACCAATACCAACAACAACCCGTTGTGAGCATTGCCTTGCTGCTGGATGCTGATCCCAAATGGAGGCCAGATTATTTTCGGCTGCAGAACCCGCTAGAAAAAGAAAAGTCGTTTTTGGAATTTCGCTATCACGTCATCAAACTGATCGACTATGCAACTCGCAAAGAAGAGCTTCAAAAGCGCAATGATCTTTTTTCCAAAGTGATCCTCGCTCAACTCATCGTCATGGAAACAAAGAAAAACCTGCCACTGCGCGTGCAGCACAAAATTTCTTTAATCAAACAACTGCTTAAACTTGGGTTGACAAATCACGAAACTCGAGAATTATATCAGTTCATCGATTGGCTGATGATCATCCCTGAAGATCTTATGTTAACCTATAAAGAAAAAATAAACGAAATAGCAGAAGATATGATGGAGGAATGGGACGTTCCTTATATCCCCAGCTCTGTTAAAATTGCTCGCATAGAAGGCCGACAAGAAGGGATTCGTTTATTGCTCGATAGGCAAATCCGCCGTCGTTTTCCACACACAGTAACAGCGCAGCATCTTCATCTCATTAATGATGCCAACGTAGAGACACTTGCACGCTGGGCAGAGAAGCTCATGGATGCAAAGAAAGTGGAAGAGGTCTTTGCTGTGCAATAGCGTTATTCGGATTAAAAATTCTAAATTTGCTTCAAGTCCATCACACCTTCTCTCCCTTCCGTGGCACGTTAACTCTCCCTGGTGACAAAAGCATCTCCCATCGAGCAGCTCTGCTTGGAGCTTTATCTGATGGGGCTTGCGAGATTACTGGCTTCTTAGAAAGCGGCGATTCCTTAGCGACTCTTTATGCGTTAGAACGACTTGGCATCACGATCGAACACCATGGCACTGGTCATTTAGTGATTTACGGTCGAAGAGGTTTTTTAGAAAAACCGCAAGCACCCATTTACTGTGGCAATTCAGGAACCACCATGCGGCTTCTTGCCGGACTCCTAGCTACGCAACTTTTCTCTACACAACTCCTAGGAGACGCCTCTCTCTCCAAGCGTCCCATGCAACGTATCGTTGAACCCTTGGAAGCCATGGGAGCTTCTCTTCATGCCATAGGAGCCAACAATTGCTCCCCTCTTTTTATTCAGGGAGGCCCTTTACGAGCCCTTTCCTACACACTGCCTGTCGCCAGCGCTCAAGTAAAAAGCGCCCTCTTGCTCGCCTCTCTCTTTGCTCAAGGAGAAACAACGATTGTGGAACCAACTCTCTGTCGCGATCACACAGAAAGAATGTTGCGAGCATTTCAGGTGGAGTGCATTGACTCGTACAATGCCCAAGGCGCTCATGAAATAAGGCTCCACGGACCGCAGCAACTGAAAGCGTGCAACCTTCAAATCCCTGGCGATATTTCTAGCGCTGCTTTCTGGATGGTGGCTGCAGCAGCACGTCCTGGATCTTTACTCTGTTTAAAAAAAGTTGGGCTCAATCCCACACGCACAGGAGTTTTAAAAGTCCTCCAACGCATGGGAGCTAAGATTACGATTAATCTCACAAAAGAAATCAACCAGGAACCTCGTGGCGATATTATTGTGGAAGGAGCCACCCTCTCGGGAGTTTTAATTGAGGGAGAGGAAATTCCTAATGTCATTGATGAACTCCCTATCCTAGCCATTGCCGGAGCGCTCGCCCAAGGAACTACCCTTATTAAAGATGCTCAAGAGCTCCGTCATAAAGAGACTGATCGCCTTGCTGCCTTGGCCAACAACCTACGTGCCATGAATGCGAGTGTCAATGAACACCCTGATGGACTAACAATCTGTGGTGGCATGCCATTACAAGGAGCCATTATCCCTAGCTACGGCGATCATCGCATCGCCATGAGCTTTGCGATTGCTGGTCTTTTTGCCGAAGGAAAAACCAGAATTGAAAATACCGAGTGCATTAGCACTTCTTATCCAGGGTTTGAATTGACGTTGAAACAGTTCGAAGAGCTCTAGGTAAATACAGTTGTCTTTTAGCAAATTAAAAATTATACCTCTCTTCCTCTTTCACCAAATTTTTTCTCCCCTGTAACACCAATGAAAACAAAAAACCTACTCCCCTTTTTCTTATTAGGCTTTTTACTCAATAGTAGCCGGCTTATTGCCCATAGCTCCTTTGAAGCAACTTCCCCTTCGGATCCAGCTTATGCTTTTCATCAGCAAAAAAACCGGGAAGCTTTTGTAGTTATTTTTGAGGATAATTATATTTTCAACTGGGGTAATTTCTACGATGGAGATAAGTTACCCAATGAGCTTTCTGCTCGAAAAAGAGTAAGAAGATTAACACGCTCTTGGGAGGAGTACTATCATGGCATCTATGAACCAAAAATCATATCCATTGCTTCAACAGGCGCTGCCTTTGCAGCAATTCTACAAGACGCTCAAGGCAAGCAATCCATTCAATGCTGGGGATGGCAGCAGTACTACGGGGAAACTACTCCTAAGCTTTCAGAAGGATGTAGGATCATATCTATTGCTTCAACAGCATATGCCTTTGCAGCAATTCTACAAGACGCTCAAGGCAAGCAATCCATTCAATGCTGGGGATGGCAGGAGTACGGGGGAACTACTCCAAATCTTCCAGAAGGATGTAAGATCATATCCATTGCTTCAACAGAATATGTCTTTGCAGCAATTCTAGAAGATGCTCAAGGCAAGCAATCCATTCAATGCTGGGGATGGCAGGAATACGGGGGAACTACTCCAAATCTTCCAGAAGGATGTAAGATCATATCCATTGCTTCAACAGGCACTGCCTTTGCAGCAATTCTACAAGACACTCAAGGCAAGCAATCCATTCAATGCTGGGGAAATCCTGATGATGGTGGCACCACTCCTAAGCTTCCAGAAGGATGTAGGATCATATCCATTGCTTCAACAGGCGCTGCCTTTGCAGCAATTCTACAAGACGCTCAAGGCAAGCAATCCATTCAAT
>JAIEQL010000037.1 GCA_019747735.1 Chthoniobacterales bacterium | reverse complement strand
TCCCTATACACTGCGGGTCTGTGCGCTTCGCTCCTGGTACTACATCAATTTTATTCATTTTCAAGACACCCTCTAAGCTCTCAGAGTCTGAACCTTCTTTCTAGGACAGATTTTCTGAAAAATCGAGCTTGCCGAAGTACTACACTCTAACCCGAGTTGCGCAGTTGCGAATGGCGATCTTTCGCAATATACTCAGCCTCAAAATTATTTTCCAAATCCCTTATGTAGGACACGTACACCGTAGGCTTTTGAAAATAATTTTGAAACCAAGTCCTTACAAAATATCATCCACCCCAGCTGCGGAACTCAGGCTAGAGCGAAACGAGCAGGTGCGGGCGAGTCAAACAGTATCATCTCAAAAATTCCGGGTAACGCTTACAAATAGCGTTGAGCAATGGGGTCAGTACCGATTAATTCGTAGATGTTAATCACGAATTATGGGACTGACCTGCTTGCTCCGGAAGCTTTCTTGGTCAGGGATTTTGGAGATGATGTTTATTCTTTCCTGGCGTCAAATCTACTTTTTTCTGCGACTTGGTTTTTCAGTTTTTCTGATTCGTCTCGATCAGTTTTTAATTTGCTTAAAACCTTTTTTATTTCTGGTTGTTCTGATTCTTCTTCTTTTGTTAGATTGTTTAATTTTTTTTCTAAATTTTTCCTAAGTTTTGTTTGTTGTATTGTTAAGTTATCTAAGTCCTCAGTAGTTACGCTTCCTGGATTGCTCTCTTCTCTTATTTTTAGGTTTTTTAGATCTTCTCTTAGATCTACTCTCTTTTTTTCTGCCTTCTTTGATGAGAAGATCTTAGACCCCGCCTTCGACTGACCTTGTGAGGTCGTACTTTCTATCTTAGTTTCATCTTTAGTAGAAAATTGTTCTTCAGTATTAATCACTGAAGAAGGGGCATTATCATCAGGGATAAGATCACTTACCTTGTGATCAGTTGGCCCCTTCTGGCTAGGGCTGCTAGTAGAAAAAGGATTACCATCTTCTATATTGTTAGCAGTATTAACAACAGTATCAGCATCGATTTCAGTAGTAATAGCCTTACTTCCCCCTCTGGTTATCAATGCTGCAGTCAGTGCTCCCTCGGTCAGGTCGTCAATAATAGCAAATCCAATATTTGGAATAATAGCCAATCCAATACTTGAAATAGCATTGACCACTTCTTGTTGGCCAGTTGTCAGTGTATCCCACCATCGATTGTAGTGGTCTTTTTCAGCATAGCCTTCTCCAATGGGAGTAACAGCTCTTTCGACAGCTGCCATACGGAATCCAATCCGATCATTTTGCGTAGTAGGATCAAAAAGTTCTGGGGAACAAGTTCTCATAAGGTAATTATCCACTCCTTGCTCCATATAATAGGCTGACTCATAATCCCCCCCTCGGACAGGATAGAAATAATTGCCATGTTCATCTCCAGAAGTGATCATACCCTCATTATTCATTTCGGTGCGATTGCCCTTCCGGTCTAATTTTACTCTTGTGGTGGTCCACTCATTGACGTTTCCAGCCATGTCAAAGCAGCCATAATAGCTGTGAGTTCCTTGAGCCATCCATTTCTTATCAAGCAACTCAAGCCAACCACAATGGTTCACTTCAGAAAGTTCTAACAGAGGAGGATTAAAAAGAAAAAACCATGCACGACTATCCGCAATGTAATTTGCCCTGTTTTCTAAACATTGGTCCCATTTATTGCGAGGATTAATGTCATGTTGCGTTGGGTAAAGGTAGTAACCAGCAGGAGCATTGGCATCTCCTATTTTATTAGGATTGTAATGAGGTGTATAATGACCAGCTTTGATCCACTCATTTTGAGTAGGGATGTAGAAGCAATAACCAACCGCTTGGTAGGCCTCCTGCTTTTTCTTACCCTCAGGGGTGATGACGGTGGTGATAAAATAGGCGCCACCACGCTCAGTCACCTCATCAAAGCTCTCTCCCTCTTCTAAACCAAGAGAAGGTCCGTATTCTTTGACCCGCTGAATGATGTTACAAGCACGGAGGGTATCAAAAAGGTTGACGTTGGTAATAGGCAAATATTCTGCTCCTTTGACAATAGAATAAGCATACTCCCCTGGGGTGGTCTCCCTCCGAGTAATCCAGCGTTCCATCCCTTTATTCCAAAGCCCATGCGGGTCTGCTATTCGCAGAGCAGGGTCATTGTTATTGACATCAATCTTGCAGGCCGCGAGATCGAGGACTTTCTCTTTCCAATCCCGAACGGTCCACTCAAAGGCTCCTAGGTAGAAATTTTTGGAGCAAAAACCATGACCCCATTCATCAGCTCGATTCCAAGCATCGCCGATCAAGACCATCTGGGTTCCGGAAGGGGAGAGTTTGGAAGGAGATTGCTTGCTGGGTGGTTCAGTGGCAAGAGCACTTGTGCACAAAAAGCTCACAAGAGCAGCGCAAAGAGAAGGAAGGGAAAATGAAGAAATGAGACGAGAAGGGGATATTGTTAACATTCTGAGGAGCTAAATTTTGAAAAGCTTGCGAGGGTAACAGATCGCCTATTCCAGGTCAAGAATTATTTAAAAATAATAAGGAAAAAGTCATCAAGATGAAAACGATAGAAAGGATGAACAAAAATAATGGTTTATTTTCTGGGTCAGCAATAACTTGTCATTAACCTGTTTTTTAGATTAGTATACTTGGCTTTACTTACTTTTTTCTCTCCCATGTCCTCTGCTGCCTGTACTATTGATCATCTCTCCTCGTCTGAATCTTCTCATGATGCTCATGAAAGCCCGCCTGCTTATGTTTGCAAGTTTGGGATGATTGTTTTCCTTCTTTCTGAAGTGATGTTTTTTGGTGGGTTGATTGCTGGTTACATTGTGCTGCGAATGGCCTCAGCCCAATGGCCTCCTGCGGGCTTTCCTGCTTTGCCAAAGCTCTTTACTGGATGCAATACGCTGGTGCTTATTTGCAGTAGCTTGGCGTTTCACATGGTTGAAGTTTCTATAAAAAAAGGAAAGACAGGCCGTCGGTGGCTCTTTCTTACAGTCTTGCTGGGCTCTCTCTTTCTTTGCGGACAAGCCTATGAATGGACTCATCTTTATCACGAAGGACTTTGGTTTCATCTTGGTGGGATTTATGGTTCCTCTTTTTTTGTGATGACAGGCATCCATGGAGCGCATGTTTTAATCGGGGTTCTTTTGATTACTTGGTGTTTGCTGCGCCAATGTCTCTTTCAATCTATCACGATTCATCGGCATGCCTCTCTCGATAATGTCGGCCTCTACTGGCATTTTGTAGACGTTGTCTGGTTGATCCTGTATGCGGTGCTCTATCTTTTGTAGGGACATTGTTGAATGCTCAACAACGTAGTTAAAGTGCCGCGTAGTGCCATCCCTGCGAAAGTAGGGATTCGGCTATGGAAACTGAGTCCTCATTTTTTAATATGCAAGTGCCAAGCGCCTATTGAACTCAAACCCATGGCATGATCAGCGGTTTGCTCGCACAAATATTGCTCCATAAATTTTAATACACTCTAAAAATATGACCTCCTCTGAGCCTCGTCGCTTTTCTACTCTAAGTTGGATTCTTCTTTTTTTTCTGGCAGCGCTCCTTGTAGGAGGTGCTTTTATCAGCTTTCGCAAAGGAGAGTCTCGAACCCATTTTAGCCAACCGCCTATTGCAGAAGTGCCCGATTTTAGTTTTCTCACCCAAGAGGGAAAAAAATGCACCAAAGCCGATTTGCTGGGAAAGGTCTGGGTTGCTGATTTTATCTTCACCCGTTGTCAAGGCCCTTGTCCCTTGATGACAGCACGGATGGCAGAGCTTGCTTCTAAGCTCAAAAAATCTCCTGATGTCCAATTAGTCTCCGTCACTATTGACCCTACTTATGACACACCAGAAGTCTTGGCCGCCTACGCAGCGGCTATTCATGCGGATCCAGCTCAGTGGATTTTTTTAACAGGGGAGCTGGATAAGATAGCCTCCTTCACGCAACAAGGAATGAAACAGCCTCTAGCCTTTGATAGTAATGGAACTCCTAATCATTCAACACGCTTGATGATTGTGGATAAAAATGGAATGATTAGAAGTTATCACGATGCCAATGATCCTGAGGTGATTCAAAAAACTCTCCTCGATGTGGGTAGTCTGTTAAGAGATTCTAAAAATAAATGAAATTTTTTCTTTCCGTGTTTACCTTTTTTGTCACTTTTTCCTGCTCGCTATTGCATGCTTGCGAAGGGTGCAAGATGGCTGTGGTCAAAGGATTTCAAGAGCCACAAACCGTACGCGCTGGGTTTGCTCTTTCTTGGAGCGTTCTGTTTTTGTTCTTCCTTCTTTTTTTTCTTTTTGCCGTGCTTGCTTGGGCCACCTGGTCCGCTTGCCGGGAAGTGGAAGAGCATAGGCTGAAGGCCAAGAGCTGAGGCAGAATCATGGCTAAGGCGATGACAGTTCTCAGTTGCTTCACTTTCAGCAAAATTGAAAAAATAAGCACTCGCTTCCATAGCTGGATCCCTGCTTTCCCAGGGATGCCGCTACGCGGCACTTCAACTGTTAGAGGGTGTCTTGAAAAGACTAAAATGGCGCATTACGGCGTCGCTCCAGTGCTCGCGTCCTCGAGTATGTCCCTAT
>JAIEQL010000036.1 GCA_019747735.1 Chthoniobacterales bacterium | reverse complement strand
AAAGAAGCAGCAGGGAGGCAATTGTCTGCTCCAAAGGTGATGTCTTGACCTTGAGAAAATGAGGAAAGTTGAGAAGCGACTGCTCCTGCTCCTATGTCAGATGCGTCTAGGGTTAGGGAGCCTGAAAGGCTGAGTCCTTGGGCTGTTGTGGCTCCCGATGTTTGATGCGCTTGATTTTTTAAGTCATCGGTAAGATAGCTTGCAGAGCTAGAGGAGGGAGATGGATTGAGTGAGGTAGCTGATGAAGTAGACATCGGTTTTTATTACAGTTTGCAGGTTGTAGTTTTTTAGGCGCGTTGCCGCGGTCATCCCAAGGCGAGTGCTGCTATTGTTTAGAAGTTTCCAGCGCTTCTCTGATGCGAAGAGCATTTTCATGCAGGTTCGAGTATTCTTTTTTTTCAGCTGAGAGGCGGATGCACTCGTCTAGTGCTTGCAGAGCCTGAGAGCGGTTTTTTTCCACAAGCCAACAGTTGGCAATGCGAAAACGAGCAACAGGATCTTGTGGATCAAGTCTGATGACGGTGTTGTAGTTGAGGATGGCCATGGCATGCTTGGAGAGAAGCTCGTAGCAGTTCCCCATCCCCATCCAAGCTCGTTTGTCCTGGTGGTCATAAAACGCCATCAAGGAAAAAAGTGGCAACGCTTCCTGGTACTTGCCCCGTTCGTAGAGGTTATGGATTGTGATGTAGAGAGCCTCTATGTCTTTCTTGGCTAAGCCAAAAGTAGTGTAGATCGGCTGGTTTCCCTCAGTTGCTTTTTTTAGGAGCTCGTCGGGAGCAATGGTGGAAGCTGATTGGATTGAGGTGCCAAGGCTTTCTTTTTTTTCAAGAAGATCGGTCATGGTTTTTTTTTAGATGAAGGTGACTATTGAACCAGAATAGCTCAGAGAGCACCAACTTTTTTCAAAAATCAATAGGTGAAAAAAGAAACTAATGATCTTGCTTTTTGTTTAAAAAAAGTTTTGATCGCTGGGATGCCAAAAGAATCATCGAAGCAAGTTGTCGCTGAACTAGATAGTCCTTGGAAATATGCCATGAGGCATTTTTTTCGCTCCTTCATGGAGTTTTGCTTGCCGGAATGGGCAGCTTCCATCGATTGGGCCCAAGGCTACGAAACACTAGACAAAGAATTACAAAAAATTATTCCTGAGTCAGAGACTGGGAAGCGGTTTTCTGACATGCTTTTTAAGGTATGGCTCAAAAATGGTGAGGAGAAATGGATTCTCATTCATTTAGAAATCCAAGGACAAAACGATAAGGAGCTCGCTCAGCGAATGTTCATCTACAATTACCGCACGTATGACCAATACCAACAACAACCCGTTGTGAGCATTGCCTTGCTGCTGGATGCTGATCCCAAATGGAGGCCAGATTATTTTCGGCTGCAGAACCCGCTAGAAAAAGAAAAGTCGTTTTTGGAATTTCGCTATCACGTCATCAAACTGATCGACTATGCAACTCGCAAAGAAGAGCTTCAAAAGCGCAATGATCTTTTTTCCAAAGTGATCCTCGCTCAACTCATCGTCATGGAAACAAAGAAAAACCTGCCACTGCGCGTGCAGCACAAAATTTCTTTAATCAAACAACTGCTTAAACTTGGGTTGACAAATCACCAAACTCGAGAATTATATCAGTTCATCGATTGGCTGATGACCATCCCTGAAGATCTTATGTTAACCTATAACGAACAAATTCAAGAAATCGCTGAAGAATGGGACGTTCCCTATGTCAGCACTTCCGTTAGAGTCGCTCAGATAAAAGGCCGCGAAGAAGGTCGGCAAGAAGGTCTGCAAGAAGGAGAGCAAAAGGGCGAACACAAAGGCGAACACAAAGGAATCCGCATGATGCTTGACAGGCTAATCCGCCGCCGCTTTCCTCACACAGTCACTGCCAAGCATCTTCATCTCATCAACGATGCAGACGCCACGACGCTTACATGCTGGGCTGAACGACTTATTGATGCCAAAACAGTTGATGAGGTTTTTGCTGCGTAACCCTCTGCGCTTATTTATAAAAGCCAAACGAAATGGACAGCAAGGTTAGTGGTTGATTTTGGCAGAAGCTAAAAATCGAAAATTAATCTAAAATTTTCCTCGCCTTTTCTACATTGTTGATATAGTTTCAGCGGCTCCCTACAAAACAACATCTTCTTTTTTCTTTTAAAAAAGAGCCAACTTTTTTCTGCAATCACTCTCTCCGCCTCATTTTACCTAGTTTTTTTATGAAAGTTCGAGCTTCTGTGAAACGTCTTTGTGAAACCTGCAAAGTGATTCGTCGTCAAAACATCGTTCGCGTTGTTTGCAAAAATCCTCGTCACAAGCAACGTCAAGGTTAATTTTTTTAAAACTCAAATATTATGCCACGACTTCTCGGTATTGAAATTCCAGGCGATAAGCGCATCGAAGCTTCGCTCACCTATATTTATGGCATTGGCCCAAAAACGGCTAAGCGAATTCTTGAGAGGGCCAATATCAATGTTGATCAACGTGCAAAGACCTTAACTTCGGAGCAAATCGGCACTATTATTCATGCTATTACCGATGAAAAGGTCATGATCGAAGGCGATCTTCGTCGTGAAATCCAAGGAAATTTAAAGCGCCTTCAAGCAATTAACTGCTATCGAGGCATTCGCCATCGTCGTGGACTACCTGTTCGAGGTCAACGAACCCAAACCAATGCACGCACGCGAAAGGGTCCTCGCAAAACTGTCGGTATTGTTCGTGCTAAAGACTAATTGACCACTATCAATTCAGAAAAAATTTAGTTTATCATCACTTTCCATGTCAGAAGAAACGCCCACTCATCCTGATTCTACCGCATTAGCTGCTGATGCTCAAAAAAACGTTGTCGAACCTGCTGTTCAAGTAGAAGCAGCAGCCCCCTCAACAACTCCAACAACAGCAAAAGGGACTCGCGGAGCTGCTAAATCTAAAAAAGACTCTAAAAAATCAGAGGACGCCCCAGCAGCAGCTCCAGTAAGCTTTAATTTGGACGATCCTATTGAGTTACCAAAAATCGTCAAAGCCAAGGGGAGTAAAAACGTCTCGCAAGGAATTGCTCATGTTCAAGCAACGTTTAATAACACTATCGTTTCCATTACCGATCTTCGAGGGGCTGTTATTGGCTGGTCTAGTGCTGGAAAGATGAATTTTAAAGGTTCTCGTAAAAGTACTGCTTACGCTGCTCAGGTTGTTTCTCAAGATGCTTGCCGTCAAGCCATGGGACATGGACTCAAAGAAATTGAAGTTCGTGTGAAAGGACCTGGTGTTGGCCGAGAATCAGCTGTACGCGCCATGCAGGCTATCGGTCTTGAGATTTCAGTTATTCAAGATGTGACTCCAGTACCTCACAATGGCTGCCGTCCTCCAAAACAACGTCGCGTTTAATATTACTCATTTTCATTTTTCATTTTTACTATGGCTCGTTACACAGGACCTAAAACTAAAATTAGTCGTCGCTACGGTGTGCTGCTTGGTGGCTCAGCTCGTGCTTTTGAAAACAAGCAGTATCCTCCTGGAATGCACGGTCCCAAAGGATCCCGACGCAAAATTTCTGAATATGGCACGGCGCTTGCTGAAAAACAAAAACTTCGCTTTCAGTATGGCATTTTAGAGAAGCAATTTCGACGCTACTTTGAAATGGCATCACGCCGACGTGGTATCACTGGCGTTATTCTTTTGCAACTGCTCGAGATGCGACTTGATAATCTGGTTTACCGCATGGGCTTTGCTAAGACTAGGCCAGCCGCACGCCAGCTTGTTTCACACGGTCACGTTGCCGTAAATGGCCGTAAACTCGATACTGCCTCAGCTATTCTTAAAATAGGAGACGTTGTAACCATTAAAAATAAAGTAAACTCTCAACGCCTTGTACAAAGGGGCTTGGAGCAGACACAAATTGTCGAACCTCCTGCTTGGTTACTTGTGGATAAAGAAACAATGACTGGCAAAATTGTGTACGTTCCAACTCGTGAGGAAATCAATCCTCTCGTTAATGAACAGCTCGTTGTGGAGCTTTATTCTCGATAAGAGAAAGTTTATTAAATTTAAAAAAGAAGCACCGTTATTCACGGTGCTTTTTTTTAGCCGATGACTTAAAAAATCAAACGCATCAAACATCGGGAGCCACAACAGCCCAAGGACTCAGCCTTTCAGGCTCCCTAACTCCAGCCCGACTTTCGCTATTCGAGATGGCGATCTTCTGCAATATACTCGGCCTCAAAACGATTTTTCAAATCGCTTATGTGTGATACACACACCGCACGATTTTAAAAATCATTTTAAAACCAAGTCCTTACAAAATATCATCCATTCGAATAGCGAAAGTCGGGCTAGACGCATCTGAAATAGGAGCAGGGGCATTAGCTTCTCAACTTTCCTCATTTTCTCAAGGTCAAGACATCACCTTTGGAGCAGACAATTGCCTCCCTGCTGCTTCTTT
>JAIEQL010000022.1 GCA_019747735.1 Chthoniobacterales bacterium | reverse complement strand
TCCTAGCTTGATTCCATCGGCTTCTCCAAGCGTAAGGCCAACCATGAGTCCTTCACTTTCACCAAGCTTCGTTCCCATAAAAGCTCCTACCACTTTCTCTTCACTCATCCCAACGCTCTTTCCCTCTCTTGCTCCCAAGCCGCATTCCCTCTCTTGCTCCAAGCCAGCTTCCAAGCAGACTCCCAAGCCGCGCTCCAACTCAGCTGAAGAAAACCACTAAGCCCACTTCCTTAAGAACAGCCTCTCCCATCCCCTCCCAGCCTGCTACCAACTCTTCTTCCTCTAAGAGTGAGAATACTAAGGAGCCTTTTTTTGATAGTACAACTTTTATCAATGCTGGGGTTCCCATTTTAGGAATCTTTGCTGGAACCTTCGTTGCTGTGAAATATGTCTTTAATAAAAGGGAAAAGGACCGTGCCGAGCTCGCTCAAGCTGCTCAAAGAATAAGTAGTAGGGGTCAGTTCCGTGTAGTAGGGGTCAGTTCCGTTATTTGGATAATTTGGTGCCAGTCTGGATATAGCTGAACTGGCACCAAATTATCCAAATAACGGAACTGACCCCTATGCCTGGTTTTTCTTCTTCTTTTCTGGAGGCTATTGCTATAGCATAACTTGCTCTTAAGCCGGCGTGGCGGAATTGGCAGACGCGCTAGACTCAAAATCTGGTATCCGCAAGGGTGTGTGGGTTCGAGCCCCTCCGCCGGTAGGGCATAGTCATCGTGTTGCGATGACAGTTGAAGGTGCTAGTTGAAGTTGAAGACTTCTAGGCTTCGCTTAAGAAAGTAGAAGATATAGTCAAATTACTTAGAAATTACACAAAATTGACTTGATCTTTTCAGGAAAAGACTGCGTTCTCATTACTCCCGTTATAAGATATAGCGCTCGCTCTTCGGCCTTGCCTTTTCTAAAAATCTCTGCGTTCTTTCATGCACTTTCTAAGTAATTTGACTATAAAAGTTGAAAGTGCAGGTCTTAACCGCTTCGCAAAATAAAAAAAATTTGCTGAAAGAAAAATTGTCTTCAACTCTTAACTTCAACTTAAACTCATGGCGCAGCAATGATGCTGAGGGAAAAAACCAACTTAAACTGCAACTTTTAACTTCAACTCATTTCAAATTTTCATAGAAATTTGAGATGTTATGGCATGAACTCCTACCATCGTTGGGAAAAACAGAAGAAATCATGGTACCAGCGATCATGGTTTCTTTTTTTCGTGAGCCTGGTGTTGTTGGGAATCATCGCGTTGCTTGTAGCCTACGGTTATCTTTCTTATCAATTCGCCGATAAGGTCAACGCCTTTGACCTCTCCAAGCTAGAAAAAATGGAATCTGCCAGCGGGATCTATGATCGCAATGGAATTCTCATTGGAAAAATTTTTATCCAAAATCGCCTTCCCATTAGTTCTTCTGAGATTCCCGCCAAGATGGTTAAAGCCATTGTGGCCGAGGAAGACAATCGTTTCTTTGAGCACAATGGAGTTGATTACTTCGGCGTCTTAAGAGCGGCTATTAGCAACTACCGTCAAGGCCGCATCAAACAAGGCGCTAGCACGGTAACACAACAACTCGCCCGCAATTCCTTTGAACTACGGGAGCGAAGCTTGCAGCGTAAAATTTTAGAAATGTTTTTAGCACAACGAATCGAGCAGACTTTTTCGAAAGAAAAAATCATGGAGCTCTACCTCAATCGCGTCTACTTCGGCAGTGGCTTCTATGGTGTTGAGGCTGCTGCATTGGGCTACTTTGGGAAACATACCAAAGACCTCTCCATCAGCCAGAGCGCACTCCTTGCTGGCTTGTTAAAAAGTCCCAATGCCCTTTCTCCTTGGAACAATCCCAAAGGAGCCAAAAACGTACGCGATTTTGTGCTGACACGGATGCATGAACTTGGATTCATCAGCAAGGGAGAGCTTCAAGAAGCCTCAGCAGAGCCTTTGGGAGCTCAAAAAAGAACCAATCCTTTTAAAGTTTCTTACGCAATCGATTATGTCCGCCAACAAGCCATTGCTATCTTAGGATTTGAACGCGCGATGAATGGAGGGGCACGGATCGACACGACCTTTGATTCCAAACTACAACAAGTCGCCGAATCCAATTTGCAACAAGAGTTGACCAGCATTGAGCAAACCAAAGGATACAACCATGAAACCTATGCAGCATATCATCAGCGCAATAGTGCTCTTGAAGAAAAAGTGGCGCGGGGTGGTTTTGTGAATTTTCCTGCACCCGCTTATTTGCAAGGAGCAGTCTTAGCTATTGATAATGCCACAGGTGGCATTTTGGCGCTGGTGGGAGGACGTGATTTTATGCACAGCGAATATGATCGAGCTTTGCAAGGGAGGCATCCTCCGGGAACGCTCTTTACACCTTTTGTAGCGGCCGCCGCCTATAGCAAAGGAATTTTTCCAGGAGAAGTAGTGGAAGATGCCTGTATCGATAATCACTATGTGATGATTGGTGGTGAGACAGGAATTTTAGGAGAGTGGGGAGTCGAGCGTGCTGACAACGATTACGAAGGAATGATGACTTCACATGAGGCAGTGGCTCGCGGAAAAAACGCTGCTGTGGTACGACTCGGCTTTATGACAGGGACAGGACCACTCAAGCAGCTTTGTGAACGCGCCGGAATTCGCTCACCACTGCGAGAGGTTGCCAATGCTTATTTAGGATCGAGTGAAATGGAACTAGATGAGCTAACACTTGCTTTTTCTATTTTTCCAAATGGAGGAAGTCGTCCTGCTTCTCTTTATGCCATCACCAAAATTACTGCCGGTGATGGAGAGATTCTCTTTCAAGCAACCCCCAAAAAAGTGGAAGTCCTCTCACCAGAGGTCGCTTTTCAAACACACACTATTTTAGATGATGCACTCCATAAAACAGATGCTTATTTAACCAGTTTTTCTGTCGGAGGAAAAAGTGGCACCGCTTATGACTTCACTGATCTCTGGTTTGTCGGTTATTCCAGCTCCATGACATGCGGTGTCTGGGTTGGTTATGATAAACCACAGTCCATTTTTCCAGGAGCTTTTGGAAAAAATTTGGCACTACCTATTTGGTCAGCGGTGATGAATGCCTCACTGACGGGCTTTCCACCGCGGCCGATCACGCCTCCCTCAACGCTTACTCCCGTCGAAGTCTGCCGTCGCTCGGGGCTATTGATTACTGCGCAATGTAAAGAAAAAGAGCCCAACTCTGCGATCACAGAATATGCCACTCAAGAAGAGCTGCCTCATGAAGAATGCCCTATCCACAGCAACAAATTTTCTAACCGCTCCAAAGATCCCGAGGAGACAGAATGGCCACGGGCTGTTGCCGCAGTTGATTTAAAAAGCATCACCCCAATTCCTGTCACTGCTCCGACACTTCTTGCTTCTACTGATGTTTATCAATCGGTCCTCTTTCCTGTAGCACCTATGGCAAAGGAGAAAAACAAATTGGAATTCACCCTCAGCTCAAGCGGACCTAGCAATAATGCAGTTCCTGCAGTCACACCAGAACCAGAAGTGCGTCGCGCAGAACCTGTGAGCCCACTTGATATGCCAAGCGGAGCGGCGCCGGTGATGGAATTGCCAATGCCAAAGCCAGTAGATTTTTAATTGTTATCCCAGCCTTCACTGGGACAAGGTTGCAGGGCTCGGTTGTCAGTTCTCAGAATCTCTCGGATCCAAAATTGGTTGGGAGATTGGCAAAAAACTAATGAACTGTCACCAAAGATGACGATCTATAGAACCGACCTCTTTGCTTGAGCAAGCGGGTTAGTCCCGCAATTTGCGACTGCGTCTGCAAATTGACTGGCACTGACCCGAATGGCGCTAAGTTAAGAAAATTACTAACGTAGCCAACGCAGGAAGAAATTAGCCACAAAAGAACACAGAGATA
>JAIEQL010000057.1 GCA_019747735.1 Chthoniobacterales bacterium | reverse complement strand
CTCTTGCTGCCTCCCGCTTTAATCCCATCCTACGTGCTTTCTATCAACGTCTCCTCTCCAATGGAAAAAAACCCAAGGTTGCTCTCACCGCTGTTATGCGAAAACTCATTATCCTGCTTAACAAACTTATCAAGCAGCCAAACTTTTCTCTTGCCTAATCAACACCGTTACTGACCCCTATGCCTATGCGACCCCTACGCCTTGTAATTTACTTCCTTTCCGAAAAAAGCTTGTTGTCAAGAGTGCTGGGAATATAGAATAAGGTGATTTTTTTGATTGGGAATCAAGACCACTATGAAAAAGCTACCCTTCTTCTTTGTATTAAGCCTGCTGGTGATCTCTCCTTGGCGAGGCAATGCCATGGTGGGGGGAGGAGAAAGACCCGTTGAGGAGTCGGAGGGCAACGGGTTAAAGAAGAAAGGAGTTCTGGAATATAGCAAAGAAGTAGAAGAAAAAGTGCTTATCGCAAATGTTGGAGTGAGCCGTGATCTTTCTTCTCCCAAAAAGGCGCTTTTCAAACACCAAGGTAGCCGTAGCGACTTCAACCAAGAAGAGATTGTGGGAAGTTCAGGAAATTCTGGTGTAGGAGGCAACCTAGAAAATGCAAATGCCCAAAATCTTTTTGATCCAGAGGTCCTTGCTGCAAGAGAAGAAGAGGCTTCAGAGGTTCTTTCTTTTTTAAATGAAAACCCTTCGGAAGTTGTTGCTGAGGAAGTGAGAGTTTTTTGGCAAGAGCGACATCAAGATTATAAAGAAGCTCTCTCTCAAGCTCGAGGCAAAGAACTTCTTAGCGATGAAGATTTAGACAAGCTCAAAAATCTTGGGAAGATTGCTGGGAAGATTGTAAAGATGATCGAGGATCGTGTTCCTCCTGCTGAGAGCTCCCGTGTGGAGCACAATTTACTTCCAGAGTTTGAGTCCGAGCACGTTAACAATCCCCATGAAAAGGCTCCTCTGCTTTCTAGAAAGTCGAGTAGTGATAGTAGTTATGATAGCCACGGTCCTTCTGGAGAAAGAAAACGCTCTTCTTTTTCTCAAAGGCCCGCTCCTTTTTTAGAGGAAGAAGAATTTGCAACCTCTCAAGCTTATGAAATAACGCTTAAAGCTCATCAGCATTTTTGGCAAGAGTGGGAAGCGCGAGGGAAAAAAGTAAAGGAGCTAAAAAAACAGCAGGAAGAAAAAGAGAAGGCGATTCAAAAAGCAACGAAGAAAAAAGAAGCGTTGAGAAAAAGTCTGCAAACAGCTCAAAAAAACATATGCGAAAAGCAAACGAGTCTAAATAACGTTAATCCATTGAATCCTTGGAGTAAGAGTCGACGTGAAGAGAGGCTTGCTCAAGCTACAAGGGATCATGCAGTTATTGAACGTGAGGCTACAAAGGTTAAGAAAAATCTAGCAGCTCTTATTTTAGAAAAAGAGGCGTTAGTTGAGGCAGAGAAAAAAGCTCGTGATTGGGAGGGGATTATTCCTGAGGAAGAAAGAAAAGCTTTTAAGCCAACTGAGAATGAAAGCATTCTTTGGGAAAGTACTTTTCTCAGAATAGCTCTTCGTGAACGCGAACGCTTTAATCAAGATGGCCGTGCAGTTGTGTATACTGGACCAAAGCCCTCTCTGACTGACGATAGAACGATATTGGAAAAACAAAAAGATATGGTTCTCCAAAAATTAAAAAACTTGGTTAAAAAAGAATTTCAAATAAATGAGCTCTTGCCTCAAGACATCATCGGTACATCGCGTGAGTCCCTTGTCATCATTGCTCAACGTGGGCACGAAATGCCAGAAGAAGAATTACAGCAAATGGCAAGTCGGCTTCCTCAATATAAAGAAGCAACTTTACGAGAAGATATAGAGTATACTAAGTATTTTTTAAATAACTGCCTGAGTTGTATCGGTGAAAAACTAGCAAAGGAAATAAAGGATGACGATTACTATGAAACTATAGAAACAGCTCAATGTCTTTACCGTAGATTAGTGGAGTTTGATCATCCTCTGGTAGAAGCTCTCAGATTTCTCTCACTCCCTACTTCTGAATTAGAAGAAAACGTCAATCGTTTAGCTGAGCTTTCTGAGGAGGAGCGGCGTTTTGAGAGCGTCGGTGTTAGTGAACCCACACTAACAGGAAAAAAAATTTTTACCGACGCTCCAAGGGTTCATGAAAGCTACGAACAAGAACGAAAAAGAAAGAACAGGGAATTTCAGGAGCAAAAAGATTTAGAAGCAAAAAAAGCAGCTGAAGAAAAACGCTTGCGTCAAGAGAAAGAACAGGAGGAACTAAAAAAAGAAAAAGAAGCACGTCAAAAAGCGTGGGAAGAAACTCAAGCAAGGCGGAATGCTACTTCTCGCAATGGTCTTTCTTCATCACTAGCTATGCAAAATTTTATAATTCAAAGTAACAACCAACAACAGCAATTTATGATTCAGCAACAGCAACGATTGTACAATAATGCCTTTATTGCGCAATCGAACTACAACACCTCTGTTATGTCTTATAACTTTCAACAAATGGCCATGGGCAACAATAATAATTTCAAACCCTTTAAATAATCAATTAGCCCCCCTTACGAACTGCACATCTTGGGTTTGAGATTGGGAGATACTCTGATAAGTGCTCTCCAAAGATTGAAGCGTTTGAGCTTGTAGCTGGGCATTGGATTGAGAAGCCTGCTCTCCATAGCCATAACTTGTGGCAGCAGCTTGTTCTGTTTGAGAAGCCTGATCCATGGC
Organism: Chthoniobacterales bacterium; assembly: GCA_019747735.1. Classification (GTDB taxonomy): domain Bacteria; phylum Verrucomicrobiota; class Verrucomicrobiia; order Chthoniobacterales; family UBA6821; genus CAIWMF01. The sequence goes on along the minus strand of JAIEQL010000057.1, from coordinate 1,112 downwards.
GGCTTTCTGCGCTTGCCCTTGAGCTTGCAGGATTTGCCCACCCGCTGTGTTAAATGAACTAATGGCAGCAAAAAGACTAAAGAGAACTTGAAAGTTGTTGTAGTAAGCCCCTGACTTTCCTGTTGCTTGCCTACTCTGAACGCTGCTGGCAACTGATTGTGAACTTTTAGCTGGCTCGGAAATCTCCTCAATCCTATTAAGGTCCACTGTACCCTTACTCTTGTTATAGTAGTCTTCTACAGTATCTGTTGTTTTCGTAGACATGTTAGCCTGAGTTATTACTTCAGCATGGGCATCTGGATTTTCTTTAATAACTTGCTTGGTTTTTAGGTTTTGTTTACATAGTGCGTTGTAGTTCTCTCCAGTAGGATTCTTTTTATATTTCTCAGCAGCGAGGGCTAAATTTTGAGTTTCATCATTCACAGTCTTCGTCTGCTTTCGTGCTTCTGGATCATTATAACAACGAGCACTCTCAGAGGTTTTGGCAGAAGCAGCTGTAACCTTAGTGGAAGAGGTTCTGAGTCCTTGTTGGATGGCGGCTCTGCTTTCTGCTAGAGGTTTTGTTGTGGCTGCTATGGAAGTTTGAACCTGCTCAGCGCTGGCGTCGACTTGAAGATTTGCTTTGTTGAGCTCCCGATTTGCTGCGCCTTCTGGAGTAAGTTGTGGTACTGGTCTATCTAGGTTTTGAGGCTTATTGTTTTTATTATAAAGTGTTTTAAAGTCCTCACCTTTTTTTGCAAGAAGTCCTTTTTCTTTATACTGCCCATACTGCATCGCCTTTTCACAATGATCCGCACCCTTAGTAATAGCCTCCTTGTTTGCTGCTGAAACCCCCTTCTGGTTTGCTGCATCACGAGCAGCTTGGATGTCCTTTGTAGCTTGAGCTTGTTTTGTTGCATCTCCTGGATCAGCCACTGCCTTTGCTGTAGACTGTTGCGCCTTCTTCATTGCTACGGTTGCTCTCCCATTAGCGACAATGGCATTGCTCCCAGCAGTAATTTCAGCGTTGTTACTCTTAAAAACGTCGGGATCATCAACATCATTACGACTGAGTTTTGCGCAAGGTTCTTGGAACTCCTTAGTAGCCGTTTCAAGGTCATTGAGACTTTTTT
>JAIEQL010000047.1 GCA_019747735.1 Chthoniobacterales bacterium | reverse complement strand
TTCCCATCAACCTGGAAATTCCTGAGCGTCCTACTCAACGTGATCTTGATCAATTTATCGAATATGCTGAGCAAGCAGAAGAAGCTTGGGAAGCATTGATGAAACAAACTCCTTATCCTGACAAAAAAGATCTTTGGATCCAATCGGATCACCAAGGAATGAAATATTGGCAAGAGCAACAATTAGAAGAGCAGCGGGACGCATTAGCCATTGCTTGTCAAGGAAGTTGGGAAGCAGAAACAAAACGGTGGAGAGCACAACAAGAATCAAGTGGTTTCAAATTGGAAGCTGAAAAACTAGAAAAAGAAGTTTCAAAATTAGAAGAGCAAAAAGCAATTCTTGAAGCAAACGTCGCTACAAAAAAACTAGAACGTTTAGACCTCAGCAGCAAAGGAAAATCAACTGCTGAAAAAGAGCAGGAGTTAGGAAAATCAAAAAAACTCCTTGAAGAAAAAGAGCAACTCCTCAACAAAACTCAAGCAGACCTGCAACTCGCTAGCAATAAGGCTGTCGAGGCATATAAGGCCTGGCTTACTTTAGCAAATCAAGAAAAGAGTCTCCTCAAAGCTTCCAACTCTGAAGCAAAACGCGAAGCAGAGGAGTTGTTGTACCAAAGCGATGAGGCCACCAACAAACTCTGGGAAGAAGTCAAAAAACGATATGAAGAGAGCAAGATGACAAACCTGGAGGGAATGGAATTAGTCGATGAAGAAGAGTCCAAGCGGATTCAAGAAGCGTTTGAAAAAAGACTTGCCTCTCTTCCATTAGACCAAAACTATCCTCAAATCATCAAGCGCGAGGGGCTGCGAGCTGCTAGGGAAAGGATTCCAGGAGCTTATGAGATGTTGCTGCAGCATGATCTCAATACTAAAAAGAAAGCAAATCCTCTTGCAGAGGCCAATCAAAAGGCCCTCCATTATTTTGAAGAGGAAGAACAACGCTTAACCGATACTGAGGCTCTCTGGATGGGAATCATCGAAGCCAAAAATCGCAAACTTCTTTTAGAACAAGCTGAGGCTGCAAGAGCCTATCACGGAGGAGAGCCAACCCTTTGGAATGAACTCCCATTAGAAGCCAAAGAACATTACAACAACGCAATTGATCGGCAGAACAAAGAAACTCAACAAGATCGAAAAGAGAGATTAGATCTCGTTCAACAACAAGCAACCAAAGCCCGGAAGGAAACAGAACGCTGGCGACGTGTTTGGAGAACTTCTTCGAAAAAAGCGGCGCTTGAAATAGCCAAAGAAAAAGAGTTTATTTTATATCAACTTAAATATGTAGAGGCTGAAAAACAAAAATTTATTTACTGCGCAAAACTAACTCCTGAAGAGAGAAAGACTAAAGAGGACCAACTCCAAGCTAAGGTAGAAGAAGCCAATGCAACGCTGAAACTTCTTAAAACTTCGAAGCAGTATAAGGAGCGGTATTATTCTCAATGTGAGCTTAATAGCTGGGCATATATTATTCCTAGCTGGAACCAAGCAATAAGATATTGGTCTGAAGCTGCTAAAGCGCAAAAAAATGGAGAAGAGGAATTAGCAGCTTTATGGAAAGCAGCAGCTCAAGAAACTGAAAAAACAGGAAAGTGGTATATGGCTCATGACGATCATAAGTATTGTCGTACAGATCCACCCTCCTCTGTTCTTTTTACATTCGACCAAGTAAGAGGTTTGGCTGAGTGCATCAAATGGAAAATTAAAGAAGAGGAAGCAATAGGTAAAGGAAGGATGGAAGATGCTTTTTTCTGGAAAGCATTGTGGAAGGAGTTGAGACAAGATTTACTCATAGAAAAAGATGGGTCTTTAACAGAGAAACAAGAGGTCCTTATTGTAGGCAACCAAGAATTAACGGATTGGTGGAAGGAGGTGCTCCAGATATGCAGAACACATGTTTGGTACGAGTCTGATGTGTTGCATGGTGGTTATCTTGACTACGGGGATAATTGGTCCTGTTATGGCACGGGTAGTCTATTAATAAAGCGTGTAGAATCTGTTGCTAAGGCTCAAGAAGCTAAATCTGCGGGTAATCAAGAGCTGGCAGATTGGTGGGAAGAGGCTATTCAAAGATATAAAGAAGCTGCTGATTATGGAACCAAAGCTAGGCAGGCGTTTGACAAATATAAAACGACTAAAAAATCTCAATGTTGGGGTGATGCTAGTAAATGTACAGAGAAAGCTGCTGATGTGCTAGTAGAGAGAATTGCCTTATGGCCTAGGATTCAAGAAGCAGCCGATGCAGGATATGAAGGGGTTAATTACGGTTATATCCTGGCTGCTAATTGGTATGAATGTGCTGCTTATCAATTTGTTGATACTGCTAAAAAGTATGCTGCAGGATATAAAAAATACGCGATTGGCTGGAGCGGCTGGAGCGACCATGATGCACAGAGAGGGATGCAAGATAATTTAGAACGAATTGAGCGACTTCGCTCTAAGTGGAATAAATATCTTAAATCAGAGACCGAAAAAGCATCTGAATGGGCTGCCCTTAGTGCTGAAGAGAAAACGGCCACAGTCATCAGACTTAAAAATGAAGCAAGAGCAAAAGTTGATGAACTTGCTCAGTCTTTTTCTTTATCAGGTAGTGAGCCTTTGCGTTTTAATTCTGAAGAAATTTTTAACTATTGGATGAAAGCTATTGAAACTAGAGCCACAGGAAATCAAAAACTGGCTGATCATTGGACCAAAGCTGCTGAAACTTATCAGAAAGCCCTTGAATTATATATTGAAGCTGCAGTGAAATATACAGCAAAGAATAAAAAAGAAGGAGATCATCTTAAATGGGATGCTAGCTGTACTGAGAAAGCTGCTGACTTATTTGTAAAGAGAGCTCATTGTTTTTCTAAAAGCCAAGAGATGCGATCTTCAGGTAATCAAGAATTAGCCAACTGGTGGAGTGCTGCCGCGCGTTCCTATTATAAAGCAGCTTGGAAAGCAGCTCGGGCAGATTATAACCGTGATTGTCTTGAATATGCAGCCGATGCTTTAGTGAAGAGTGTTGAATATTTAGCTCAAGCAGGAGAAGTTCAAGTTTCAATTAATAAAGTATTGGTAGCTCGTTTAGCTGAAGTTGCAAAAAAATATCAAGTTGCTGCCGCAGGGTATGATCAAGCTTTTCAGATGTATAGTATGACTGGTGATTATCCAAAGAGCATGAAAGATGGAGATAATAAAAAAAATACCGCCTTATCTACAGAGAAAGCAGCAGAAGTTTTAATAAAGAACTGGGGACTCAATTTATTGAAAAAATCAGAACTGGGGTTTGATTATTGATGAATTATTAGAAGGAGGTAACCGTTCAGACTTCTGCTCAAAATAGAAACGACTTAATTTCGGACTGCAGAGAAGAGAAGGACAATTTGCTTCGGATAGCGCCTCTTCGCAGGAGGGAGAGGCGCGAACGGTTACATCTTTGAATTTGACAGGGCAACCATGACCCATAGAATTTACCACCATGCCACGTTATCTTGATCCTAAAAGCGATTTAGTTTTTAAAAAGATTTTTGGGCAGCACCCCAAGTTGCTCAAAGATTTTCTCAATGCTATCCTGCCTCTACC
>JAIEQL010000016.1 GCA_019747735.1 Chthoniobacterales bacterium | reverse complement strand
CCCTATACACTGCGGGTCTGTGCGCTTCGCTCCTGGTACTGCATCAATTTTATTCATTTTCAAGACACCCTCATATAATTAAATTACTTAGAAATTACACAAAATTGACTTGATCTTTTCAGGAAAAGACTGCGTTCTCATTACTCCTGTTATAAGATATAGTGCTCGCTCTTCGGCCTTGCCTCTTCTAAAAATCTCTGCGTTCTTTCATCTAATTTCTAAGTAGTTTGACTATATGAACCAAGAAACCTCTGTTAATCTCGTCTCTCAGGCAATGCTCTTGGTGCTCACTTCTTCTCTGCCGCCTATCATTGTAGCAACCGCCATCGGAGTTCTTGTCGCTTTATTTCAAGCGCTCACGCAAATTCAAGATCAGACACTTCCCTTTGCTGTCAAAATCGTGGCGACATTTTTAGTCATTGTTTATGCGATGAATTATGTTTTTGGAGACCTTTATAATTTTGCCATCATTGCCTTTCGTGATTTTCCAGCAATATTGAATTATTAGATAATGGATTCTGGAGAGATAAAAAAACTCATTACACAGGGCCCTCTCATCATGGCCCTTGGTTCTGTGCGCTTAGGAATGGTATTAACTATTGTTCCTTTTTTTGGAATCAGTGGACTTCCCCGTCAAGTGTTACTGGTGATGATGATGGCTATCGTTGTTCCGATGTTGGCTCCAACACTTTCTTTGGAAAATGTAAACCTTGTTTCAGCTCTGGTGCTCACTTTTAAAGAAGCCTTTATTGGAATACTAATAGCCTTTTTTGTTTCTGTTATTTTTTGGGCTATTGAAGTTGCTGGAGAACTCATCGATCTACAACGAGGGACGACAGCGGGAGGAATTTATAATCCGATGCTAGGAGCACAAGAATCACCTCTAGGCGGTATGTTTCTTCGTATTATAAGTTATATTTTCTTTGGTACAGGGGGATTTTTATTACTATTAGGTGTTCTCTTTGCAAGTTATGAAGCTTATCCTGTAGGAAGCCTTTTGCCTCCCCTGGCTATTGGGTGGCAATCCAAAGTTTTTCCTTTTTTCACGCAGGTTTTTGAACTTGGAATCCTTTATTCTGCGCCGCTACTAATTATTTTTTTCTTTATGGATTTTGGTCTTGGATTGATCAATCGTTTTGTCTCTCAATTAAACGTTTTTTTCATTTCTCTTCCTATTAAAAGTGGGCTTTGCTTTATCTTTCTCCCTTTTTATATGAGTTATCTCATAGAAGGATTTCAGCGAGATTTGTTCACGGGTTCTGGGGCAGCTGCCTTTTTAAAAGGAATTTTCCATGGCTGATCAACCAAGTGGAGAGAAGTCAGAGCAACCCACGTCTAAACGACTAAGTGATGCTAGAAAGAGAGGGCAGGTTGTCAAAAGTACAGATGTTGTCACCACTGTTTGTACTTTTTTTGTTTTAGAGGCTATTTCTTTAACACTAGGCAAGACCTATAAGTCCTTGATTACTTTTTTTGATGTTGTTTTTAGAGAAATTGCTGACCCAAGCATAAGCACTGTCTTAGATACATTAAGATTAACAGTTTCTTACCTGTACTCTTCTTTGTTTCCCATTTGTGCTGTTGCGGCATTATCCGTGATTGTAGCTAATGTTGGTCAATTTGGATTTCTTTTTGCTGCAGAATCGCTCAAACCAGACCTTAGTAAGCTGAGTCCCATTTCTGGCCTTAAGAAAATGTTTTCAGTCAAAACTCTTGTGGAGTTACTGAAGTCTATTATTAAGCTAGCGGTTTTTAGTGTGTTACTCTACTTCCTAATAAAAAAATCAATAGGCCTGTTAGCACCGCTTCCTTTTGCAACGTTGTTTAATGCAGTAGATGTTGTTCGTCCATTGTTAAAGAGCTTCATCATTGCTTTTATGCTTTGTTACATTCTTATCTCTGTTGTTGATTACATTATTCAACGGAAAATTCTCACTAAGGAGCTCATGATGACCAAGGATGAAACAAAGCGTGAGATGCGCGAAATGGAAGGAGATCCCCTTATTAAAGGGAATCGTCGTCGTCTCCAACGAGAGATAGTTTTTGAGGATACTTCTACAGCTACTCGTAAATCAACAGTTCTTGTGACCAATCCAACGCACTATGCTACCGCTATTTATTATGAAAGAGGAGCAACGCCCTTGCCAATCTTACGAGCTAAGGGAACTGGTTTTATTGCCTTAAGGATGATTGCAATAGCTCGTGAGGAAAATATACCGATTGTAGAGAATGTCCCCTTGGCCCGTGCTCTCTATAATGAACTTGAGGTAAATGATATTATCCCTCCCAATTTGCTGGAGCCTGTTACCGAAATTTTACGCTGGGTTAGAACATTGCCTCCACGGGTGGCTGTGGAGTAAATTTTATGTCAGAAAAAGACCTTATTCCTGCTAGTCCCATTGGGGAAGAACTGTATGCCCGATTTCAGCAGTTTTCTTTTCGTGCTAATCCTAACGATGCTCCCATGGCACGTGCTTTATTATCTCATGGCTACGAAGTGACGACCTATCCCTTAGAACCTTACTATACACAAACTGATTGGTTGGCTTCGCAAGTTGTCATGAGTGATACAAAAATTAAGTTTCGCCAACCAACTCCTAACGATTTGCTAGTCTGTTTTGTCGAACGGGTATCGGCTAAGCGCTCTATGGCATCAGCGCTTTTAGGGATTGCTGATTTTTTTGCTTTTTGCCGCGATTACTGTCCTCAAATGGATTATGTGGGCGGCAATATCAGTAAGCTATTAGACAATCCTAAAGGATTTGAGATGGATCGACTGATCCAATTTTATAACCGCTTCCTAGGTGGGATAGAGCGTTATGAAAACAATGGAATGCTTTCCATTTATGCAAAGGTTCACCAACAAGAGCGCTTTGAAACATTTCCAATGTGGAATTGGCGCAAGAAAAAAAAGGAAGCTAAAGCATTTTAGAAATTTTTATAGCTGCACTTGTAAGTGCGAGTTGTGATGTTCTTACACAGCAAAGACATCTTCCACTTTCTTTGCATCGATGAGCTTCTCTGCCCAAAGCCCAAGTGTCTCCACATTGGCATCATTGATCAGGTGAAGATGCCGTGCTGTTACTGTATGAGGAAAGCGACGACGAATT